>NZ_CABEGA010000069.1 GCF_901521055.1 Cellulomonas hominis | reverse complement strand
GGAGCACGATGTCCCCTCGCCGCCCCCTCCCGGCCGACCCGCGCGCACGCGCCCTGATCGCCGCGATGCAGCGCCACGGGCGCCGGCGTCCGCCGGCCGCCCTCCCCGCGGGCCCCTCCCGACGGCAGTTCCTCACCGGCGCCGTCGGCGGCATCGGCGCGGGGGTGCTGCTCGCCGCGTGCGGCACCGGTGGCAGCCCCGCGTCGGGGACCTCGGCGACCGCGGCCACCGACCTGTCGGACAGCGAGAAGCTCGTGCGCTGGGCCAACTGGACGCTGTACCTCGACCAGGACGAGGCCGGCACCGGGTACCCGACGCTCGAGGCGTTCACCGCGGAGTCGGGCATCGAGGTCGAGTACACGGAGGACATCGACGACAACGACTCGTTCTACGGCAAGGTCTCCGGTCAGCTCGCGAACGGCCAGGACATCGGGTACGACATCGTCACCCTGACCGACTGGATGGCGGCCCGGCTGATCCGGCTCGGCTACACCCAGGAGCTCGACCGGTCGGCGATCCCGAACGCCGACAACATCCTGCCGGGCCTCGCCGACGTCGACTTCGACCCCGGCCGCACGCACTCGCTCACGTGGCAGTCCGGGTTCGGCGGCCTGGCGTGGGCGAAGGACGCGGTGCCGTCGGGCATGACCGGCCTGTCGGACCTGTGGGCGCCCGAGCTCGCCGGCAAGGTCGAGGTGCTCTCGGAGATGCGCGACACGATCGGCCTCATCATGCTCGACCAGGGCGTCGACCCCTCGGGCGACTGGGGGGAGACGGAGTTCGAGGCGGCGCTCGCCGTGCTGCGGGAGAAGATCGGGTCCGGCCACATCCGCCAGGTGCGCGGCAACTCCTACGCGCAGGACCTCGTCAGCGGCGACGCGGTCGCGGTCATCGGCTGGTCCGGGGACATCACGGCGCTGAACTACGAGAACGACGACCGGTTCGCGTTCGCGATCCCCGAGGCCGGCGGCACCCTCTGGAGCGACAACCTGCTCATCCCGGTCGGCGCGACGCACAAGGCGAACGCCGAGGCCGTGCTGGACCACTACTACGACCCGGAGGTCGCGGCGCAGGTGGCCGCGTGGGTCAACTACATCACCCCGGTGCAGGGCGCCCAGGAGGCCATGGAGGCCATCGACCCGGAGCTCGCCGCGAACCCGATGATCTTCCCCGACGAGGCGACGCTCGCCACGGCGCACGTGTTCCGCACCCTCACGCCCGAGGAGGAGACCACCTACAACGGCGCGTTCCTGGACGTGATCGGGGCATGAGCGCCACGGCACCCGCCCGCGCCGGTGCGGCGCTCGAGATCTGGGGCGTCACCAAGACGTTCGGCGCCTTCACCGCGGTCGACGACCTCACGCTCACCGTGCCGTCCGGCTCGTTCTTCGCCCTGCTCGGCCCGTCCGGCTGCGGCAAGACCACGACGCTGCGGATGGTCGCGGGGCTGGAGCAGCCGACGTCCGGCGCCCTGTCGATCGGCGGCCGCGAGGTCACCGGGACCGGCGCGCACCAGCGCCCGGTGAACACGGTGTTCCAGAGCTACGCGCTGTTCCCGCACCTGTCGGTGCTGGACAACGTGGCGTTCGGCCTGCGCCGCCGCCGCGTGGCCGACGCCGCGCGGCTGGCGCGCGAGGGGCTCGACCTGGTCCAGCTCGGGCACCTGGCCGACCGGCGCCCGGCCCAGCTGTCCGGGGGCCAGCAGCAACGCGTCGCCCTGGCGCGCGCCCTGGTGAACAACCCGGCGGTGCTCCTGCTCGACGAGCCGCTCGGCGCGCTCGACCTGAAGCTGCGCCGCCAGATGCAGCTCGAGCTCAAGCGGATCCAGACCGACGTGGGCCTCACGTTCGTGCACGTCACCCACGACCAGGAGGAGGCCATGACGATGGCCGACACCGTCGCGGTGATGAACCACGGGCGCATCGAGCAGATGGGCAGCCCCGCGGACCTGTACGAGCTGCCGCGCACGGCGTTCGTGGCGAGCTTCCTCGGGCAGTCGAACCTCGTCGCGGGGGAGGTCGTCGACGCCCCCGGCGCGGACGGCACCATCGGCGTAGCGGTCGCGGGCACCCGGGTGCGCGTCCCCGCCGACCGGGCCGTGCGCACGAGCGGCCGGGTGCTCGTCGGCGTGCGGCCCGAGAAGATCCGGGTCCTCGGTCCGGGGCAGGACCCCGCGCTCGTGGCGCCGGGGGCCAACGTGCTGGGCCCCGGGACCGTCACCGACGTCGCGTTCGCCGGTGTGAGCACGCAGTACCAGGTGGCGCTGCCCGGGGTCGGCACCTTCGGCGTGTTCGCGCAGAACCTCGTGGGCGGCGCCACGCTGTCCGTCGGCGACGAGGTCCGCCTCGCGTGGGCGGTGGAGTTCACGTTCGGGCTCGACGCCGACGGGGCCGCCGACGGTGACGCGGAGGCGGCATGAGCATCGCCGCCGCCCTCACGGACGCCGCTCCGCAGGCACCCGCCCCGGCCCCCACCTGGCGCTCACGGTCGGGGGCCTTCGGGCTGATGCTGCCGGGCACCGCGTACCTCGTGCTGTTCTTCGTCGTGCCGGTCGGCGCGCTGCTCGCCACGTCGCTGTACGTGCCGGTGCCCGGCGGCGACGTCGGGCAGTTCCAGCCGGCGCTGCACTGGCAGAACTACACCGAGGCGCTCGCGCAGTTCTGGCCGCAGATCGTGCGGTCGTTCGCCTTCGCGCTGCTCGCGACCGTCGCGGCGCTCGTCATCGGCTACCCGCTCGCCTACGCGATCGCGGTGCGCGCCCGGGGCCGGACCCTGCTGCAGGGCGTCCTGCTGGTGCTGGTCGTCGCCCCGTTCTTCACGAGCTTCATCCTGCGCACGATCGCCTGGAAGCAGATCCTCGCCGACGACGCGTTCGTGGTGCAGGCCCTGCGCTGGCTGCACCTGCTCCCGCCGGACGGGCGGCTCACCGCGACCGCGTTCGCCGTCGTCGCGGGACTGACCTACAACTTCCTGCCGTTCATGGTCCTGCCGATCTACGCCAGCCTGGAGCGGCTGGACCCGCGCCTGGTCGAGGCCGGCGGCGACCTGTACGCCCGCCCGGTCACGACGTTCCGCACGGTGACCCTGCCGCTGTCGATGCCGGGCGTCGTCTCCGGGACGCTGCTCACGTTCATCCCGGCGACCGGTGACTACGTGAACTCCAGCCTGCTCGGCAACAGCACGGACACGGCGATGATCGGCCAGGTCGTCGACGCGCGGTTCTTCAAGGTGCTCGACTACCCGACCGCCGCGGCGCTGTCGGTGGTGCTCATGGTGGCGATCCTCGTGCTGGTCGGGCTGTACGTCCGGCGGTCCGGCACGGAGGAGCTGCTGTGAGCGCCCCCGCGGTCGCGCGCACCGCGGCGCCGGTGGAGCGCGCTGTCGCACCGGCACCCTCGCGGCGGCGCCGGTGGCGTCTCGGCGGGGCGGTCGTCCCGGTGTTCGCCGGCCTGGGCTTCGTCTACCTGCTCGTCCCGGTGGCCTACACGATCGCCTTCTCGTTCAACGACGCGGGCAAGACCAACCTCGTCTGGCGCGGGTTCACGCTCGACGCCTGGCGGAACCCGTGCGGGGCGCCGCAGGTCTGCGAGGCGTTCGCGCACTCGATCCAGGTGGGGCTGCTGTCCACGCTGGTGGCGACCGCGCTCGGCACGCTGATCGCGATCGCCCTGGTGCGCTACCGGTTCCGCGGCCGGGCGCTGGCGAACCTGCTGATCTTCCTGCCCATGTCCACGCCCGAGGTGGTGCTCGGTGCGGCCCTGCTCGCGCAGTTCCTGTCGCTGCGGGTGCAGCTCGGGTTCTGGACGGTCGTCGCCGCGCACGTGATGTTCTGCGTCTCGTTCGTGGTCGTCACCGTCAAGGCGCGGGTCGCGTCGCTCGACCCCCGGCTCGAGGAGGCCGCGGCCGACCTGTTCGCCACGCCCTGGCAGGCGTTCTGGAAGGTCACGTTCCCGCTGCTGGTCCCCGGGATCGCGGCCGCCGCGCTGCTGGCGTTCTCGCTGAGCTTCGACGACTTCATCGTCACGAACTTCACCTCCGGCAGCTTCGCCACTTTCCCGAAGTTCGTCTACGTCTCGGCGACGCGCGGCATCCCGCCGCAGGCCAACGTCATCGGGTCCTTCATGTTCGCCCTCTCGCTGCTGGTGGTCGTGGGGGTCCAGGTCGTCCGCAGCGGGCGGCGGCGCCGGTGAGGCGCCCGGAGGAGAGGAGCACCATGCGTGTCGTCGTGGTCGGGAGCGGCGGGGTGGGCGACGCTGTCGCCCGGATCGCCGCCCGCCGGGAGTTCTTCGAGCTGATGGTGGTCGCGGACCGCGACCCGGACCGGGCGGCGCGCACCGTGGCCGCCGCCGGCGGGCGGGACGTGGTCGGCGGGCGGTTCGTGGCGGCGGTCGTCGACGCCTCGGACCCGGGCTCGGTCGAGCGTCTGCTGCGGGAGCACGCCGCGACCCACGTCCTGAACGCGGTCGACCCGCGGTTCGTCATGCCGGTGTTCACCGCGGCGCTGGCCGCCGGGGTCGACTACCTCGACATGGCGATGTCGCTGTCCACCCCGCACCCCACCGCGCCGTACGAGCGGACGGGCGTGAAGCTCGGCGACGCCCAGTTCGCGGCCGACGCCGCGTGGACCGGAGCGGGCCGGCTCGCGCTGGTCGGGATGGGCGTGGAGCCCGGCCTGTCCGACGTGTTCGCGCGGTACGCCGCCGACCACCTGTTCTCCCGGATCGACGAGCTCGGCGTCCGGGACGGCGCGAACCTCGTGGTCCGCGGCGAGGACGGGGAGCCGGTGTTCGCCCCGTCGTTCTCCATCTGGACCACCATCGAGGAGTGCCTGAACCCGCCGGTCGTCTACGACGCGGCGCGCGCCCGGGCGGCCGGGGACCGCGACGCCGGCTGGCACACCGTGCCGCCGTTCCACGAGCCGGAGGTCTTCGACTTCCCGGCGCCGATCGGTCCCGTGGAGTGCGTGCACGTCGAGCACGAGGAGGTGCTGCTCATGCCGCGGTGGGTGGACGCCGAGCGCGTGACGTTCAAGTACGGGCTGGGGGAGGAGTTCATCGGGGTGCTGCGGACGCTGCACACCCTGGGCCTGGACTCGACCGCGCCGGTGCGGGTCGGCGGGGTCGAGGTCAGCCCCCGCGACGTCGTCGCCGCCGTGCTGCCCGACCCGGCGTCGATCGGGCCCAGGATGTCGGGCGCGACGTGCGCCGGGCTCCTCGTCACCGGCACGGGCACCGACGGGCGGCCGCGGGAGGTGTACCTGCACCACGTCGTCGACAACGCCTGGTCGATGGCCGAGTACGGCGCGCAGTGCGTGGTCTGGCAGACCGCGGTCAACCCCGTCGTCGCCCTGGAGCTGCTCGCCGACGGGCGCTGGGGCGGCACCGGCGTGCTGGGGCCCGAGGCGTTCGACGCCGTGCCGTTCCTGGACCTGCTCGCGGCCCCCGAGCCCGCCGGGTACGGGTCCGCGTGGGGGATGGACGAGCGCCTCAGCGGGTGATCTCCGGGTGATCCCGCCCTCCGGACGGGTCCGCGGCGCTCCGGCGGAGGTACCGTGCCAGCACCCGCCGACCCGGAACGCGAGCCGCCATGTCCGCACCGTCTCCGCCGCACCGGGACCTGCCCGTGGCCCGGCGGGCCGGTGACCCCACCCTGGGCCTGATCCGCCGCGTGCTCCTGGTGTGCCTGCTGGTCGGGGCGGTCGCGGTGGTCGCCGTGCTGGTGCTGCGCTGGGACGACCCCCTGCTGCGCGGCGTCTCCCCGGCCCTGCTCGTCGTGGTGCTGCTGTTCGCGTGGCTGGTGCTGCGCCACCCGCGCGCGACCATCCCCGTGTCCCGCGTGGTCCTGACCGGCCTGGACGTGCTGTGGCTGGTGACGATGGGCAGCCGGCTGGCGACCGACGTCGGGGGCGGCTGGTCCGCGCTGTTCCCGACGACGTTCATGGGGCTGGCGCTGTTCGTGGTCATCGGCTACCTCGTGTACCCGAACCGGGTGGCCGCCCTGCACGCGGGGGCCGTGGTGGTGCTCGTGGTGGTGGTCGGCTCCGTGGGGCTGGCCCTCGGCCCGGGGGACGGCAGCACCCGCCAGCACGTCGTCGACCTGGTGCGCTACGCCGTCTACCTGGCGGTGCTCGCGGCGATGGTGTGGGTGCTGTCGCGGACCAAGGAGCACGCGACCCGCGCGTTCCTGGTCGCGGAGCACGCGAGCGCCGAGGCCGCGTCGATGCGCGAGATGGCCTACCGGGACCCGCTGACCGGGGCCGCGAACCGCCGCCGGCTCGAGGACGAGCTCGCGTACCAGGCGGGGGTCGTCGGGTCGGGGCTCGACGTCGCGCTGGTGTACCTGGACCTCGACCGGTTCAAGGCCGTCAACGACGTGCACGGGCACGCCGTCGGGGACCGGGTGCTGGTCGCGGTGGCGCACGCCCTGGAGCAGCACGTGCGGTCCGGCGACCTCGTGGCGCGGCTCGGCGGCGAGGAGTTCCTGGTCGTGGCGCCGGGCATGGGGCTGGCGGACGCGGGTGCCCTGGCCGAGCGCCTGCGCGCCGCGCTGCCCACCGAGGTGCGCCGCGAGGTGGCGGTCGACGTGACCGCGAGCCTGGGCGTGACGGCGCTGCGGCCGGGGGAGCAGCCGGCGGATGCCCTGGAGCGCGTCGACACCCTGATGTACCGCGCGAAGCGTGGCGGCCGGGACCGCGTGGAGGTCGAGGACGCCGGACCCGCTGCGGACGTCCAGCCGCTCTTCAGGCTGAAGGGGCAGGATGGGGGGTCGACCGTCCCGAGCAGAACGGAGCTGTGACCTGATGGCGTACGCGATCGGCGTGCTCGTCCTCGTCGTGGGCATCCTGGTGTCCATCGCCCTGCACGAGGTCGGCCACATGGTCCCCGCCAAGCGGTTCGGCGTGCGGGTGAGCCAGTACATGGTGGGCTTCGGCCCCACGCTGTGGTCGCGGACCCGGGGCGAGACCGAGTACGGCGTCAAGGCGATCCCGCTCGGCGGGTACGTCCGGCTGATCGGCATGTACCCGACGCCCGACGCGGTCGGGAACCCGCCGGTGCGCGGCTTCTTCAGCCGGATGGCGGCCGACGCCCGGGAGGCGAGCGCGGAGGAGATCCGTCCCGGCGAGGACCACCGGGCGTTCTACCGCCTCTCGACGCCCAAGAAGCTCGTGGTGATGCTCGGCGGGCCGGTGATGAACCTGCTGATCGCCGTCGTGCTGCTCGCCGTGCTGTTCGTGGGCATCGGGACCCAGACGGCGAGCACGACCCTCGCGTCCGTCAGCCAGTGCGTGCTGCCCGCGGGCTCCACCGCGACGGAGTGCTCCGCGTCGGACCCCGAGGCGCCCGGGGCCGCCGCCGGCCTGCGGCCCGGGGACACCGTGGTGGAGTACGACGGCGCCCCGGTCGAGTCCTGGGCCCAGCTCAGCGGGATGATCCGCGGCACCGGCGAGGAGGCCGTGCCGGTGGTCGTCGAGCGCGACGGGGAGCGGGTGACCCTGTCCGTCACGCCCGTGGTGGCCGAGCGTCCCGTCACGGACGACGACGGTCAGCCGGTGCTGGACGACGCGGGCGACCCCGTGACCGCCGAGGTCGGCTTCCTGGGCGTGAGCCCCGGCACGGAGCTGCAGCGCCAGCCCGCGTCGGAGGTGGTCTCGGTGACGGCCGACGCCGTGTGGCAGACCGGCCGGGCCGTCGTCACCCTGCCCGCGAACCTCGTGGACGTCGCCCGCAGCGTGACCGGCGGCGAGGAGCGCGACGCGTCGGGCGTGCTCGGGCCGGTGGGCGTGGCCCGCCTGGCCGGCGACGTCGCGTCCTCGGACGCGCCCGGTGTCGGCGTGGTCGACCGGGTCTCGGCGATGCTCGGCCTGCTCGCCTCCCTCAACATCGCGCTGTTCGTGTTCAACCTGGTGCCGCTGGTGCCACTCGACGGCGGGCACGTCGCCGCCGCGCTGTGGGAGGGGCTCAAGCGCCAGGTCGCCCGGCTGCGGAACCTGCCGCGGCCCCGGCCCGCCGATGCCGCGCGGCTGCAGCCGCTCGCCCTCGGGGTGTTCGTGCTGCTCGGCGGGATGGGGCTGCTGCTGGCGTACGCCGACATCGTCAGCCCCGTGTCCCTGGGCTGACCCGCGGCGGCTGAGAGCAGCCTGAGGCGCGCGCGGCGCAGGGTGCGACGGCGCGCTGCGGTGCGATGATGGCCGGGTGAGCATCCCGATCAGCCTCGGCATGCCCGAGGCCCCCGCCCCGGTCCTGGCACCGCGGCGACCCACCCGCAAGATCCGCGTGGGCAAGGTCGAGGTCGGGGGCGACGCCCCGGTCAGCGTGCAGTCGATGACGACGACGCTCACCTCGGACGTCAACGCCACGCTCCAGCAGATCGCGGAGCTCACCGCGGCGGGCTGCGACATCGTCCGGGTCGCCGTGCCGAGCCAGGACGACGCGGACGCGCTGCCGGCCATCGCGCGCAAGTCGCAGATCCCCGTGATCGCCGACATCCACTTCCAGCCCCGGTACGTGTTCGCCGCGATCGACGCGGGCTGCGCGGCGGTCCGGGTCAACCCGGGGAACATCCGCAAGTTCGACGACCAGGTCAAGGAGATCGCCCGGGCCGCGCAGGCCGCCGGCGTCTCGCTGCGGATCGGGGTCAACGCCGGCTCGCTCGACCCGCGCCTGCTCGCCAAGTACGGGAAGGCGACCCCCGAGGCCCTCGTGGATTCCGCCGTGTGGGAGGCCTCGCTGTTCGAGGAGCACGACTTCCACGACTTCAAGATCTCCGTGAAGCACAACGACCCCGTCGTGATGGTCCGCGCCTACGAGCTGCTGTCCGAGCGCGGCGACTGGCCGCTGCACCTCGGCGTGACCGAGGCGGGCCCGGCGTTCCAGGGCACGATCAAGTCGGCCACCGCGTTCGGCGCGCTGCTGAGCAAGGGCATCGGCGACACCATCCGCGTGTCCCTGTCCGCGCCGCCCGTCGAGGAGGTCAAGGTCGGCATCCAGATCCTCCAGTCGCTCAACCTGCGGCCGCGGAAGCTCGAGATCGTGTCCTGCCCCTCGTGCGGCCGGGCGCAGGTGGACGTCTACTCGCTCGCCGAGCGCGTCACCGCGGGGCTCGAGGGCCTGGAGGTGCCGCTGCGGGTCGCCGTGATGGGCTGCGTCGTGAACGGCCCGGGCGAGGCCCGCGAGGCGGACCTCGGCGTGGCGTCCGGCAACGGCAAGGGGCAGATCTTCGTCCGCGGCCAGGTGGTCCGCACGGTGCCGGAGCACGCGATCGTCGAGACGCTGATCGACGAGGCCATGCGCCTGGCGGACGAGATGGACGCGACGCAGCCCGGTGCGGGCGGCCCCGTGGTCACGGTGGGCTGACACCGGTGCGCGGCGTCTGGCAGGACGTGGCCGGCGGCCACCTGCGGACCGGCCCCGGGTCGGCCCGGGTGCTCGGCGAGCTCGACGTGCCGCGGGCGCTGGCCGTCTGCGCGCAGGACCCGGTCGCGGCCGTGCTCGCCACCACCCGCCTCGAGCAGGCGGAGCGTGCGGGGCTGCGCCGGGTGGGCGGCCAGGTCTGGGGCTACGAGGTCGACGGCGCGCTCGTCGCGATCTGCTGGGCGGGCGCCAACCTGGTCCCGGTCGTCCCCGAAGCCGCCCACCGCACCGCGGCCCTCGACGCGTTCGCCGCGTTCGGCCGCACGCAGGGGCGCCGGTGCTCCTCGGTGGTCGGCGACGCCCCCGCGGTGCTGGGCCTGTGGGACCGGCTGGCGCCGACCTGGGGCGCCGTCCGCGAGGTGCGCGAGAACCAGCCCTCGATGGTGATCGACGCCGACCCGGTGGTCGCGCCGGACCCCGAGGTGCGGCGGTCCGCGCCCGAGGAGTACGACATCGTGCTGCCCGCCTGCGTGCGGATGTTCACCGAGGAGGTCGGCTACTCGCCGATCGGCGGCACCGGCGGGGCGTACGAGGCCCGGGTGCGGTCGCTGATCCGCGAGGGCCGGTCGTTCGTGCGCGTCGAGCGGGGCGACGCCGGGCCGCAGGTGGTGTTCAAGGCGGAGCTCGGCGCGGTCGCCGGGGGCGTCGCCCAGGTGCAGGGCGTGTGGGTCGACCCCGTGCGCCGCGGGGAGCGCCTCTCCGAGGGCGGGATGGCCGCGGTCGTCGCGACCACCCGGCGGGATGTCGCGCCCGTCGTGTCGCTGTACGCGAACCACTACAACGAGCGGGCGCTCGCCGCCTACCGCGCGGTGGGGTTCCGGCAGGTCGGCACGTACGCGACGGTGCTCTTCTAGGCGGTCGCGCCCGCGGTCGCCGTGCCGGTCGTGGTCCCGGCCGCCGGAGCGTCCGTCAGCGGCCGGTCCTCGCGCAGCCGCTGCCACAGGTCCTCCGCCTCGTCGGTCCACACCACGCGGTACTCGTCCTGCGGTGCGGGGACGGTCGGCACGGTGACCGGGCTGAGCGACGCGGGGTCGACGTCCCGGAGCGTCAGCGCCAGGCCGGCGAGCGAGCGCACGTCCGCCAGGCCCTCGCTGATCGACAGGGACCGCGTCACGCTGCCGAGCAGGGGCATCAGCGCGCCCGGGTCCGCGAGGACGTCCGTGCCCTGCACCTGCGTGGCCAGGGCGTCGAGCAGCTGCTGCTGCCGCTCGATGCGCCCGAGGTCCGACCCGGTCTCCAGGCCGTTGCCGGTCCCGGTGCGGGCGCGCAGGAACGCGAGCGCGGTCGTGCCGTCGAACACCTGCGGGCCCGCGGGGACGTGCAGGCCGGCCTTGGGGGAGTCCATCGCCTCGGGCAGGTCCATCGGGACGCCGCCCAGGGCGTCGATCACGTCCCGGACCCCGTCCATCTTCACGACGATGCTCTCGTCCGTGACCAGGCCGGTGTTCTCCTCGAAGGTGCGCCGCGTGCACGCCGCGGCGGCCGCGATGTTCTGCGTCTCGCCGGCGCCGGTCTCGAACGCCGAGTTGAACATCGCCGACTCGCGCGGCTCGGTGGTGCTGCCGTCCTCCAGGGTGCAGGCGGGCAGCCGGACCAGTGAGTCGCGGGGGATCGACACGAGGTCGACGCGGGTGCGGTCGGCGGACAGGTGCACGAGCACGGTCGTGTCCGAGCGCATGCCCTCCTCCTCGCCCGCCAGCGCGGCGTTCTCGCCGTCCCGGCTGTCCGTGCCCATCACCAGGATGTTCAGCGCGCGGCCGGCGTACCCGTCGCTGGGCGGCGCCTCCTCGACGGGCCGGTCGTCGGCGAGGAACGCGTCCACGTCGGCGCCCTCGATCCCGCTCTGCACCTGCCCGTAGAGCGCGGCGGCGCCGGTCGTGCCGCTGAGGGCCAGGACGCCGGCGGTCAGGGCCGCGGTGCGCGCGACCCGGCGCCCGGCGCGGGTGCGGCGGGCGTGGCGCGCGGGGCGCAGGACGGCACGGCCGTGACGGACGGCGCGGGTGGGGTGGGCCATGCCCCCACGGTAGGAAGCGCGGTGGTCGGGGCGCAGGCGGGGGAGGTGCAGCCTCCGGCCGGATCCTGTGCGGGACCCGTGAACGCCCTCGCGGGCCTCAGCGCAGCAGGCGGGACATCCGCCGGTCGGCCAGCGGGGTGCCGCCGGTCTGGCAGGTGGGGCAGTACTGCAGCGAGGAGTCGGCGAACGACACCTCGTGCACCGTGTCCCCGCAGGGCACACCGTCCCAGCCCGGGCAGGGCTCGCCGGTGCGGCCGTGCACCCGCATCCCGCGGCGCTTGGCGTCCTTGAGCTCCGCTGCGGGGCGTCCCGCGGCGGCCGCGATCGCCTCGGTGAGCACCGCGAGGGTGGCGGCGTGCAGCCGCGCGACCTTGTCGGCGTCGAACGACCGCGTCAGCGCGAACGGGCTGGTGCGGGCCACCAGCAGGATCTCGTCGGAGTAGGCGTTGCCGATGCCGGCGATCGTGCCCTGGTCGCGCAGCAGGCCCTTGATCTGCTGGTTGCGGGCCTGCATCAGCTCACCCAGGCGCTCGCGCGTGAACTCCGGCGACAGCGGCTCGACCCCGAGCGTCGCGATCGGCGGCACCTCCCGCGGGTCCCGCACCACGTGGACCGCGAGCCGCTTGCGGGTGCCCGCCTCGGTCAGGTCGAAGCCGGAGCCGTCGTCGAGCCGCACCCGCAGGGCCAGCGGCGACTTGCCGGGCCGCACGGGCGTCGGGGACAGCGCCTCGGACCAGCGCAGCCACCCCGCCCGGGCCAGGTGGAACACGAGGTGCAGGGGGTCGCCGCCGCCCGCCGGTCGGACCCCGAGGTCCAGCCACTTCCCGTGCCGGTCGGCGCTCACGACGGCACCGCCCGCCAGGTCCGCGGGCGCGGGGCTGAACGTCTTCAGGGCGCTGATCGCGCCGACCTCCACGGCCGCGACGGTGCGCCCCACGGCGCGCTCGCGCAGGAACACGGCCAGCGACTCGACCTCGGGCAGCTCGGGCATGCCCCCATCGTGGCGCACCGAGCCGGGGTCGCGCCGCCCACTAGGCTGCGGGGCATGCTGCTACGCCTGTCCACCCTGTTCGTCCGCACCCTGCGCGAGGACCCGGCCGACGCGGAGGTGGCCAGCCACCGGCTGCTCGTCCGTGCCGGCTACATCCGCCGCGCCGCCCCCGGGATCTACACCTGGCTGCCGCTGGGCCTGCGGGTGCTGGGCAAGGTCGAGCAGGTCGTGCGCGAGGAGATGGCCGCCGCGGGCGCCCAGGAGGTGCACTTCCCGGCGCTGCTGCCCAAGGAGCCGTACGAGGCGACCGGCCGCTGGACGGAGTACGGGCCGAACATCTTCCGGCTGAAGGACCGCCGCGAGGCGGACTACCTGCTCGCGCCGACGCACGAGGAGATGTTCACGCTCCTGGTCAAGGACCTGTACTCGTCGTACAAGGACCTGCCGCTCGCGCTGTACCAGATCCAGACGAAGTACCGCGACGAGGCCCGCCCGCGCGCGGGGCTGATCCGCGGCCGCGAGTTCGTCATGAAGGACGCGTACTCGTTCGACGTCGACGACGCGGGCCTGGAGGCCTCCTACCAGGCGCAGCGCGAGGCGTACCAGCGGGTGTTCGACCGCCTCGGCCTGGAGTACGTCATCGTCGCCGCCACCTCCGGGGCGATGGGCGGCTCGCGCTCCGAGGAGTTCCTGGCGCCGATGGCCATCGGCGAGGACACGTTCGTGCGCTCGCCGGGCGGCTACGCGGCCAACGTCGAGGCCGTGACCACGGTGGTCCCGGACGCCCTGCCGTTCGACGACGCCCCCGCGGCGCACGTGGAGGACACCCCGGACACGCCGACCATCGACTCCCTGGTCGCGGTCGCGAACGAGCGGTTCGCGCGCCCGGACCGCGCCTGGACCGCCGCGGACACCCTGAAGAACGTGGTGCTCGCGCTCGTGCACCCGACGGGGGAGCGCGAGCTGCTCGTGGTCGGCCTGCCCGGCGACCGCGAGGTGGACCTCAAGCGCCTGGAGGCGGCCGTCAGCCCGGCCGAGGTGGAGCCCGCCGTCGAGGCGGACTTCGCGGCGCACCCGGAGCTCGTCAAGGGCTACATCGGCCCCGCGGCGCTCGGCCCCAACCCGGACGGTCTCGCCGCGGACGCGGAGGGCCGGACGGCCGTGCGGTACCTGCTCGACCCGCGCGTCGTGCCGGGCACCCGGTGGATCACGGGCGCCAACGAGCCCGGCAAGCACGTGTTCGACCTCGTGGCCGGCCGGGACTTCACCGCCGACGGCACGGTCGAGGCCGCGGAGGTCCGCGCCGGCGACCCCGCGCCCGACGGCTCCGGCCCGCTGGAGCTCGCGCGCGGCATCGAGATCGGCCACATCTTCGCCCTCGGCCGCAAGTACGCGCAGGCGCTCGGCCTGACGGTGCTCGACCAGAACGGCAAGTCCGTCGTCGTCACGATGGGCTCCTACGGCATCGGCGTCACCCGCGTGCTGGCGGCGCTGGCCGAGGCGAACCACGACGACCGCGGCCTGGCGTGGCCCGCGGGCGTCGCACCGGCGCACGTGCACGTCGTCGCGACCGGCAAGGACGCGGCGGTGTTCGAGGCCGCGGAGTCGCTGGCGCAGACCCTGTCGTCCCGCGGCATCGAGGTGCTGTACGACGACCGCCCGAAGGTCTCGCCCGGCGTGAAGTTCGCCGACGCGGAGCTCCTGGGCGTGCCGCTGACGGTCGTCGTCGGGCGCGGCCTGGCGGACGGCGTGGTCGAGGTGCGGCCGCGGGTGGCCGTCGAGGGCGGGCCGCAGGCCGAGCAGGTCCCGGTCGCGGACGCCGCCGACCGGGTGGCCGAGCTGGTGGACGGGCTGCTCGCGCGCTGAGGCCGGCGGCCTGGGCCTCGCGCTCAGGCCGTCGTCACTGCGCGGGCAGACCGGGCAGCGGCGACGGCACCGCGCCCCACGCGAGGCCCTCGACGGCCGCCTCGCGCAGGCCGTCGACGGCCGCGGTCCGGTCGGCCGTGCCCGCGGACGTCTCCAGCACGGCGTCCGCGTGCACGGCCGCGAGGTCGCTCAGCAGCCCCGCGCAGAACGCCGGGACGCCGGCCTCGCCGGTGAGCTCGCCGCCGACCGCGTAGGTGACCCGCCGGGGGTCGTCGGCGGTGCCGGCCACCCCGGCGGCCGTGGCCCACGCGGTGGCGGCGGCGCGGTGCGCGCGGGCCGAGTCGCGCGCGAGGGCCCGGGCGTCGCCGGACAGGCGCGCGGCGGCGACCTCGAACCCGAAGCCGGTCTGGTCCTCGGCGAGGGCGAGCGCGACGAGCGTCGTCCGGCCGAGGTCGCTGCCCGCGGCAGGGGCGGGCTCGGTCGGTGCGGGGGAGTCCGTGGCGGCGGGGTCGCCGGAGGCCGGGCCGGAGGGCGCGGGGCTCGCGGCGGAGCCGTCGCCGGACCCCGAGCCGTCGGCCGCGCCGCCCCCGGCCTCTCCCGCGTCGTCGGGGTCGGCGTCGACGGCCGGTGCGGGCGTGCCGAGCGCCGCGGCGAGCCGCTCGGCCAGCTGCGCCCGGGAGGCGGCCACGGCGGCGAGCAGCCGCGCCCGCCCGGCGTCCTCGGCGTCCCGGGCGTCGGCGCGCGCCCGCGAGGCGGCGGTGCCCAGCAGGGTCAGCACGTCGGCGGGGGTCGCCGGTGCCGCGGTCGCCGTGGCGGTGGGGGTCGGCGTCGGGGTCGCGATGCCGGAGTCGTAGACGCCGCCGAGCTCGTCGACGTGCGTGGCGGCCGCGGGGGGCACCAGCGCGAGGACCGCGGCGACGGGCTCCGGGGCGCCCGCAGCGGCCTCGGTCGCCGCGTCCGCGAGCTCCTGGGCCTCGTCCACGGCGGCGCGCCGGGCCGTCTCCGCCGCGTCCGGGCGGGGCTCCGTCGGCGCGTCGGTCTCCCAGCGCAGCCCGCAGCCGGACAGCAGCACGGCGGCGACCGTCGCGAGCCCGCCCGCGAGCAGGCGGGTGCCGAGCCGGTGGCGCGGAGGGGCGGGGACGCGGGGCGGGACCGTGGACATCGGGTCGGATCCTCCCACGCCGGCCCGGCCGGGAGCCGTACGTCGGGTGCGCGCGGCGGGAGTCAGTACGCTGGTCGCAGCACACGGCCCGTCGCCGTGCGCCGCACCACGCGCAGGACCCGACAACCACACAGCGTCGACGTCCCCGGTGGGGCGTGCGCCCGACGGCGGGCGCACCCGACCGAGGACCGACACAGGAGGTCAACATGCCCGCGCCCACGAGTGCGCAGCGCATCCGGGAGACCATCGAGCCGGTGGTGACCACCGCCGGGCTGTGGCTGGAGGACGTCGAGCTGGCGCGCGAGGGCGGCCGGCCGGTCGTCCGCGTCGTGGTCGACGCGGTCGAGGACGCGGAGGACGCGCTCGACCTGGACGGCGTCGCGGAGGTCTCGCGGTCCGTCTCGGCGGCGCTGGACGACCTGGACGGCCTGCCCGACACCTACTCCCTCGAGGTCTCCACGCGGGGCGCCGAGGCGCCCCTGACCGCCCGCCGGCACTACGTCCGTGCCGTCGGCCGCCTCGTCGTGCTGACGCTCGCCGACGGCGCGACGCTGGCCGGGCGGCTGGTCGACGTGGAGCGGGCGGACGCGGGGGCCCCGGACGACGCCGTGGTGGTGACGCCGGTGACGCCGGGGCTCAAGGGCCGGCCGGCGAAGACCGGCGACCCGGTCCGCGTGCCGCTGCAGGACGTGCGCGGCGGCCGGGTGGAGATCGAGATGGTCAAGGACAAGGGCGGGGACGCCGCCGGCGCCGGGGACGGCGCACTGGACGGGCCTGACGGCCGGGAGGACTGACGTGGACATCGACATGCAGGCGCTGCGGCTCATCGAGCGGGAGCGCGACATCAGCCTGGACGTGCTGGTCTCGGCCATCGAGCAGGCGCTGCTGTCCGCCTACCACCGGACGCCGGACGCGCAGCAGGACGCGCGCGTCGAGCTGGACCGGCGGACCGGGCACGTGACCGTGTGGGCGCGCGAGCGCACCGTGGTCCCGGCGCCCGACTCCGAGGGCGCGGACAGCGACGGCGCGGTGACCGCCGTGCCGCCCACGACGACGGTGACCGGCCCCGAGTTCGACGACACGCCGGCCGGCTTCGGCCGCATCGCCACCGCGACCGCCCGCCAGGTGATCGTCCAGCGGCTGCGCGACGCCGAGGACGACCAGGTGCTCGGGCAGTTCCGCGGCAAGGAGGGCGAGGTCCTCGGCGGCGTCATCCAGCAGGGCCGGGACCCGCGCGTGGTCCTGGTCGACGTGGGCGGCACCGAGGCGGTCCTGCCGGCGCACGAGCAGGTGCCCACCGAGGAGTACGTGCACGGCGAGCGGATCCGGGCGCTGGTGCTGGACGTGTCCCGCGGCTCCAAGGGCGCGCAGATCACGCTGTCCCGCACGCACCCGAACCTGGTGCGCAAGCTCTTCGAGCTGGAGGTCCCGGAGGTCGCCGACGGCCACGTCGAGATCACCGCGCTGGCCCGCGAGGCCGGGCACCGCACCAAGATGGCGGTCCGGTCGCACGTGCAGGGCCTCGGGGCCAAGGGCGCGTGCATCGGCCCGCTCGGCGCCCGCGTCCGCGCGGTGATGGCGGAGCTGCACGGCGAGAAGATCGACATCGTCGACCACTCGGACGACCCGGCCGAGATGGTGGCGCACGCCCTGTCGCCGGCCCGTGTGCTGTCCGTCACGGTCGTGGACGCCGCGGCGCGGGCCGCCCGCGTCGTCGTGCCCGACTACCAGCTGTCGCTCGCGATCGGCAAGGAGGGCCAGAACGCCCGCCTCGCGGCGAAGCTGACGGGGTGGCGCATCGACATCCGGTCCGACGCCCAGGAGGCCCCGGCGGACTCCGGCGAGGCCCCCGAGGCCGCGATCTCGCCCGCCGCCGACGGTGAGGGCCGAGGTCCCGGTCGAGTCCGGTGAGCCCGCGCGCTAGACTGGACACGGCTGGGCCGGACGCTCGGCTCTCCTCGCCGAGCAGGCGCCACCCCGACACCCACGCAGCGGATCCCGCTGCGGAGGTCGTCGCGGGTCCGGTGCGCACGTGCGTGGGGTGCCGGTCGACCGGTCCGAGGTCGGTCCTGCTGCGCGTGGTCGCGGCGACGACGGACGCGGGAGATCCCGCGGTCGTGGTCGACGTGCGCCGGGCGCTGCCGGGCCGGGGGGCGTGGCTGCACCCCGATCCTCGGTGCCTCGAGCTCGCCGAACGCCGTCGTGCGTTCCCGCGTGCCCTGCGTCTCGCAGGGTCGCTGGACACGTCCGCGGTCCGGCAGCACCTCGGGGTGTGAGGAGGACCGTCGCCGCCAGGGCAACCCGCCCGGGTGGCATGTGCACCGTCGAACAGGGAAAGCGGGTCGAAGAGCCGATGGCTGCCCGATGAGCACGCACCGATGAGTACCCAGCGATGAGTACCCAGCACTAACGACGGTCCGACCCTGTCCGGGCGGACCGAGACAGGGAGAGATGTGGCCAAGGTCCGCGTCTACGAGCTCGCCAAGGAGCTCGGAGTCGACAGCAAGTCGCTCATGACCAAGCTGAACGAGCTCGGAGAGTTCGTGCGCTCGGCGTCCTCGACGATCGAGCCGCCGGTGGTCCGCAAGCTGCGGGACACCTACCCGGCAGGTGGCGGCGCCAAGCCCGCCGCCCGCCCCGCCGCACCTGCGGCGACCCCGGCGCCCGCGCCGCGCCAGGCGGCCCCGGCCGC
>NZ_CABEGA010000068.1 GCF_901521055.1 Cellulomonas hominis | reverse complement strand
CCCGTACGCGACGACGACGACCTCCACGGCGTCCGCTGCGTCCGCCCGCGCGAGATCGGCACCTGCACCTGCCGACGCCGGCACGGGGCTGCCGACCTCGGCCGCGCGGGCGGACGCAGCGGACGCCGTGGAGGTCGTCGTCGTCGCGTACGGGGCCGCCGGGCTGCTGGAGCGGGCGCTCGCCCCGCTGGCCGGCGCGCTGCCCGTCACCGTGGTCGACAACTCCGGGGACGCCGCCGTCCGGCGGGTCGCCGAGGCGGCGGGCGCGCGCTACGTCGACCCCGGCGCCAACCTCGGGTTCGGCGCGGCCGTGAACGTGGCCCTGCGCGACCCGCAGGTGCCCGGTGCCGACGTGCTGCTGCTCAACCCCGACGCCCGGATCGACGTCGACGGGGTGCGCGCCCTGCACCGGCGGCTGCGTGCCGACCCGCGCGCCGCCGCGGCGGGACCGGCCCAGACCGACGACGCCGGCGCCGCCGCGCGGGTGCTCTGGCCGTTCCCGACGCCCGCCGGCGTGTGGCGGCAGGAGGCGGGGCTCGGCGTGCCGGAGACCCGCGAGGGCTTCGTCATCGGCTCGGTGCTGCTGCTGCGGGCGGAGGCCCTGGCGCAGGTCGGCGGCTTCGACGAGCGGTACTTCCTGTACTCCGAGGAGACCGACTGGCAGCGCCGCGCGCACGACGCCGGCTGGCGCTCGGTCGTCGCCGGCGAGGTGCGCGCGCAGCACGTCGGCGGCGGGACCAGCACGGACCCGACCCGGCGCGAGACGCACTTCCACGCCTCCCAGGAGCGCTACCTCCGCACGCACCACGGGGCCGCCGGCTGGACGGCCGCGCGGGCCGCGGTCGTGCTCGGCAGCGTCCCCCGGTCGGCCCTCCCCGGGGACCGCGGGCGTGCGGCCCGCCTGCGCCTGCGCCTCTACCTGCGCGGACCGCTGCGCGCCGAGGCGGCGCTCGGCGACCCGCGCGTAGCGCGCGGACGCAGCACGCCGACGTCCCCGGCGAGCCCCACCCCTGAGTCCCTCGAGCGGGAGGCCGCGGCATGACGACCACCACCACCCGCCCCGCCCCGGAGGCACCGGCGCCGGGCCGGGCTCGTCGCCCTCGGCGTCGTCCTCGTCCTGCTCACCTCGGTGCAGCCCTGGATCACCGTGGGCGTCGGCGTGGCCGTGCTCGTGGTCGGCCTCACCCTGCGCGAGCCGATGGCGCTGCCGGTGCTCGGCATGCCGGCGCTGCTCCTGGTGAACCGCGTCGGCGGCACCCTGTCCGTGTCGGACTTCGTGCTGTTCGCCGCGTTCTGGCCCGCGCTGCTGTTCGCCCGCCGCCCGCTGTCCGGCCCGATGCGCGGCGTGCTGTGGGCGACGGCGTTCTACCAGGCCACCGTGCTGTTCACCGTGATCGCGAACCCGTACCTCGCCAACGCGGTGGAGTGGGTGCACTCGTGGCTGCTCGTCGGCGGCGCGCTGCTCGTCGGCTGGGCGATCGGTGCCGCGGGCTACGCGCGCCTCGCCCTCGGCCTGTACGTCGGCGGCTCGGTCGTGGTCGCGCTCGCCGCGCTCGGGCAGTTCGCGGTGAACCTGTCGCAGGGGAGCACCGGCCCGGTGTACCTGGACGAGCCGTTCCTCATGCACAAGAACTACATCGGGTGCGTGCTGGCGTTCGCCGCGATCATCGTCTACGCCCGGCCGCGCTGGCTGCGGTGGAACGACCTCATCTGCCTCGCCCTGTTCTCGCTGTTCCTCGCCGGCATCCTGGTCGCCCAGTCCCGGCAGGCGCTGATCGGGCTGGCCGTCGCGATCGCCGTCGTCGCCCTGCGCCCGGACCCGCACCGACACCGCTCCAAGGTCGTGCTGGTGGCGATCGTCGGCGGCGCGGTGGTCGTCGGCTCCCTCGTCCAGGACCAGCTCGAGTCCGGCGACCAGTACAACTCCGCGTACCAGCGGCTCGTCTGGTTCCGGCAGTCGCTGCTCATCTGGCAGGAGTACCCGTGGTTCGGCGCGGGCCTGCGCTGGTGGTACACGGACCGGTTCGACGAGAAGTTCCAGCCCCCGAACGCCGAGTTCGAGATGCTGTCCTCCGGCGGCGTCGTCGGGCTGATCGGCTTCCTGGTGATGTTCCTGGCGATCCTGGTCATCCTGTGGCGGGTCGACGCCCGGTACGGGACCCTCGCGTTCGTCCTGGTGCTGATGCGCCTGGTGCAGGGGCAGTTCGACCTGTTCTGGGTGGCGGCCCAGGTGTCCATCCCGTTCGTGATCGCCGGCATCTGCCTCGGCGCCCAGGCGCACGCCAGCCGGTCGGGCGCGGGCGACGACGGGCTGCCACCCGGCGCCGTCGCGTCCCCCTGTCCGTCGGCCACCGGGAGCACTCGTGACGCCCGACGTCGTGCACGTGGTGTGCACCGACGCCTTCGCGGGCGTCGAGCGCTACGTCACCACCCTCGCCCGCACCCAGGACGCCCGGGGCATGCGGGTGCACGTGCTCGGTGGCAGCGCCGACCGGATGCCCGCCGAGCTCGCCGGGTCCGGCGTCCGCTGGGCGGCGGCCCCGACGCCGCTGCGGGCCGCCGCCGCGCTCCGCCGGCTCGACACCCGGCTCGTGCACGCGCACATGACGGCCGCCGAGCTCGCCGCGGTCGTCGCGGGCCGGGCCCCGGTGGTCGCCACCCGGCACTTCGCCGCGCGCCGGGGCTCGTCCGCGGTCGGGACGGCGGTCGGGCGGTTCGTCGGCCCCCGCCTCGCGGCTCAGGTCGCGATCAGCCGGTTCGTCGCCGACCGCGTCGAGGGGCCGTCGACCGTCGTGCACCCCGGCGTGCCCTCCGTGCCGCGCACAGGAGCGCCGGAGCCGCAGCGCCGCCCGGTCGTCCTGATGGCGCAGCGGCTGGAGGCCGAGAAGCGCACCGACGTCGCCCTGCGGATGTGGGCGGCCTCCGGGCTCGCCGGCACGGGCTGGGAGCTGCTGCTGGCCGGCACCGGCGCCCTGCGCGCCGAGCTGGAGGGGCTGGCCGCCGAGCTCGGCGTCGCCGGGTCCGTGCGGTTCCTCGGCGCACGGTCCGACATGGACGCGCTGCTGTCGGCCGCCGGGATCTTCTTCGCGCCGCGGGGCGACGAGCCGTACGGCCTGTCGGTGGTCGAGGCGATGGCGCACGGCACCCCGGTGGTCGCCGGCCGCGGCGGTGGCCACGACGAGACCGTGGGCTCGGCGGACGGCGCCGTGCTGGTCCCGCCGGACGACGTGGCGGCGGCCGGTGCGGCGCTCGCCCGGCTGGCCGGGGACTCGGAGCGGCGCGCCGCCTACGGCGAGGAGCTCCGCGCCGTGCAGCAGCGCCGGTTCGGCCTGGAGCAGCACGCGGACGGCATCGCGGCGGTGTACCGCTCGGTGCTGGGCGCGCCGCTCGCGCCCGAGCCCGGCCCGGTCCGCGGATGACCCCCGTGACCGGCACCGACGAGACGCGCACGACCCCCGGCACCACCCCCGGGGCGTCCACGCGCCGCGACCTCGTCGTCGTCTCGCTCGAGCCCTGGGACGAGGTCTGGCGGCGCAACCAGCACCTGGTCGCGGGGCTGCTGGCCTCCGACCCGGCGCTGCGGGTGCTGTTCGTCGAGCCGGCCGTCGACCACCTGCACGACCTGCGCCGGGGCGCGACCCCGACGCTCGGCCGGCGGCTGCGGCGCCTCGGCCCGCACGACGGTGCCCCGGAGGGACGGGCGTGGGCGTACCGGCCCACCAAGTGGCTGCCCCGGAGGCTCGACGCCGGCGGCGACGCGCGCCGGGCCCGGGCGGTGGCGCGGGTGGCCGGCCGGCTCGGCATGGCGGACCCCGTCCTGTGGGTGAACGACCCCGGCGGCGCGGCCGTGCTGGAGGCCACCGGCTGGCGCGCCCTGTACGACGTCACCGACGACTGGCTGCACGCCGTCCGGGAGCCCGCCGAGCACGAGCGCATCCGCGCCGCGGAGCAGGTGCTGGTCGAGCGGTGCGCCGAGGTCGTGGTCTGCTCCCCCGCGCTCGCCCGCACCAAGGGCACCGACCGGCCCGTCACGCTGGTCACCAACGCCGTGGACGTCGACGGCTACCGGACGCCCGCGCCCCGCCCCGCCGACCTGCCGGGCACCGACTACGCCCTCTACGTCGGCACGCTGCACCCCGACCGGCTGGACGTCGAGGCCTGCCTGCGGCTCGCCACCCACCTGCGGGTCGCGGGCGCCCAGCTCGTGCTCGTCGGGCCGCCGCTGCTGGACCCGCTGGAGCTGACGCGGCTCGAGGCCGCCGGCGCCCTGGTGCTCGGTGCACGTCCCGCGTCGCTGGTGCCCGGCTACCTGCAGCACGCCGCGGTGCTGGTGGTGCCGCACGTCGTCGACGACTTCACCGACTCCCTGGACCCGATCAAGCTCTACGAGTACCTGGCGGTCGGGCGGCCGATCGTCAGCACCCCGGTCGCGGGCTTCCGGGACCAGCCCGCGGACCGGGTCACCACCGCCTCGCCGCAGAACCTCGCCGACGCGGTGGTCCGGGTGCTCGGCGAGCCCCGGCCCGCGGGCGTCGGCGCGGCGCCCGCGGACGTCCCGCGGTGGTCGGACCGGGTGCGGGAGATGGACGCGGTGCTCACGCGCGTCCGTGCCACGTCCGCCCGCTGAGCCCCTCCCCCGCGCGGGACTCCCGCGGGTTCCACCGTTCCCAGACGGCGGTGAGGCGCTCGGCGGTGCGAGCGATCGCGTACTCCGCCTGCACGTCCTTCCACGCCCGGTCCGCGCGTGCGGCGGCCTCCTCCGGGCGGTCCAGCACCCGGGCGACCGCCTCGGCCAGGGCGGTCACGTCGCGCGGCGGCACCAGCAGGCAGCGCGCGGTGCCGTCCGCGGCGACGGCGATCTCGTCCACCCCGCCGCCGGCCGTCGCGACCACCGGGACGCCCCGGGCCATGCCCTCGACGACCACCTGGCCGAACGGCTCCGGCACCGGTGACGCGTGCACCAGCACCGACAGGCCGTCGATCGCGGCGACCGGGTCGGCCACCCAGCCGGTCAGCTCCACGCGGTCCGCCAGCCCCCGGGCGGCGACGAGCGCGCGCACCTCGTCCTCGTAGCCGCGCTCCGCGAACAGCGCCGCGCCGACGACCCGGAACCGCGCGGTCGGGAACCGGTCGGCCAGCAGCGCGCACGCCTCGACGAACTCCCGCTGACCCTTCGTCGGGCTGACCCGCCCGACCAGGCCGACCACCGGACCGGCGGGCGCGGGGCGGGCGGCGGGGTCGGCGGCGACCTGGTCCGGCGCGAGCCCCGGGTACGCGAGCGTCCAGCCCCGCGGCAGGGGCAGCAGCGTGCGGGCCGTCGCCAGCGAGTTCACGACCACGTGCCGGGGCCCGCGCCGGGCCGCCGTCCGGATGACGCGCGCCACCGGGGCGGGGAGGTAGTCCTCGGCGATGCGGTCGTGCACGTGCCAGACGAGCGGACGGCGCGCCAGCCGCGCGGCGACCAGCCCGATCAGGTCCGCCTTGAGCGACGTCGTGTGCACCACGTCGGGGCGGAGGTCCCGCAGCAGCCGCGCGAGCCGGGCCACGAACGGCAGCGTCCCGGCCACCGACCGCGCCGCGCCCAGCGCCGAGCGCCCGGCCGCGGCCCGGTCCGTCGCCGCGATGCGCGGGTCCAGCGGCAGCACCCGCACCGCGACGCCGGCCTCCCTCAGACGGCCGGCGAGCGGTCCGTCGGCGAACAGCACCACGGTGACGTCGACCCGCGCGGGGTCGAGCGCCGCGCAGGTGCGCAGCAGGGCGAGCTCCGCGCCCCCGAGCTGGGCGGTGTGGTCGAGGACGACCACCCGCACCGGCCGGGTCACGGCGTCTCGACGCCGACCGGCGCGCGGTCCTTCCCGGACCGGCGGTCCGCCGCGTCGTCCTCGTCCTCGGGCAGGGCGTCCCCGTGCGGGGCGGGCACCTCGGCGTGCGGGGCGTCGTCGGCCGCCTCGGGCGCCTCGTCCGTGGCGGTGCCGGGCGCGGCCGTGCCGGTCGTGGTGGTGCCGGTCCCGGCGTCGTCGGTCGCGGCGTCCTCGGTCGACGCGGCGCCGTCCGTGGGCGCCGCGGCGTCCCCCGTCCCGCCGTCCGCAGCACCGGCGGAGGCGCCGGACGCCGCCGCCTCACCCTCGGGGGCGACGTGCTCGCCCGCGACCGCGTCGCCCTCGGCCGGCTCGTCGGCCCCGGCGTAGGCGTAGGTCGCCTCGTAGGTGACGTGCCGGCGCTCGGCGGCGCCGTCGACCGACAGCCCGAGCAGCGCCGCGTTGGCGGCCCGCAGGCGCTCGGCCGACTCCTCGACCGCGCCCGTGGGGGTGTGGCCCAGGGTCACCGCCAGGAGCACGCCGTCGGCGTAGGACCCGAGGATCGTCGCGTCGGCGGCCACCAGCATCGGCGGGGCGTCGATGATGACGACGTCCGCGGTGCTGCGCAGCTGCTCGACGAGCGCCCGGACGTCGGAGCTCGCCAGGAAGTCCGCGGGGTCCAGCTCGGTCTGCAGGGCCGGGTGCACGGACAGGTGCGGGATGGCGGTCGGCACCGCGGCGGTGCGCGCCCGGCCACCGCCACGGCCGGTGCGCACGGGCGCCTCGGCCGACGCGGGCAGCAGCGCGTTGAGGCGCGGCTGGCGCAGGTCGCCGGAGAGCACCACGACGCTGCGGCCGGACAGGGCCCAGGAGGCGGCGAGGTTCGCGGCGACGAACGAGCGCGGGGTCTCGACGTCGGCGGCCGTCACGACGATCACGGCGCTGCCGCTGTCGTTCTCCACCGCCGCCTGCAGGGCGGTGCGCAGCTCCCGGATGGAGCGGGTGTAGGCCGTCGCCTCGCGGCGGGCGACCGGGAGGGTGCCCTCGGCCTCGTAGGACTTCAGGGCGGTGGCGGTGCCGGACAGGCGGGCGAGCACCGGCGCACCGGCGCTGCGGCGGGCCGCACCCGTCGTGCGCACCTTGGTGTCCAGCCCGCGGCGGACCACGGCGAGGCCGATGCCCACGAGCAGGCCCGCGAGCCCCGCGATCAGGTACACCAGCGTCGCCGGGACGCTCACCAGCGTGCTGTGCACCGCGTTCTGCAAGATGGTCGCCGGGGACGCCAGCAACTGCGCCTGCGTGAGCTGGGCGGACAGCGTCTGGTACTGCTCCATCGTCGTGGAGTACTGCGCCTCGAGCAGGCCGTCCACCGGGTCGACCTGGGCGTTCGGGTTCGCGACCGCGGCGGCGGCAGCGGCGGCGCGGCGGGCGGCCGTGATCGCCTGCTGCTGCTGGTCGATGCTCTCGGCCAGCGTCGCCAGCCGCTCCTGCATCGAGGCGACGTCCGCGTCGAACTGCTCCTGCAGCTGCGCGACGTAGGCCGTGGCGACCGCGTTCGCCCGCTCGACGGTGACCTCCGAGTCGGGGCCGGTCTGCGTGATCACGACGCTGGTCGGGGTGTCGAGCACGTACTCGCCCGACGTGGTGGCGGCGAGCTCGTCGGCGAGGCCAGGCTCGCCCAGCTCCGCGGCGGCCGTGGCGGCTACGTCGTCGCTGGTCACGAGGCTCGGGTCGCTCTCGAGCCGGACGCCGGCGGTCGCCAGCGTCTCGGTGTCGACCAGCTGCACCGTGGTCTCGCTCGCGTACTGCGGCTCCTGGCGGGAGACGTACAGGTACGCACCGCCCAGCGCGGCCAGGACGGACACCAGGACCAGCCACTTGCCGAACCACACGGTCCGGAACATGTCCTGCAGAGTCATCGGGGGCGCCTTTCGGTCGGGACGGGCTCAGGCCGGGGGACGCTGCCGGCTGCCGCGCTGCGCTCCTCGCGCACGATCGCGTGCAACCGGTCGACGAACCGTCCGGCGGCGAAGTCGTCGGCGTGCGCCGTCAGCACCCGGGGGTCCCAGGTGCGGGCGAGCGCACGCCCGGCGGCCTCGGCCACCAGGTCGGGCTCGGGGGCGTCGAAGAACTCCCCGGTGACGCCGTCGCGGACGGTGTCGAGGTACCCGCCGTCGCGCAGGACGACGGACGGACGGCCGAAGGCGGCTGCCTCCAGCGGGGACAGGCCGTAGTCCTCGTACGAGGCGGCGACCAGGGCGGCGCTGTTCCGGTAGAGCCAGCGCAGGCGGGCGTCGTCCACGCGGCCGACGAGGCGGACGCGCGGCAGGTCCCGGACCAGGTGGGTGAGCGCGGCGCGCTCCGGGCCGTCGCCGACCACGACCAGCCGGGCACCGGGGGTGCGCCGGACGGCCTCGATCACGACGTCCACGTTCTTGTACGGCAGCAGCCGGGCGACGCAGAGCAGGTACCCGGGCTCGACGCCCTCGACGGGCGTCTCCTCCCCCGCCGGCAGCATGGCGGGCGGCGGCGGCAGGATCTCCGCCTCGATGCCGTACACCTCGCGGACGGCGCGGGCGGTGACGGTCGAGTTCGCCAGGTACCGGTCGGCGGTCGCCGCCGCGCGCCGGTCCCACGAGCGCAGCGCCGGGGCCAGCAGCCCGAGCGCCTGCGCCGCGATCCACCGCTGCGCGCCGCCGGAGCCGGAGGCGTGCCCGGGGCCCAGGTAGCGGTCGGTCTGGTACAGCCAGCGGGCCGGCGCGTGGCAGTAGACCACCTTGCGGCCGGTCGTCGGGAAGCCGTGCGCCCAGCCGGTCGAGGAGGCCAGCACCACGTCCGCGTCGATGGGGGTCGCGCGGACGGCGGGCGCGAGGAACGGCAGCGCGAGCCGGTGGTGCCGGCGCAGCACGCCCAGCCGGTCCAGCGGGCTGGTCCGCACGTCGAGGGGCCCGAACTCCGGGAACGTGCCCTCCGGGTGGTAGAGCGTCGTGTAGAGGGGGGCGCCGGGGAACGCGTCGGCCATCACCAGGGCGACGCGCTCGGCGCCTCCCCGCTGCGTGGCGTAGTCGTGCGCGAGCGCGACCCCCTCACCGACCGCCATGGCCACTCACGACGACGTAGAGCGTGCGCCACAGGATCATGAGGTCGAAGGCGATCGACCAGTTCTCGACGTACCGCAGGTCGAGCTTGACCGCCTCCTCCCACGCCAGGTCCGCGCGGCCGCTGATCTGCCACAGCCCCGTCAGGCCGGGCTTCACCAGCAGGCGGCGGCGGGCGGACTCGCGGTACTGCGCCACCTCGTGCGACAGCGGCGGGCGGGGGCCGACCAGGGCCATCTCGCCCCGCAGCACGTTGAGCAGCTGCGGCAGCTCGTCGAGCGAGTGCTTGCGCAGGAAGTGCCCGACCCGGGTGATCCGGGGGTCGCGGTCCATCTTGAACAGGGGGCCGTCGGCCTGGTTCGCCGTGCGCAGCTCGGCCAGCCGCTCCTCGGCGTCGACCACCATGCTGCGGAACTTCAGCATGGAGAACTCGCGGCCCTCCTTGCCGACGCGGGTCTGCTTGAACAGCACCGGGCCGGGGCTGGTGACCTTCACGGCGACGGCGACGGCCGCCAGCAGCGGGGCCAGCAGCAGCAGCGTGCCGGCGGCGAACGCGGTGTCGAACACCCGCTTCGCGAGGATGCGCGAGCGGCGGGACTCCGCGGCGTTCACGTGGATCAGGGACAGGCCGGCCGTCGGCTCGAGCGTGACGCGCGGGCCGAACACCTCGACGATGCCCGGCGCGACGACGAGCTCGGTGTGCGTGCGCTGCAGGGCCCAGGACAGCCGGCGCAGGGCCTGGCCGGACAGCTCCGAGCCGGTGACGATGACGACGTCGAACTCCCCGTCGACCGCCACCTGCACGACGTCCGAGACCGTGCCGAGCACCGGGGCGCCGAGCGGCGGCAGCGGCCCGTCGAACGACGGCACGCACACGCCCGCGATCTGGTACCCGTACTGGGGCAGGCCGCGCAGGTCGTCGACCACGTGCGTGATCGAGGACGCGTCGCCGACCACGAGCGTCCGGCGCATCGACTCGCCCGCGGCCCGGCGGCGGTGCAGCGCCCGGCGCGAGAGGTGCCGGGCCGTGATGAGCACCAGGACGACGAGCGGCAGCGCGAGGAACACGATGGTGCGCGGCACGTCCACGTCGGCGCCGACCGCGAACACGGCCAGCGAGGCGGCGGTCAGCACCCCGCCGCGCAGCACGGCCTCGAACTCGACGTGCCCGTCGCCGATCACCTGGCGGTCGTAGCCGCGCTCGACCGCGACGAACGCGATGAACAGCAGGCCGATGGCCAGGCCCCAGGTCAGCTGGAGCAGGGAGACGCCGTGCAGCGCGAAGAGCAGCAGCGTCGGGATGCAGGTCGCCAGGACGACGTCCCGGGCCAGCGTCTCGAGCTGGTAGGCGGTGTGCTGGCTGCGCCAGCCGGAGGGCGCCGTGGTGCCGCGGGGCTCGTAGAAAGGCCGGTCGGAGGCCCAGGAGAGTCGCGGTCCGCGTGAGGCGCGTCGCCGTTCGGCGGCCTCGTGCTCAGCCGAGGTCTCCGGGCCCGGCGCCGCGACGGTGCGCTCGGTGGAGCGCGTCACGTCGTGATCGTCGAGCAGGCTCATGCTAGGTCCCCCTGGGCGGCCTCGTTGGTGTGACTTGAGGCTATATCAGCGGGTTTGTCCCAGTCCGCCCTATCTGTCCGTTTTCACCCCTTTCACACCCATATGGGGGAGCGCCGCCGCCCTGACGTGCAGCGACACCCCCGGCACACCCGCCGCAGCCCCGCACCGCCGACCTCCCACGCACCGCCGCACCCGCCCTGACCAGCGCGAACGCGGCCCGGACATGCCGCGAGGTCGTCACTCGGGCACGAGGTCGTCCTGCAGGAGTGACGACCTCGGCCGTGAGTGACGACCTCGGCGGCGCTGGGGGCGCGGGCGGGCGGGCTCGCCCGGGTGGGGGTCAGGCGGTGCGGGTGTGGAAGCGGAGCTGCGCGCGCTCCAGGCCCTCCGTGACCAGCAGCTCGACCGCGTCCGCGGCTGCGTCCACCAGCCACGGCAGGTCCTTCTGCTCCGCCTTGGCGAAGTCCCGCAGCACGTAGTCCGCCGCGTCCATCCGCCCGGGCGGCCGGCCGACGCCGACGCGCACCCGCAGGTAGTCCTTGGTGCCCAGCGCCTTAGTGGTGTCGCGCAGGCCGTTGTGCCCGCCCTCGCCGCCGCCGAGCTTCAGCCGGACCTCGCCGAACGGGATGTCGAGCTCGTCGTGCACCATCACGACCCGCTCGGCCGGCACGTCGAAGTACTGCGCGAGCGCCGCGACCGGGCCGCCGGACGTGTTCATGTACGTCGTCGGCTTCGCCAGCACCGCGCGCGGCCCGGGCACGCCGCCGGGACCGGTGCCGATCCGCACCTCGGCGGTCGCCGCCTGCGGGCGCCGGGACAGCACCCCGCCCTTCGCGGAGAACGACGACCCCGTCCGCCGCGCGAGCTCGTCGAGCACCATCTGCCCGACGTTGTGCCGGTTCCCCGCGTACTGCGGCCCCGGGTTGCCCAGGCCGACCACCAACCAGCGCCCCTCGCTCATCGCGGCGCCGCTCCCTTCGTCGTCGCGGGCCGCCGGAGCCGCCCTGACATGCCGGACGCCCGGCACCGTCGCACGGTACCGGGCGTCCCCAGCGTCGTCGGCGCGCACCCGCGCGCCGCCCGGATCACTCGGCGGCGGCGGCCTCCGCGGCCTCGTCGGCGGCGCGGTCCTCGGCGGACACGGTCGGGACGGTGACGGCCACGACGACCACGTCGGCGTCACCGGTCAGGACGGAGCCCGTCGGGAGCGTCAGCTCGCCGGCGGTCAGCGAGGTGCCGGCGGCGAGGCCCTCGATGGAGACCTCGACGTGCTCCGGCAGGTGCGTCGCCTCGGCGTCGAGGGTCAGCGTCTGCGTCTCGACGATGTGGATCGTGCCGGGGGCGGACTCGCCGACGATGGTCACCGGGACCTCGACGGTGACGGTCTCGCCGCGCTTCACGATGAGCAGGTCGACGTGCTCGATGACGTTCTTGACCGGGTCGCGCTGGACGTCCTTCGCGAGGGCGAGGACCGGCGTGCCGTCGACCTCGATCTCGAAGAGCGCGTTCGCGGCGCCCTTGACGGCGAGCATCGTCTCGTGGCCCGGGAGGGCGACGTGCACCGGCTCGGTGCCGTGCCCGTACAGGACGGCGGGGATCTGGTGCGCGCGGCGCAGGCGGCGCGCGGCGCCCTTGCCGAACTCGGTGCGGGCGGTGGCGGCGAGCTTGATCTCGGACACGGTGACTCCAAAGAGCAGACGGGGCGATGGCGACGATGTGTGGTGGCCTCGACGCGGGGCGCTGGACGGGCACGCGGAGGCGTTCCACCCTGTCGATCACGGAGTGGACGGACTGACACCGACGCGGTCCGCACGCGGCGCCGGCCGTGCACCCCCAGGGGTGCGGGCCGCGCCGTCCGCCGGACCGCCGTCAGGTCGTGGAGCGACCGTCCGACGTCCCTCGCCGAGGCAACCCCCCGATACTACCCGCGCCGCCGCCCGGCACGAAACCGTGCCGGGCGGCCGGTAGTGGCGCCGGGGGACGCAGCGGTCAGGACTGGCCGTCGAACAGGCTCGTCACCGAGCCGTCGTCGAAGACCTCGCGGATGGCGCGGGCGATCAGCGGCGCGATGGACAGCACCGTCAGCTTCTCGAACCGGTGCTCGTCGGGGACGGGCAGGGTGTCCGTGATGATGACCTCGCGGGCGCCGCACTGCTGGAGCCGGTCGGTGGCGGGGTCGGACAGCACGCCGTGGGTCGCCGCGACGATGACGTCCTTCGCGCCGGCCTCCATGAGCACCCGGACGGCGCCCGTGATCGTGCCGGCGGTGTCGATGAGGTCGTCGACCAGCACGCACGTGCGGCCCTCGACGTCACCGACGACGCGGTTCGCGACCGTCTTGTTCGGCTGCCGGATGTCGCGCGACTTGTGCACGAACGCCAGGGGGCCCCCGCCGAGCTTCTGCGCCCACAGCTCGGCGACGCGGATGCGGCCGGCGTCGGGCGACACGACGGTGACGTTGTGCACGTCGACGCGGGTCCGCACGTACTCGGTGAGGATCGGCATGGCCCACAGGTGGTCGACCGGGCCGTCGAAGAAGCCCTGGATCTGCGCGGCGTGCAGGTCGACGCTCATCAGCCGGTCGGCGCCGGCGGTCTTGAACAGGTCGGCCATCAGGCGGGCCGAGATCGGCTCGCGCCCGCGGTGCTTCTTGTCCTGCCGGGCGTACCCGTAGAACGGCGCGATCACGGTGATGGTCTTGGCCGAGGCGCGCTTGAGCGCGTCGACCATGAGGAACTGCTCCATCAGCCACTGGTTGATCGGCGCCGCGTGGCTCTGCAGCACGAAGACGTCGGCGCCGCGCACCGACTCCGCGAACCGGACGTAGATCTCGCCGTTCGCGAAGTCGTAGGCCGTGGTCGGCAGCAGGTCGATGTCGAGGCTCTTGGCGACGGCGGCGGCGAGCTCGGGGTGCGCGCGGCCCGAGACGAGGACGAGCCGCTTCTCACCGTCCTGCGAGACGATCCCGGTCATCGTGCGGTGTCCTCCGTGCTGGGCTGGGCGTCGGGCAGCGGGACCGGGTGGTCCGGCAGGGCGGGTGGGGGCGTCGAGAACACGCCGGCGCCGGACTCCGGCCGGCCGGCACGCTCCCGCTCGGCGCGGGCCTGGGGCGACAGCTCGGCGTGCTCGTCGCGGGCGCGGGCGGCGGCCTCGGCGGCGGGCGTGCCGGGGCGGGACCGGACGACCCAGCCCTCGATGTTCCGCTGGGCGCCGGCGCTCACGGCCAGGGCGCCCGACGGCACGTCGTGCCGGATCACGCTGCCGGCGCCGGTGTAGGCGCCGTCCCCCACGGTGACCGGTGCGACGAACATGTTGTCCGAGCCGGTCCGGGCGTACGAGCCGATGGTCGTGCGGTGCTTGCGGACCCCGTCGTAGTTGACGAAGACGCTGGCCGCGCCGATGTTCGTCTCGACGCCGATGGTCGCGTCGCCGACGTAGGACAGGTGCGGCACCTTCGAGCCCGCGCCGATCTCGGCGTTCTTCGTCTCGACGAACGTGCCGATCTTGCCGCGCTCGCCGAGGACGGTGCCGGGCCGCAGGTAGGCGAACGGGCCGACCGTCGCGTCCTCGCCGATGACCGCAAGGGACCCGTGCGTGCGGACCACGGTCGCCCCGGCGTGCACCTCGACGTCGGTGAGCGTGGTGTCCGGGCCGATGGTCGCGCCGGAGGCCACGGACGTCGCGCCGTGCAGCTGGGTGCCCGGCAGCAGCGTCACGTCCTGCGCGAGCTCCACGTCGACGTCCACCCAGGTGGTCGCCGGGTCGACGACCGTCACGCCCGCGCGCATCCAGTCGTCCAGGATCCGGCGGTTCAGCTCGGCGCGGAGCACCGCGAGCTGCGCCCGGTCGTTGACGCCCTCGACCAGCACCGGGTCGTCGGTGCGCAGCGCGCGGACGCGGCCGCCGTCGCCGCGGGCGATCGCCAGCACGTCGGTCAGGTACACCTCGCCCTGCGCGTTGTCCCGGCCGAGCCGGCCGAACGCCCCGCGGAGCACCGCCGCGTCGAACACGTACACCGACGAGTTGATCTCGGTGATCGCGCGCTGGGCGGGGTCGGCGTCCTTCTCCTCGACGATGCCGACCACGTCGCCGGCGTCGGCCGGGTCGGACGACCGGAGGATGCGGCCGTAGCCCGTCGGGTCGGCGACCTCGGTGGTGAGCACCGTGACGGCGTTGCCGTCGGCGGCGTGCGCGGCGAGGAGCTCCGCGAGCGTCCCGCCGTCCAGCAGCGGGATGTCGCCGGCGAGCACCACGACCGGGCCCTCGACCAGCACGCCGGCGGCCGCACCGGGCTCGCCCGGCCCGTCGCCCGCGGAGGCGGCCTCGGCCTGCGCGGCCGCGTCGAGCACCGACAGCGCGCACTGCACCGCGCGGCCCGTGCCGGGGACGTCGTCCTGGTCCGCGACCAGCACCTGCGGCAGCAGGTCACGGGCGTGGGCCGCGACGGCCTCCCGCTCGTGCCGCACCACGACCGCCGTGCGGCGCGGCTCCAGCGCCTGGGCGGCGGCCAGCGCGTGGCCGAGCATGGAGCGGCCCGCGAGGGTGTGCAGGACCTTGGGTGTGGCCGATCGCATCCGGGTGCCCTCGCCTGCGGCTAGGACGATGACCGCAGCGGGGCGGGGGGTGGTCACCTGTGGGTGCTCCCTGGTGAGAGGTCTGCCCGCGCACCCAACAGGGCGAGCCGGGCGGGGACGTCGTGCGCAGACGCACTCTACCGCCGCGCGGGCGGCCCGCCGTCGCGGGACCGGACCGGGGCGACCATGATGGGTCCCGGTACGGGCCCCCGGCCGGGACGCCCGCCGTCACCGCGAGGAGGGGCCGCGATGACCGGTACGAACGCGAGCGGGCCGACGTACCCACGGGTCGTGCAGACGGTCCTGGACACCACCGACCCCCGGTCGCTCGCGGAGTTCTACCGCGAGCTGCTGGGCCTGCGGTACCGCGACGGCGACGAGCCGCCCCCGCCCGGCGAGCCCGACCCGAACGGCGAGGACTGGCTGGTCCTGCAGGGCGAGGGCCGGTGGCCGCTGGCGTTCCAGAAGGTGCCGGAGCTCACGCCGCCGACGTGGCCGGACCCGGAGGTCCCGCAGCAGCTGCACCTCGACATGACCGTGCCGGACGCCGAGACGCTCGACGCCCAGCACGACCGGGTCCTGGGGCTGGGGGCGCGGCTGCTGTTCGACCGCCGCGACGACCCGGACGAGCCGCTGCGCGTGTACGCCGACCCGGACGGGCACCCGTTCTGCATCTTCGTGGGCTGAGCCTTCCGCACGACGCCACGCTACGGAAGGCTAGGCTGTTAGCCTTCCGTAACTCGACGAGATGGGGAAGGCTATGCGCGGCTCCGTGTCCCCCGAGGGCTCCGGTGACACCGCCGAGGGCGCCTGGCCGCCGGTCGGCTCCGAGCCGCGAGAGTGGGTCTCCCGGATCGACCCCGGCCACCTGGACGTGTGGCAGCGGCACCGGATCGAGCGTCCCTACCCGGCCGCTGTCCCCCCGCTGATCGCCGCGCTCGACGTCCGGCTGGACCCGGCGACCGTGCGCGCGGAGGCGACCGCGAGCGCGGAGGTGGCGCGCTTCGACACGGAGATGTCGACTCTCCCCGTCCCGATGCCGGCGATCCTGCTGCGCAGCGAGTCCGCCTCGTCCTCTCAGATCGAGCGGCTCACGTCGAACGCGCGCAACATCGCCATCGCGGAGCTCGACATCGACGCCAAGGAGAACAGCGAGCTCGTCGTCGCGAACGTCCGTGCCATGCAGCGCGCGCTCGAGGCCGGCCCGCGCGTGACCGCCGACACGATCCTGGCCGCCCACGCCGCGCTGCTCCTGCACTCCGACCCCGAGATCGCCGGCCGTTGGCGCACCGACCAGGTCTGGATCGGGGGCACGGACGTCAGCCCCCACGGGGCGGAGTTCGTGCCGCCGCACGCCGACCGTGTCCCGGAGCTGATCGAGGACCTGGTCCGCTTCGCCGGGCGCGACGACGTCACGCCGCTCGCCCAGGCTGCGCTCGCGCACGCGCAGTTCGAGACGATCCACCCCTTCCTCGACGGCAACGGACGCACCGGCCGCGCGATCATGCACACGCTCATGCGTGGCCGAGGCCTGACGCGCAGCTCCACCGTGCCGGTGTCGTCCGGGCTCCTGCGGGACACGGTCGGGTACTTCGACTCGCTCACCGCGTACCGCGCGGGAGACCCCGACCGCATCGTCCTCCAGGCCAGCGAGGCGGCCGTCGCGGCGGTCATCAACGGCAGGCAGCTCGCCCACGACATGATCGAGATCCGCGAGGGCGCACGATCGGCCCTGACCGCCCGCTCCGACTCCGCGGCGTGGCGGCTGATCGACCTGGTGATGCGCCAGCCCGTCGTCAACGCCGGACGCGTCGCGCAGGAGCTCGGCGTCTCCACGCGAGGCGCGCGCAACGCGCTCGACGAGCTGACCGCATCAGGGCTCCTCACGCTCGTGAGCGCAGTGCGGCGCGACCGCCTCTGGCAGGCTCCGCGCGTGCTGACGGCCATGGACGCGTTCGCCCGGCGCGCCGGACGGCGGGCGCACGGGTGAGCGCCCCGGTCCGGTGAGCTGCTCCGGACCGGGGCGCGCGACACGATGCGGCGACGCTCCGTGGTTCACACCGCCCGTGACCCGGACGGCCGCGTCGCCCGCACCGCCGCCGCGACCGGCAGGGTCAGGCCGATGACCACGACCACCGCCACGAGCGAGCCGACGACCACCGGGTCCACGACCGGCAGCGGCACGCCGAGCAGCCCCTGCCCGACGCCGAGCAGCGCGGGCAGCACGCACGCCGCCCCGACGAGCAGCGCGGTCGCCGTGGTGAGGCCCGACTCGAGGGCGACCATCCGCAGCAGCTGCCGGCGCGTCGCCCCGGTGCGGCTCAGGAGCGCCAGCTCGCCCCGCCGGGAGGTGACGAGCGACACGAGCGTGTTGGCGGCCGCGACGGCGACGAACGCGAGGAGCGCGAGCAGCAGCGCGGTGGACAGGCCCTGCTCCGCCGCGGCGGCCTCCCGCACGGAGCGGGCGTAGCCGTCGACGTCGGTCGCCGTCAGGCCGGCGGCCTCGACGGCCTCGCGGGCCGCGGGGACGTCGGCGGGGGTGTCGGCGCGGACCAGGAGCGTCGCGGCGGGGCCGTCGGCCGCGGCGACCGCGGCCGTGTCCCCGACCAGGTAGTCGCCCAGCCCGAGCCCGCGCTCGTACACGGCGACGACCGTGAACGTGGTCAGCTCACCGTCCAGGCGCACCTCGAGCGGCTTGCCGACCCCGGTGCTGCCGAGGGCGGCCTCGCTGCTGACCGCGATGGTGCGGGGGCCCGCGAGGTCCGCGAGCGAGCCGGAGCGCACGTCGGGGTCCACGAGGTCGCCCTCGACCGGCACCGTCCGCAGCGCCGTCGCCTCCCACGACAGGCCGTCCAGGAGCGGCATGTCCTCGTCCTCCTCCTCGATCCGCACCTCGGCCGGCACGAGCGTGGTGCGCGCGGCCTCGGCGACGCCCGGCGACGCGGCGACCTCGGCGGCCTGCTCCGCGGTCACCGGGCCCTCGGCCACCAGGTCCGCCGTCAGGGCGTCGCGCACCTGCTGCTCGGCGGCGTCGACGACCGCGCTGCTCACCCCGGACTGCACGGTCCCGAGCGCGAGCAGCAACGCGAGCGGGACGACGGCGCCGGTGAGCCGGCGGGAGAAGCCGCGCGCGTTGGCGAGGGCCAGCGTCGGTGCGGCGGCCGCGCGGGGCCCGAGCAGGGAGAGGCCCCGGACCGCGGCCCAGCGGACCAGCAGCGGGCCGAGCAGCGCCGCGGCGATGATCAGCAGGAACGCCGACGTGGTCGCCGCGGCGCTGCCCATCACCCCCGGCAGGACGAACGGCACGAACGCGACCGCGAGGCCGCCGGCCGCGAGCACCAGGGCGGTGGTCCGCCGGCCCGCGGAGATGCCGGTGGGCTCGGCGGCGGAGCGCTGCACGGCGCTCGCCGGGCTGAGCCGCGCGCTCTCCCTGCCCGCGAGGCGGGCGCCGAGCAGCGCGGTGGGCACCAGCAGCGCGAGCGTCGCCAGGACCGGCCACGGCGTGACGGTGGTGGTGAACCCCGCGGGCACGATGCCGCCGGACTCCAGCACCCCCGCGAGCAGCGGCGCGAGCAGCAGCCCCGGGACGGCGCCGAGCGGGGCCGCGACGGCGAACACCAGCAGGACCTCGGCGGTGACGAGCTGCCGCACCTGGCGGGTGGTCGCCCCGACGGCGCGCAGCAGGGCGAACTCCCGGGCGCGGGGGCGCAGCGCCCCGGCGAACGTCGAGGCCACCACGAGCAGCGCGATGAGCACCGCGGTCCCGGCGAACGACGACGCGACGGTGACGAGCAACGACGCCGCGGGGTCGTCCGACCCGGCCGCGAGCCGGATGCCGGCCTCCACCCACGCGCCGGTGGCGGTGAGCAGGGCGGCCGCGAGCGCCACGACCAAGGCGCTGCCGGCCATGCTCGCGCGGTGCACCCGCACGGCGGAGCGGGCGGACGTCCAGACGGCGCTCATCGGCCCAGCTCGATCATCCGGGCCGTGACCTGCTCGGCGGTCGGCGCGTCCAGGTGCCCGGCGAGGCGCCCGTCGGCGAGGAACACGACGCGGTCCGCCGCGGCGGCGACGCGGGCGTCGTGCGTGACGAGCACGAGCGTCTGCCCGAGCGTCGTGGCGGTGCTGCGCAGCACGTCCAGCACCTGGGCGCCGGTGTGCGAGTCCAGCGCGCCGGTCGGCTCGTCGGCGAACACGACGGCCGGCCGCGTGATGAGCGCCCGCGCCATCGCGACGCGCTGCGCCTGGCCGCCGGAGAGCTCGCCCGGCAGGCGGTCCGCCATGTCCTCCAGCCCGACGGCCGCCATCAGGTACCGCCGCAGGTGGGCGTCGGGCTCGCGGCCGCCGAGGAGCAGCGGCAGCGCGATGTTCTCCGCGACCGTGAGGTGCCCGACCAGGTTGTAGGCCTGGAACACGAACCCGATGCGGTCGCGCCGCAGCCGGGTCACCGCGTCCGGGGACATCGTGGTCAGGTCGGCGCCCCCGATGACGACGCGCCCGCTCGTCGGGGCGTCCAGCCCGGCGGCGCAGTTCAGCAGCGTGGACTTGCCGGAGCCCGAGGGGCCCATGATCGCGGTGAACGAGCCCGGGGCGAGCGCGAGGGAGACACCCGCGAGCGCCTGGACGGTGCCGCGGCCGTTGGGGTAGGCGCGGCGGACGTCGTCGAGCAGGACGGCGGGGGCCACCCGCTCGGCGGGCCCCGGCTCTTATACACATCTCCCAGCCCACGAGACGCCACGCTACCCCGTCTGCCGTCTTCTGCTTGAAAAAAAAAAAACTGACCGGCTCCGCGCCATGCCGCCCCTCGTCTCCCCTCCCCCCTTCCCCCTCATGTCCTTCTCCTCCTCTCCC
>NZ_CABEGA010000067.1 GCF_901521055.1 Cellulomonas hominis | reverse complement strand
AACCCGCCAGGGCGCCGGACGGGGGCGGTGGAGGGGGCCCCCCCCGGCCCCGGGGGGCCCCCCCGCCGCCGCAGGGGGATCGGCCCGCTCCGCGCGGCGCCCCCCCCGGGGGCCGGGGGGCGGGGCGGGGGGCGCGGGGGGGGGGGCGGGCGGGGCCCCCCCCGCCGCCCCCGCCCCCCCCGCCGCCGTCCCCGTCGCGGCACCGGCCGCGCCGGCAGCCGCGCCACCACAGCCGTCCCGCAGCGCCGGAGCGGTCTGCGCGGCGAGCAGGTCGCGGATCTCCTGCAGCAGCAGGATGTCCTCCGCGGGCCGGGCGGGCTCCGCCTCGATGCCGCGCTTGCGCCGCTCGGCGAGCTTGTTGAGCGGCAGCACGATGAGGAAGTAGATCGCCGCGGCGGTCAGCAGGAACTGGATCAGCGCGTTGACGATCAGGCCGAGGTCGATCGTCGAGCCGTTGACCGGCCCGACCTTCCAGGTGATCGCCGGCTTGCCGAACAGCATCCCGATGAGCGGGCTGATGAACCCGTTCTGCACGGCGCCGACCACCGACGTGAACGCGGCACCGATGACGATGCCGACCGCGAGCTCCACGGCGTTCCCGCGGGAGACGAAGTCCTTGAACCCCTGCAGCACGCCGGCCAGCCCGCGAGCCCGGTCGGTCGCGGTGCGCAGGCCCTTGTTCAGTACGTCGCTCATGGGCGTCGGATCCTCCGGGGTGCTGAGGCGAAATGGCCGCATCATCCCACGATCACCGCCCCGAGCACCCGGGAGCCCGCAGCGCCCCCGAGCTGCACCGACTCCTCCGGGGTGACCGCGAGCAGCACCGGGACGTCGGCCTCCGCACTCCCGCCGCCACCGAGCAGCCCGCCGCCCCCCGCTCCGGCGTCGTCGTCGGCGGGCGTGCCGTCACCGGTCCCTGACAGCACGACGGCCCCGCTCGCGAGCCGCACCGGCTCGGCGCCCTCCACCACGGCCGCCGCGACGACGTCGACCCGCATCCCCGGACGCAGCACGCCCGCGACCCCGGCGTCCGCGAACCGGACCGGGACCACGACGGTCCCGGGTGGCCCCGTCGCCGACTCCTCGGCGAGCAGCGCGGCCGCGATCGGCAGCCCCTCGGGGACGGCGACGGCGGTGCGCCGGCCGAGCAGGTCGACGGCGGTCTCGCGCAGCGGCTCGGGCGCGAGCGACTCCGGCACGCGGCGGAGCTCCACGTCGTCCCGGTCCAGCGCGGTGCCGGGCGCCAGGTCGCGTGCCGCCACGGCGACCTCGACGGTCGGCGGGTCGGGCGGGCGCACGCGCTCGACCGCGAGCAGCACGGCGAGCCCCGCGCACAGTGCTGCGACCGGGCGGCGGGCGCGCCACGCGAGGACGTGCAGCCGCCGTCGGGAGCTCAGGCGGAGCCGGTCGGTGAGGGACATGCCGCGACGCTAGGCGGCGTCCGGCCGCCCGGGCCCGGCCCGGGCGCCGTGCTGGGGACGAGGCGTACCGTCACGCCCTGGGGACGTCTCGGTGCCGCCTGATCACGCGGCAGCGGGGTCGCTGGGCATAGCGATCACTCGGCACCGGGGTCACGCGGCACGGGGGTCACGCGACACCGCGATCGCTCGGCCCCGGGCGCACGCAGCTCCGGCGGCAGCCGCCGCCGACCGCGTCAGCCCGCTGCGGGCTTGGCCGCGCTGCTGCTCGACGAGGACGCAGCCGAGGACGACGAGGTCGTGGTCGACGCGGCGGGCTTCGCGGCGTCGCCCGAGGACGAGCCGCCCGAGGTCGAGCCGGCCGACGGCGACGCGCCCGAGGTCGACTTCGCCGCCCCGGTGGTCGACGTGCTGCTCGACCGGGAGTCGTTGCGGTAGAAGCCCGAGCCCTTGAACACGACCCCGACGGAGGAGAACACCTTGCGCAGCCGGCCGCCGCAGCTCGGGCACTCGGTGAGTGCCGCGTCGCTGAAGGACTGGTGGATGTCGAACGCGTGGCCGCACTCGGTGCAGGTGTAGGCGTAGGTGGGCACTGCTGTCTCCCGCGGATGACGTGACCGGATGGCCGGCGGGCCCGGTCGCCGGGGGGGCTCACGCCCTCCTGCGTCCCTGGCACTCGCCGCTGCCGAGTGCCAATGATACGCAGCCCGCCCGGTATTCCCGCGGCAGGCGCCCGGTGGCGGCCGGCCGTCGTCCCGCAGCCGCTCAGCCGCCGAGCGGCAGCCATCGCTCCGGGGTCGCCACCATGTCCACCGTGCGGTCGTGCGGCTGCCGCGGCAGGGGCCGGACGGTGGCGTCGTAGAGCTCCTCGGCGAACACCACCGCGATGACCGGCGTGCCCGGGCGTGCGTGCGCGAGCGCGCGGTCGTACCAGCCGCCGCCCTGGCCGAGCCGGGTCCCGGAGGTGTCGACGGCGAGCGCGGGCGCCACGATCACGTCGGCCTTCGCGAGCGCGTCCGCGCCGAGCGAGGGGGTGGAGGGCTCCGGAGGGCGGCCGGGCGCGCGCTGCAGCAGGTCCTCGCGACCGGCGTACCGGGCCCACTCCCGCTGGAGGCCCGCGCCGAGGACGGGGAGCAGCACCTCGACGCCGCGGGCGTCGAGCGCGTCGAGCAGCGGGCCGGTGTCGGGCTCGGTGGGCCGGGCCGCGTAGACGGCGACGCAGCGGGCGTCCTCGAGCACCGGGATGGTCTCGACGACCGCCATCAGCGCCTGCGCCGCCTCGGCCCGCCGTCGGGGGGACCGTGCCTGCCGGGCGGCCCGGAGCAGTGCCCGGAACTCGTCCTTCACCTCGGTCACCGTGCTGCCGTCGGACGCGTGGGGATACGGCTGGGCAGCGGTGCTCATGGCTCCAGTCTCGCAAACTCGTACGGGCCCCGGTAGGACCAAAGGGTGGAGCGGCGCCTCGTCGGGCGGTCCCGCCGGCGCCCGCGCCGGTGGCGTGCGGCGCTGCGTGCGCGCGCGGGACCGGCCGCCGGGCAGAATGCCGACATGAGATCCGTCCAGGACCAGCTGGCGGCGGTGCTGGCCGCGGTCGGTCCCGTCGCCCCTCTCGACGTGGTGCTCTCCGACGCGGCGGGCTGCATCCTCGCCGAGGACGTGACGGCCCCCGCGGACGTCCCGCCGCTGCCGGTCGCGGCGCGTGACGGGTACGCGGTGGCGACCGCGGACCTGCGGGGACAGGCCCCGGGCGCCCCGGTCGTCCTGCCCGTCGCGCACGACGTCCTGGCGGGCGACCCCGCCGCCCTGCGGCTCGCACCGGGCCAGGCCGTCCGGATCGCCTCGGGCGGGCCGGTGCCCGCGGGTGCGGACGCGGTCGTCGCGGCGGAGGACACCGACCGGGGCGCGGTCCGCGTCACCCTGCACCGCACACCGGTGCCGGGGGAGAACGTGCGGTCCGCGGGCGCCGACACCGCGCGCGGGTCGGTCGTGCTGGCGGCCGGCACCCGGCTCGCGGCCCGCCAGCTCGCGGTGGCGGCGGCCACGGGGCGCGGGCGGCTGCGGGTGCACCCGGCGCCGCGCGTGGTCCTGGTGTCCATCGGCTCCGAGCTGGCGGAGCCGGGCACCCCGCGCCGTGACGGCAGCGTGTACGAGTCGGCGGGGCACGCCCTCGAGGCGGCCGTCCGGGACACCGGCGCGACCCCGGTCCGCGTCGGCGTGGTCACGGACGACCGCGCCGTGCTGAGCGAGGCGCTCGAGGACCAGCTGGTCCGCGCGGACGTCGTCGTGACGACCGGCGGGCTGTCGGAGTCGCAGCACGACACGCTGTCGGACGTGCTGGCCCCGCTCGGCACGGTGCGGTTCGACCAGGTCGCGATGGCTCCGGGCTTCCGGCACGGGTTCGGCACGGTCGGGGACTCGGCGGTCGGTGGCGGCGGCGTGCCGCTGTTCGCGCTGCCGGGCCACCCGGTCGCCGCGCAGGTGGCCTTCGAGGTGTTCGTCCGGCCGGCGCTGCGTGCGATGGCCGGGCACACCGACCTGTTCCGCCCGTCCGTCGCCGCGCGCGCCGACGTGGGCTGGCCGTCGACCGCCGGGGTGCGGGAGTTCGTGCCCGCCGCCGTCGTCGGCTCGCCCTCGGAGGGCTACCGCGTCACGCCCGTCGGCGACCCGGCGGGCTGGTCGATCACCGCGCTCGCCCACGCCAACGCCCTCGCCGTGGTGGGGGAGCAGGACGCCGCCGTCGTCGCCGGGCAGGTCGTGCACTGCCTGGTGCTGGAGGGCTGATGTCGCGGGGCTGGCCCGCCGTGCTGGCGGAGGGCGACGTGCGTCTGCGGCCGCTGCGACGCTCGGACGAGGGCGCGTGGATGCGGCTGCGGGCGCAGAACGCCGCGTGGCTCGAGCCCTGGGACGCGACGTCCCCGGTGCCGGTGACGGGGCGCAGGCCGACGTTCGGGCAGTTCGTCCGGACGCTCGACAAGCAGGCACGCTCGGGCACGTCGCTGCCGTTCGCCGTCGACCTCGCCGGCGAGCTGGTCGGGCAGCTGACGGTCTCCGGCATCACGTACGGCTCCCTGTACTCGGCGTCGATCGGCTACTGGGTGTCCCAGCACGTCGCCGGCCGCGGCATCACGCCGACGGCCGTCGCGCTCGCCACCGACCACTGCTTCACCGGCCTCGGGCTGCACCGCGTCGAGATCAACATCCGACCCGAGAACCGCCCGTCGCTGCGCGTCGTGGAGAAGCTGGGGTTCCGGGACGAGGGGCTGCGCGAGCGGTACCTGCACATCCAGGGCGTGTGGTGCGACCACCGGACGTTCGCCCTCACCACCGAGGAGGTCCCCGGCGGCATGCTCGCGCGCTGGCGGGCGGTGCGGGCGCGCGGCGCCGCCTGACCGGGCGCAGACCCGTGACGCGCCCCGGTGTGGGAGGCTGGGCGCGGCGGACCGGAATCACACCCGTGTGATTTTCCCCCGGCACGCCGCTCGACACGCCGCGACGGGTCCGGAAGCACCGGCCGCACCGCCCCTACCGTCGTGGAGTGTACGAATTCGCCGGACCGGCCGCCCTCGTGGTGGTCGGCCTGTGGATCGCGTACCTGGTGCCGCACAAGCTGCGGCACCGGCAGCAGTTGCTCGAGTCGCGGACCGACGACCGGTTCTCCGACGCGTTGCGGGTGCTCGCCGTCACTGGGCCCGAGGGCTCGTCACGGCGGCAGCGCGCGGACGTGGCCCGGAGCATCCGGACGGACTGCGGCGCGGTGGACAAGCGAGTCGGGTTGCTCACTCCGGGCACCGGTACCCGGATCGCCGGAACGGACAGGGGAGGGACCCACGTGGACCGACCGCACGGGACCCAGGACAGGATCGGCGCCGACGCCGCCCGCCGCGCCGCGCAGCTGCATGCCGCCCACGCCGCCGCGACCGCTCGCCGGGGGGCAGCCGCCCGCCGACGCGGGCTGCTCGCCGGGCTGCTGCTCGTCGCCTCCGTGGCCGGCTGGGTGATCGTCGGCGTGAGCACGCTCGGGGTCGTCGCCGGCCTCGTGCCGACGGTCCTGCTCGGCGGGGTGCTCGGCCTCGGCCGGCACGCGGTCGTCCAGGGCCGGGCCGCCGAGGAGGAGTGGCAGCGCCGCATCGCCGAGGCCACCGCGCCCCTGCGTGAGCGCGCCGCCCGGCCGGGCCGCAAGGGCGCCGAGGGGCGGGCCGTGCGCCCGTCGATCGAGGACACGCAGGCGATCACGCGGGTCCGCGCCGACCTGCCCGCCGCGGCCACCGCGCGGGTGCGCGACGGTGGCCGTGAGGGCGACACGTGGTCGCCGGTCGCCGTGCCGAAGCCGACCTACGCGCTGAAGGCGCCCGCACCGCGCCGGGAGCCCGTGCCGCTCGGCGAGGTCGAGGGCTCGACGCTCGCCGCGCCCCGCCGGTCCGTCGCCGACCGCATGGAGACGGCCGCGGCCGAGCCCGCCGCCGTCGCGTCGGCCGGTCCCGAGGTGGCGCCCGCCGAGGTGGTGGCGGAGACGGCAGCCGCGCCCGCCGGGGCGACCGCTCCCGCTGCGACAGCCACGCCCGCCGGCACGACCGCTCCGGCGACCGACGAGCCCACCGGCTCCATCGACCTCAACGCCGTCCTCGCGCGGCGACGGGCGGCCGGCGAGTAGCGTGTCGAGAGCACCCGCTCGTGGGTGCTAGGCTTGTCACCGCTTCAAGGGGCTGTGGCGCAGTTGGTAGCGCGTCTCGTTCGCAATGAGAAGGTCAGGGGTTCGAATCCCCTCAGCTCCACCGGATGCAAGGCCCGGGATCCTCGGATCCCGGGCCTTCGTCGTTCCGGGGACCGGGCGCCGACGCGGCGGGAGCGTGTCAGTGGCCGCCGGTACGTTCGCGGCCATGAGCACGCGCCCGATCGACCACGCCCGCCTCACCGAGGTCAGCGAGAGGTTCTTCGCCGCGCGGCCGCCCCGCACCCCGGCGGAGCAGGCGGCGTACGCGCGGCTCGAGTCGGAGATGATCGCCGCGATGGGTCTGACGCCCGAGGAGTTCGAGCGGATGGCGGCGGCGTCCCGGCGCGCAGGGTTCGGCCGCACCCCGCACCGCCGGGCCAGCTGACCACCGGGCCAGCTGACCACCGGGCCGGCTGACCGCCGGGCCAGCTGACCACCGGGTGCGGCGCGGGCCCGGTGCCGCGCGCGCGAGGCAGGATGGCGGGCATGAGTGCGTCCGGTGCGAGCACGCAGCCGGCGCGACCGGCGCCGCACGTGCTGGACGCGTTCGGTGCCGCCGGCACGCCCATCCCGCTGCCCGGCGGTCAGGGCGGGTCGTGGCGGTGCGGCGACCTCGTCCTCAAGCCGCTCGACGGGGACGTCGCGGGCCTCGAGTGGGCGGCGGAGACCCTGCGGCGCGTCCGCTCCGACCGGGTCCGCCTGCCCGTTCCCGTGCGAGCGGCCGACGGGTCGCTGGTGCTCGACGGCTGGACCGCGACGACGGTGCTGCCGGGCGAGCACCGGCCCGGCTGCTGGGCAGAGGTCATCGCCGCGGGCGAGGCCTTCGCCGGCGCCGTCGCGCACCTGCCGGAGCCGGCGTTCCTCGCGGAGCGGTGCGACCCGTGGGCGGTGGCCGACCGCGTCGCGTGGGGGGAGGCCCGCCTCGACGGGCTGGACGGGCTGGACGGCGTGCCGCACGTGCGCCGGTTGCGGGCGGCGCTCGCCCCGGTCCGTGCGTCCTCCCAGCTGGTGCACGGCGACCTCACGGGCAACGTGCTGCTGCATCCGGCGCTGCCGCCCGCGGTCATCGACCTGTCGCTGTACTGGCGGCCCGTCGCGTACGGGTCGGCGGTGGTGATCGCCGACGCGCTGGCGTTCGAGGGCGGCACGCTCGCGCTGCTCGACGTCCCCCGCACGGAGCCGGACCTGCCGCAGCTGGTGCTCCGGGCGCTGCTGGCCCGGATCGTCACCGACCACCTGCTCGGCGTCGCAGCCCGGCCCGGCGGCGACCCGTACGCGGCCGCGGTGGAGGCGATCTGCGCGGTGGCGGCCCGTCGCTGATCCGTGTCGGACCCCCGGTCTAGGTTCGGAGCATGAGGGTCATCTACAACACGGCGACGTCGCTGAGCGGGTACATCGCGGACGAGGACAACTCGCTCGCCTGGCTGTTCGCGGTCGACTCGGAGTCCCAGCCCGACCACGACGCGTTCCTCACCGGCGTGACGGTCCTGGTCTCGGGGTCGACCACCTACGAGTGGGTGCTGCGCGAGGAGGACCTGCTCGCGCACCCCGAGAAGTGGCCGGCCTACTACGGCGACCGGCCGCAGTTCGTGTTCACCACGCGCGACCTCCCCGTCCCCGACGGGGCGGACGTGCGGTTCGTCCGCGGGTCCGTCCAGGACGCCCTGCCCGCGATCCGGGAGGCCGCCGGTGACGGCGACGTCTGGGTGATCGGCGGCGGCGACCTCGCCGGCCAGTTCCTCGACGCGGGCGCGCTCGACGAGGTGCAGGTCAGCGTGGCGCCCGCGGCGCTCACCGGCGGGGCGCCCGTGCTCCCGCGCCGTGTCGGCCCGGACCGGCTGCACCTGCGCGACGTCGAGCGGTACGGGCAGTTCGCGCACCTCACGTACGACGTGCGCCCCGCCGGCTGACGGGCACCGCCGCCGACAGGTACGGGCACCCGTCCGGGGCGCGGTCTCGACGCGGGGCCGCGCCGCAGCCGGTGGCAGAATGACCCGGTGCCTGACGTGACCCCGACCCCACGAGGCCGGCGGTCCCGGACCTGGACCGCGATCAAGACGTGGGTGGACCCGCTCGTCGTCATGATCATCGCGGTGTTCCTGCTGGGGCTGCTCGCCCCCGCCTCCGGTGCCTTCGCCACCGGCCTCGACCGCGTGACCACCGGCGCGGTCGTGCTCCTGTTCTTCCTGTACGGCGCCCGCATGGCGACGAGCGAGGTCTGGGACGGCCTGCGGAACTGGCGGCTGCAGGGCGGGATGCTCGCGTCCACGTACCTGCTGTTCCCGGTGCTCGGCCTCGCCGTCCAGCTGCTGCCGGACTCGGTGCTGCCGGAGGACCTGCAGACCGGGCTGCTCTACCTGTCGCTGCTGCCGTCGACCATCCAGTCGTCGGTGGTGTTCACGTCGATCGCCCGCGGGAATGTCGCCGGGGCGATCTGCGGCGCGACCGTGTCCAACGTGCTGGGCATCGTGCTCACGCCGCTGCTGGTCGGGGTGCTCATGTCCCGCGCCGGCGGGCCCGTCGGCGGGTCGGCGGGGGCCACGCTGCTGCAGCTCCTGCTCCCGTTCGTGCTCGGCCAGCTGCTGCAGCCCAAGATCGGCGCGTGGGTCCGGGCGCACAAGCCGCTGACGCTCATCACGGACCGCAGCACGATCCTGCTCGTGGCGTACGGGTCGGTGTCGGAGGCCGAGGCGTCAGGGGTGTGGGACGACCTGACCGTGGGCGTGCTGGTGGTGCTCGTCGCGCTGTGCGGCGTGCTCCTGACCGTGATGCTCCTCGCGACGTGGAGCGGCGGCTGGCTGCTGCGGCTGTCCCGCGCCGACCGGATCGCGCTGCTGATGTGCGGGTCGAAGAAGAGCCTCGCGACCGGCCTGCCGATGGCGAACGTGCTGTTCGGGCCGGTCGCTGCCGCGGGCGTCGCCCTGCCGGTGATCGTGTTCCACCAGCTGCAGCTCGCGACCTGCGCGGTCATCGCCCGGCGTCTCGCCGCCACCGACCCCGAGCAGCAGCCCGCGCGCGTCGCGGCCTGACCGGGCGCGCCGAGAGGGCAGGAGACGCTGCCACCGCACGGTCCGAGGCCGCACCTGCTGCCCTCTCGACGAGGGAGGCGCGGGAGCGGGCGAGCCGAGCCGAGCCCGGCCGGGCCGGGGTCGGGGTCGCGGGGTCGGCAGCGCGGGTGTGGGGGCAGGTGGGCGCGCGGAGGCGGGAGGAGCGCCCGAGATCGCGGCGGGCGAGTCGGTCCCGTCGCGGGTGCCGAGCGGGCACACTGGTGCCGGGGGCCGGGCCGGAGTGCGCCCGTCGTCGTCCCGTCGTCCGGAAGGACCGTCGTGCCCGCTGCGACCACACCCCTGCGTCTCGTCCCGGCACCGCGTCTGGTGCGTGAGGGCGCGGGGGACCCGTTCGTCGTGCAGACCTCCACCACCGTCACCGTCGGGGTGAGCCCCGCGGAGGTGTCGCTGGGCGTGCTGGCCGCGGAGTCGCTGAGCCGGGTGTCCGGCACGACCGTGGAGGTCCGGTACCGCGACGTCGCGGAGCCGCACCAGCCCGGGGACGTCGCGCTGGTGGTCGACGAGTCGCTCGCCGCCGAGCAGTACACCCTGGACGTGTCGGCGGACCGGGTCGAGCTGGTCGCGGGCTCCGCGGAGGGCCTGATGCGGGCGATCGCGACGCTGCACCAGGTGCTGCGCCCGCACGCCGGGACGTTCGCGGCGTGGCCGGTGCACGTGGAGGACGAGCCGGTGCACGGGTGGCGCGGGCTGTCGGTCGACGTGGCGCGGCACTTCTTCGGGCCCGACGACCTGCGCGTGGTGGTCGACCTGATGTGGTCGTACAAGCTCAACGTCCTGCACCTGCACCTGTCGGACGACCAGGGGTGGCGCATCGACCTGCCGTCCCGCCCGGAGCTGACGGCCCGGTCCGGGGGCACGGCCGTGGACGGCGACCCCGGCGGGTACTTCACGACGGAGGAGTACGAGGCGCTGGTCGCGTACGCGGCGGCGCGGGGCGTGCGGGTGGTCCCGGAGATCGACGTGCCCGGGCACGTGAACGCCGCCCTGCACGCGTACGGGGAGCTGACCGAGTCGGGCGAGGCGCCCGAGGCCTACACGGGCATCGACGTGGGGTTCAGCAAGCTGCGCGCGGACCTGCCGGCCACGGAGCCGTTCCTGCGCGATGTGTTCGGCGACGTCGCGGCGGTCACCCCGGGCGACTACGTGCACATCGGCGGCGACGAGGTGCTGACGATGGAGCACGAGGAGTACGCGCGGCTGGTGCGGATGGCCGCCGACGCGGTGCGTGCGGCGGGCAAGAAGGTCGTCGGCTGGCAGGAGATCGCCACGACGCCGCTGGAGCCCGGGACGGTCGTGCAGTTCTGGGACACGCGGATGGACCCGGCGCCGTTCGTCGCGGCGGCCCGCGCGGGTGCGCGGCTGCTGATGTCCCCGGGGTCGCGGGCCTACCTCGACATGAAGTACGACGGGGACACCGAGCTGGGTCTGGAGTGGGCGGGCCACATCGAGCTGCGCGACGCCTACGAGTGGGAGCCCACGGCGCTGGTGCCCGGGCTGCCGGAGGGCTCGGTGATCGGCGTCGAGGCGACCGTGTGGACCGAGACGCTGCGCAGCCTGGACGACCTGATGACGATGCTGCTGCCCCGGCTGGCCGCGGTCGCGGAGGTCGCGTGGACGCCGGCGGAGCTGCGCGACTGGGACGACTTCGCCGCGCGGGTCGCCCCGCACGGGCCGTACTGGGACGCCCAGGGGCTGTCCTGGTACCCGAGCCCGCAGGTGGACTGGTCCGTCGAGCTGTCGTGAGCCTGGCAGCGCCCGCTCAGGTGCCCGTCAGATCCAGGACGGCAGCCACATGTGCAGGTGCCAGAAGTCGTACGGCACCACCCACGCGGTCCACACCGGGTAGAAGAACGTGCTGACCGCGAGCACGACCACGAGCACCCCGGTCGTGGCGACGACCCCGCGCCGCCGCTGCACGGGGTCCCGGCTCTGCACGAGCAGGGCCAGGACGTACACGAGGGTGAGGACCACCCACGGCGTGAACGCGATCGAGTAGAACGTGAAGATCGTCCGGTGGGCGTACGCGAACCAGGGCACCCACCCGGCGACGATGCCGGACAGCACGGCACCCGCCCGCCAGTCGCGGCGGACCAGCAGCCACCACAGGGCGACCAGCACGGCCAGCGCGCCGAGCCACCAGATCACCGGGTTGCCGAGCGACGTGATCGCCTGCGAGCAGGAGCCCGCCCCGCAGGCGAGCTCCGCGGCGTCGCCCGTCAGGCCCGAGACGGTCTTCGGGTAGTAGAACGACGTCGGGCGCCACTGGAGGATCCAGCCGAGCGGGTGCGCGGCGTAGGCGTGCTCCGCGGTGAGGGTCGTGTGGAACTGCCACATCTCCGTGTGGAAGTGCCACAGGGAGCGCAGCGCTGGCGGCAGCCAGGTCACCCCCTCGCCGGGGTGCTCCTCCGCCCACTGCCGCAGGTACGACCCGGGGTGCGCGAACCACGACCACCAGGTGGCGACGTAGGTGACCGCGGCGGTGAGCACCATGACCAGGCCGGCCGGCACGGCGTCGCGCCACAGCGTCGCCGGCAGCCAGTGCCGGACCCCGGCGGACCGCCGCGCGGACGCGTCCCAGGCGACGGACAGCAGCCCGAACACCGCCAGGAAGTACAGGCCGGACCACTTCGTCCCGATGCACAGCCCGAGCAGCACGGCGGCCGCGAACCGCCACCACCGCACGCCCAGCCGCGGGCCGAGGCCCAGCGCCGCGCCCGAGTCCAGCAGCGCCGCGGTCCTTGCGGCCAGCCGGCGCCGCGCCTGGTCCCGGTCGAGCAGCAGCGCCCCGAACGCGGCGAGCGCGAACACCATCACGAAGCCGTCCAGCAGGCCGGTGCGCGAGTGCACGATCGCCTCGCCGTCGACGGCCATCAGCAGGCCGGCGACGGTGCCGAGCGCGGTGGACGCGAACAGCCGCCGCCCGATCCGGGCGACCATCAGCACCGCGAGCGTCCCGGCGACCGCCGACGCGAGCCGCCAGGCCGCGGACGACTCGAAGCCCCCACCCAGGTGCATGCCGAGCGCGATCAGCCACTTGCCGACCGGCGGGTGCACCACGTACTCCGCCGACGTGCGCAGCGCGGACGCGTCGCCCGCCACGAACCCGGCGTTCGCGTCGTCGCCCCACTGGCCCTCGAAGCCCTGGGTCAGCAGCGAGTACGCCTGCTTCACGTAGTAGGTCTCGTCGAACACGAGCTCGTGCGGGCGGCCCAGGTCCCAGAACCGGAGCACGCCGCCCAGCAGGGTCACCGCCAGGGGCCACAGCCAGCCCGTCAGCCGGGCGCGCCGCGTGGCGCCGAGCAGCAGGGTCCGGGTGCCGAGCAGGGTGACGAGCAGGCGGTCGTGGGTGGACAGCGCGGGGCCGTCGGCGTGGGCGTGGGCGTGCGGGCGGGCATCCGGCGCGGCGTCCGGTGCCTCGACCGGTCCGTCCGCCTGCCCGGCGGGGTCGCGGGGACCGGGCACGTCGGGCTGGTCGTCGGGCTGCGGCACGGTCGTCATCGTAGGGGCGGCGCCGGGCCGCGACCTGTGCGCCTCCCGGCGTGGCAGGCTGGCCCGCGTGACCTCCCCCTCCGCCCGTCCCGCCGGCGCCGGCCGGCTCGTGCTCGCCGCGACCCCGATCGGCAACGTGGAGGACGCCTCGCCGCGCCTGCGCCGCCTGCTGGAGGAGGCGGACGTGGTGGCCGCGGAGGACACGCGCCGGCTGCGGGCCCTCGCGACCCGGATGGGGGTGACCGTCGGCGGCCGCGTGGTGAGCCACCACGAGCACAACGAGGCGACGACCACCCCGGAGCTGCTGGACGTCGTCGCGGGCGGCGGCACGGTGCTCGTCGTGACCGACGCCGGCATGCCGGCCGTCTCGGACCCGGGGTTCCGGGTGGTCGCGGCGGCGGTCGGGGCCGGGCTGACGGTCACCGCCGCCCCGGGGCCGAGCGCGGTGCTGACGGCGCTGGCGCTGTCCGGGCTGCCGACGGACCGGTTCTGCTTCGAGGGGTTCCCGCCGCGCAGGCCGGGGGAGCGGCTGCGGTCGCTCACCGCCCTGGAGCGGGAGCCGCGCACGATGGTGTTCTTCGAGGCGCCGCACCGGCTGGCCGCGACGCTCGCGGACATGGCGACGGCGTTCGGCGCGGACCGGCCCGCCGCGGTGTGCCGGGAGCTGACCAAGACGTACGAGGAGGTCGTCCGGGACGGCCTCGGGGCGCTCGCGGCGTGGGCGGCCGCCGGCGAGGTCCGCGGTGAGATCGCCGTGGTGGTCGCCGGGGCGCCCGCCCGGGAGGTGCCGTCGACGGCGGAGCTGGTCGCCGAGGTGCTGGCACGCGCGGACGCCGGCGAGCGGCTGAAGGACGCGGTCGCGGAGATCGCCCAGGTCGCGGGCGTGCCGAAGCGCGACCTGTACGCGGCGGCGCTCACGGCGCGCACCCGCTGATCTCGACGGCACCTGCGCAGGTCCTCCACGACGCGGTGGCGCCCCGGCGCTAGCGTCTGCCCATGGAGTTCCGTCGCATCCCCGGCCTGCCGCCGTACGTCTTCACGATCATCGACACGCTCAAGGTGGAGGCACGCCGCGCCGGCCGCGACGTCGTGGACCTCGGCTTCGGCAACCCGGACCTGCCCAGCCCGCAGATCGCCGTCGACAAGCTGGCCGAGGCCGCGCAGAACACCCGCAACCACCGGTACTCGGCGTCCCGCGGCATCCCGAAGCTCCGGCAGGCCGTCGCCGACCACTACCTCCGCCGGTTCGGCGTGACGCTCGACCCCGAGACGCAGGTCATCTCGACCATCGGCGCGAAGGAGGGGTTCAGCCACCTCATGTGGGTGCTGCTGCAGCCCGGGGACGCGGCGCTGGTGCCGACCCCGTCGTACCCGATCCACATCTGGGGCCCGTACTTCGCGGGGGCGGACGCCCGGCAGGTGCCGATCGGCGACGGCACGGACGGCGCCGGCTACGTGGACCGCGTGATGGAGGCGTGGGACCTGGGCTGGCCGAAGCCGCGCGTGATCGTGCTGTCGTTCCCGCACAACCCGACGACCACGACGGTCGAGCTGCACGACCTGCAGCGGCTGGTCGACTGGGCGCGCGAGCGGGACGTCGTCCTGGTGCACGACCTGGCCTACGCGGACATGTGCTTCGACGGCTGGACGCCCCCGTCGATCATGCAGTGCGTCGGCGCGACCGACGTCGCCGTCGAGCTGTACTCGATGACCAAGTCGTACTCGATGGCCGGCTGGCGGGTCGCGTTCCTGGTCGGCCGGTCCGACGTCGTCGGGGCGCTGGCCAAGCTGAAGTCCTACCTGGACTACGGCACGTTCCAGCCCATCCAGATCGCGGCGACGGTCACGCTGAACGAGGCGCTCGACTACCCGGCCGAGCTCAGCGCCGTGTACGAGAGCCGGCGCAACGCCCTGGTCGACGGGCTGAGCCGGATCGGCTGGGACATCCTGCGGCCCCGCGGCACGATGTTCGCGTGGGCGCGGATCCCGGAGCCGTACCGGGAGATGGGCTCGATCGAGTTCGCGGAGATGCTGGTCCGCGAGTGCGACGTGGCGGTCTCGCCCGGCGTCGGGTTCGGGCCGGGCGGCGACGGGCACGTGCGGTTCGCGCTGATCGAGAACGAGCAGCGGATCGCGCAGGCGGTGCGCGGTCTGCGGAAGGGGCTGACGCGGCTCGACAGCTGACCTGTGCCCGGCCCGCGCTCGGCCTGCCGCCGACGTGGGCCTGACCCGCGGCTGAGCGCACCCTGGGTGCGACCCGGGGGTTCTCCCCAGGGTCGGCTCAGGGGCGTCCCTGATGTCGCCGCGGGGTGCCGGGCTGCCAGGCTCGTGGTGAGGACGCGGGGACGGCCCTGCGCGCAGCACGAGGAGACGGACCATGGCACGGCGGGCGACGGCGGCGGCAGCAGGAGCGGTCGGTGCGGGGATCGTGCTCGGGCTCACCGCGTGCGCGGGCGGGGCGGGCGGCCCGGTCGTGGAGCGGGAGGTGGACATCCAGGACGTGCGCGCCGTGGACCTCGCGAGCTCCGGCGACCTGACCGTGCGGCGCGGCGACACCCCGTCGCTGACGGTCCGGGCCTCGGAGGGCACGCAGGACCGGCTCGTCTCGGAGGTGCGCGACGGCGTCCTGGTGCTGGACTCGCGGTCGACGTTCGGGTTCTCGACGCTCGGCGACATCCAGTACGAGCTGGTGATCGGCGAGCTCGAGCAGCTGGTCATCTCCGGCTCCGGGGACGTCACCGGCTCGGACGTGACCGGCGGGCAGCTGCGGGTGCTCATCGAGGGCTCGGGGAGCATCGTGCTGGAGGGCATCGACGCGGACGAGCTGCAGGCGGGCATCGAGGGCTCCGGCGACATCGAGCTGACCGGGGACGCCGCGTCGGTGGACCTCGGGATCGAGGGGTCGGGCGAGATCGACGCCGAGGACCTCCGGGCCGACGAGGCCGACACGTCCATCGAGGGCTCGGGGGACATCTCGGTGCACTCCGAGCGGCGGCTCGCGGTGGCGATCAGCGGCTCGGGGACCGTCCGGTACACGGGCGACCCGGAGGTGGCGTCCGACGTGGACGGCTCGGGGGACGTGGTCCAGGGCTGACGCGGGCGCCGGTCCGGGACGCTCAGAGCACGTCGGACCCGGCGACCACCCGCGCGCCCGGCACCGGCCCGGAGGCCGTGAGGACGGAGTCGGCCACCCCCGCCGCGGTCATGGCGGCGGCGATCACCAGGGCGTGCTGCCGGCTGCGGGCCAGCGCGGCGACGGTCGGGCCGGACCCGGAGACCACGACACCGAGCGCGCCGGCGTCCTCGGCGACCGACAGCGTCTCGACCAGGCCGGGGGCGAGCTCGACCGCGGCGTCCTGCAGGTCGTTGTGCAGCAGGGCGCCGACGGCCGGGGCGTCCCCGGCGCGCAGCGCCTGCAGCAGGGCGACGTCCCCGTCCGCGTCGAGCTCCTCGCGGCCGGTGCCGAGCACGTCGAGCTCCTCGTACACCCGGGCGGTCGACAGGCCGGTGTCCCGGACCCCGAACGCCCAGTGGTACTCCCCGCGGGACAGGGCGGCGGTCAGCAGGTCCCCGCGGCCGGAGCCGACGGCGGTCTGGCCCATCAGCAGGAACGGCACGTCGGAGCCGAGCTCCGCGGCGACCTCGTGCAGCTCCTCGCGGCTGAGCGCGGTGCCCCAGAACGCGTCGCACGCGAGCAGCGCGGCCGCGGCGTCGGCGGACCCGCCGGCCATGCCGCCCGCCACGGGGACGCCCTTGTGCAGGTGCAGGTGCACGCCCTCGTCGACGCCGGTGCGCTGGGCCAGGGCACGGGCGGCGCGCAGCGCGAGGTTGCTGCCGTCGGTCGGCACGTGCGCGGCCTGCGGGCCGGAGACCGTCACCTCGAGGCCGTCCGACCGCGACGCGACGACGTCCTCGTAGAGGGACACCGCCTGGAACACGGTGGCGACGGGGTGGTACCCGTCGGGCCGACGGGAGCCGACGCGCAGGGACAGGTTGACCTTACCCGGGGCGCGGACGCGCACCTCACGTCCGGTGCGGGGAGCGAGGCGCAGGTCGGTCACGGCACCCACTGTGCCAGGTCCGGGCACGTCCGGCGCGAGGTCGGCCGGGCGCTCGGGACCGGCCGGGAGGGTGCGCCAGGGCGCCGGATCAGCGGGCCGCGCGCAGCTGCTCGGCGACGCGCGCGAAGGCCGTCACGTCGAGCGCCTCGCCCCGGGCCTGCGGGTCGACCCCCGCCGCGGCGATCGCGGCCGACGCCGCCTCGGCCCCGCCGGCGAGGGACGCGAGCGCCGACCGGAGCATCTTGCGGCGCTGGGCGAACGCGCCGTCGACCACGGCGAAGACCTCCTCGCGCGTGGCGGAGGTGGCGGGCGCGGGGCGCCGGTCCATCCGGACGAGCGCGGAGTCGACGTTCGGCGCGGGCCAGAACACCGAGCGGCCGATCGTCGCGGTGCGCCGGGCGGACGCGTACCAGGCGACCTTGGCGGACGGGACGCCGTAGGTGCGGCTGCCGGGCGGCGCGGCCAGGCGGTCCGCGACCTCCGCCTGCACCATGACGAGCACCCGCTCCAGGGTCGGGAACCGCTCGAGGAACGTGAGCAGCACCGGCACGGAGACGTTGTACGGCAGGTTCGCGACCAGCGCGGTCGGCGCGCGGCCGGGGAGGGCCCGCACGTCCAGCGCGTCGCCGCGGACCACGGTGAGCGAGGGCACGGCAGGCGGGCCGGGGTCGGGCGCGTCGGCGGGACCCGGCACGACGTCGGGCAGGTCCACGACGTGCACGTCCGCCCCGGGGACGTGCCGGCGGACCGTCTCGGGCAGCAGGGTCCCGAGCACGGGGTCGATCTCGACCGCCACGACGTCGGCACCCGCCTCGAGCAGGCCCAGCGTCAGCGAGCCCAGGCCGGGGCCGATCTCGACGACCCGCTCCCCGGGCACCACGTCGGCCTGCCGGACGATCTTGCGGACCGTCCCGCCGTCGAGCACGAAGTTCTGCCCGAGGGTCTTCGTCGGCCGGATGCCCGCGCGCTCGGCGAGGGCGCGGATCTCCGCCGGACCGAGCAACGGCCCCGCCGCGGGTGCGACGGGGCCGTTGCTGGAGGACATGCGGGCGAGCCTACCCGGCGGGCCGCGGCGTGCGGCCCACCGGCGGGCTCACCTGCTCAGGAGAACAGGCGGGGGCCGCAGTGCGGCCACTGCCCGGCGCCGGAGCGGTTGTAGAGCGCCTGCGCGCGGGCGGTCTGCTCCTCGGCCGAGGCCTCGGAGGGGAGACCGGCGCCGCCGACGGCCTGCCACGTGCTCACCGAGAACTGGTAGAGCCCGTGGTACTTGCCGCTCGCGGAGACCGCGTTGACGCGGCCGCCCGACTCGCACGCCGCGAGGGCGGCCCAGTTCAGGCCCGCCGCGTCGCCGCCGCCGACCGCGGGGGTGCCGCCGGTCGAGGGGGCCGCGCTCGTCGCCGGGGCCTTCGCGACCGGCTTCTTGGTGGTGCCCACGTTCGTGACCTGGTCCACCGGCGCCTGCGTCACGTTGTCCGACACGGGCTCGCGGGCGGTCTCGACGCCGTCCACGGTGGTGACCCGCTCGACGACGGTCCGCACACCGGCCACGCCGGCCGTGGTGACCTCGGACTCGCCGATGAACATCGACGGGTCGTCCTGCTCGACGGCGTTGAAGGGCACCTCGTGGGTGGTCGTGACGTCCTGGACGACGACCCGGTTGATCACCACGGTGACCCGGTCACCGGTGTGCTGGACGCTGACCCGGTCGAGCGGGGTGAGCGCGATGCCCAGCCGGTCGAGCGCGTCGGCGACGGTGGTGCTGCCGTCCGGCACGGTCAGGGTCCGGCCGTCGACCACGACGTCCGCCGGCCCGTCGAGCGTGAGCTCGAGCGACAGGTCCGGCCGCCCGCCCGCGGTGGAGCGGGAGGCGACGAGGCGCACGTCGTCGCCGCGGGTGGCGAGCATCTCGAGCGCCTCGTCGGCGGTCAGGGCCGTGGTCCACACGGTCTCCTGCGCGCCGTCGGTCTCGACGGTCACCTGGCGGGCGTGCCGCACGACGACGTCGACGCCCTCGCGCAGGGCGCCGGAGGGGCTGACGGTGTCCCGCTGCCCGAGGTCGAGGTCCTGCTCCTCGAGCAGGCCGTCGACGCTCCCGGCGAACGTCGACACCGTCGTGGTGACGCCGTCCACGTCGAGGGTGACGGTCTTGTGGGCGTCCGCGACGGCGACGCCACCGGTGGCGAGCACGACCACGGCGGTCGCGGCGCCGACGAGGCGCACGCGTCCCCGGCGCGACCGGCGCTCGTCGGTGGGCTCGGTGCCGTCGGCAGCCGGGGCGTCCGTGGTGTTGCGGACGACGCGGGTGCCCAGGGCGGCGGAGGTGGCGGCGAGGCGCGTGCGGGCGCGGCGGAGGAAGGAGGTCACGTGGTTCCAGACGACGACGGTCCCGGGCACGGGGGGCGGGGCGCACCGCGCGTGGCGGCGCCCGACGGTGCCCGGGCCCGGAGGCCCTGCGGCGGTGGCGGCACCTGGAGGGAGGTGCTGCACCCGACGGTCCCGGATCCCCGATCCGGCGGTCATGCTCCCGCGCGCTGCTGCGCGGGTCGTGCGGGATGCCCGTGGTCCCGGACTACCGGTCTGTCACGAGCGACACGCGACCGTAACCCATTCGTGACCTCGTGCCAAGTGCTCGCTGCGCGGGCGCAGGTCAGAGCGCCGGGGGTCCCCGATCAGAACCGGGGGGTCAGTACCAGCCCTTGGACTGGAACGCGGACCACGCGCCGCAGGGGGTGGAGTACCGGCCCGCGACGTAGTTCAGGCCCCAGGTGATCTGGGTGGCCGGGTTGGTGCGCCAGTCCGCGGCGATGCTGGCCATCTTCGAGCCGGGGAGGGCCTGCGGGATGCCGTAGGCGCCCGAGGACCGGTTCTCCGCGTCGATGCGCCAGCCGCTCTCCTTGTTCCACAGCTGCAGCAGGCAGGCGAACTGGTCGTCGCCCCAGCCGCGCTCGGCGGCCATCTGCTTGCCGAGCTCCTGGGCGCTGCCCGGCGACACGGTGATGTCCACGCCGGACGCGAGCTCCATGGTGCCGACCTTGACCACCTGGGTGACGGGCTCGACGGTGATCGCCGAGGCCACGACCTGCCGGTCCACGACCGCGCCGCCGACCGTCGCGGTGCTGTACGTGGTGGTGCGGACGCCCGCGCGTCCCGGGGTCTCGACCTCCCGGGTGCCCTTCACGAGCGTGGGGTCCTCGACCTCCTGCTCGGTGAACGGCACCGCCTCGGTGACCGTCTCGCCGGCGGTGGCCGCGCGCGTCACCAGGACGACGAGCCCGTCGGTCGCCGTCGCGTCGAGCGGCACCGACACCCGGTCGCCCTCGTTCAGCACGAGCCCGATCTCCCGCAGGGCGTCGCGGACCGTCCCGGCGCTGGTCACGCCGTCGATCACCTGCCCGTCGACCGCGAGGTGGATGGTCTTCTGCGTCGAGACCCGCAGCAGGTCCTCGCGGGTCACGGAGGCGGAGCGGGACGCGGACAGCAGCGTCTCGTCGTCGCGCAGGCCCAGGCCCTCGACGGCCTCGCCGACCGTCAGGGCCGTCGTCCACACGGTCTGCTGCCGGCCGTCGACCTCGACCTCGAGCTCGCGGCCGTGCCGGACGACGATCTGCGCGCCGTCGGAGACGGTCTCGTCCAGGCCGGGCGCGACCA
>NZ_CABEGA010000066.1 GCF_901521055.1 Cellulomonas hominis | reverse complement strand
GGGCGGGGCCGAGGGGCTGGCGTCAGCCCTTGACCGCCCCGGACATGGCGAACGAGCCCCCGGAGAACCGCTGCACCAGCAGGTACAGCACGAGCACGGGGACGGAGTAGAGCAGGGAGAACGCCGCGAGCCGGCCGTAGGCGACCGTGCCGTAGGTGCCGAAGAAGCTGTAGATCGCGACGGCCGCGGGCTGGTTGACCGGCGAGAACAGCAGCACGAACGGGACGAAGAAGTTCCCCCAGGCCTGCGTGAACACGAAGATGAACACCACGGCGATGCCCTGACGCATCAGCGGGACCACGATCCGGCGCAGGGCGGTCATCGACCCGGCGCCGTCCACCCACGCGGCCTCCTCCAGGGACACCGGCACGGAGTCCATGAAGTTCTTGGTCATCCAGATCGCCATCGGCAGGGACGTCGCGGCGAGGAAGAACACCGTGCCGGGCACCGAGTCGAGCAGGCCCAGGTTCACGAACAGCGCGTAGACCGGGACCATCATCGCGGTGATCGGCAGGCAGGTGCCGAACAGGATGAGGTAGAGGAACGACTTGCGGAACCGCATCTGGTAGCGGGACAGCGGGTATGCCGCCAGCACCGACGCGATCACGGTGAGGACGGCGGTGCCGCCCGAGATCACGGTGGAGTTCCACAGCGGCCGGAACGTCTGGTCCCAGGTGAGGATCTCGGTGAAGTTGTCGGTCGTCACGCTCTCGGGGAGCTTGACCGACACCGTGGCCGCCGGGTCGAGCGACGCCAGCACGATCCACGCCAGCGGGACGAGGAACGCGACGCCCACGAGGACGAGGGCGAGGTTCACGAGCGCCCGGCCGGTCCGCCGGCGCGGGGAGGCCACGGACGGGACGCGCCGCGCGCGCCGGGGCCCGGCGGCCGCCGTGGCGGTGGGGGCGGTGAGCGCGGTCATCAGTCGACCTCCGGCTTGAGCACGCGGATGTACACGATCGAGAACACGGCGCCGACCAGCAGGGTCACCGTGGCGATGGCGGTGCCGTAGCCGACCTGGGCGAACTTGAACGCCTCCTGGTAGGCCAGCACCGGCAGGGTCGAGGAGTCGGTGCCCGGGCCGCCGCCGGTCATCACCCAGATCAGGGTGAACACGGCGAGGGTCTGCAGGGTGGTGAGCATGAGGTTGGTGGAGATGGACCGCCGGATCATCGGCACGGTGATCCGGAAGAACCGCTGCGGCCCGGTGGCGCCGTCGATCGCGGCGGCCTCCGTGATCTCGGGCGGGACCTCGGACAGCGCCGCGCCGTAGACCATCATCGAGAAGGCGGTGCCGCGCCAGATGTTGGCCAGGATGACCGCCAGCATCGGGACCGAGATCAGCCACGTGGGGCCCTCGAGCCCGAACCAGCCGAGCACGTTGTTCAGCGTCCCGTCCGTCGAGAAGAACGCGTAGAGGGCGAACGCGGCGACGATCTCCGGCAGCACCCACGCCACCACGACGATCGCGGACGCCACGGCCCGCACCGGCTTCGCGGCGGCGCGCAGCAGCAGGGCCAGCGCCATGCCGAGCACGTTCTGCCCGATGACGGCGGACGCGCCGACGAACACCACCGTGAGGACGACGGCCTTCCAGAACCCGTCGTCGCCGAGCAGGGCCGTGTAGTTGTCGAGCCCGATGAACTGCGGGTTCGCGGCCTTGTAGCCGGTCAGCGCCTGGTTGGTGAGCGAGCCGTAGAACGACCACAGCACCGGCCCGGCGAGGAACACGAGCATCAGGACGACCGCGGGCAGCAGCGGCAGCAGCCGCAGCGCGGTCCGGCCGGGCCGCCGGCGGGTCCGGGACTGCCCCGGGCCCGCCGCCGTCCCGGCGATCGTGGCGGACGTCATCAGCCCGCGGCCTCCGTCGCGTCCTCGCCGACGATGGAGACGAGGCCCTCGTCGTACGCGGCCGCTGCCTCCTCCGGCGTGGCCTGCCCGGTCGCCACGGACTCCGCCGCGACCTGGATGTTGGAGGAGATCTGCGAGTAGTCCGGGGTGGCCGGGCGGAAGTGCGTGTACTCGACCAGGGAGCTGAAGAACTCGAACGACGGGTTGTAGCTCAGGTACTCCGGGTCCTCGGCGACGTCGGTGCGCACGGCGATCTGGCTGTTCTCGGTGTCGTACTTCAGCGAGTTCTCGCGGTTCAGGGCCACCGAGATGAAGTCGAACGCCGCCTGCGGGTCGCCGGCGTGCGCGCCGACCGCCAGCGTCCAGCCGCCGGACATCGAGGTGAAGCCGGGCTCCTGCCCGTCCTGGGTCGGCATCGCGGCCATGCCCATGGTCTGCTCCCACTCGGGCCAGGCGTTGTCGCCGGTGATCCAGCCGCCGGGCAGCCACGAGCCGTCGACCGCCATGGCGAGCTTGCCCTGCGGCAGCAGCTCGGTGGCGACGCGCGCACCGACCGACGAGTCGAGCGCGATGTCGAGCGACGGGGCCAGGCCCTCGGAGTAGATGGTCTCCAGGAAGGCGAGCGAGTCGACGAAGCCCTGCGAGCCGGTGAGCCACTTCTGGCTGTCGGCGTCGTAGAGCTCGTCCTCGGTGCCGTACATCAGCATCTCGAAGCCCTGCATCGTGGTGGCCTCGCCGGCTGCCTTGCCGGAGTAGACGTTGATCGGCGTGACGTCGGGCAGCTTCTCCTTGATCGTGCGGGCCGCGGTGAGGATGTCGTCCCAGGTCTCGGGCTGCCAGTCGGTCGGCAGGCCGGCCTGCGCGAACAGGTCCTTGTTGAAGTAGATGCCGCGGGTGTCCGTGCCCATGGACACGCCGTAGACCTTGCCGTCGTCGCCGAGGCCGGCCTCCCGCGCGGTGTCGGGGAACTGCTCCCAGTCCTCCCACGCCTCGACGTACTCGTCGATCGGCTGCAGGTAGCCCGCCGCCGCGTCGGAGCGGATCTGGAACGTGTCCTCGTAGATGACGTCGGGCGCGGTGTCCGCGGACCCGTTCATCAGGGCGAGCTTGGTGAAGTACTGGTCCTGCTCGGCCTCGATCGCGACCAGGTCGACGGTCATGCCCTCGTTGGCGGACTCGTACTCGGTCTTCGCCTTCTGCAGCAGGTCGTCGAGCTGCACGAACTGCGCGGTCTTCTGGTAGGCGACCGTGATGGTGGTGTCGTCGCCTCCGCCGCCCTCGTCGCCCCCGCTGCTGCACGCGGCGAGCGCGAGGACGAGGACACCGGTCGTGGCGATGGGGATCTGCAGACGCATGGATGCTCCTTTGCTCCACGTGCACCGTCCGGGCGGCGCTGCCGCGGACGGGATAACTACATCGACTCGATGAATTGCTGTCAAGGGGTGCGGTCGACCCGTGACGCAACCGTGACGAACCCGGACGAACCGCCGCGCCGACCTCGACATGTCAAAGATGTTTGACATCGCAGCCCGGCCCGGCCTACGGTCATGTCAAACATCTTTGACATCAGGAGGCAGCGTGTCGTTCCGGGAGCAGAACACCTGGGCGTACCTCGTCATCGCGGTGCTCGGCTACGCGACCTACCTCGCGGTCGTCCTGTCCCGGCTCGACGGCGGCGCACTCCCCGACGTGGCGTACGTCGGCCCCCTGCTCGCGAGCGTCGGCGGCGCGCTCCTCGCCGGCATCGTCGCCGGGATGGTCCTCGGCGCTGCGGCCCGCGGCGAGCGCGCCTCGCAGGACGAGCGGGAGCGGCAGATCGACCGGCTCGGCGAGCACGTGGGGCAGGGCTTCCTGGTCCTCGGCGGGGTCGGCGGGCTGGCCCTCGCACTGGCGGACGCGGACACCTTCTGGATCGCGAACGTGCTCTACCTCGGCTTCGTGCTCTCCGCGGTGCTGTCCGCGACCGCCCGGCTGGTCGCGTTCCGGCGGGGGTTCGGGCCGTGGTGAGGCCGACGTCCGTCACGAACACGATCCGGGCGCTGCGCGCCGAGCGCGGGCTGACGCAGGCGCAGCTCGCCGAGGTCCTCGGCGTCACGCGGCAGACCGTCATCGCCGTCGAGCAGGGGCGGTACTCCCCCTCCCTCGAGCTGGCGTTCCAGATCGCGCGCGCCCTGGGGCGGCCGATCGACCAGGTGTTCTTCTACGAGACGGACGGAGGTGCGTCATGAGGGCTGTGGTGCGGGAGCGGTACGGGGACTCGTCGGTGCTCCGGGTGGTCGACCGGGAGCTGCCGCCGCCGACGGCGGACGGCGTGCTGGTCCGGGTGGCCGCCGCCGGGGTCAACATGGGCGACTGGCACCTGATGACCGGGCTGCCGTCCGTGGCCCGCCTGGCGCTCGGCGTGGGCCGGCCGCGGCGGCCGGGGCTCGGCATGGACCTGGCCGGCACCGTCGAGGCCGTCGGCCCGGAGGTCACCGACCTGCGCGTCGGCGACCGGGTGGTCGGCTGCGGCGACGGGGCGTTCGCCGAAATCGCGGCGTCGCGGGAGCGCCGGCTCGCCGTGCTCCCGGCCGGCGTCCCGTCCGAGGCGGCGGCCGCCGTGCCCACCGCGGGCACCACCGCGCTGCACGCGCTGCGCAGCGGCCGGGTCGCGGCGGGCTCCCGGGTGCTCGTGCTCGGCGCCGGCGGCGGGGTCGGCTCGCTCGCCGTGCAGCTCGCGGCGCGGGCCGGGGCGCACGTGACCGCTGCCGCGTCGCGGGGCAAGCTGGACGCCCTCCGGGCCCTCGGCACCGCCACGGTGGTCGACCGCGACGACGCCGCGGCCCCCGGCACCGGCTACGACGCCGTGCTCGTCACCGGCGGGCTCACCCCCCTGCGCGACCTGCGGCGGCTCCTCGCGCCGCGCGGGGCGCTGGTGCTCGTCGGCTCCGAGGGCGGCGGCACCGTCGTGGGCGGCGGGCTCGCGCGGCAGGCCCGGGCCGCGCTGCTCGACCCCCTGGTGCGGCACCGGCTGCGCAGCGTCGTGTCGCGGGAGAACCCCGCGGACCTCGCGACGCTCCGGGACGCGCTCGCGGACGGCAGCCTGGTCCCCGCGGTCGAGCGCAGCTACCCGCTGCACGAGGCCGGCGCCGCGATCGACCACCTGGCGGCCGGTGCCGCGCGCGGCAAGGTCGTGCTCGCGGTCAGCTGACCAGCAGCAGGTCGGACGGGCGCGGCGTGAACGCCCGGCCCAGCAGGATGCACCCCGCGCCGACGGCGGCGACCTGCGGGCCGAACGCCGACGACGCCACCGTCACCCCGTGCCCGCCGGGCACGGGGTGCGCGGCCACCTCCGCCTCGAGCGCCACGGTCGCGTGCGGCGCCACGCGGTCCCACAGCGGGCCGCCGACCAGCACGGCGCCCACGTCGAGCAGGTCCGTGAGCACGCCCGCCGCCATCGCGACCCGTCGCCCCGCCAGCCGCAGGACGTCGCGGGCGGCGGGGTCTCCGGCGTCGGCCGCCGCGCACAGCGCCGTCACCGCGTCGTCCACGGTGCGGGGGTCGGTGCCGTCCCCCCACCCGGGCAGCGGCACCCCGGCGGCGCGCCCCTGCTCCGCGAGCGCCTCGGCACGCAGCACCGCACCGAGGCACCCGCGCCGACCGCACCAGCAGCGGGCGCCGTCCGGGTCGGCGATCAGGTGCCCCGACTCCCCCGCGTTCCCCGAGATCCCGCGCACCACCTCGTCCCGCAGGACCGTCGACACCGCGACGCCGGTGCCCAAGTAGAAGAACACGAAGTCGGACGCGTGCTGCCCGTCGTGGTGCCACAGGTGCGCGCACGCCGCCGCGATCACGTCCTTGTCCAGCACCGCGAGCAGGCCGGTCCGCTCGGCCACCGCGTCCCGCAGCGGCACGTCGTGCCACCCGGGCAGGTGCGGCGGGTCCAGCACGACCCCGGCCTCCACGTCGATCGGGCCCGGCGCGGCGATGCCCACCCCCAGCACGCGGTCGCGGTCCACGCCGGCCCCGTCGATCAGCCCCTCGATCTCCGCGACCAGGCCGTCCAGCACCGCGCCCGGGTCCTCCGGCACCGGCGTGGGGCGCTGCGCCCGGGCCACCACCGCACCCGACAGGTCCAGCAGCACGAAGGTCATGGTCGCCGGGTCCAGGTGCACCCCGACGGCGTACCGGCTGAGCGGGTTGAGCCGCAGCAGCGTGCCCGGGCGCCCCGGGCCGGACCGGACGGCCTCGCCCTCCTCGACGACCAGCCCCAGGTCCAGCAGCCGGCGCGCGACGTTGGTGACGGTCTGCGCCGACAGACCCGTGCGCCGGGCGACCTCCGCGCGCGCCAGCCCGTCGCCGGCCCGCCGGATCGCGTCGAGCACGACGGTCTGGTTGAAGTCGCCCATCCGGGGCAGGTTCGTCCCGCGACGCATGCCTGCCCTCCCGTCGACCGGCCGGCCCGCGCGGCGGTGCGCAGGGGGCGGTGCGATGCATTATGGCCGATCACCCGGCGCGTGCGGCGAGGCCGCCGCCACTCGGGTGAATCCGGGGGCGACGGCCTCGTGCTGCTGATCCGGCTCAGTGGGCGAAGTGCCGCGTCCCGGTCAGGTACAGCGTCACGCCCGCCGCCCGGGCCGCCGCGACGACCTCCTCGTCGCGCACGGACCCGCCGGGCTGGACGACCGCGCGCACGCCGGCGTCGAGCAGCACCTGCAGGCCGTCCGCGAACGGGAAGAACGCGTCCGAGGCCGCGACGGCGCCGCGCGCCCGCTCGGCGTCCCCGGCGTTGGCCCGCTCGACCGCGAGCCGGCAGGAGTCGACCCGGTTGACCTGGCCCATGCCCACGCCCACCGACGCGCCGCCGTCGGCGAGCAGGATCGCGTTCGACTTCACCGCGCGCACCGCCCGCCACGCGAACGCCAGGTCCGCGAGCGTCACCCCGTCGGCCGCGTCCCCGGCCGCGAGGGTCCACGTCGCCGGGTCGTCGCCGGGCGCGTCGACGCGGTCGACCTGCTGCATGAGGAGCCCGCCGCTCACCGGGCGGATCTCGACGCCGCCGGACGGCGCGCCGTCGACCACGAGCAGCCGGATGTTCTTCTTGCGCTGCAGGATCTCCAGCGCCTCGGGCTCGTAGGCGGGGGCCACGACGACCTCGGTGAACACCTCGGCGATCTGCGCGGCGGCGGCCGCGGTGACCGTGCCGTTGGCCGCGATGACGCCCCCGAACGCGGAGACCGGGTCGCACGCGTGCGCCTTGGCGTGGGCGTCGGCGATGTCGCTGCCGACCGCGATGCCGCAGGGGTTGGCGTGCTTGATGATCGCGACGGCCGGGCCCTCGTGGTCGTGCGCGGCACGCCAGGCGGCGTCGGCGTCGACGTAGTTGTTGTAGCTCATCGCCTTGCCGTGCAGCTGCTGGGCCTGGGCCAGCCCGGCGGGACCGTGCCCCGAGGTGTAGACGGCGGCGCGCTGGTGCGGGTTCTCGCCGTAGCGCAGCACGTCCGACCGCTCCCACGTCGCGCCGACCCACGCGGGGAAGCCCGTGCCGACGCCGTCGACCTCGTCGGTGGTCGTCGCGACGTTGCCCATCCAGGACGCGACGGCGACGTCGTACGTCGCGGTGTGCACGAACGCCTGCGCGGCGAGCCGGGTGCGCTCGGCGAGCGTGAAACCGCCGGCGCGCACGGCCTCGACCACGGCCCCGTACCCGGCGGGGTCCACCACGACCGCGACGCTGGGGTGGTTCTTGGCCGCCGCGCGGACCATGGACGGGCCGCCGATGTCGATCTGCTCGACGCACTCGTCGGGGGTCGCGCCCGAGGCCACCGTCGCGGTGAACGGGTACAGGTTGACCACGACCAGCTCGAACGGGGCGACGCCGAGCTCGTCGAGCTGGGCGAGGTGCTCCGGCCGGCGGGTGTCCGCGAGGATGCCCGCGTGCACCCGCGGGTGCAGCGTCTTGACGCGGCCGTCCAGGCACTCCGGGAAGCCGGTGAGGTCCTCGACCCGGGTCACCGGGACGCCCGCGGCGGCGATCGTGCCGGCGGTCGAGCCGGTGGACACCAGCTCGACTCCAGCCTCGTGCAGCGCGGTGGCGAGCTCGACGAGCCCGGACTTGTCGTAGACCGACAGCAGCGCCCGGCGCACGGGGCGGCGGGTGGCGTCGGCGGCCGGGTCGGCGACGGTCGGGAGCGGGGCGAGGTCGTGGGACATGCGGTCCTCCGGGTCGGGCGGGCACCACGGGGGTGCCACGGTGTCAGGACCCGAGCACCCAGGCGAACGGTGCGACGGCGGGACTGCTGCGGCCGCTCCCCGGTGGTCAGTTCCACCTCGCGCCAGTCACGACCGGGGTCGAGCCTACCCGAGCCCGACGGTGACCTCCCGGCCCTCGACGCGCATCCCGTCCGCGACGATCCGCCCCACCCAGTCGACCAGCAGCTTGCGCTCGGCCACCTTGATCCGCTCGTGCAGCGTCGCCTCGTCGTCCCCGTCCAGCACGGGGACCGCGACCTGCGCGACGACCGGCCCGGTGTCCACGCCGGCGTCCACCACGTGCAGGGTGCAGCCGGTGACCTTCGCGCCGAACGCCAGCGCGTCCCGGACGGCGTGCGCGCCGGGGAACGACGGCAGCAGCGCCGGGTGCGTGTTCACCACCCGGGCGGGCCACCGGTCCAGGACGGGCGCGCCGAGGATCCGCATGAACCCCGCGGAGACGACCAGGTCGGGCCGGAACACCCCGATCGCGTCGGCCAGCGCCGCGTCCCACGCCGCACGGTCGTCGAAGTCGCCGGGGGCGACCACGGCCGCCGGCACCCCCGCGTCCCGGGCGAGGGCGAGCCCCCCGGCGTCCGCACGGTCGGAGACGACCCCGACCACCCGCGCCGGGTACCCGTCCTCGGCGTGGGCCGCGAGCAGGGCGGCCAGGTTGGTGCCGCCGCCGGACACCAGGACGACCAGGCGGCCGCCCGTGCGGGTGGCGGGACGGGGTGCGTCGGGGGCAGTCATGGGCGGAACCCTAACCGGCCCGCCCGCCCGTGCGGCCGCCGGGAGCGGATGCGCGAGAATGCTCGGGTGAGCAACCCGTACGCCCCGCCCGCGACGGACCGCAGCGCCGGTCCGGGCGTGGACGCGCCCGGGACCGCACCCGGCTCGGACGTCCCCGGCACCGCCCGGGAGCCCGGCACGCCCGCGCCGCCGCCCGACCCCGAGACCCTGGCCCGCGTGGGCCGCCTGGTGCGGCACTTCGGCGTGTGGCTGGTGGCCGGCGTCGCGGCGAGCCTGCTGCCGCTGCCCTGGCAGGCGGCGACCGTGCTGTTCCTGGTCGGCGCCGTGCTCGCCGGCGCCCGGGCCCTGCGCACCGTGGCGGTGGCCCGGCTGCGCGGCGGCCTGCTGCCGATGCTCGTCGGCGGGCTGCTGCTCACGGGCCTGCTCCTGGCCGGGATGCTGTCGTCGCTCGTCGCGTGGGGACCCGTCACGGACCGCCAGCGCTGCCTCGAGGGCGCGCTCACCGAGTCGGCGCGGGCCACGTGCGAGCGGGACTACCGGCAGGCGGTCGAGCAGATGACGGGGCTCGCGACGGCGCCCTGAGCGTCGTCGAGCGGTCGTCGCCCTGCCGTCGAGCGGTCAGCCGGCCGTGTCCCCCGGCGCCGGGGAGGCGGCGGTGCCGGCAGCGTCGCCCTCGTCGTCGGCGGTCCGGCGCCGGACCGCGCCCGACGCGCCCCCGGCCGCGCGCCGCGCCGCCGCCACCACGCCCGCCCGCACGTGCGGGTCGCCCGGCAGCAGCACGACCAGCGCGCCGATCGCGACCCCGGCGGCGACCGCCAGCCCGACCAGCACCGGCGCGGGCCCGAGGTCCGCCATCCGGCCGGGCCCGATCCCGCCGTGGGCGAGGGCCGCGAGCACCAGCGCGCCCAGCCCGGCGGTCGCCGCGGCCGTCAGCCCGGCGACGAGCGGGTCGAGCGCGCGCACGGTCACGAGCCGCTTGCGCAGCACCGCCGCGACCACCGCCCCCGCCAGCACCGTGACCACCGGGACGACGACCAGCACGCCGCCCACGACGTCCGGCGCCGGCAGCGCACCGAGCAGCGGCACCGCGGGCAGGGCGCCGGCGTGCACGTCCCCGACGCTGAACAGGGTGTCCGTGCCCACCGCGAAGCCCGGCCCGGCCAGCCACGCCAGCGCCCACAGCACCAGCGTCGGCACGTAGGCCAGCTCCGCGAGCGCCAGCACGATGCCGCCGACGGCGTCCAGCCGCAGCGACCCGACGATCTCCGCGATCGCGCTGCGCCCCGTGAGCACCCACGCCGTCGCGAGCAGGGCGGCGAGCAGGACCAGCGCGGCGAGCGCCGTCGTCCCCGCCGCGACGCCGTGCGCGACCGGCTCGGGCAGCCGCGCCCGCACGGGCTCCAGCACGTCCCGCAGCCGGGGCGCCTCGGGCCGCCACAGCAGCCCGGCGCCCAGGCCGAGCACCGCCACGACCGCCCCGCCGAGCAGGCCCGCACCGAGGTGCAGCAGCGACGTCCCGGTGGCGAGGCCGACGACCAGGACGACCCCCACGTACGCCGCGACCCCGGCGCCGAGCGCGGACCGGGTCGCGTACCCCGAGCGCCGGGCGGAGGCGTAGCAGCCGAACACCGCGAGCGCCGTCAGCCCCAGCGGCACGAGCGTCACGCTCGGCGCGAGGGTCAGCGGCACCCCGTGCCCGAGCAGCCACAGCCCCGCGGCGACGGACACCGCCCGCGTCCACGGGATGCCGGACGTCGCCGGTGCGGCCGAGGTGGCGACGTACGCGGCCACGGCCGGCAGCACCACGACGAGCAGGGACAGCAGGGCCGCCTGCAGGCCGGCGAGCATCCCGCCGACCCAGCGCGGCGCACCGTCGAGGTCGCTGGTGAAGAACCGCGGCGTCCCGGCGTCCTCGAGGACGCGGCGGCGCTGCCGGCTCCCGAGGGTCCCGGGAGCCCGGCCGTCGGGGCGGGTGCCGGGTGCGCTGCTCACCCCCTCATGGTCGCCGCCGCGCGCCCCGGGGACGCCGAACCGCCCCGGCGCGGCGCGGATGGCGTCGCGCACAGGGCGGTCCGGGTGGTGCGGGCGGGGGTGCCCCCGTCGCGCTGGGTCAGGAGAGCAGCGCCCGGGCGAGCTCGGCGGTCTCGGTCGGCGTGGTGCCGACCTTCACCCCGGCCGCCTCGAGGGCCTCCTTCTTCGCCTGCGCGGTGCCCGCGGAGCCCGAGACGATCGCGCCGGCGTGGCCCATCGTCTTGCCCTCCGGGGCGGTGAAGCCCGCGACGTAGCCGACGACCGGCTTGGTCACGTGCTCGCTGATGTACGCGGCGGCCCGCTCCTCGGCGTCGCCGCCGATCTCGCCGATCATCACGATCAGGTCGGTCTCCGGGTCCGCCTCGAACGCCGCGAGGGCGTCGATGTGGGTGGTGCCGATGATCGGGTCACCGCCGATGCCGACCGCCGTCGAGAACCCGAGGTCCCGCAGCTCGTACATCATCTGGTAGGTCAGCGTGCCGGACTTCGAGACCAGGCCGATGCGGCCCGGGCCGGTGATGTCCGACGGGATGATGCCGACGTTCGACTTCCCGGGGCTGATCAGGCCCGGGCAGTTCGGGCCCAGCAGGCGCACGCCCTTGGCCTGCGCGTACGCGAAGAACTCCGCGGTGTCCGCGACCGGGACGCCCTCGGTGATGATCACGATGAGCGGCACGCCCGCGTCGACCGCCTCGATGACGGCGGCCTTGGTGAAGGCCGGCGGCACGAAGATGACCGACACGTCCGCGCGGGTGGCCTCGACGGCCTGCTGCACGGAGCCGAACACCGGGATCGCGACGGTGAGGCCCGAGCCGTCGCCGCGCGGGAACTCCACGCTGGTGCCGGCCTTGCGGGGGTTCACGCCGCCGACGACGGTGGTGCCGGACGCCAGCATGCGGGTGGTGTGCTTGCTGCCCTCGGACCCGGTCATGCCCTGCACGATGACCCGGGAGTCCGCAGTCAGGAAGATCGCCATGGTTCGCTGTCTCTCGTCTCTGAGGTCGGTGGTCAGGCGGTCGCGGCCAGGCGGGCGGCCTCGGCGGCGCCCCCGTCCATGGTCTCGGCCAGCGTGACGAGCGGGTGGTCGGCGTCGCGCAGGATGCGGCGGCCCTCGACGACGTTGTTGCCGTCGAGGCGCACCACCAGCGGCTTGGTCGCGTGGTCGCCCAGGATGCCGAGCGCCGCGACGATGCCGTTGGCGACCGCGTCGCACGCGGTGATCCCGCCGAACACGTTGACGAACACGGCCTTGACCTGCGGGTCGGACAGGATGATGTCCAGCCCCGCGGCCATCACCTCGGCCGAGGCACCGCCGCCGATGTCCAGGAAGTTCGCCGGCTTCACGCCGCCGTGCTGCTGCCCGGCGTACGCGACGACGTCCAGGGTGCTCATGACGAGCCCCGCGCCGTTGCCGATCACGCCGACCTCGCCGTCGAGCTTGACGTAGTTGAGGTCCTTCTCCTTGGCGCGCGCCTCGAGGGGGTCCGCCGCGGCGGCGTCCTCGAGGGCCGCGTGGTCGTCGTGGCGGAACTCGGCGTTGCCGTCGAGCGTGACCTTCCCGTCGAGCGCGATCACCTCGCCGTCCTCGGTGAGCACCAGCGGGTTCACCTCGACGAGCGTGGCGTCCTCCTCGCGGTAGACGTCCCACAGCTTCTGCAGCACCGCGGCGACCTTCGGCGCGACCTCGGCGTCGAAGCCGGCGGTGGCGACGATCTCGTCCGCCTTCGCCTGGTCGATGCCCACGCGCGGGTCGACGGCGACCTTCGCGAGCGCCTCGGGGCGCTCCACCGCGAGCTGCTCGATCTCCATGCCGCCCTCGACGCTCGCCATGGCGAGGTACCGACGCTCGGCGCGGTCGAGCAGCAGCGAGAAGTAGTACTCCGTCGCGATGCGGGCGCCTGCCGCGATCATCACGCGGTGCACGGTGTGGCCCTTGATGTCCATGCCGAGGATCTCGGCCGCGCGCTGCTCGGCCTCCTCCGCGGAGCGGGCGAGCTTCACACCGCCCGCCTTGCCGCGCCCGCCGGTCTTCACCTGCGCCTTGACGACCACCACGCCGGTCGCGCCGTCGGCGCCCAGCAGGGTCTCGGCCGCGGCCCGCGCCTCGGCGGGTGTCGTGGCGACGATCCCTCCCAGGACGGGTACCCCGTGCTTCTCGAACATGTCGCGTGCCTGGTACTCGAACAGGTCCACCTGCTGCGGTCCTTCCCTCGCCCTGCGCCCCCCGGAGGGGTCCGGCTGCTCTGCCGCGGACGATCGTAGCCCGGCCCGGCACAAGTATCTCCACGTCGAGATATGTGACGCGGGGCGCATGGCCGACGCGCCTCCCCGCGCGGCGGCACGGGCGCCCCGCGCGCGGACCTGCCCCCCCCGACGGGACTGCGCCCGGTCCACGGGACTGCGCCCGGTCCAGGGGGCGCACTCCCGCGCGACGGGCGCGGTCTCGTGTGGAACCGCGGGCGGGGCGGGCCGGCGGGCGAACGGTGCGTCAAGGCGGGTTGACACCCGCGCATCGTGTCAAGCAGGATTGACGCATGACGAGCACCGAGCGCCCCGACGACGCCGCCGGCACCCTGGCCGCCGCAGCGGCCGGCGACCCCACCACCGGGCTGCGCGCCGTGCGCTCCCTGCGCGTGCTCGCCGACCGGCTCGAGACCCTCCAGGTGGCCCGGGCCCGCGAGCTCGGCTGGTCCTGGCAGGACATCGCGGACGCGCTCGGCGTCAGCCGCCAGGCCGTCCACCAGAAGCACCACCGCCGCTGACCCCCGCACGACCGAGGAGACCGTCATGTTCGAGAGGTTCACCACCGGCGCCCGGCAGTCCGTCGTCCAGGCGCAGGAGATCGCCCGCGACCTGGGCGACCCCCGCATCACGCCCGCCCACCTGGTCGTCGCGGTCGCCTCCGTCGACGACCCGGCCGCGGCCGCCCTCGCGGCGCACGGAGCGGACCGGCAGATGCTGCTGGACCGGTTCGACCGCGACGGCCTCGACGCCGAGGCGCTCGCCGCGCTGGGCATCGACCTGGACGCGGTGCGGCGGCAGGCGGACACCGTGTTCGGCGCGGGCGCGCTGGACCGGGCCGACACGCGCGGCCGCCGCCCGACCGGGCACCTCCCGTTCACCCGGGAGGCGAAGAAGAGCCTGGAGGTCGCGCTCCGCGAGGCGATCCGGCTCGGGCACAAGCGGATCGAGGCGGGGCACGTGCTGCTCGCCGTGATCCGGCTGACCGACACGGACGGCCACGCGCTGCTGCTGCGGTGCGGCGTCGACCCGCGCGCGCTGGCGGCGGACGTCACGTCCCGGATCTCGGCGAGCACCGCGGCCTGACCGCCCCGCGCGGCGGCCCGGGGGTCAGGCGGTCGGGACCGGGTAGCCCTCGGACGGCTGCACGACCACGAAGCCCGGGCCGTGGAAGGCGTACTGGAACGCCTCACCGGAGCCGCCGCGCAGCATCGAGCTCATGTTCATGCTGGACACCACACCGGGCGTGAGGTTCGCCGACCAGCACACGGCGGCGTTCGGGTCCACGAACGTCGGCTGCTGCGAGCAGTCCAGGATCATCGGCTGGCCGTGCGACGTGAGGGCGACCATGCCGTGCCCCTGGATGAGGGTGTTGAAGAACCCGCCGGTCATCATGCCGGCGCCCTTGGTGCGGTGGATGTCCCACTGCAGCTCCGCGTCGAGCACCAGCAGCGACGAGCCGCCGACGCTGATCGCGTCGCCCTCGAGCTGCAGCAGGAAGACGTGCTCGGCGGCCCGCGCGAAGAACACCTCACCGGGGCCGGACACCCGCATCAGCGCCTGGTCGTCGGCGCTGACCGCGCGCTTCACGAACCGGGCGAGCGAGCCGGACGACTCGTGGTGGAACTGCACCTGGCCCTGGTGGGCGACCATCGCGCCCTTCGCCGCGAGCACGTCCGGGCCGAGCGTCACCTTGAGCATCTTGTCGCTCTGGAGGGCGTAGCGGTCGGCGGTCTGGACCTCGGTGTTGGCCTGGTCGAAGAGGGGGCTGCGCATCACCCGATCATGCCCGAGACGCGTCCCCGGGTCGTCCGCCTCGCGACGGATCCGCCTCAGAGCTTCGTGACCGGCGAGTACCGCAGCAGCAGCCGCTTCGTGCCCTCGGTGCCGAAGTCCACCTTCGCCACCGCGTTCGGGCCGCCGCCCTCGACCAGCACCACGGTGCCCAGGCCGTACGCGTCGTGCGTCACCCGGTCGCCGACGGCCAGCGTCGGGATGGCCGAGTCCGGGCGCGGGGTCGCGGAGCCGAACGTGGCCCCGCCGGAGCCGGGGGCCTTCTTCGGGGCGGAGTCGGCCGCGCGGGAGGCCGCCGAGCTCTTCTTCCAGCCGCCGCCGGAACCACCGGAGCCGCCGGAGCCGGAGCCGTAGCCGCCGGAGCCCGACGCGTACCCGGACCGGCCGCCGAGGAACCCGCCCGGGCCGCGGAGCCGGTCGTTGCTCGACTCCCGCCGGCGCCAGTCCAGCAGCTCGTCCGGCAGGTCGTCGAGGAACCGGCTCGGCGGGAACTCGTTCGGCACGCCCCACGCGGTCCGCACCGCGGCGCGCGAGATGTACAGGCGCTGGCGGGCGCGGGTCAGGCCGACGTAGGCCAGGCGCCGCTCCTCCGCGAGCTGGTCGGTGTCCGCGAGCGACCGCATGTGCGGGAACGTGCCGTCCTCCATGCCGGTGAGGAACACCACGGGGAACTCCAGGCCCTTCGCGGTGTGCAGCGTCATGAGCGTGACGACGCCCTGGTCCGGCTTGGCGTCGTCCCCGCCGTCGTCGGACGGGATCTGGTCGGAGTCGGCCACGAGCGACACGCGCTCGAGGAAGTCCGCGAGGTCCCCCTCGGGCTCCGCCTGCTCGAACTCGCTGGCGACGGCGTGCAGCTCCGCGAGGTTCTCCACGCGGGTCTGGTCCTGCGGGTCCTCGCTGGCGCGCAGCTCCGCGAGGTAGCCGCTGCGGTCGAGGACGACGCTGAGGATCTCGGACGGGCCGGCACCGGAGTCGGCCAGCCCGCGCAGGTCGGACATCATCTCCGCGAACGCCCGCAGCCCGGTGACCGCGCGGGTGCCGAGCCCCGGCACCTCGTCGACGCGGTCGAGCGCGGCGCCGAACGAGATCCGCTCCCGCTCGCCGAACGCCGCGACCATCGACTCGGACCGGTCGCCGAGACCCCGCTTGGGCACGTTGAGGATCCGGCGCACGTTCACGTCGTCGTCGGGGTTCGCGATGGCCCGCAGGTACGCGACGGCGTCCTTGATCTCGCGCCGCTCGTAGAAGCGCGTGCCGCCGACGACCTTGTACGGCAGGCCGACCCGGATCAGCACCTCTTCCAGCGCGCGGGACTGCGCGTTGGCTCGGTAGAAGATCGCGACGTCGCCGGGCCGCACGCCGTCGGAGTCGCCGAGGCGGTCGATCTCCTCCGCGACGAACCGCGCCTCCTCGTGCTCGTTGTCCGCGACGTAGGCGACGATCTTCGGGCCGGAGCCGGAGTCGGTCCACAGTCGCTTCGCCTGGCGGCCCGGGTTCCGGCTGATGACGGCGTTGGCGGCGGACAGGATGTTCTGCGTGGAGCGGTAGTTCTGCTCCAGCTTGATGGTCGTGGCGTCCGGGTAGTCGGCCTCGAACTCCATGATGTTGCGGATGCTCGCGCCGCGGAACGCGTAGATCGACTGGTCGGCGTCGCCCACGACCGTGAGCTCGCCGCGCGGGACGTCGCCCTCGTCGGACCCTGCGCCGGCGAGCTCCCGGACCAGGACGTACTGGGCGTGGTTGGTGTCCTGGTACTCGTCGACCAGCACGTGCCGGAACCGGCGCCGGTAGTGCTCGGCGACCGCCGGGAACGCCTGCAGCAGGTTGACCGTCGTCATGATGAGGTCGTCGAAGTCGAGGGCGTTGGCCTGCCGGAGCCGCTGCTGGTACCGGGTGTAGACCTGCGCGAGCGCCTGGTCGAAGTCGTTCCCGGAGGACCCGCCGGAGGTCGAGGCGAACTCGTCGGGGTCGACCAGCTCGTCCTTGAGGTTCGAGATCTTCGACGCCAGCGCCTTCGGCGGGTAGCGCTTCGGGTCGAGGTCGAGCTCCCGGGCCACGAGCGTGAGCAGCCGCTGCGAGTCGGCCGCGTCGTAGATCGAGAACGACGACCGCAGCCCGAGCGTGGCGGCCTCCCGGCGCAGGATCCGCACGCACGCCGAGTGGAACGTCGACACCCACATCGCCCGCGCGGACGGCCCGACCAGCGACGCGACGCGCTCGCGCATCTCCGCGGCGGCCTTGTTCGTGAAGGTGATCGCGAGGATCTCCCCCGCGCGCGCCTGCCGCGTCGCCAGCAGGTGCGCGATCCGGTGCGTCAGGACGCGCGTCTTGCCGGAGCCGGCGCCCGCGACGATCAGCAGCGGCCCGCCGTGGTGCAGCACGGCCGCGCGCTGCTGCGGGTTCAGCCCCACCAGCAGCGCGTCCGCGTCGACCGACGGGGCACGGCGGGATCCCGTGTCGCGGGGGTGGTCGGCCGGCTGGTCGGCGGCAGGCCCACCACCTGCGGCGTCGTCCCGGGCGTCCGAGCGCGGCGGCACGGCGGCCGGCAGGCGGCCCAGGTCGGACAGGGCGAGGCCGGGCAGGTGGGGGCTGGGGAGGTTCTCGAAGAGCGACGTCATGGCAGGAACAAGCCTAGGCTCCTCCACCGACACCAGCGGCCGCCGTTACCAGCGGCCGCCGTCATCGGTACACCTCACGCCGGTGGGCCACGCGCACCACCAGCACGGTCAGCACGTCGTCGTGGATCGCATACACGACCCGGTAGTCGCCGGTGCGGACACGCCACTCGCCGTCGCCGCCGACGAGCTTCTTCGCCCCGGGGGGCCGGGGGCTCTCGGCCAGCAGCTCGACGGCCGCGGCGACCCGCGCACGCGCCGGGGGGTCGAGCTTGCGCAGCTCGCGGACGGCCGCCGGCGCGAGCTCGATCCGGTACCGCCGCCCCATCAGGCGAGCCCGAGGTCCGCCTTGACCTGCTCCCACGGGACCGGCGGGGCCCCGGTCGCCGTCATCTCCTCGCGCGCTGCGGCCGCGGCGGCGAGGTCGGCGAGCTCCTCCGCGGCCTCGAGCAGGCGGTCCAGGTCGTCGGCGTCGATCACGGCCGCGACCCGCCGTCCGCGGCGCGTCAGGTACACGGGGTCGTGCGCGACGCGCGCCGTGTCGACGACGTCGGCGAGCCGGCTCCGCGCCGAGGACAGGGAGATCTCGCTCATACCCGCCAGAGTACGCGAGAACGTACAGGACCGACCGAGATGTACAACTCGCGCCAGGGCGAGACCGCCTCAGGTGACGGCCAGGCCGACCACCCACGCCAGCGTCGCGACCAGCGCCCCCGCCAGCTCGATGAGGATCGTGATCCCCGTCGCCTTGATCGCCGCGACGGTGGCCCGCCACGCCTCCGGGTGCCCGTGCCGCTCCTGCAACCGCTCGGCGAGGTACACCCCGCCGACGAAGCCGACGGGCAGCCCGACCACCGGGATGACGAAGAACCCGACGACGCCGAGCAGCCCGCCCCACCCGAGGGTGCGGTTCCGCAGCCCGGTGCGGGTCAGGTACCGGCCGGCGACGAGGTACTTCGCGACCCCCGACACGACGGTGGCCGCGACGGCGACGCCGAGCACGACCCACGCGGCCGTCCCGCCCGTCACGACCGCCCAGACGGCGACGGCGCCGAGCACGACGAGCGCGCCCGGCAGCACCTGCACCACGACCCCGAGCAGCCCGACCAGGATCGCCAGGCCGACGAGGACCTCGCCGGGACCGCTCACGCGCTCAGCGCCACAGCACGGCGACGAGGATGTTCACCACGGTCAGGCCCAGGGTGGCCCCGACCAGCCCCTTCGTCACCTTGTCCGGACGCCGCGTGCCGTACCAGACGAGGCCGGTGACGACGAGAGCGACGACGAGCTTGACGCCGATCTTCGCGTTGTCCGGCGGCTCGAGGTCGCCGACCTCGGCCGACCGCAGGCCGACCATGACCAGGCCCGTCACCAGCGCCGTCAGCGCGCCGTGCAGCGCCCCCTTCGGGAACGCGGGCGTCCGCAGCGTCACCAGGCAGCCGCCCAGCACGATCGCCCAGCCGATCAGGTGCAGCACGACCAGCAGGCCGTACACGATGTCCATGCTCAGATCTCTCCCTCGGTGCTCGCGCGCCGCGTCCGGGCGCCGTCACGAGGATCCCACGCCGGCCGGAGCCGCCCGGCGCCGGCGGGCGCGACGCGTCACAGCAGGCGCCGCGCCGCCGCCCAGCGCGTCAGCTCGTGCCGCGACGAGAGCTGGAGCTTGCGCAGCACCGCGGACACGTGGGTCTCGACCGTCTTGATGGAGATGAACAGCTCGCCCGCGACCTCCCGGTAGGAGTACCCGCGGGCGATGAGCCGCATGACCTCCCGCTCCCGGGCGGACAGCCGGTCCAGCTCGTCGTCGCCGGTGGCCACGTCGCCCGCCGCGGTGCCGAACGCGTCGAGCACGAAGCCGGCGAGCCGCGGGGAGAACACGGCGTCGTCGCCGGCCACGCGGAGCACGGCGTCGCAGAGGTCCGGGCCGGAGATCGCCTTGGTGACGTAGCCGCGGGCGCCGGCCCGGATCACCGCGACGACGTCCTCGGCGGCGTCGGACACCGACAGCGCGAGGAACCGCGTGCCGCCGAGCAGGTCGGTGCAGGCCTTGATCACCTCGGCGCCGCCACCGCCGTCCCCGCCGGGCAGGTGGACGTCGAGCAGCACGACCGGGGGGCGCGTGGCGCGCACCACCTGCACGGCCTCGTCGACCGTGCTGGCCTCGCCGACCACCCGCACCCGGTCGTCGAGCGAGGCCTTCACGCCCGCGCGGAACATCAGGTGGTCGTCGACCAGCACCACGTCGACCGGAGCGTCACTCATGCCTGCATCGTCCTCTCGTCCTGCGCCCTGCCGGGCTGGTCAGGGGTGGCGCCGCCCTCGGCCGCGGCCGGGGCCGCCGCCGCGTGCTGCACCGGCATCCGCAGCCGCACCTCGGTGCCGCCGCCGTCCTTGCACACGACCGTCGCGCGGCCCCCGCGGCGGCGCACGCGCCCGAGGATCGACTCGCGGACCCCGAACCGGTCGGCGGGCACCGCGTCGGGGTCGAAGCCGTCGCCGCGGTCCCGCACGAACACCTCGATCTCCTCCGGCCCGGCCTCCAGGTACAGGGACACCGGCGGGCGGCCGTGGCGCACCGCGTTGAGCAGTGCCTCGCGCGTGGCCTGCAGCAGCGCGTCGGTGCTCGCGTCCGGCTCGGCGTCGCCGACGACGACGGTCTCGATGGTGACCGCCTCCCCGTCGGGCCCGGTGCGCGTGTCCTCGATCTCGGCGACGATCGCCGCGAGCACCGCCGCCACGGAGGTGCCGGGCTCCGGGCGGTCGTCGTACAGCCACGCGCGCAGCTCGCGCTCCTGCGCGCGGGCCATCCGCGCCACCTCGGTGGGGTCGTCGGCGCGGGCACGGATCAGGGCGAGGGTCTGCAGCACGGAGTCGTGCAGGTGCGCGGCGATGTCCGCCCGCTCGGACTCCCGGGCGCGGGCGGCGCGCTCGTCGCCGAGCTCGCGGACCAGCCGCAGCCACCAGGGGGCGAGCACCAGCGCGACGCCGCCGAGCACCGCGACCGCCGCGATGGTCGACTGCACCAGCGCGCCGGGCGCGGCCTCCTGCCCGACGAGCAGCAGCACCCCGACGCCGGCGATGACCAGACCGCCCGCGAGCCGCAGGATGCTCACCGGCCCCCGGGCGCCGCGCCGGCCCCGCTGCACGGCGTCGAGCTGGCTCCACGCGAGCGCGGCGCCGGCGACGAGCAGCAGCACCGGCACGACCCAGCTCCCCGCGAGGTCGGTGCCCGTCCGGGCGATGAGCATCGCGGCGGCCCCGGCGAGCAGCGCGACCCCGACGGCGATCTCCGTCCACGGCAGCCGGCGCAGCCGCAGGACCGTCTCGCTCTCCTGCGGACGCGCCAGCCGGGACAGCGCGGCGGGCCGCTCGGCCCCGGCGACGGCCAGCGGGTCGCCGACGGGGATGGTCACCCACCAGAACACGTAGAGCCCCGCGCCGATCCCGCCGAACGGCGTCAGCAGCACGAACAGCAGCCGCACCAGGCGCACGGACACGTCCAGGTGCAGCGCGAGCCCGGCCGCGACGCCGCCGACGACGCGGCCACGGTCCGGGCGGCGCAGCGGCAGGCGGGACGGGAGCTCCATGCCCCGATCGTCACACGTCCACGGCTCCCCGGACCCCCGCCCGGGCCAGGATCAGGGGCGGCCGGGGCACATTCAGGGGCGGGTCAGGGGGGTACCCGATGCCGCCGGGGGTGCTCGGGCGGCCAGGATCGAGCCATGACGAACGACAGCGCCGACCTCGGGTCGGGGACCGGCACGCCGCCCGGCGGCCCCGGAGCCCGGGGTCGCGGCCCCCGCCCGCGCCCGCTCTCTCTTAACCACATCACCCGCCCCGCCCGCGCG
>NZ_CABEGA010000065.1 GCF_901521055.1 Cellulomonas hominis | reverse complement strand
CCCGCCGTCCGCGCGGCCCCCGCCGTCCCCGCAGCACCGCCGGACCCCGACGACGGCCTCGGGGGAGGCGCGGGCACCTGCCGTCCGGTGCCCGGGCCCGCCCCCGCGCCGGACCTCCTGGTGGCCGCACCGGACGACGCCCCGCCGGCGTCCCGCGCCCGCCGCCGCGTCGCCCGCACCTGGCGCACCCGCGCGCTCGTCAACGCCACGGGCACCTGGACCCGGCCGTTCTGGCCGACGTACCCGGGCATGCAGGAGTTCGCCGGGACGCAGCTGCACACGCACGACTACCGGGCCCCGGAGGACTTCGCGGGCCGGCGGGTGCTGGTGGTCGGCGGCGGCATCTCGGCCGTCCAGCACCTCCTCGCGATCGCGCCGCACGCCGCGGCGACCACCTGGGTGACGCGCCGGCCCCCGGACTGGCGCGACGAGGGGTTCAGCCCGGAGCTCGGCCGCGACGCGGTCGCGCGGGTGGACGAGCGGACGCGCGCCGGCCTGCCGCCGCAGAGCATCGTCGCCGCGACCGGCCTGCCCCTGACCGACGAGTACCGCGCGGGTATCGCGAGCGGGGTGCTGCGCGCCCGGCCCGTGTTCGCCCGCCTGGTGCCGGACGGCGCCGAGTGGGACGCGTCCCGGGCGCGTGGCCCGCTGCCGGACGGCTGGGTCACCGGGCCGGAGCACGTCGCCGCGGACGTCGTGCTGTGGGCGACGGGGTTCCGCGCGGCGCTGGACCACCTGGGGCCGCTCGGCCTCCGGCACGCGGGCGGCGGCATCCTCATGGACGGGACGCGCGTGGTCGCCGATCCGCGCGTGCAGCTGGTCGGGTACGGGCCGAGCGCCAGCACGGTGGGGGCGAACCGGGCGGGTCGCGCGGCGGTGCGGCAGGTGCGCCGGCTGCTCGGGGTCTGAGCGGCGTGCGAGCCGCCGCGCGCCGCGCCGACGAGAACGCCGGTTCGGCGCGCCCCTAACGCGGCTCGCCGAGGGTGGCACCGGCCCAGCGGTAGCGACGTCGAGGGCTGTTGGGCTTGCCCTCGGCGACCGCGCGACCGTCCGAGATCAGGCGCTTGAGGTGCCCGACCACGGTGGGGCGGCTCAGTCCGGTCAGCCCTTGGAGGTCGTCGGCTGACGCGTCCCCCAGCGCCTTGAGCTCGCGGGCGACGAGCTCCGTCGTCGTGAGGGGGACTTCCACTTCCTCCATCACGAACGTCGGCTGACGGGGCCGCTGCGCGACATCGGGGTCGAGCACGTACCGGGCGTACCGTCGTCCCCCCTCCTTGACAGCGACGCCCTGGTCGACGAGGTCGCGCAGCACCTGTCCGGCGGACATCCGGTCCGCGCCCCACTCGCGGAGCATCGCGTTCGTGACGGCCCCGCCCCGCATCATCGCGAGCGCGATCTGATGCACCGGTGTCGGGACCGGGACGCCGAGCCCGGCGATCCACGCCCGGACGTCCGGCCCGAGCAGCTCCGAGCGGCCCATGCTCACGGTGAAACCGAGTACCGAGCTCGTGAAGCCCGGGCGTGGCAGACCATGCGTCCGCGCGAGTCGGATCATGGTCGGGATCCCCGACGACCGGTTCTCAGCGACGAGCACGTCCGAGCCGGGGAGGTAGGTGTCGGAGAGCAGGCTCGCGAGCAGGCTGTTCCGAGACGAGGACGGACGTCCAGCCTCGCCCAGATCGTCCGTGACCAGACCACCGTAGAGCCCACCTGGGCTGCGGATGGTGAGCCGGTCCGGATGGAGCTCCACCGCGACCTGCGTCCCCCGGGTGAGGGGGCTGTAGTCGCGGTGCAGCAGCGCGTTCACCAGCGCCTCGCGGATCGACTCCATCGGGTAGTCCAGCTGATCCGTGCGACCGAAGTCACCGACGACGGCGCGTGCCGCCAGGTTGCGGCGGAGCGCGGCCAGGGCCTCGGACACCATGTCGGGGATGGACCCGCGGACAGTCACGTTGTCGAGGAACCGGACGTCGGTCCGGTCATCGGGTGGGTGCACGACGACGGACACCATGAGCTGGGGGAACCGCTGCTGCGGGTACGTCCCGAACGTGAGCAGACCTGCGAGCGTCAGGGGGGAGTCCGGCCGTGCCTCCGCCAGGACGCCGAGCCGGAACAGGACAGTGGGCTCGTCCTCGATGCGGAGCTTCGGGGAGCCGGCCTGGACCCGCTGCAGAGTGCGCCGGAGCGACGACCAGTCGAGATCGGCCGTACTCGTGCCCTCGACCGGCGCGCTGTCGTACGTCGGTTGGCTCCTGCCGGCAACGAGCAGACCCACCTCGCCCTCGCTCATGCGGCGGTCTCCGTCCCCGGTGCGCAGGAACGCGCCGTTCACGATCCCCTTGCTCGTGACGTAGACGGGTTTGTCCTCGGCGCGGGCAGGGGGGACCTGCGCGACGAGGACCGGGATGCCGTCGACCTCGACGATCTCGGTGGCGATCTGGAGTGGTGGCGTGACGGAGTCCCGGGCGAGCGCGACGAGGTTGTCGCGGTACCGGGTGATGTCAGGGATCGGCACGACGCTGAATCCGGCGCCCTCGTCGAGTCCGATGAGGATCGTCCCGCCGTCCGCGTTCGAGAAGGCGACGAGCGACTCGCGGACCGAGGTCGGGAAACCGCCGGCGCCGCTCTTCGCCTCGACGTCCTCAGGTTCGCCCCCGATGCGTCGCAGCGCGTGGACCAGCTCGGTGATCTCGTCCTGTTCGAACCTGCTCACGCGGAACCTACTTTGAAGTGACAAGGATGTCTTGGCAGTTCCGTTAAGAGTAGCGTTAAGAGCTCGGCCGGGTCAGCGCCGCGCGTCCCGCGCGGTCAGCCGGCGTGCGGGCAGCCGCAGCTCTCGCGGCGCACGACCTGCACCGGCAGCCGGTGGGACTCGGGCTCCTCGGCCGGCGTGCCCGCGTGCCGCACGAGCACCTGGACGGCGAGCCGGCCCATCGCCGCCATCGGCTGCCGCACGGTGGTGAGCGTCGGCCGGGCCAGGCGGCCGGCGAGGATGCCGTCGAAGCCGGTGACCACCACCCGCTCCGGCACGGGCACGCCCCGGGCGGCGAGCAGGTCCAGCACCGCGAGGGCCAGCTGGTCGCTCGCGCAGACCAGGGCCCGGGGGAGGCGGTCGGCGGCGGCGAGCCCGGCCAGCACCTCGAACCGGTGCGGCTCCGCGAGGTCGGTCGGGTCCAGCGGCTCGGCCGGGGCGTCGAGCCCGACCTGCGTCATGGCGTCCCGGAACCCCGCGAACCGCTCGGCGTAGTCGGGGGTGGACAGCCGGCCGACGAACGCGAGGTCCCGCAGGCCGTGGTCGCGGACGAGGTGCTCGACCACGTCGCGCATCCCCGCGCGGTTGTCGACGGTGACGTGGTGCAGGCCGTCGGCCACCGGCGGCATGCTGAACGCGACCACCGGGATGCGGCGGGCGATGTGCTCGAGCGCCTCGACGGGGCTGGGGCCGGGGAACACCGCCAGCCCGTCGACCCGCCCGGCGACGTCGGTGACCGAGGCGCGCGAGCCGGTGCCGCTGCTGAGCAGGAGCGCCTGCCCGCGCTGCCAGCACTCGAGCTCGAAGCCGCGCTGGACCTCGTCGACGTAGAGCGGGAAGGCGCGGGGGTCGGAGTCCGGGTCGTCCGCGTCGGGGCCGGCCGGTGACGGGTGTGCCGGCCGCGGGTCGTCCGCGCCCTCCTGCGGGGCGGCGAGCATGAGGTCGAACGAGTAGAGCCCCAGGGCGCCGGTGCTGCCGTGCGCGAGGCCGCGGGCGCTGGCGCTCGGGACGTAGCCGAGCTCCCGTGCCGCGACAAGGACGGCCGCGCGGGTCGACTCGCGCACCCGCTGGGGCTGCCGGAACGTGAAGGACACCGTGGCGATCGACACGCCGGCGCGCTCCGCGACGTCGTAGACGGTCGGTCGACGCGGCACTGCTCACCTCCTCATGGGCGGGACCGATGCTAGGTGCTCGGTCCCGGGCCGGTGCCCGACGTCGGTCCCCAGGCGACGGGCGGGTACTTGCGGGGATCAGTCTATGCGCTTAACATCACAGACGATCTAAGCGCATAGAAGCCGCGGCGCACCGCGCGCCGATCAGCCGCACCGTCCGTTCGAGGAGGAACGAACCATGATCCGTCCCGCTGCGCGTGTCGCCCTGGTGACCGCGCTCGCCCTGACCGCCCTCACCGCGTGCGGCCGCTCCGACGACACCGGCTCCGAGGGCAGCACCGACGCCTCCACGCTCTCCGCCGGCGAGGCCACCGGCGAGCTCACCGTGTGGGCGATGGGCGCCGAGGGCGAGGCCCTGCCCGACTTCGTGCAGGAGTTCGTCGACGCCAACCCCGACGTCGACATCGAGGTCGTCCCGATCCCCTGGGACGCGGCCCGCGACAAGTTCCAGACCGCGATCGCCGCCGGCACCACGCCGGACCTCGCGATGATGGGCACCACCTGGATGGCCGAGTTCGGCGACGCGTTCGCGCCGGTGCCCGAGGGCATCGACACGAGCGGCATCTTCGAGGGCCCGCTCGGCACCGCGGAGCTCGACGGCACCGCGGTCGGCGTCCCCTGGTACGTCGACACCCGCGTCCTGTACTACCGGACCGACCTGGCCGAGCAGGCGGGCTGGACCGAGGCGCCGGCCACGCAGGACGAGCTCAAGCAGATGGCCGCCGACATGCAGGACAAGGCGGGCGCCGACTACGGCATCCGGCTGCAGTCCGCGGGCAACGACTCGTTCCAGGGGTCGCTGTGGGCGGCGTGGTCCAACGGCGCCAGCCTGACGAACGACGACGTCACGGAGTGGACGCTCGACACGCCCGAGATGGTCGAGTCGTACGAGTACTACACGTCCTTCTTCTCCGACGGCGTCGCGAACGCCTCCGCCGACCGCACCGCGGGCGCCCAGGAGGCCGAGTTCGTCGCCGGCACCACGCCGATGCTGATCGACGGCCCGTTCATGATGGGCCAGCTCGCGACGCTGGGCGGCGAGGGCTTCGAGGACAAGTACGCGACGGCCCGCATCCCGGCCGGTGAGAGCTCCACGTCGTTCGCCGGCGGCTCCAACCTCGTCGTCTTCGAGGAGTCCGACAACGCGGACGCCGCGTGGAAGCTCGTCGACTGGCTGACGCAGCCCGAGGTGCAGGTCGAGTGGTACGGCGTCACCGGTGACCTCCCGTCGCAGCAGGCGGCGTGGGACGACCCGGCCCTGGCCGACGACGCGAAGCTGGCCGTGTTCGGCGAGCAGCTCGAGGACACCGTCGCCCCGCCGGTCACCACGACCTGGGTGCAGGTGAACGCGGCCGCCGACTCCGTGCTCGAGCGGATGACCGTCAGCGGCGAGGCCCCGGCCGACGCGCTCGCCGACCTGCAGGAGCAGGCGACGTCGATCGGCATGGGCTGACCGTCATGTCGACCGCAGCCGCCACCCGCCCGGCCGGGGCCACGCGCTCCGGCCGGGCGGCCCCGGCCCCCCGCGGGCCGGCCGCCGCCCGGCGCCGCCGGCAGGGCTACGTCGCCTGGCTGTTCGCCGCGCCGTTCGTCCTGGTGTTCGGGTTCTTCATGCTGGTCCCCCTGGTGTCGTCGTTCGCGATGTCGTTCACCGACTTCACCTCGCGCGACGTCCGCACGCCGTTCGCGGTGAACTTCGTGGGGCTGCAGCAGTACGTCGACCTGTTCGGCGACCCGCGCTTCCTGAAGTCGCTCGGGGTGACGGCGACGTTCGTGGTGGTCGGCATCCCCGTCACGATGGCCGTCGCCCTGGCCCTCGCGGTCGCGCTGAACTCCGGGATCGGCCGGTTCCGGGCAGCGTTCCGGGTCGGCTTCTACGCCCCGGTCGTCACCAGCATCGTCGCGGTCTCCGTGGTGTGGCGGTACATCCTGCAGCCCGACGGGCTGCTCAACACCGCGCTCGGCTGGGTCGGCATCGAGGGCCCGAGCTGGCTGACCTCGACCACGTGGGCGCTGCCCTCGCTGATCCTCATGGCCGTCTGGCGGAACGTCGGCACGCTCATGGTGATCTTCCTGGCGGGCCTGCAGGCCGTCCCGCAGGAGGTCCAGGAGGCCGCGGTCATGGACGGCGCGAGCTCGTGGCGCCGGTTCCGCAGCGTGACGCTCCCGCTGCTCCGGCCCACGCTGCTGCTCGGCGCGGTGCTCATCTCGGTCGGGTACCTGCAGTTCTTCGAGGAGGCCTTCGTGATGACGCAGGGCGGCCCGCTGGACTCCACCCTCTCGACCGCCTTCTACACGTTCGAGCAGTTCGGCTTCGGCAAGTACGGGTTCGCGTCCGCCGCGTCCTACGTGCTGTTCCTGGCCATCGCGCTGCTCAGCCTGCTGCAGTTCCGGCTGCTGCGGTCCGACGACTGACCGAGGAGACCCCCATGTCCGCTGTGACTCCTCCGTCGCCGCACCCGGCCGTCGAGGCGCTCGCCCGGCCGTCGGTGCCGGCGTCGCCGCGCCGCCGCCGGATGACCACCGGCCGCGCCCTCACCTACGGCGTGCTCGTGGTCGGCGTGGCGCTGTGGCTGCTGCCCTTCGTCTGGATGGTGCTGGGCTCCGTCAAGACGCAGCGCGAGATCCTGACCAAGCCCCCGACCATCTGGCCCGCCGACCCGACGTTCGACAACTTCGGCCGCTGGTTCACCGAGCTCGGCTTCGGCCAGTTCTTCACGAACTCGGTGATCGTCGCCGTCGTGACCGTGCTCGGGAACCTGCTGTTCTGCTCGATGGTCGGCTACGCGCTGGCCAAGATGGACTTCCCGGGCAAGCGCGTCCTGTTCACGCTCGTCATGGTCATGCTGATGGTCCCGGGTGTCGTGACGTTCGTGCCGCTGTTCGTGCAGGTCACGTCGCTCGGGCTGCTCAACACGTACCCGGCGCTCATCCTGCCGTTCCTCACCCAGCCGCTCGGCGTGTTCCTCATGCGGCAGTTCATGCTGGGGATCCCGGAGCCGCTGATGGAGGCCGCCCGGATCGACGGCGCCGGCGAGCTGCGCATCTTCGCCCGGGTGGTCATGCCGCTGTGCGGGCCGCCGCTGGCGACGCTCGGGATCCTCACGTTCCTGGGCTCCTGGAACAACTTCCTGTGGCCGCTGGTCGCCGCGCAGAGCCAGGACATGTACACGCTGCCCGTCGCGCTGTCCCTGTACTCCACGGGGCAGCAGGCCACCGACTACGGGCTGCTGCTCGCCGGCGCGGTCCTCATCATCACGCCGATCCTCCTGCTGTTCGTCGCCCTGCAGCGGTACTTCATCCAGGGGGTCGCGACCGCCGGACTGAAGTGACCCCGCGACGACGCACGACCCGCACGCACGTCTGCACGACGGAAGGACCCGCATGACCACCCGACGCTTCCCCGAGGGCTTCCTCTGGGGCGCCGCCACGGCCGCGCACCAGATCGAGGGCAACAACGTGAACTCCGACTGGTGGGTGCGCGAGCACACGCCGGGCACCGACCTGCCGGAGCCGTCCGGTGACGCGGCCGACTCCTACCACCGGTACCCGGAGGACATCGCGCTGCTCGCGGGCCTCGGGCTGAACACCTACCGGTTCAGCATCGAGTGGGCGCGCATCGAGCCCGAGCAGGGCTTCGTGTCGAAGGCGCAGCTCGCGCACTACCGGCGCATGGTCGACACCTGCCGGGAGCACGGCCTCACCCCCTCGGTGACGCTGCACCACTTCACGCACCCCCGCTGGTTCGCCCGGCTCGGAGGCTGGCGCAACCCGGACGCCCCCGAGCTGTTCCAGCGGTTCACCGAGATCGCCCTGCCGGTGCTCGGCGACGACGTCGAGTGGGTCTGCACCATCAACGAACCCAACATGGTCGCGATGACCCGCGGCGAGGAGGGCACGGAGATGACGGCGTCCCGGCTCCCCGCGCCGGACCCCCAGATCACGGACGCCCTCATCGACGCCCACAAGCGGTCCCGCGAGGTGCTGTCCGCGCTGCCGCAGGTCCGGTCCGGCTGGTCGGTCGCCACCCAGGCGTACCACGCCGCCCCGGGCGCCGAGGAGGCGACGAAGGCCTACGGCTACCCGCGGGAGGACGTCTTCCTCGACGCCGCGGCCGGCGACGACTGGATCGGGGTGCAGGCGTACCTGCGCACGTTCATCGACACCGACGGCAACCCGCTGCCCGTCCCGGAGGGCGTCGAGACCACGCTGACCGGCTGGGAGTACTTCCCGCCGGCGCTCGGCATCGGCGTCCGGAACGCGTGGGAGCGCACCGGCGGCGTGCCGATCGTCGTCACCGAGAACGGCATGGCGACGCAGGACGACGCCCGGCGCATCGACTACACGCACGACGCGCTGGTCGGGCTGCACGACGCGATGGCCGACGGCGTCGACGTCCGCGGCTACCTGCACTGGTCCGCGCTCGACAACTACGAGTGGGGCTCGTTCACGCCGACGTTCGGCCTCATCGGGTGGGACCGCGACACCTTCGAGCGCACGCCGAAGCCCAGCGCGCACTGGCTCGGCGGCGTGGCGCGCACCGGGGAGCTCACGCACCCGACGCGCTGACGCGCCGACCGGGCGGCACCCGGCGTGCTGGCGTCGGGCGCCCGTGAGGTCAGCCCGACGCCAGCAGCTGGTTGGCGCGCTGGTGCGACACCCCGAGGATCGCGCCGATGTCGCGCTGGGGCACGTCCCGCGCAGCGAGGTCACGGGCCAGGGAGCGCGTGTGCTGGGCGAGGCGCCGCTCCAGCTCTGCGGCCTCGGCGCGCTCCCGCTCGATCTCCGCGAGGCGGTCACGCACCTCGACGCCGTCGACGCTCACGACGTCGACCGTCAGGTCGAAGGCGTCGGGGTCCACGTCGAGGACGAGGGAGACGAGCTCGCGCGCCATCGTGCCCGCCTCGCTCAGCCGCCGGGCCTGCGTCAGCCCGTCGACCTCGGGGACGGCGACCATCCACCACCGGCCCTCGCGGGTCACGTTCGCGGTGTACCGCGGCCGGGCGCTGACCGTCACCGACCGGTCGTCACCGTGCATGGGACTCACTCCTCGAGAAACCGGCGGTGCGGAGCTGCTGCACCACCGACCTCGTCGGCTGCTCGCTCACCATCGATGCAGTCTAGGGCCCTTGCACCGCGGCGGCAATGGCCCTAGACGTCCCACCATGTCAGCTCGCGGGCTTCTCCAGGCCCTGCTGGATCAGGTCCATCACCGAGGAGTCCGCCAGCGTCGTCGCGTCGCCGACCTTCCGGTGCTCCGCCACGTCGCGCAGCAGGCGGCGCATGATCTTCCCCGACCGGGTCTTGGGCAGCTCCTGCACGACCAGGATGGTCCGGGGCTTGGCGATCGGGCCGATCTGCTGCGCGACGTGCGCGCGGAGCTCGGTGGCGACCTCCTCGGGCGTGCCGGCCACCGCGTCGCCGCGGAGGATGACGAACGCGACGACGGCCTGCCCGGTCGTCTCGTCGCTCGCGCCGACGACCGCCGCCTCGGCGACGGACGGGTGCGACACGAGCGCCGACTCGATCTCGGTGGTCGACAGCCGGTGCCCCGAGACGTTCATGACGTCGTCGACGCGGCCGAGCAGCCAGATGTCGCCGTCCTCGTCCTTCTTGGCGCCGTCGCCCGCGAAGTAGATGCCGCGGAACCGCGACCAGTACGTGTCCTTGAATCGCTGCTCGTCGCCCCAGATCCCGCGGAGCATCGCCGGCCACGGCTCCGTGAGGACCAGGTAGCCGCCGGAGCCGTTCGGGACGGGGTTGGCGTCGTCGTCGATGACGTCGGCGGCGATGCCGGGCAGCGGGGTCTGGGCGGACCCGGGCTTCGCGGTGGTGACGCCCGGCAGCGGGCTGATCATGATCGCGCCGGTCTCCGTCTGCCACCACGTGTCGACGACCGGGGTGCGGTCGCCGCCGATGACCCGGCGGTACCAGGTCCAGGCCTCGGGGTTGATCGGCTCGCCGACCGACCCCAGGACGCGCAGGCTCGTCAGGTCGAACCCGCCGGGGATGTCGTCGCCCCACTTCATGCAGGTCCGGATCGCGGTCGGGGCGGTGTAGAGGATCGACACCCGGTACTTCTGGACGATCTCCCACCAGCGCCCCCGGTGCGGGGTGTCCGGGGTGCCCTCGTAGATCACCTGGGTGGCGCCGTTGACCAGCGGGCCGTAGACGACGTACGAGTGCCCGGTGACCCAGCCGACGTCGGCGGTGCACCAGTAGACGTCGGTCTCCGGCTTCAGGTCGAACACGTTGAGGTGCGTCCACGCGGTCTGGGTCAGGTAGCCGCCGGTGGTGTGGAAGATGCCCTTGGGCTTCCCGGTCGTCCCGGAGGTGTAGAGGATGAACAGGGGGTGCTCCGCCTCGAGCGGCACCGGGTCGTGCTGGTCGCTCGCCGCGTCCACCGCGTCGTGCCACCAGACGTCGCGTCCCGCGGTCCACGGGACGTCCTGCCCGGTGCGCCGGACCACCAGGACGTGCCGCACGACGTCGCCGGAGCCCTTCGCCAGCGCCTCGTCGACCGTCGGCTTCAGGGGGCTCGCGGCGCCCCGGCGGTAGCCGCCGTCCGCCGTGATGACGACGTGGGCGTCCGCGTCGACGATGCGCGAGTGCAGGGCCTCGGCCGAGAACCCGCCGAACACCACGGAGTGCGGGGCCCCGATCCGGGCGCACGCCAGCATCGCGACGACGGCCTCCGGGATGAGCGGCAGGTAGATCGCGACCCGGTCGCCCGTCCGCACGCCCAGGGCCGTGAGCGCGTTCGCGGCCTTCGACACCTCGCGCTGCAGGTCCGCGTACGTGAGCGTCCGCGTGTCACCGGGCTCGCCCTCGAAGTGCAGGGCCACGCGGTCCCCGTGACCGGCCGCCACGTGCCGGTCGACCGCGTTGTACGCCGCGTTCAGGCGCCCGTCGGCGAACCAGCGGGCGGACGGGGCGCCCGACCAGTCGAGCACCTCGTGGAACGGCTCCGCCCAGTCCAGCAGCGAACGGGCCTGCTCGGCCCAGAACTCCAGGGGCGCCGAGTTCGCCCACGAGTACAGCTCGGCGTGGGCGTTCGCCTGCGCCGCGAACGCCGGGTCCGGCGGGAAGCGGCGGTCCTCCGTCAGCAGGTTCTCGAGACCCGGGGTCCGCGCGGGCTCGGCGGCGGGGCCGCCCCCGGGCTCGGCGGTACGGGGGTCGGAGTTGTCGAGGGCCACGTGTCCTCCAGCGCAACGACGTCGGTGCGGTCTGGCGCGAACGGGTTCGCCGCGTCTCCCGGCACTCTAGTAGGACTTTCGTCCCAGGCGTCGCGCGAACCCGGTGGTGACGGGCGTGGCGCGTCCGACGCGCGGCACGTCGGCCGCGCGCTCCTTCAGCCGCGCGGCACCCAGCGGCGGCGCGCCACCGAGAGCACCAGTCCGGCCACGAGCAGCAGGGCGCCCACGACGAACACCGTGCCCGAGGTCGCCGTGACCGTCGCCTGCGTCACCGACTCCCGCGTGGCGTCCGTCGCCACCCAGCGCACGACGTCCTCGTGCGTGGTCGCCGGCACGTACAGCAGCACCGCGCCGAGCACCGTGGCCACCAGCCCCGCCGTCAGCGGCACCGCGGGCGTCCACAGGCCCAGGGCGAGCACCCCGGCCAGGACGAGCACGCCGAGCGTCACCAGCAGCACGCCGATCGGGTCGTACGACGCGTCCCACCCCGGGGCCTGGGCGGCCAGGACCCGCGACTGGCCGAACACCACCGTCCAGATGCCGACCGCACCCACCAGCAGGCCCACCAGCACGCCCAGCACCGCACGGCCCGCGCCGCCGCCCGGCCGCCGCACCGGCTCCGGGCGTGCCGCGGTCGACCCGCCGCCGCGCCGGGACCGCAGACCGCCGGCACCCTCCGGCTCGTCCTGGTGCGCGAGGCCCACCGGCTCCGGCACGTTCGGCGTGGTCGGTGCGGAGGCGTCGCCGTAGGGCACGCTCGCATCGGACGGGCCCGTGCCCGGCAGGTCCGGGTCGGGCTGCTCGGCGGCGGGAGGGGCGCCGACCGGCGCCCCGGTGGTCCCCGCCGCGGTCGCGCCCGCCGTGAGCACCGCGGCGGCACGCGCCTCGGCCCCCCGGATGCTCGTGCGGCGCACCGGCTCGGACGGGGCCGGCGCGTCCGCGGCTGCCGGGCGGGCGCCCGTCGCGGGCGTGGTCGGCAGCGGAGCCGTCGGGGCCCCCGAGCCGTCCGCCGAGACGACGGCACCGGTGGTCGGCGACCCGGTGCCGCCGGCGACCGGCGTGGCCGGCAGGACGGACGGCAGCGCGGCCTCCGGGGCGGGCGGCACCGGAGCGGGCCGGGACGCGCGGTGGGCGCTCGTGCCGCGCGAGGGCGTGCCGGTCGGCGTGGCCGGGCGTTCGGCGGCGCCGGTGCCGCTGCCGGTGTTGGAGGTCGGACCGGCGAGGGCCGGACCGGGCTCGTCGGACAGGCTGGGCGTCTCGTCCGGCGCGGGCGGCGCGCCCGGGGTGCCGGAGGTGCCTGAGGTGGCCGGTGAGGTGGCGACGGGCTCGGTGACGGGGGCGGCGGAGCTGCCGGTCGGCGTCGCACCGCGCGGCTGCCGCGGGGTCCGGGGCTTGCGGGGGGCGCTGGTCGCGCCGGACGCGGTGGCGCCGGACGTGGTGGCGCCGGACGTGGTCGGGGCGTCCCGGGCGGCGTCGGCTGCGGCCTGCGCGGTGCCGTCAGGAGCGGGTCGCTCGGTGCCGTCGGGAGCGGGTCGCTCGGTGCCGTCGGGAGCGGGTCGCTCGGTGCCGTCGGGAGCGGGTCGCTCGGTGCCGTCGGGAGCGGGCGCCGCCGCGTCGTCCTGGTGCTCGCGGTCCGAGGTGCTGCTCATGTCTGCTCCCTTGTCGCCGCCTCACGGCGCGGGGCAGGAGCGGAGGGCGCCTGCGCGCTGCGGGCTCGGTGTGCGACGCCACCGGTCAGGTCACGTCCGTGCTCGGTACGACCGTAGAGCGCCGCCCGCGCGCACGCCGGACGGCGCGCCCGAGATGTCCGATCCGCCGGTCGGTGGCGGCGTGCGGCGAGCCGCGTCCCGCCGGCGGGCTCAGCGGGCGGCGACGGGCTCCGGCTGCGCGTCGAGGGCGCTCGGCGCGGGGCGCGCCGCGGGGTCGGCGGGTGCGACGGGTGCGGTGGGGTCGGCCGACCCGGCGGGCGCCGTCGGCCGGGCGGGTGCGGCGGCGACGGCGTTCGCGGCACCCACGAGCAGCCCGCCGCCGACGAGGTTCCCCAGGCCGACGAGCAGCACGTTGCGCGCGAACTCCGCCACGGAGGCGTCGGGCAGCCCGCCCATGATGCCGACGGAGAAGGTGGTCATGTTGGCGACCACGTGCTCGAAGCCGGAGGTGATGAACACCATCACGCACGCGAAGATCACGAAGATCTTCGCCATCTCGTTCTGCAGCCGGCCCGCGCACCAGATCGCCAGGCACACCATGAGGTTGCACATCACGCCGCGGAAGAAGAGCTCGGTGCCGGACTCCTCCGCCTTGTGCACGATCATCGACGCGATCATCCGGCCGGCGGGCCGGTCGGGTCCGAGGGCGCCGGAGAGGTGCAGGATGCCGGCGAGCACGATCGCCCCGAGCAGGTTGCCGGCCAGGCAGGCCAGCAGCGTGGCACCGGCGCGGGCCCAGGAGATCGCGCCGCGCATGGCGCCCTGGGTGAATACCATCATCGCGGACGTCGCGAGCTCGCCGCCGGCGACCACCACGATCATGAGGGCGACGCCGAACACGAGCCCCTGGACCAGCGGGGTGAACCCGGACCCCGCGTCGGCGAGCGGTCCGCCGGCGGTCGTCATGATCACCACGCCGAGCCCGATGTACGCCCCGGCGAGCATCGTGTTCACCAGGTAGACGCCGGGCCGGCGGGCCAGGTCGGTCTTGGTCCGGGCGGCGGCCGTCTGGTAGTCGAGGGCCTCGGCGACGCTGAGCATGGGCACCAGCGTGCCGCCCGTCCGGGTCCTGGACATGGGACGAAAGCCACGGCCGCGGGGTGATGTCGGCGGCCGCGGGCAGACTCGTGGCCGTGACCGACCAGACCTCCGTGCGGACCGACCGGCTGCACCTGACCGCACCCGTGCCCGCCGACCTGCCCGAGCTGCACGCCCTCCACGCGGACCCCCGCGGCTACGTGCACTGGCCGTGGGGGCGGCACACCACCGTCGAGCAGACCGAGCGGCTGCTGGACCGGTACCGCGAGTCGTGGGACGAGCACGGGCTGGGGCCGTGGGTGGTCCGCGCCGCGACGGACGGACGGCTGGTCGGGATGGGCGGGTGCAGCGTGCGGGGCGGCGTCGGCTGGAACCTCTACTACCGGCTCGTGCCGGAGGAGTGGGGGCACGGGTACGCGCAGGAGGTCGTCGCAGCGGCGCGCACCGCCGCCCGCGCCACCCGGCCCGACCTGCCGGTGCTCGCGTACCTGCTGGAGCACAACACGGGGTCGCTCCGGGCGGTGGAGCGTGCCGGCCTGACCCGCGTCTGGCGCGGACCCGACGCCGGCAACCCGGATCCGTCGGCGATCCGGCTCGTGTACGCGGACCGGGAGGTGGACGAGGCGACGGTCGCGGTGTTCGCGGGCCCGTGACGTCAGTCGCGGGACAGCGCGACGGCCACCTCGTAGTGCCCCGTCTGCGGGAACATGTCGAGCAGCCGGCCGCGGCGGGGGCGCAGCGACGGCATCGCCGCGAGGTCCCGCGCGAGCGACGCGGCGTTGCAGCTGGAGTAGACGACGTCCCGCACCCCGGACGCCTCGAGCCAGCCGGCGAGCGCCGGGCCGATGCCACGCCGCGGCGGGTTCACGATCACGAGGTCGGGCGCCCGCTCGGCGCCGAGCGCGAACGCCGTCGCGTCCCCGGCGGCGAACCGCACGCTTGGCAGGCCCAGGTCGTCCCGGCTGAGGGTGGCGCTGGCGACGGCCTCGGCGCTCGTCTCGATGCCGACGACGTCCCGGCCGGGCCGCGCGACGTGCAGGGCGAACCCGCCGACGCCGCAGTACAGGTCCCAGACGCTGGCGGGATCGGCGGCGTCGACCCACTCGCGGCCGATCCGGTACAGCGCGGCGGCGACCTCGGTGTTCGTCTGGAAGAAGCTCTGCGGTCGCAGGTGCAGGTCGACGTCGTTGACGCGCATCCGGAGCGTCGACCGCTCGGTCAGCACGACCTCCTCCTCGCCCTCGAGGACGGCCTTGTGCTCGGGCAGCAGGTTGGCCGACACGACCACGGCCCGCGGCAGGGCGGCCAGCAGCCACGGCAGGTGCTTGCGGATCCGGCTCAGCGCCTCCGTCGAGCGCAGCACGAACCGGACCATCAGCTCCCCGTCGGGGGACTCGGTGACCAGGACGTACTTCAGCTCCCCGCGCCGGGTGGGGACGTCGTACGGGACCAGCCGCGCACGCGTGACGAACGCGGCCACCGTCGGGAGCGCCGCCTGCAGGGTGGGCGGGTACAGGCCGCAGTCCCGCAGGTCCACGCCCGCGCCGCCGGGGTCCAGGATGCCGAGCGTGGGGGCGTCGACCGTCCCGCCGACCGCCATCTTCGCCTTGTTCCGGAAGCCGTGCTCCCGGCTGGCGACGGGGTCGAGCCAGTCCACCGGGCCGAACGGGAGCAGCAGCTCGCGGCAGCGCTCCTGCTTGGCGGCGAGCTGGTCGGCGTACGGCTGCTCGATGAACGTGCAGGAACGACACCGGGCGGCGTCGAAGTGGTGACACTGCACCCGCACGAGTCTACGGCGGGCCGCCGGGCCACCCCCGGCGCCGGGCTCAGATGCCAGGCACCGGCACCATCGCGACGGCCCCGGTGTCGGCGCGCGGGCCCTGCGACGCGGTCGCGACGCGCACGACCGCGGCGGCCACCGTGGTCGCGACGTCCGGGTGGAACACGCTCGGGATGATGTACGCCGGGTTGAGCTCGTCGTCCGTCACGACGGAGGCCAGCGCGCGGGCCGCGGCTAGCAGCATGTCGTCGGTGATCACGTGCGACCGGGCGTCCAGCAGCCCCCGGAAGAAGCCGGGGAACGCCAGGACGTTGTTGATCTGGTTCGCGACGTCGCTGCGCCCGGTGCCGACCACCGCGGCGTGCTGCGCGGCCTCGACCGGGTCGATCTCGGGCCGTGGGTTCGCCATCGCGAACACGATCGAGTCGGGGGCCATCGTCGCGACGTCCGCGCCGGTCAGGATGTTCGGCGCGCTGACGCCGATGAACACGTCCGCGCCGGCGAGCGCCCCGCGGAGCTCCCCGGTCACGCCGCGCGGGTTGGTGCGCTCCGCGATCCAGCGCAGCTCCGGGGACGCGAGTGGCCGGCCGGTGTGCACGATGCCGTCGATGTCCGCGACCACCACGTCCCGCACACCGGCGGCGAGCAGCAGCTTGAGCACCGCGGTCCCGGCGGCGCCCGCGCCCGACAGCACGACCCGGACCTCGCCGATCTGCTTGCGGACGACCTTGAGGGCGTTCGTCAGGGCCGCGGTCACGACGATCGCCGTGCCGTGCTGGTCGTCGTGGAACACCGGGATGTCCAGCCGCTCGCGCAGCCGCCGCTCGATCTCGAAGCACCGCGGCGCGGAGATGTCCTCCAGGTTGATCCCGGCGAACACCGGCGCGACCCGCACGACCGTCTCGACGATCTCGTCGACGTCGGTGGTGTCGAGCGCGAGCGGGAACGCGTCGATCCCCGCGAACCGCTTGAACAGCGCGGCCTTGCCCTCCATGACCGGCAGGGCGGCGAGCGGGCCGATGTCCCCGAGGCCGAGCACCGCGGTCCCGTCGGTGACCACCGCGATGGTGTTCCGCTTGATCGTCAGGCGGCGGGCGTCGTCCGGCCGGGCCGCGATCGCCTCGCACACCCGCGCGACGCCCGGGGTGTAGGCCATCGACAGGTCGTCGCGGTTGCGCAGCGGGACCTTCGACTCGATCGACAGCTTGCCGCCGAGGTGCATGAGGAAGGTGCGGTCGCTGACGCGCTCGACGTCGACGCCGGGCAGCGCGCGCAAGGCCGCGACGATCTGCGCGGCGTGCTCCTCCCCGCTGGTCGCGCACGTGACGTCCACGGTGATCCGCTCGTGGCCCGACGCCGTGACGTCGAGGGCGGTGACGATGCCACCGGTCTGCTCGATCGCGGACGTCAGCTCTGACACGGCGGTCGGCCGGGCCTCCACGTGCAGACGGGCGGTGATGGATGAGGACACGCTCGGCGTCGAGACCATGAGGTCAGTGTGGCCCCCCGCGGGCGGGTCCGCCCAGGCCAGCGCCCCCGGCGTGCCGCCCCTCGTAGGGTGGCCGCGTGATGCCCTCCGCGCCGGCGCGCCCCCCGGCCGACGACCCCCTCGCGCCGCTGCTGGACCTGCCGGGCGTTCGCGCGGCCGTCGACCGCGCCCGCACCGCGTGCGAGGAGCTGCGCTGGCACGAGGCCTTCCGGCGGCGCTGGCGCGAGGTCCGCGCCGAGGCCGACCTGCGGGCCGCACGCGCGAGCGCGGCCGTCGACGGCGCACGCGTGCCGCTCGACGCCCTGCGGGGCGAGGCGACCGGGGCGGCTCCGGGCACGGACGGGGCGGCGCTCGTCGCGTCCGGTGCGCTGCGCGCCACCGTGCTGACGGCGACGTGGCGGCCGGACCTCGGCGCGCGGGCGGAACCCACGGTGCCGCCGCTGTCCGAGGTGCTGGCGCGGGTGCACACCGCCGCGGCGGCGGGCTGGCTCGCCGACGCCGACCTCGGCCGGGTGCGCGCGGCCGGCGTCGCGCCGCGGGACCTCGGCGGCCTCGGGGCGGCGCCCGACGGCCCGGACGTGGCGGGACGGCTGGCGCTGCTCACGCGGACCGTCGCCGGGACCCGCGCGCCCGCGCTGCTGGTGTCGGCGGTGGTGCACGGCGAGGTCCTCGCGCTGCGGCCGTTCGCCGCCGGCAACGGCGTGGTGGCCCGCGCCGTCGCGCGGATGCTGCTCAGCGGGCGCGGCCTGGACCCGACCGGCGCCGTCGTCCCCGAGGTCGCGTGGGCATCGACGCCGCACCCCTACCTCGCGGCGGCGGCGCGGTTCGCGACCGGCACGCCCGAGGGGGTGGCGGCGTGGGTCGTGGCGTGCGCGGACGCGGTGGTCGCCGGGGCCGACGAGGGGCGGGCCGTGGCGGACGCGGTGCTGGCGGGGCGGCTGGGCTGAGCCCGGCTGCGCGCCGACCCCTCATACGACGGACGGCGCCCGGGTGGACGCCGTCGCCGAACGGACGACCCGAAGGTGATCAGGCGTGCAACGAAGCAGTCGTGACGGGATCGAGCCCGGTCGACGCGTCCTCACGTGGACTGGTCGCGCGTGGGTGCCTTCAGGTCGTGCTGTTGTGGCTCCATGACACCTCGGCCGCGCGGCGGAGGGAAGTCCTGGCGGTGAAGTGCCTGCTGGCGCGTTCCCACGGACCGGATGGCGAGACGGGCGTCCGCCGGCTGACCCGTCAGGCGGGGCGGTGCCGTCGCACCCGCGCCACGACGAGGAGCGCGACGGCCAGGACGACGACGCCCGCCGCCACCGTCGCCCGCGCCGACCGGGTCGCCCCGAGCCGGCGGACGAGCACCCGACGGCGGAACACCAGCGGGCTCCACCCCTCCTCGGCCGCCATCTGGCGCAGCGCCCGGTCCGGGTTCACGACGTAGCCCCGGCCGACCGCCCGCAGCATCGGCGCGTCGGTCGCGGAGTCGGTGTAGGCGGACGACGCCGCGAGGTCGTAGCCCTCCCGCTCCGCGAGGTCCCGCATCGCCTCGGCCTTCGCCGGACCGTAGGCGTAGAACGCGATGTCCCCGGTGTAGCGGCCGTCCTCGACGCCCATGCGGCTGGCGATCACGGCGTCGGCGCCGACCAGGTCGGCGATGGGCCGCACGAGCTCCTCGCTGGAGGCCGACACCACCACGACGTCCTCGCCCGCGGCGTGGTGCCGGGCGACCAGCTCGAGCGCCTCCGCGTACAGCACCGCGTCGACCGCCTCGTGCAGGTTCTCGGCCACGATCGCCGAGACCCGCTCGACGTCCCAGCCCGCGACCATCGCCGACAGCTGCGCGCGCACCCGCTCGGTCCGGCCCTCGGTGGCGCTGCCCAGGAGGAACGCGACCTGCGCGCCCGCGGACCGCAGCATCGCGCGGCGGCTGAGCAGCCCGCCCAGCAGGAACGGGCGCGCGAACGCGGTGGCCGCCGAGGTGGCGATCAGGGTCTTGTCGAGGTCGAAGAAGGCCGCGGCGCGGCGCTGCGGCGCGGCCGTCGGCGGCGTGGCGGCGGTCTGGCTCATCTCGGCGGTGTCCTCCCTGCTCCGAGGGTATCGAGGCGCACCGAGCCGACCACAGGGCGCGGTCGGCTGCGTGGTCCCCAGGGGTGGTGCCGCGACCGGCCGTGGTGCGGCGGGGGTGGGGGAGCGTCGGCGCTGATGGGGCGCGGGGACGGACGAGGGAGGACGCGTGGGACGGGCAGGACGGGCAGGCCACGGACCGGGGACGCGGACGGACGAGGGGGTGGGCGTCGTGGGAGTGGTGGGCGCACGCGGCGGTGCGGGCGCGACCGTGACGGCCGCACTGCTCGCGGCGGAGCTGGCCCGGCGCTCGACCACGGTGCTCGTCGAGACCGGGCCGGGTCCCTCCGTCGACACCGTGCTCGGGCTCGAGGCGCACCCCGGTCTGCGCTGGCCCGACCTCACCGGTGCGCGCGGGGCGGTGGACGCGACGCTGCTCGCCGGCAACCTCATGCGCTGGGGCCCGTGCGCGGTGCTGCCCACCGACGACGACCGGCCGGGGCTGCCCCCGCCCGACGTGCTGCCGGACGTGCTGGAGGCGCTCGTCCTCGGCCACCGATCCGTGGTCCTGGACCTCGACCGCTCCGCGATGCTGACGGGGACGGGGGTCGCCGACCTCGTCGACGCCTGCCGCACCGTGCTCGTCGTCGTGCCCCGGGACGTGCCGGGCGTCGCGGGCGCGCGGGTCCTGCACGCGCTGCTGACCGGTCGCCAGACGCGGGTGGGCGTCGTCGCGCGCGGCCCCGCCCCCGGCGGACTCGGCCCGGCGGAGGTGGGGCAGGCCGTGCACCTGCCGGTCGTGGGCTCCCTGCCGTGGTCCCCGGGTCTCGGCGCGGCGGTGGACCGGGGTGCCGGACCGCAGCCGTCCCGTGCCGTCCGCCGCGCGGTCACCCGCCTCGCGGGGCGGCTCGGATGACGGCGCCCGGCACCGGCGCGCTGGTGACCGTGGTCCGCCGCCGGCTGGCCGAGGAGGGCGGACCCGTCACCGCCGCGCGGGTGGCCGCGGCGCTGCGGGACAGCGGCCAGGTGCTCGGGACGACCGCACTGGCCGAGCTGGAGCCCCTCGTCCTCGCCGAGCTGCTCGGTGCCGGCCCGCTGCAGCCGCTGCTCGACGACCCCGGTGTCACCGACGTCCTGGTGAACGGGCCGCAGGACGTCTGGGTCGAGCGGCACGGCCGCCTCCAGCGCGCGCCCGTCGACCTGGGCGACGTCGTGCACGTCCGTGAGCTCGCTGTGCGGCTCGCCGCGGCCGGCGGGCAGCGGCTGGACGACGCACGCCCCGCGGCCGACGCGCGGCTGCCGGACGGCACGCGGCTGCACGCCGTCCTCCCGCCGGTCGCCGACGGCTGCACGCTGCTGTCGCTGCGCGTCCTGCGCCACCGGCCCTTCACGCTCGACGAGCTCGTCGCGTCCGGCGCCGTCGCCCCGGGCGTCGACGACGTGCTGCGCGGGCTCGTGCACGCCCGCGCCAACCTGCTGCTGTCGGGCGCGACCGGCACCGGCAAGACGACGCTGCTCTCGACGCTGCTGTCGCTCGCGGACCCCGGTGAACGCATCGTCTGCGTCGAGGAGGCCGGCGAGCTCGCCCCCCGGCACCCGCACGTCGTCCGGCTGCTCGCCCGGCGTCCCAATGTGGAGGGCGCCGGCGGTGTCGACCTCGCCGACCTCGTCCGCGAGTCCCTGCGGATGCGACCCGACAGGGTGGTGCTGGGCGAGTGCCGGGGCGCCGAGGTGCGCGAGGTGCTGAGCGCCCTGAACACCGGCCACGACGGCGGGTGCACCACCGTGCACGCGAACGCCGCGACCGACGTCCCCGCGCGGCTCGAGGCGCTCGGTGCGCTCGCCGGGCTGGACCGGGCCGCGCTCGCGGCGCAGGCGGTGAGCGCGTTCCACGCCGTGGTGCACCTGCGCCGGGACGGGGGCCGACGCCGGGTGGCCGAGCTGGCGGTCGTCGAGCGCTCGCCCGGCGACGGCGCCCTCGTCGTCCGGACCGCGCTCGCGGTCGGAGCCCGGGGGCAGGTCGGCGCCGGGCCCGGCTGGGCCGCGCTCGCCGCCCGCGCAGGGCTGACCGACGGGCGCTGGGGGGCGGGGCGACCGGGGTGAGCACCGGCGCGGGAGCGGCGGCGCTCGTGGCGGCGGTCGTCGGGGCCGTGCTGGCCGCCGGCGGGACGGGGGCCGGGGCGCGGAGCAGGG
>NZ_CABEGA010000064.1 GCF_901521055.1 Cellulomonas hominis | reverse complement strand
GGGTGGTGGTGCTGGCGCGGGGGACCAGGGTCGCCGGGAGGAGGGTGCGGGGGACGTCCTCGCCGGCCAGCGCGCGCACCAGGGCGTCGATCGCCGAGCGGCCCAGCGCGGGGAAGTCCTGCCGCACGGTCGTCAGCGGCGGCACGAAGTACGCGGCGCCGGCCTCGTCGTCGAACCCGACGACCGACACGTCCTGCGGCACCCGCACGCCCTGCTCCCAGAACGCCCGGAGCAGCCCGAGCGCGAGCTGGTCGTTCGCCGCGAACACGGCGGTCGGCAGCCCCTCGGCGACCAGGCGCAGCCCCTCGCGGTAGCCCGACTCGGCGGACCAGTCGACCCGCACCGGATCGGGCGCGGCGACCCCCGCGGCGGCGCACGCCTCCCGCCAGCCGGCCAGCCGCTCCCGGGCGTCGAACCAGTCCTGCGGACCGGCCAGATGCACGATCTCGCGGTGCCCGAGGTCGACCAGGTGCCGGGTCGCCGCCCGCGCGCCCTCCCGCTGGTCGACGCCGACGGCCACGACGCGCCCCGGGCCGGTGACGGCCTCGCCGGAGGTCACCGTGACGACCGGGACCGGTGCCGGGAACGCGGCCACCGCCTCGGCGACGTCCACCTGCGGGGCGATGATCGCGATGCCCTCGACGGCCTGGTCGAGGAAGTGGTCGAGCGCGGCCCGCATCGTGCCGGCGTCGAACCGGTCGATCGCCGCGACGCTCACGTAGTAGCCGACGTCCCGGGCGGCGCTCTCGAGGCCCAGCAGCGTGCTGGTCGGGCCGTGGTGCGCGGACGACGTCGTCACGACGCCGAACGCGCCCGACCGGCGCGTCACGAGGGCCCGCGCGGCGCTGTTGCGGCGGTAGCCGAGCTCGGCGATGGCGCTCAGCACCCGCTCGCGGGTCTCCGGGCGGACGCTCGGGTGGTCGTTCAGCACGCGCGAGACCGTCTGGTGGGACACGCCGGCGAGCGCCGCGACGTCACTCATCGCGGGCGGCCGGGGGTCGGTCGGCGTGCCGGGCACGGGTGGCCTACCGGTCCGTGCCGGGGGCGGGCGAGCCGGCCGGCGGCGCCGGCAGCGCGGCGGCACCGAGCTCGCGCGACCGGTCGAACGCCGCGCGCGCCGCGGCCACCACGCCCGCGCGGACGCCGTGCGCGTCCAGCTGCGCGACCCCGGCGACCGTCGTCCCGCCGGGCGACGACACGCGCTCGCGCAGGACCACCGGGTGGTCGCCGGTCTGCGCCGCGAGCGCCGCGGAGCCCTCGACGGTGGCGACCGCCAGCCTGGTCGCGAGGTCGCGGGTCAGGCCCAGCAGGACCCCGGCCTCCGCCATCGCGTCGATCAGGTAGAACGCGTACGCCGGGCCCGAGCCGGAGATCGCCGTGACGGCGTCCAGGTCCTTCTCCGCCACGCGCACGACCAGCCCGGTCGCCGCCAGCGCCTGCTCGGTCAGGGCCAGGTGCTCCTCGGTGGCGTGCGCCCCGGCGGCGATCGCGCTCGCACCCTTGCCGACCAGCGCCGGCGTGTTCGGCATGACCCGGACGACCGGCGTGCCCTCCGGCAGCGCGGCCTCGTAGACGGCGAGCGGGACGCCCGCCGCGACCGACACCACGAGGGTCCCGGGCCGCAGCTTCGGGGCGATCTCCTCCAGCACCGACGGCACCACCTGCGGCTTCACGGCGACGAGCACCAGCCCGGCACCCCGCGCCGCCTTGCCGTTCGGGTCCGCGGCCCGCACGCCGTACCGGCTGGACAGCTCCATCGCGCGGGCGGCGCTGCGCTCCGTGACGTCGACGTCGTCCGCCGTCCAGCCCGCCGCGAGCAGCGCGGTGACGAGCGCCTCGCCCATGACCCCGCCGCCGAGGACCGCCGCGTGGGGTCGTGCCGTCGTGGTCATCGGTGCGCTCCTCGTGCCGTCGCGGGGCCGGTGCGGCCCGTCCCTGGTGCGCGAGCGTAGCGGGGCACCGCACCACCACCTACGTGGTCGCGGCGCGCCGCACGCTGCGGACGTCGTCGGGACGCTGTTCGGCCAGGCTGATGGTCCTGGACGCACGAGAGGAGCCCGACCGGCTGGTCGAGCTCCTCGCATGGCCACTCGCGTTAGGCGGTAGGAACCCGAGTGGCTGGGTCCACCCACCGCGACGAACGTCAGGAAGCCTATGTCAGGGCACGGCACACGATCCAGCGAGCGGCTGACGTGACGGACCCGGACGATCTCCGGACGGACCCCGAGCAGCGCGCAGAGCTGGATCGGCTGCTCAGCGGTGGACGGATGCGGAGCTATGCGGCCGCGCTCGGCAGGGCTCCGAGCGGCGGCCATGACGAGATCGACCTGTACGTCTACAACATGGCACTCGCGGGGGCGTTGCTGGGACCGCTGCACATCGTCGAGGTCGTCACCCGCAACGCGATGCACGAGCTGCTGGTGGCCCGCGCAGGACGACGGGACTGGTGGGCGGAGCCGTCGGTCGACGCCGTACTGCGCGGGTGGGGGAAGCAGCAGCTGGAGCACGCCCACGGCAAGGTGCTCCGCGGGCAGGCCCGCCGCGGTCGATCGCCCACCGCCGACGACGTCGTCGCAGCGACCGACTTCGGGTTCTGGACCGACCTGACGGCAGGCGCGTACGAGAACACGCTGTGGCAGGGCGCTCTCCGGCACGCGTTCCCGCACAGCAGGCGCAGCCGGCAGCAGATCTACCAGGCACTCCAGTCCCACCGACGGCTGCGCAACCGCGTCTCCCACCACGAGCCCCTGCACGACCGGGACGTGCTGGAGGAGTACCGCCGCATCATCGAGTTCATCGGCTTCGTGAGCCGGCCGGTCGCCCGATGGGTCGACGACCGTTCCCGGGTGGCGCTGATCGCGCGCGGGAAGCCTGGTGCTTCCGGTGCCTCGCCCGTGCGGTACTTCTAGCGCGCCCGAGCCCCCGTGGTCGGCGGGAGACGCCCGGGCCGGTCCGCGCAGGGGGGTGCGGACCGGACCGGGCGTCGATCCGGGGGGAGCGTCAGCTCCCGGGCGGAGCTCCGGGCACCTGGCCGCCGAAGCCGCCGCCCGGTGCCATCATGCCGCCTCCGACCTGCTCGGACGTGTCGTTCGCGCTGCCGAGTCCGGACAGGCCCGAGCTGGACTCGTCGTCCTCCGCCACGATCGACCGGCTGAGGTCGGCCAGCACCACCTCGTCGCCCTCGGACAGCCCCGAGACGATCTCGGTGAGCTCGGCGCCGACCGCGCCGCGCTCGACGTCGACCTGCTCGACGGCACCGTCCCGCAGCACCTGGACCGTGGTGGTGGACCCGTCCAGGCGGACCGCCGAGGACGGCACCGTCAGGGTCTCGTCCGCCGCCGCGACGGCGATCGACACCTGGGCGGACGACCCGTCGAACAGGGCCGCCTCTGCCGGGTCGAGCGCGATGTCCACGGTGTACGACGGGTCGGACGAAGTGGTCGACGCATTGAGGATGCCGACGCCGGTGACCGTGCCCGTGAGCTCCTCGTCGCCGGTGCCGACCGAGACGTCCGCGGTCTGGCCGACCTCGACCAGGTCGACCTGGCTCAGGGGCACCGTGGTGGACACCGTGTACCCGTCGTCCCCGATGACGGTGATGACCGCCGAGGTCGAGGACGCCGTCACCGAGTCCCCCGCGGCCATGGACACCGCCGCGACGGTGCCGGCAACCGGGCTGGTGACGTCGAGCAGGTGGAGCTTGCTCTGCGCGAGCGCCAGCTCCGCCTCGGCCTGGTCGATCGCGGCCTGGTCGGCGAGCAGGTCCGCGGCGGTCGCGACGGTCGCGCCGCCGGCGTCCGCGCTGCCCGCCGATGCGCCGGCAGTCGCCGAGCCGGGCGTCGCCGAACCGGAGGTGGTCGAGCCGGAGGGCGTCGAGCCGGACGACGGGGTGCTGGAGGTCGTCTCGCCCGCCGCGCCCGACCCCGTGCCCGTGGTTCCCGTGCCCGTGGAGCCCGACCCCGCCGTGCCGCCACCGGCGGAGCCCGATGACCCGGTGCCGCTCGACGCCGCCGCCGTGAGCGCCTGCTGCGCGGACGTGACCGCCGTGTCGAGGTCGGTCACGTCCGCCATGAGCGCGGTCTGCGCCTCGTCCACCGCCGTCTGCGCGGACTGCACGGCGACGAGGGCGTCCTGGCAGGCGGTCAGGGCGTCCGCGGTGGCGCTGCTGGCCGAGGTGGCCGTGGCCGCGGTGTCGGTGGCCTCGGTCGGCTCCGTCGTGGGCTCCGTGCCCGGGTCCGCCGGCTCGGTCGGCTCGGTGGTCGGCTCGGCCGGCTCGGTGACGTCCACGTCGAGGAACGCCTGGCACGCCTCCTGCGCGACGCTCGTGGCCGTCGTCGACGTCGCGAGGGCGGTCTGCGCCGTCTCGTACTGCGCGAGGAGCGCCTCCTGGGCGGCGGCGACCGCAGCCACCGCCGCGGTCACGGCCGGGTCGGGCGTCCCGGTCGACGTCTCCCCGCCGGTCGCCGGGGTGGACGCCGCCGGGGTGGACGCCGCCGGGGTCGTGGTGCCGCTCGACGGCGCTGCCACGGTGCCGGACCCGATGGGGCCCGACGCGGTGCCGGACCCGGTGGTGCCCGACGCGGTGGCGGAGGACGTCGAGGTGCTGGTCGTCGTGGTGCTGGTCGTGCTGGTCTGCGAGTCGATGTCGTCCTCGAGGCGCTGCTCCGCGTCGGCGACGGCCTGCTCGGCCTCGGTCACCGCGTCCTGGAGCGACGTCGGGTCGAGCGTCGCGAGCACCTGACCCGCGGTCACGGCGTCCCCGACCTCGACCTCCACGCTCGCGACGGTCCCGTCCACGGAGAACGCGCGGTCGTACCGGCTGGCCGACGCCACGGTGCCGCTGACGGCGACGGTCTGCGCGACGGTGCCGAGCTCGGCAGTGGCCGTGCGGTACCCCGTGTGGGCGGACCCCTTCGCGAGGGCCGCACCACCGCCGGCCAGGCACAGCGCGAGCGCCCCGGACACGCCGCCGACGAGCAGCCGCCGGCGCCGGGTCCGTCGCCGGGCGAGCGCCTTCGGCGACGGCGCCGTCGTACCGGTCCGCCGCGCGGAGCGGCGCAGGCTGTCACGCATCGTCGCCCCCGCTCTGCGTGGTGGAGCCGGCCTCGTCCGAGCCGTCGGCGCCCGGCATGCCGCCGCCGCGCCCGAAGCCGGTCGAGCAGCCGTCCTCGTCGGCGTCGGACAGCAGCAGGCTGGTGGCGTCGACCTGGCCGGCGTCGTCCGCCTCACCCTGCGCGGTGACGCAGCGTCCGACGGTGATCGCGGCGGCGTCGGTGACGACGGTCGTCGTGTAGGCGGTCGCCTCGTCGACGGTGATCGTCGCGGTGCCGGAGCCGTCGGCCGGCTCGACCGTGATCGTGCTGCCGTCGACGGCGGTGACGAGGCCAGCCTGAACCGCACCGAACCCGCCTCCCTCGGGCCGGTCGCCGGTGCCGCCGTCGGGCGCACCGGTGGGTGCGTCGGTCGGCGCGCCGTCCGGCACGTCCGTCGGCGCCCCGTCGGGCAGGCCCCCGGACGGCGCACCACCCCCGCGGCCGCCGAAGCCGGTGCACTCCCCGTCGGTCGCGGCGGTGACGGTCACCGACGTCGCCGCCGCCGTGCCGGACGAGTCACCCGCCGTCGTCGCCACCACGCACACCCCCGCGGTCACGTCGGTCAGCGCCGCGGCGACCGTCTGGGTGATCGTCGTGCTCGCGTCCCAGGTCACGCCGGTCTGCCCGTCGTCGCCCTGCACCTGCAGCAGCGCGTCGCCAACCGCGGCGATCTCGCCGGTGACCCCACCGCCACCGGGCATCTCGCCGCCGCCGGCTGCCTGCGCGGGCGCCTGCGCGGTCTCGGACTCCGTGGCCGTCGCGGTGGCCGCGGCGTCGCCGGAGCAGGCGGTCAGGGCGAGGAGCAGGGCCATCCCGGCGACCGGGGCTGCCAGCAGGCGGGGGCGGGTACGGGGCATGAGGTTCCTCCGGGTGGTGCTGGACGGACGGGGACGCGCTGGGCGCGGGGCGGGCCGGGTCACTCCGACCGCAGCGCGTCGATGGGCGCGAGCCGCGCGGCCCGCGTGGCGGGGTAGACCCCGAAGACGATGCCGATCGCCATCGCGACGGCCACGGAGCCGCCGACGGCCGCGCCGGACACGACGATCGAGGTGTCGAGCAGGCTCGGCAGGACCGCCGCGGCGACGATGCCGAGCACCGCGCCCAGCACCCCGCCTGCCAGGCCCAGCACGGCGGCCTCGACCAGGAACTGCCGGCGGATCGCCCACGGCGGGGCGCCGAGCGCCTTGCGCAGGCCGATCTCGCGGGTCCGCTCCGTGACGGACACCAGCATGATGTTCATGACCCCGATCCCGCCGACCAGCAGGGACAGCGCCGCGATGCCGGTGAGCAGCACGGTGAGCGTCCGGTAGACCGACGTCGCGGTGCTCACCAGGGAGTCCTGGCTGTCGATGCTGAAGTCCGCGCCGTCGGCGTCGGTGATGTCGTGCAGGTTGAGCAGCAGCTGCTGCGCCTCCTGGTACGCCGCGGACAGCTGGTCCGCGGAGGCCGCATGCACGTAGATCGTGCTGAGCGAGTTCCGCGCCGTGCCCCCCGTCAGGTCGCCCGCGGTGGTCAGCGGGACCACCACCATGTCGTCGAGGTCGGTGTCGGTGCTGGAGCCGGCCTCGGCCAGCACGCCGACGACCGTGAGCGCGGTGCCGTCGACCGTGACCTGCTGGCCGACGACGTTCGTCGTGCCGAACAGCTCGGTGGCGGTGGTCGCGCCGATCACGGCCACCTCGGCCCCGGACGCGTCGTCGTCGGCCGTGAGGAACGCGCCGGAGGCCACGGCGCGCGACCGGACATCCAGCCAGTCCTCGGTGGTGCCGACGACCGTGGTCGTCCAGTTCGTGTCGTTCGCCTCGACCGCCACGGAGATCTCCTTCTCCGGTGCGACCGCGCCGACGTCCGGTGCGTTGACCGACGACGCGAGCGCCTCCGCGTCGGAGCGCGTCAGCGTCGCGCCGGTGCCGAACCCGCCGCGCACCCCCTCCGCGTCGGTCGACGACCCGGGCGTGACGATCAGCAGGTTCGAGCCGAGCGCGCTGATCTGCTGGCTGACGTCCCGCTGGGTCCCCAGGCCCAGCCCGACGGTGAGGATCACCGCGGCGATGCCGATGAGGATGCCCAGCACGGTCAGCAGGGAGCGGAGCTTGTGCCCGCGCACCGCGGCCCAGCCGGTGCGCAGCGTCTCGGACCACGTCATCGCGGGTTCACCTCGTCCGACTGGAGCAGGCCGTCGCGCACGACGACGATCCGCCGGGCGTGCTCCGCGACCTCCCGCTCGTGGGTGATGAGCACGATCGTGCGGCCCTGGGCGTGCAGCTCGTCCAGGAGCGCCAGGACGTCCTCCGTGGACGTCGAGTCGAGGTTGCCCGTCGGCTCGTCCGCGAGGATCAGCGCGGGCTCCCCGACGAGCGCCCGGGCCACCGCGACCCGCTGCTGCTGACCACCGGACAGCTCACCCGGCCGGTTGCCCAGCTTCGCGCCGAGGCCGACCCGCTCGAGCGCGGCGACCGCCCGGTCGCGCCGCTCGGCCGCCGGGACGCGTCCGTAGACGAGCGGCAGCTCGACGTTCCGCCAGGCCGGCAGGGACGGGAGCAGGTGGAACTGCTGGAACACGAACCCGAGACGCCGGTTGCGCACCTCGGCGAGCTCGACCTCGTCCAGCTCGCCGACGTCCTCCCCCGCGAGGCGGTAGGTGCCCTGCGTGAGGACGTCCAGGCAGCCGACGACGTTCATCAGCGTCGACTTGCCGGACCCCGACGGCCCCATGATCGCGACGTACTCGCCGGCGGCGATGGCCAGGTCGATGCCGCGCAGGGCCTCGAACTCGATGCTGCCGGTCCGGTAGGTCTTGCGGGCACCGAGGAGCTCGATGACCGGTCCGCCCGCCGCCGGGGCGGGGTGCGCCGGGTCGAGCAGGAGCTCAGCCATCGGTGCCGCCCGGCATCGCGCCGCCGCCCGGGAACGCCGGCATCTCGCCGCCGGAGAAGTCCGGTCGCTCCCCCGTCGTGCCGCCCGGGACCTGCGCGTCCTCGCCGTCCTGCGACGTGCCGGACGCCCGCGGCGTGAACGTGGTGACCAGCACCTCGTCGCCCTCCGCCAGGCCGTCGGTGATCTCGACCGTGCTACCGGACGTCTCGCCGACGGTGACCGCCGTGGTGACCGTCCCGCCGTCCGCGCCCTCCTGCGTGACGACGGTCTGGCCGTCCACGGTGGTCACGGCGGCGCTCGGCACGGTCAGCACGTCGGTGCGGCGCTCGTAGATGATCGAGACGTCGGCCGACTCGCCGTCGTGCAGCCCCTCGGGGCTGCCCGTCACGTCCACGACCACCGGGTACTCGGCGGTGCCGCTCGTGCTGGTGGACAGCAGCCCGACCTCCCCGACCGTCCCGTAGACCGGCCCGGTCGCGTCGTCGGTGGTGATCTCGACCTGGTCCCCGACGGAGATCAGAGCCACGTCCGACTCGCCGACGGTCACGCCGACCTGCCAGGCGTCCGTGCCGACGACGACGAACTGGGCGCTGGACGTGGTGGTCGTGGTGCCGCTGGTCGCTCCGGCTGCCGCGCCGGTCGTGCCGCCGGCAGCGGACGTCCCGCCGGACCCGGACGTCCCGCCGGACCCCGTCACCGCGTCGCCGACCTCGAGGTTCACCTCGGTCAGCAGCCCCGCGACGGGGGCGGTGAGCGTCGCGCCGGCCAGGTCGGCCTGGGCGTCGTCGACCGCTGCCTGCGCGACGTCCACCTGCGCCGACAGCGCGGCGACCTGAGCGTCCGAGGCGTCGGACCCGTCGGCCTCGTCCTCGGCGTCCGACAGGGAGGCCTGCGCGCTCGCCAGGTCGGCCTTCGCCTGCAGCAGCGCCGCGTCCAGGGCCAGGGTGTCGACGGTCGCGAGCTGCTGCCCGGCGGTGACCGTGTCCCCCGCCGCGACGTCCACCGACGTGACGGTGCCCGACACGGCGAACGACACGTCCTCCTGGACCGTCGGCGTCAGGGTGCCGGACGCCGACACGGACTGCTCGATCGTCGACAGGCTCGCCGCGACCGCGGTGGTCGACCCCTCGGGGACGGCGGCCTGCGCCTGCTCCTCGCGGAACCCGAACCAGTACACCCCCGTGCCCGCGACGCCGACCAGCAGCACGACGGCCACCACCCGCACCCACGGGCGGGTGCGCCTCCACAGCGACAGCATGTTCTCCCTCACGACGGTCCGCCCGGCCTCGCGCCGCCCCCGCGGGGCGTCACGGCTGGTCAGGACCGTAGGGACGCATGCTGGACCGCCCGTAGCACGCACCTGTGCCACGCCTGTGGAGGCGGCCAGGGGCGGGCCCCGAGGTCAGGCGGGCAGCAGGAGGCCGTCCTGGAGCAGGCCGCGGACCTCGGGCAGCACGTCCGCCGCCACCGCCTCCGCCCCGACGCCGAGCAGCGCACCGAGGGCGTTGACGATCTGCCCGACCGCCAGCTCCCCGTCGCACGCGCCGACGAACCCCGCGAGCGCCGTGCCGACCTGCACCGTCCGGCCGAACCCGCCGCCCTGCCGCAGCAGCAGCACCTGGGGGTCGGCGTCGCCGGGGCGCAGGTAGCGCTCCTCGGTCACGTCGGGCGCGACGCGCAGCCGCTGGGCCGCGAGCGCGGCGTCGTCGGTGCGCCGCAGCAGGTCGTGCGCCGCGAGGCCGGCTCCGACGGCCGGGCCGAGCGGCTGCCGGACCGTCCCGGTGACCTCCTCCAGCCGCCGCAGCCGCGGGAGCGACCGGTCGTTGGCCGGGCGGCGCAGCACCACGATGCCGAAGCCGATGGCCTCGACGTCCCGGGACGCGAAGTCCGCGAGCCACGCCGCGTACCGCTCCTGCCACGCGGCGGGGTCCCGCTCGGGGGTGGTGCCACCGTCACGGATCCACGTCTCGGCGTACTGGGCGGGGTCCTGGAGCTCGCGCTGCACCACCCAGCCGTCGAGGCCGGACGCGTCGAGCCACGAGCCGACCCGCTCGTCCCACGACTCCCCGCGGCGGACCTCCCAGTTGCCCAGGAGCTGCGCGACGCCGCCGGGCGCGAGCACGCCGCCGACCGACGTGATCAGGTCCTGCACGATCGCGTCGCCGGTGCGGCCGCCGTCCCGGTACTCGTAGGTCGGCACGCCCTCGGCGGACCGCGGGGTGATGACGAACGGCGGGTTGCTCACCACGAGGTCGAACCGCTCCCCCGCGACGGGCTCCAGCATCGACCCGAGCCGCAGGTCGAGCTGCCCGGCGGGCAGGCCCGCGAGGACCGCGTTGAACCGCGCGAACGCCAGCGCGCGCCCGGAGATGTCCGTGCCGACGACCGCCCCGCTGTGCCGGGAGGCGTGCAGCGCCTGGATGCCGCAGCCCGTGCCCAGGTCGAGCGTCCGGCCGCGCGGCTCCCGCACGGTCACCTGCGCGAGGGTCGTGGAGGCACCGCCGACCCCGAGCACGTGGTCGGTGCGCAGCGGGCCGCCGGTGGCGAGCTCGCCGAGGTCGGACGCGATCCACCAGTCCACGGTGCCGGCGCCGTCCTCGGCCTCGTACGGCCGCAGGTCCACCCGCGCGCGGACCTGGTCGCCGGCGCCCGCGCCCGAGGTCTCCACGAGGCCCAGGCGCTCCGCGCCGGCGACCCCGAGCGTCGGCAGCGCGGCGGCGAGGTCCCCGGCCGGCACGGGGACGCCGAGCACGAACGCGCGGACGAGCGCCGCCCGGGGGTCGCGGCCGGCCGCGGCGGTGGCGAGCAGCGCGGGCACCGCCTCCTCGCGGTGCAGCGCGGCGGCGGCCACCGGCCCGAGCAGGTCCTCGACGCCGGGGACCGTGAAGCCCGCGGCGGCCAGGTCGGCGCGCAGGTCCTCGACCAGGGCGGGGTCGGCGGTCGGCGGACCGGCGGCCGGTTCTCCGGCGGCCGGTTCTCCGGCGGTCAGCGGGTGCGTGGTCTCCACCCGGCCATCCTCCCCGATCCGGGCGGGCGCGCTCAGACGGGCAGCGGCTCCCCGCCGGGGCCGTCGCCGACGGCGGGCGAGGTGTGCGGGACCGCCTCGTCCTGCCAGCGGACGGCGGACCACGTCCCGCGGCCGTCGTGCTCGAGCGTCACGACGCCGGTGTTGTCGAGCCAGCGGTCGCCGGCGGTGCGCGGGTCCAGGTTCGCGGCCCGGGTGATCGCCCACAGCCGGATCATGGCCCCGTGGCTGACCGCGGCGACCGTCCGCGCCCCGGAGGAGAGGATCTCCGCCACGACGGCGTCGAACCGCTCCAGGGTGGCCCGGCCGGACTCGCCGCCGGGCACCCGCGCGTCGAGGTCCCCGGTGGCCCAGGCCACCATCGTGCCGAGGTACTGCTCCACGGACCCGCGGTCGGTGCGCATCTCGAGGTCGCCGGCGACGATCTCGCGCAGGCCCTCGCGGACCTGCACGTCCAGCCCGTGCGGGCGGGCCACCTCGGCGGCCGTCGCCCGCGCCCGGTCGAGCGTCGAGGCGTAGACGGCGTCGAGCGGCTCCTGGGCGAGCACCGCGCCGACGGCCCGCGCCTGGCGGACGCCCTGCTCGGTCAGGGGTGCGCCGGGCGCCGCGGTGTCGAGGGCCGCGAGGACGTTCGAGCCGGTCTGGCCGTGCCGGATCAGGTGCAGGCGCACGGGTCAGGCGTCGCAGTTCTCGGTGATGTACGTGCTGAGGTTGTCCCCGGCGGTCGACAGCTCGTCGGAGCTCGCCCGCTCGGCGAACTCGGACAGCGCCGCGGTGAACGCCTCCTGGTCGGTGGGGTCGATCTCGTCCAGCGCGTCGTCGAGGTCGCCGAACGTCTGGGTGAACGTCTCCCAGTCCCCGGCGATCTCCTCGGGGGCCTCGACCGACTCGAAGCCGTCGCGCGCGTCCGAGATCGCCTGCGCGAACGCCTCGGGGTCGTTGCCGAGGGAGCCGGCGGCGTCGACCTCGGCCATCGCCTCCTCGCCCTGGTCGCAGAACGTCTGCACCTGGTCCTCGCCGGAGCAGGCGGCGAGCGGCACGACGAGGGCGGCGAGCGCGACGCCCGCCAGGACGCGGCGGACGGCGGGGCGCGGGAGCGAGGGGGCCATGCCCTCCAGCCTGCCGGACGCGCGCCCGGGCGTCGAGGCGGGCCGCGACCGCCCGGGCGCGCCGGTCACGCCCGGACGCCCACCTCACGCTCGAGCCGCGCCTCCTCGTCCACCCGCGCCGCCCGGAGGCGGGAGAGGACCACCGCCCCGAAGGCGATGAGCGCGGCGGCGACCGCGATCGTCAGCCTCAGCACCTGGTTCGCGTCGTCGCCGATGCTCACCGTGACCACGGCGGGCGCGATCAGCAGCGCGACCAGGTTCATCACCTTGATCAGCGGGTTGATCGCCGGACCCGCCGTGTCCTTGAACGGGTCGCCGACGGTGTCGCCGATGACGACGGCCGCGTGCGCCGCGGAGCCCTTGCCGCCGTAGCGGCCGTCCTCGACCAGCTTCTTCGCGTTGTCCCACGCGCCGCCGGAGTTCGCGAGGAACACCGCCATGAGCACGCCCGCGCCGATCGCGCCCGCGAGGAACCCCGCGAGCGGGCCGATGCCCAGGCCGAACCCGACCGCGACCGGTGCGGCCGCCGCCAGCAGGCCGGGTGTCGCGAGCTCCCGCAGGGAGTCCCGGGTGCAGATGTCGACGACCTTGCCGTACTCGGGCCGCTCGGCGCCGGTCATGATCCCCGGGTGCTCGCGGAACTGGCGGCGCACCTCGAACACGATCGCGCCGGCCGCGCGGGTGACCGCGTCGATGGCCAGCCCAGAGAACAGGAACACCGTCGCGCCGCCGAGGATGATCCCGACGAGCGTCACGGGGCTGATCACCTGGTAGTCGGTCATCGCGAGCACGATGTCGCCCGGGACCTCGGTCACGCGCAGGTCGGCGATCGCCCCGGCCACCGCGTCGGCGTACGAGCCGAACAGCGCCGTCGCCGCGAGCACCGCCGTCGCGATGGCGATGCCCTTGGTGACGGCCTTCGTGGTGTTCCCGACGGCGTCCAGGTCGGTGAGGATCTGCGCGCCCTCCTCCGTGACGTCGCCGGACATCTCCGCGATGCCCTGGGCGTTGTCGCTGACCGGGCCGAACGTGTCCATCGCGACGATGACGCCCACCGTCGTCAGCAGCCCGCAACCGGCCAGCGCGACGAGGAACAGCGACAGCGCGATCGAGCCGCCGGCCAGCAGGAACACCCCGCAGATCGCGGCCGCGATGATCCCGGCCGTGTACACCGCGGACTCGAAGCCCACGCCGATGCCCGACAGCACCACGGTGGCCGCACCCGTCTGGGAGGTGCGCGCGACGTGGATCGTCGGCTTGGACGTCGTGCCCGTGAAGTAGCCCGTGACCCAGAGGATCAGCCCCGCGAGCACGACCCCGACCGCCACGGCGGCCGCCGCGACCAGGCGCGGGTCGCCCGCGTGGTCCTGCAGCCCGGCCGTCCCGGCGAGCGACGCGAACGACGACGGCAGGTACGCGAACGCCGCCGCCCCCGCGAGCACCGCACCGGCCACCGCGGCGATCGCGAAGCCGCGGTTGATCGCCGTCAGCCCGCTCTCGTCCCCCCGCACCCGCGTCACCAGCACGCCGAGCGCGGCGACCACCGCGCCGATCGCCGTCACGATCAGCGGGAACACCAGCCCCTGCTCGCCGAACGCCGCCCGGCCGAGGATCAGCGCCGCGACCAGGGTCACCGCGTACGACTCGAACAGGTCGGCCGCCATGCCCGCGCAGTCGCCGACGTTGTCCCCCACGTTGTCCGCGATCGTCGCGGCGTTGCGCGGGTCGTCCTCCGGGATGCCCTGCTCGACCTTGCCGACCAGGTCCGCCCCGACGTCCGCCGCCTTGGTGAAGATGCCGCCGCCGACCCGCATGAACATCGCGAGCAGCGCCGCCCCGAACCCGAAGCCCTCGAGCACCGCCGGCGCCTCGCCCCGGTACAGCAGCACCACGACCGCGGCGCCGAGCAGCCCGAGGCCGACCACCGACATCCCGACGACCCCGCCGGTGCGCAACGCGATCCGCGCGCCCTCCGCCCGGCCGCCCGGCAGGGACGCCGCCGCGGCCACCCGCACGTTCGCCCGCGTCGCCAGCCACATGCCCAGGTAGCCGATGGACGCGGAGAACCCGGCGCCCACCAGGAAGAACACCGAGCGGCCCACCTTCACGCCCGCGTCGCCCGGCAGCAGGAACAGCAGGGCGAACACCACGACCGCGAACAGCACCAGCGTCCGGAACTGCCGCGACAGGTACGCCGACGCGCCCTCCTGGATCGCCGTCGCGATGGCCCGCATCGACGCGGAGCCCTCGTCGGTGGCGAGGACCTGCCGTCGCAGCACCACGGCCACGACCAGGGCGGCGACCGCCACGGCGGCGATGACGGCGACGACCACGAGGCTCGCCGTTCCGAGTTCGACCATGCATCCTCCTCGGGAACGAGCGCGGCCCTGCCCGGCCGCCCTCGACACACCCGGCCCCGTTGCCGTGTGAGGGACGCCACTGTAGTCAGAGAACCGGGCGACCGGGGGGCGGACGGCGACGCGCCCCGCGCCTTCCTCCCGGCCGCGCTACGGGGTCGGCGCGGCCTTGCGCCGCAGCATCCCGCGCTGCGCCTCCTGGACCAGCGCGTCGACGTCCGACGATCCCGCCGCGGACACCGCCGCGCTGACCCGGACGCCCGGCTCGTCGGCCCCGCGGGGTGCGAGCGCCTGCTCCACGGCGGCCAGCACCTGCGCCACCTGGTCGCCGGCGTGCTCGGGCGCCACCGCCCGCAGCAGCACCAGCACCATGAACTCGTCGCTGCCCGTCCGGCCGACCAGGCTGCCCTCCGGCGCCCCCGCCACCAGGCGCGCCGCCAGCACCCGCAGCAGCTCGTCCGCCGACGCCGGGCCGAACCGCGCGTTCACCCGGCCGAACCCCGCGACGTCGGCCTGCACGAGCAGCAGCCGGCGCCCGCTCCCGGCCGCCAGCCGCGACCACTCCCGCGCGGTGTGCCGCACGAGCTCCCGCCCCGGCAGGCCCGTCAACGGGTCGTGCAGGCTGCGGTCGGACAGCGCCGCCACCAGCGCCCGCACCAGGTCCGACGTCGCCACCGCGCCCCACGTGCCGGACCGCACGAGGACGTCGTCGTACCGCGTCTCCCCCGACCGCTCCATCGCCCGGGTCGCGGACTCCACGACGCCGGTCGACTCCTCCACGACGAGCGGCGACCAGTCCGCGACCTCCCGGACCGGCCGGCGGGCCAGCACCGCCCGCCCGTACCCCAGGCGGCCGGTCTGCGCGTCGGTGAACCGCGTGCGGGAGACCATCCCCACCCGGCCGTCCTGCGCGTCCTGCACCGCCAGGCACGGCAGGTGCGGGGACCGGAACAGCACCTCCACCTCGCTCATCGGCACGTCCGCGTCGACCACCGCGACCGGCACGGCGATCTCCCCGACCGTGCGGTGCACGCCACCCACGGCGCGGGAGGTGCGGACCAGCAGGTCGACGTCGTTCGGCACGCCCGTATCGTCCGGGACGCCGGGAGGCCGCCGGGACCGGGACCGCCCGGGCGGGTGACGGGTCGCGCTGCGTTTCACCGTGCGTTCACCGGGCCGTCGACGCGCGGGGTGACGGCGCGGCGGCGGCGTTGCTCCGTCCGGGTGACGTCCCCAACGTTCCGCTCCCGCGAGGCGTCTGAGGGGGCGACAAGAGACGGTGACGAAGGGGGCCACGTGGCCTGGGAACGGGGGCTCGAGAGCTTCGTGCGGGAACGGGGTGACGCCCTCGTCGGCTACGCCTACCTGCTGACGGGTGACCTGCAGGCCGCCGAGGACCTCGCGCAGGAGGGGCTGGTGCGGACCTGGACGCGCCGCCGCACCGGCGCCGACGTGGAGTGGCTGGAGGCGTACGTCCGGCGCTGCATCCTGCACGCGTTCGTCGACGGGCGCCGGCGCGCGAAGCGGTGGCGGGACGTCGCCCACCTCGTCGCGTCGGACGAGCGGTCGGGCGACGCCGTCACCGGGGTGGACGACCGCGCCGCCGTGCTCGCCGCCCTCGCGCACCTGACGCCCCGCCAGCGCGCCTGCGTCGTCCTGCGGTTCTACGAGGACATGCCGGTCCGCGAGATCGCCGCGCACCTGGACCTCAGCGAGGGCGCGGTGAAGCGGTACCTGCACGACGCCCACCGGGCGCTGGCCCCGCGCATCGGCGCGCAGCAGGGCCTCCTGACCGAGGACATCCCGACCACGAAGGGCGGTCTGCGATGAACCGCGACCTCGACGCCGCGCTGCAGGACCTCGCGCGCGGAGCCGCCGCCCAGCACCGCGCCCGGGACGACGACGGCCTGCTCACCACCACCGTCCGCCGCGTGCGCCGGCGCCGTGCGGTCCGCGGCGCCGCCGCGACCACCGTCGGGCTGGCGCTGGTGGTGGGGGGCGCGCTCGCCGGCTCCACGCTCACCGGCCCGCCGGAGCCGCAGCCCGCGGGACCCGCTCCGACGCCCACGACGACGGCGCCGAGCGCGACACCGGAACCCGTGCCGACGCCGACGCCGACAGGGCCGCCTCCGGTCGTGCTGCCCACCGGGGACCCGTCGCTGCCGTTCGGTGCCTGCGGGTCGCTCGTGACCGCCGCGGCGGCGCACCCCTCGTCACCGACCGTCGTGCCCTACGCGGAGCCGGCCACGCAGACCGCACCTGCCGGGGGCAGCCTCGCCGTCCGGGGCTGGTTCGACCGCACCCCGGGCCCTGGGATGGCCGCGATCCCGGCATCGGGGCCGCACCTCGCCGTCGTGGCCGACGGCGTCGTCGTCGCCGAGGGGCTGCTCGGCGGGGACCCGACGTGGGACCTGCGCGCGGGCTTCCAGGGGGAGGTCCGCACCACCGTCGACTGGCTCTCGCTCGCGGTCTGCGACCCGGACGGTCAGCCCGAGGTGTCCGCGGGTGCACCCCTGCCCGCAGGCGAGTACCAGCTCGTCCCGTGGGCCGACGTCGCCGAGCTCGGCGACTCGGAGGACGCGTTGCGGACCCCCGACGGCGAGTGGCCGACCGTCGAGGACATGGTGGCCACCGTCGGAGCACCCGCGAGCGCCGTGGGTGCCGCGACCCCGTTCACCGTGACGGGCGCCGCCACGCGGGTCGTGCCGCCACCCGGTTCCACAGGCACGCCCACCCCGGTCCCCACCGCGGCGGCCGCGCCCGAGTGCGGCGGCCCGGCCCCCGTCCCCGATCCCGCGAACCCGCTGGTGCTCCGGTGGGCGCAGGCGGGCGCACGGCTGACGCCCGCCGACCTCGTCGAGATGGAGGCGCCGCTGAGATCCACGAGCGCCGGACGGCTCGGGTTCTTCATCGCACAGCCCTGGGTCGCGGCGGTCCGGGACGGCCGGGTCGTGGGCGTCAGCGAGCTCTCCTGGGAGGGCGACGGCCGCCTCCTGCTCGCGACCGACACGTCCGTCACCCTGACCCCGTCGGTGACCGCCCTGCACGACTGCGCGGACCCGCTGCGGAACCTGCCGCTGCCGACCGGGTCGTACGACGTCATCCTGCTGGTCCACGTGTGGCCCGAGGAGCGGGAGGCGGATGCCGACGGCGGCTTCACGCCCGGCGTGGTGGTGAGCGAGCCGGCGACGCTGGTCGTGCCGTGACGTCCGGGGCGTCGCCCGTTGAGCCGACCGGGTGACGCCCCAACGTTCCGCGGCACCTCTGCGTCTCATCCCACGACAGGATCGCCCGGCCGGCCGGCTCCCGGCGGCCGACGACGAGAGGGACGCGCGTGGCATGGCAGGACGAGGTGACGACGTTCGTCACCGAACGCGGCCCGGCGCTCGTCGGGTACGCCCGGCTGCTCACCGGTGACCACGAGAGCGCGCAGGACCTCGTCCAGGACGCGCTCGCCAAGGCGTGGTCGCGCCGGCGGGCGGGGACGGACATCCAGTCGCTGGAGGCGTACGTCCGGCGCGCCGTGCTCACGACGTACCTCGACGGCTACCGGCGGCACCGGCTCTGGCGGGACCGGGCGCACCTGCTCGTGACGCCCGAGACCGCGCCCGGGACCCAGGCCAGCACGGAGACGTCCGCCGACCTGGCCGTCGCCCTCCGTCAGCTCGCGCCGCGGGAGCGGGCGTGTGTCGTGCTGCGGTTCTACGACGACCTCCCTGTCGCAGCGATCGCGGACCGCCTCGGGCTCTCCGAGGGCGCCGTGAAGCGCTACCTGTCGGACGGCACCCGACGCCTCGGGCTGCTCATGGGGACCCACGACCCGGCGGAGACCGTCGAGGTCCGCACCGCGACGGAGGACCGGCGATGAACGACCACGACCTGCACTCCGCCCTCGACGCCCTCGCCCGGCGCACCGCCGCCGAGCAGAGCCACCTCATGCGCGCCGGCACAGGGCTGTCCGCCGACGGCGTGGCGTCCGGCGCGCGGCGGCACCGGCGCCGACGGGCGGCGGTCGCGACGGTCGCCGGCCTCGTCGTGCTCGGGAGCGCCGTGGTCGCGGGTGCGACCGTGGTGGACCGGCCGGTCCCCGCGCCCCCGGCGAGCCCTGCGCCCTCCGCGACGAGCCCCGCCCCGACGCCGTCGGCCACCCCCGACGGGACCGTCCTGCCCGTGGGTGACCCCTCGCTCCCCTTCGGTGCCTGCGGTTCGCTCGCCGACGCCCCCACCGACCACCCGTCCGACGACCGCTGGACGGTCGCGCTCGCGCTCGACTCGAGCCAGGTGGCCGTCGGTGACCCGCTGACTCTCAGCACCCGGCTGGACGTCGCGCTCCCCCCTGAGTGGACGCCGAACGGCGCCGGGTACGGAGCCCATCCCGACGCGGGCCCGGAGCTCCTGGTCCTGCGGGACGGCGTCGTGGTCGCCACGGGCGACTCCTACGGCGACGTGCCGTCGACGCTCGCGACCTACACGGTGGCGGCGGCGGCCCACTCGCCGCTCTACGCCGGCCGCTACCCGCTGACGTCGTGCGCCGACGGTGGTGCGCTGCCCGCCGGCACGTACCAGGTCGTCGCCACCACGCCCGTGCTACCCCTGGGCGACGACCCCGCGGTGATGGACGAGATCGCGGCCACGTCCTTGGAGGACGTCGCAGCCCAGCACGCCGGGGACTGGCGCCGCGTCACCAGCGCCCCGCAGACGCTGTCCGTCGTCGCCCGGTCGACCCCCTTGCCCGCGGGCACGCCGCCGGCGTTCGACTCGGCCGCGCTCGTCCCCGAGCCCCAGTGCGGCGTCGAGGTGACGTACGCGTCCGCCGGCCCGACCCTCGTCCTCGACGTCGAGCCGCCGGCGTCGGCCCGGTCCGGCGAGGAGCTGGCGGTGCCCGCCACGCTCACCTACCAGGGGCCCGGTCGGCTGCGGGCGCATCTCCGGATCGGGATCGAGCTCTGGGTCGTGCAGGACGGCGTGGTCGTCGGCGGCAGCCGGGAGCAGTACGCCGACGTGTACGAGCTGGTGGACCTGGGTGCGGGCGCCGTGCTGGACGTGGCGGGCGGGGGTGACCTCGTGAGCTGCAGCGAGGACGTCGACGCCCGCGGCGAGGAGCCGCTCCCGCCCGGCACGTACACGGCCTACCCGGTCCTCCACGTCACGGGCGCCGAGCTCCGCGAGTCCGCCGGCGACGTCGACCTCACCGCCCACGACGACACCGTGGGCGTGACCGGCCGACCGTTCCAGCTGGTGGTCGAGTGAGGCGGCATCCCGGGGCGAGGATGCGGCGCGGTCAGCCCGCGGGCTGGTCCGTGAGCGCCTCGTCGACGGTCTCCCGGATGGTGAACACCTGCGTCAGCGCGGTGATCCGGAAGACCTTGAGCAGCCGCTCCGAGTCGATGACCAGCTGCAGCCGCCCGTCGAGCCCACGCACCCGCTTCAGGACGCCGACCAGGAGGCCCAGGCCGGTGGAGTCCATGAACCGCACCTCGGTGAGGTTCACCACGAGGTCCACGTGGCCCTCGTCGACCAGGGCGGTCAGCTTCTCGCGCAGCGCGGGCGCGGTGTAGACATCGATCTCGCCGGTGACGTCGACGACCGTCCTGCCGTCGACCGTCCTGCTGGCCACGCTCACGTCCACCTGGGCTCCCTCCGCTGGGTGCATTCAAACAGACCGGGGCGCCCGCGTCCGCGTGGGACTCCTCACGTGTCCGTGCGCGGCCCGGCCGACGGGTCCGGGACCAGCCGGAAGACCACCCGGTCACCCGGCCGCAGCTGCGCGGCCACGTCGCGGGACGGGGCGTCCAGGACGGCGAGCACGGGGTAGCCGCCCGTCACGGGGTGGTCGGCGCCGAACACCACCGGGCGCCCGTCGGGAGGGACCTGGACCGCACCCGGCACCAGCGGCTCGGACGGCAGCTCCCCGCGGTCGACCCGGCGCACCGACGAGCCCTCCAGGCGCGTCGCCACCCGGTTGCTCGCCGGCGTCACGGCGTAGTCCGAGCCGCACAGGGCCCCGAGCGCCTCCGGCTCGAACCAGTCCGGCCGCGGACCGGGCAGCACCCGCAGGACGGCAGGCTGCGGCCAGGTGCGCGGCGGGTCCGGCCAGGGCTGAGCGGCCTCCTGCACCTCGGCGCCGACCCTCAGGACGTCGCCGGCGCGCAGCGGACCGGGGCCGATGCCGGACAGCTGGTCGGCGGACCGGGAACCCAGGACCGCCGGGACGTCGACGCCGCCGCGCACCGCGACGTAGAGGCGCAGGCCACGGGTCGCCTGCCCGGCGCGCAGGATCCCGCCAGGCCGGACCGCCGTGGCGGCGTGCTGCGCGACGGGGCTCCCGTCCACCCAGGCGGGCGCCTCCGCACCGGCCAGGGCGATCACGCCGCCCTGCGGGAACCGGAGCTCGATCCCGCCGAGCAGCACCTCGAGGACGGCCGCGCCCGCGGTGTTCCCGACCAGCCGGTTCGCGAGCCGCGCCGCGCCCGCGTCCGCAGCGCCGGATCGCCCGACGCCCACGGCGGCCAGGCCCGGCCGGCCGCGGTCCTGCACGAGGGTCAGCACGCCCGGGTCGAGCACCTCGAGGGTCCTGGCCGGGGCGGGACGGGTGCCGGGCGCCCCGTCGGCGTCTCCCGATGTGCCCGTGCTCGGGCCGGGTGGCGGTTCGACCGTCGCTGCGGGAGCGGACGGTGTACTGGTGCCCGGGGCGGTCGCCGCGTCGACGAACCGGACCCGCGTGCCGGGCCTCAGCAGCGCCGGCGGGTCGCGTCGCGCGTCGAACAGCGGGACGTCGCACGTGCCCAGCAGCATCCAGCCGCCCGGCGTCGCCGCCGGGTACACCGCGGCGAACTCGCCGGCGATCGCCACGGACCCCTCCGGGACGCGCTCCCGCGGGCTCGAACGGCGCGGCACGTGCAGGGCCGGGTCGAGGCCGGTCAGGTACGCGAAGCCCGGCATGAACCCGCCGAACGCCACGGTGTACGTGGCGGCACCGTGCCGGCGGACCACCTCGGCCTCGTCCAGGCCGGTGGTCCGGGCGACCTCGGCCAGGTCCGCGCCGTCGTACCGGACCGGCAGGACCACGGTCGCGGGGTCGGGGGGGTCCGGGGTGTGGGC
>NZ_CABEGA010000063.1 GCF_901521055.1 Cellulomonas hominis | reverse complement strand
CCAGCGCTCGCGGAGCACCCCGGTCAGGTACGTCGGGTCCGACGCCATGGGCACGCCGTCGATCTCGGTGTAGGCGTTCATCACCGAGCGGACGCCGCCGTCGCGCACCGCCATCTCGAACGGCGGGGGGGACCCGCCCGCCCCCCCCCCCGCCCCCCCCGCGGCGGGGGGGGGGGCCGGCCCCGCCCCCCCCGCCGGCCCGCCGCCGGCGGCTCGTCGTCGCGCTGGTCGTGCTCGCCGCGGTCACCCTGGTGCTCGACCAGGCGACGAAGGCCTGGGCCCTGCAGGCGCTGGACGAGGGCGTGCGCCGGCAGGTCGTCGGTGACCTGCTCGGCCTCCAGCTGCTCTTCAACCCCGGCGCGGCCCTGGGGATCGCGACCGGCACCACGTGGCTGCTCACGCTGGTCGCCATCACGGTCGTCGTGGTGATCGTCCGCGTGTCGCGGCGGCTGGGGTCCCGCGGCTGGACCGTCGCGCTCGGGCTGCTGCTCGGCGGCGCGCTCGGCAACCTCACCGACCGGATGATCCGCGAGCCCGGGGTCGCCCGCGGGCACGTCGTCGACTTCATCGCCTACGGGGACCTGTTCGTGGGCAACGTCGCGGACATCGCGATCGTGGCCGCGGCGGGTCTGCTCATGGTGCTGTCCCTGCTCGGCGTCCGGCTCGACGGGACGCGTGAGCCCCGCCGCTCGGACGCGCCCGACACCCCCGCGGCCGAGACCCCCGCGGTCGCCGCGGCCGCCGACGAGACGCGGGGGACCGATGGCTGACGTCCGCACCCTGCCCGTCCCTGACGCGCTCGCCGGCGAGCGCGTCGACGCGGCGCTGTCCCGGATGCTCGGGCTGTCCCGCACGCGTGCGGCCGAGCTCGCCGAGGGCGGGTTCGTGCGCGTCGACGGCGTCGCGGTGGGCAAGTCCGCGCGGCTGCCGGGCGACGCGTGGCTCGAGGTCGAGATGCCGTCGCCCGAGACGGCCTCCCGCGCCGTGGCGTCCGAGGAGGACGTCCCGGCCCTGCGGGTGGCGTACGACGACGACGACCTGGTGGTCGTGGACAAGCCCGTGGGCGTCGCGGCACACCCGTCGCCGGGCTGGACCGGACCCACGGTGATCGGCGTCCTCGCGGCGCGGGGGTACCGGATCTCGACGTCCGGGGCCGCCGAGCGGCAGGGCGTCGTGCACCGCCTCGACGTCGGCACGTCGGGCCTCATGGTCGTCGCGAAGAGCGAGCACGCCTACACGGTGCTGAAGCGCGCGTTCAAGGAGCGCACGGTCGACAAGGTCTACCACGCGCTCGCCCAGGGCCACCCGGAGCCGACGACCGGGACAATCGACGCGCCCATCGGCCGGCACCCCGGGCAGGACTGGAAGTTCGCGGTCACGGCCGACGGCAAGCCGTCGGTGACCCACTACGAGGTCCTCGAGATGCTGCCCGCCGCCTCCCTCACGGAGGTGCACCTCGAGACGGGCCGGACGCACCAGATCCGCGTGCACTTCGCGGCGTTGCGCCACCCCCTCGTCGGGGACCTGACGTACGGCGCGGACCCGGCGCTCGCGCAGCGCGTCGGGCTCACCCGGCAGTGGCTGCACGCGATGCGGCTCGGGTTCGCGCACCCGGCGGACGGCCGGCACCTCGAGGTCACGAGCGAGTACCCGGAGGACCTGGCGCGGGCGCTCGAGACGCTGCGCGACGGGTACCGCTGAGCCGCCGGGCGTGACGTCCGTCGCGTCGGCGGGCGCCGCGCGCGGGGCGTGACGGGGGTGTCGGAGGCGGCACCTAGGATGGCGGGCATGGCATCTGGCACGCGCAAGGACTCCGACTTCGTCCACCTGCACGTGCACTCCGAGTACTCGATGCTCGACGGTGCGGCGCGGGTCGGGGAGATGCTGGCGGAGGCCCAGCGGCTCGGCCAGTCGGCCATGGCGATCACCGACCACGGCTACCTGTTCGGCGCGTTCGACTTCTACTCGCAGGCCCGCAAGCTCGGCATCAAGCCGATCATCGGGGTCGAGGCGTACGTCACGCCGGGCACCAGCCGCTTCGACCAGACGCGCGTCCGGTGGGGCGAGGCGCACCAGGCCGCCGACGACGTGTCGGCCCGCGGTGCGTACACGCACCTCACCCTGCTGTCCCGGACCACCGAGGGCATGCACAACCTGTTCCGGCTCGGCTCGCTGGCGTCGCTCGACGGCCAGATGGGCAAGTGGCCGCGCATGGACCGCGAGCTGCTGGAGACGTACAGCGAGGGCCTGATCGCGACGTCCGGCTGCCCGTCGGGCGAGGTCCAGACCCGGCTGCGGCTCGGCCACTACGACGAGGCCGTGCGCGCCGCCGGCGAGCTGCAGGACGTGTTCGGCAAGGAGAACTTCTTCGTCGAGGTCATGGACCACGGCCTGGAGATCGAGCGCCGCACGGTCAAGGACCTGCTGCGCCTGGCCGAGACGATCGGCGCGCCGCTGGTCGCCACGAACGACCTGCACTACACGCGCAAGGAGGACGCGCACGCGCACGAGGTGCTCCTCGCCGTGCAGTCCGGCTCCACCCTGGACGAGCCGACCTACGACCAGGGCGGCTCCCGGTTCGCGTTCGGCGGCGACGGCTACTACGTGAAGTCCGCGGAGGAGATGCGCCGCACCTGGGCCGAGCTGCCCGAGGCGTGCGACAACACGCTGCTCATCGCCGAGCGGTGCGAGGTCGAGTTCCCGACCGGCGCCAACTACATGCCGCGGTTCCCGGTCCCCGAGGGCGAGGACGAGAACTCCTGGTTCATCAAGGAGGTCGAGCGCGGCCTGCAGCGCCGCTACCGCGGGAACGTCCCCGACGACGTGCGCAAGCAGGCGGAGTACGAGACGGGCGTCATCGTCCAGCTCGGGTTCTCCGGCTACTTCCTCGTGGTCGCCGACTTCATCGGCTGGGCGCGCGAGCAGGGCATCCGCGTCGGACCGGGCCGTGGGTCCGCCGCCGGGTCGATGGCGTCGTACGCGATGGGCATCACCGAGCTCGACCCGCTGCAGCACGGCCTCATCTTCGAGCGGTTCCTCAACCCCGAGCGCGTGTCCTGGCCCGACGTCGACGTGGACTTCGACGAGCGCCGGCGCGGCGAGGTCATCCGGTACGTGACGGAGAAGTACGGCGACGACCGCGTCGCGCAGATCGTCACCTACGGCACCATCAAGGCGAAGCAGGCCCTCAAGGACTCCTCTCGCGTGCTCGGCATGCCGTTCGCGATGGGGGAGAAGCTCACCAAGGCGATGCCGCCCGCCGTCATGGGCAAGGACATCCCGCTGTCCGGCATGTACGACCCCGAGCACCCGCGCTACGCGGAGGCGGAGGAGTTCCGGCAGGTCGTGCAGGCGGACCCGGAGGCGCAGCGCGTCCTGGAGACCGCCCGCGGCCTGGAGAACCTCAAGCGCCAGTGGGGCGTGCACGCCGCCGGCGTCATCATGTCCAGCGAGCCGCTGATCGACATCATCCCGATCATGAAGCGCCCGCAGGACGGCGCGATCATCACGCAGTTCGACTACCCGACGTCCGAGGGCCTCGGCCTGATCAAGATGGACTTCCTCGGGCTGCGGAACCTCACGATCCTCGACGACGCGCTGCGCAACATCACCGCGAACGGCAAGGACGCCATCGAGCTGGAGGACATCCCGCTCGACGACAAGGCCACCTACGAGCTGCTCGGCCGGGGCGACACCCTCGGCGTGTTCCAGCTCGACGGCGGCCCGATGCGCGCCCTGCTGCGCCAGATGCGCCCCGACAACTTCGAGGACATCTCCGCGGTCATCGCCCTGTACCGGCCCGGGCCGATGGGCATGAACTCGCACACCAACTACGCGCTGCGCAAGAACGGGCTGCAGCCGAACACGCCGATCCACCCGGAGCTCGAGGAGCCCCTGGCGGAGGTCCTCGACGGCACCTACGGCCTCATCGTCTACCAGGAGCAGGTGCAGAAGGCCGCGCAGGTCCTCGCCGGCTACTCGCTCGGTCAGGCCGACCTGCTGCGCCGCGCGATGGGCAAGAAGAAGAAGGAGATCCTCGACAAGGAGTTCGTGCCCTTCGAGGCGGGCATGAAGGAGCGGGGGTACTCCACCGCGGCCATCAAGGCGGTGTGGGACACCCTCGTCCCGTTCGCCGGGTACGCGTTCAACAAGGCGCACTCCGCCGGGTACGGCGTCGTCTCCTACTGGACGGCGTTCCTCAAGGCGAACTACCCGACCGAGTACATGGCGGGCCTGCTCACGTCCGTCGGCGACGACAAGGACAAGTCGGCGCTGTACCTCAACGAGTGCCGCCGCATGGGCATCACCGTGCTGCCGCCGGACGTGAACTCCTCGTCCGCGCTGTTCACGGCCGTCGGCGACGACATCCGGTTCGGCCTCACCGCCGTCCGCAACGTCGGCGCCAACGTCGTCGACGCGATCGTCCGCACCCGCGAGGAGAAGGGCGACTTCACGTCGTTCACCGACTTCCTCGACAAGGTGCCGGCCGTCGTCTGCAACAAGCGGACCATCGAGTCGCTGATCAAGGCCGGGGCGTTCGACTCCCTCGGGCACGCCCGCCGGGCGCTGCTGCTGGTGCACGAGCAGGCCGTCGAGTCCGTCATCGGCGTCAAGCGCAAGGAGGCCGAGGGGCAGTTCGACCTGTTCGCCGACCTCGGGGGCGACGACGGCCCGGGCTTCTCGGTGCAGGTGCCCGACGTGCCGGACTGGGACAAGAAGCAGCGACTGCAGTTCGAGCGGGAGATGCTCGGCCTGTACGTGTCCGACCACCCCCTGTCCGGCCTGGAGCACGTGCTCTCGGCCGCGGCCGACGTCTCCATCGCGACGCTCAACGCCGACGAGGCGCGTCCCGACGGGTCGACCGTCGTGGTCGCCGGCCTGGTGACGTCCCTGCAGCGCAAGATGTCGAAGCAGGGCAACCCGTGGGCCGCCGTGACGCTGGAGGACATGGAGGGCTCGGTCGAGATCATGTTCTTCGGCGAGACCTACCTCGCCTACTCGACCGTGCTCGCCGAGGACGCCGTCATCGTGGTGCGCGGACGGGTGCGCCGGCGCGACGACGCGATGCAGCTGCAGGCGATGGAGGTGTCCCTGCCGGACCTGTCGGCCGTCGCGGACGCGCCCGTCGTCGTGACGCTGTCCGAGGCCCGGTGCATCCCGCCGGTCGTCGAGCGGCTGCGCGAGGTCATCTCCACGCACCCCGGCATCACGGAGCTGCACCTGCGCGTGACCCGGCCCGGCGGCCGGACGACCGTGCTGCGCGCCGGGGAGGCGCTGCGCGTCGAGCGGTCGCCGTCGCTGTACGGGGACCTCAAGGCGCTGCTCGGGCCGGGCTGCCTGCAGTCCGCGCAGACGCCCGTCGGGGTCTGACGGCCGGCTCGGACCGGGTCGGCCGACGCCGTCCGGGTCAGCCGACGCCGTCCTGGTCAGCCGACCTGGGCGGCGTTCGAGCCCCGGGGGTCGGCGACCTCGACGACGTCGCCGCGGTGCAGCTGCCGGCCGCGGCGGGCCTCCGGCTCGCCGTTGACGGTCACCTCGCCCTCCTCCAGGAGGGTGCGGGCGTCCGCGCCCGAGTCGGCCAGGCCGGCGAGCTTGAGGAACTGGCCGAGGCGGATGGTGTCGTCGGAGATCGGCACGATGGTCACCGGTCCATCCTGCCAGCGCGCGCGACGGGTGCGTCGCGCGGCGGGCCGCGGCAGGCGGGTGCCGGCCGGCGGGCTGGGGCCGCAGGGCGGGGCGGCCCCGCCCTGCGGGCACGCCTAGACTCGGGCAGGTGATCTCCCGCATCGACCTGCGTGGTCGCAGCCTGTCCCGCCGTGAGCTGCTCGAGGTGCTGCCCCGGCCCGAGCTCGACGTCGAGTCCGCCACCGCGGCCGTCGAGCCGATCCTCGCCGACGTCCGCGCCCGCGGCGCCGCGGCGCTCCGGGACCTCGCCGAGCGCTTCGACGGGGTCCGGCCCACCCACCTGCGGGTGCCGGCCGACGCCATCGCCGCGGCCGTGGACGTGCTCGACCCGGCCGTGCGCGCCGCGCTGGAGGAGACGATCCGGCGGGTGCGGACCGTGCACGCCGCGCAGCGCCCCGCGGAGCACACCGTGCAGGTCGCCCCGGGCGCGCAGGTGCGGCAGCGGTGGATCCCGGTGCGGCGGGTCGGGCTGTACGTGCCCGGCGGCCTCGCGGTCTACCCGTCGTCGGTGATCATGAACGTCGTCGCAGCGCAGGAGGCCGGTGTCGGCTCGCTCGTCGTGACGTCCCCGCCGCAGAAGGACGCCGGCGGCCTGCCCGACGCCGTCGTGCTCGCGACGTGCGCGCTGCTGGGCGTCGACGAGGTGTACGCCGTCGGCGGCGCGCAGGCCGTCGGGATGCTGGCGTACGGCGCGGCGGGCTCCGACGACGTCGACGGGGTGACGCTGTGCGAGCCGGTCGACGTCATCACCGGCCCCGGCAACGTCTACGTCGCCGCGGCGAAGCGCCTGGTGCGCGGAACGGTCGGCATCGACGCGGAGGCCGGCCCGACGGAGATCGCCGTGCTGGCGGACGGCACCGCGGACGCCGACCACGTCGCCGCCGACCTCGTGTCGCAGGCCGAGCACGACCCGCTGGCCGCCTCGGTGCTGGTCACCACGTCGATCGAGCTGGCGGGCGCCGTCGAGTCGAAGCTCGTGCACCGCGTGCAGAGCACCCGGCACGCCGCCCGCGTCGCCCAGGCGCTGTCCGGGCCGCAGTCGGCGATCGTCCTGGTGGACGACCTGGACGCCGGGCTGGACGTCGTCAACGCGTACGGGGCGGAGCACCTGGAGATCCAGACCGCCGACGCCGCAGCGGTCGCGGAGCGGGTGACCAGCGCGGGCGCGATCTTCGTCGGCGCGTACTCGCCGGTGTCGCTCGGGGACTACATGGCCGGGTCGAACCACGTGCTGCCCACCGGCGGGTGCGCGCACTTCTCGTCGGGCCTCGGCGTGCACTCGTTCGTGCGGGCCGTGCAGGTCGTGGAGTACGACGCGGACGCCCTGCGGGAGGTCGCCGGGCGGATCGTCGCGCTGGCGGACGCCGAGGGCCTGCCCGCGCACGGCGAGGCGGTCCGCGCGCGGTTCTGACCCGCCTCGCCCCGGGCGGTCAGCCCACGCCGAGCACGAACGGCAGCACCGCCGCGGCCCCGGCCTGCCGGAGCAGCCGCGCCGCCACGGTGAGCGTCCACCCGGAGTCGGTCCGGTCGTCGACCAGCACGACCGCGCGGCCGGGCAGCCCCTGCGCGGCGGCCGGGCTGAGGTCGAGCTCGAGGCGCCGGGCGACCGCGGCCAGCCGGTGCGCGGAGTTGACGTCGTGCCGGGTCGGCGGGCTGTCCGGGCGGGGGGCCACGGCCCCGACGAGCGGGACGCCGAGGTGCCGCGCGACGCCCTCGGCGAGGTGCTGCACGAGCGCCGGCCGGGTGCTCGACCGGACCAGCACGACGCCCTCGGGCCGCTGCTCGGGCTGCCAGGCGTCCAGGGTCGCCAGCACCGGGTCGCGCAGCGCCACGGGCAGGCCGGCCTCGGGGTCCGGCTCGCCGCCGAACAGGTCGCGCAGCAGGCCGCCCCAGCCGACGGAGTCCAGCCGCGCGACCGCGCGCCCGGGCTCGGCACCCTCTGCCGCGGCGATCCGGCCCTTGAGGTCCACGCCGAGCGTCGCCATGCCCGAGGGCCACTGCCGCCGCGGGTCGACGGGGACGCCGGCGGCCGTCAGCAGCGCCTGGGCCCCGGCGACGTGCTCGGCGTCGGGGACGGTCCCGACGGTCGCGCCGGTGCACCGGTCGCACCGTCCGCACCGCCAGCCCGCGCCCTCGGGCCCCGCCAGCTCGGGGTCGTCCAGCGCGCGACGCAGGTGCGCCATCCGGCAGCCCTCGGTCGTGACGTAGTCGACCATCGACTGCTGCTCGGCGCGGCGGGTCGCGGTGACCCGGTCGTAGCGCTCGGCGTCGTACGACCACGGCTGCCCGGTCGACTCCCAGCCGCCGCGGACCCGGCGCACCGCGCCGTCGACGTCCAGGACCTTGAGCATCTGCTCCAGCCGGGACCGGCGCAGCGAGACGTGGGTCTCGAGCGCGGCGGTGGACAGCGTGCCGCTCTCGCCGAGCGCGCGCAGCGCCGCCCGGACGTCCTGCTCCGGCGGGAACGCCGTGGAGGCGAACCACTCCCAGATCGCGCGGTCCTCCCGCCCGGGCAGCAGCACGGCGGTCGCGCGGCCGCCGGAAGCCTCCGCGGCGCGGCCCGCGCGGCCGACCTGCTGGTAGTACGCGATCGGGGAGGAGGGCGCGCCCACGTGCACCACGAACCCGAGGTCCGGCTTGTCGAAGCCCATGCCGAGCGCGGACGTCGCGACGAGGGCCTTCACCCGGTTCGCGAGCAGGTCGGCCTCGGCGACCTCGCGCTCGGCCGGGTCGGTCTGGCCGGTGTACGAGCGGACGTCGAGCCCCGCGGCCCGCAGGTGCTCGGTGACCTGCTGCGCCGCGGCGATCGTGAGGCAGTACACGATGCCGGAGCCCTCGAACGCGGGCAGGTTCTGCGCGAGCCAGGCGAGCTGCGCCGCGGTGTCGGGCAGCCGCGCCACGGACAGGTCCAGGCTCGACCGGTCCAGCGGGCCGCGGAGCACGAGCACGTCGTCCCGCACCGCCGTGCCGAGCTGCTCGGCGACGTCCGCCGTGACGCGGGCGTTCGCGGTCGCCGTGGTGGCGAGGACGGGGATCCCGTCGGGCAGCTCCGCGAGCAGGGTGCGGATCCGGCGGTAGTCGGGCCGGAAGTCGTGGCCCCAGTCGGAGATGCAGTGCGCCTCGTCGATGACGACCAGGCCGGCGTCGGCCGCGAGCCGGGGCAGGACCTCGTCGCGGAACGCGGGGTGCGTGAGGCGCTCCGGGGAGACGAGCAGCACGTCGATCTCGCCCGCCGCGATCCGGGCGTGCACCTCGTCCCACTCGGTGACGTTGGCGGAGTTCAGGGTGGCGGCGCGCACGCCGGCGCGCTGCGCGGAGGCGACCTGGTTGCGCATGAGCGCGAGCAGCGGCGACACCAGCACGGTCGGGCCGGCTCCACGGGCGCGCAGCAGGGCCGTCGCGACGAAGTACACCGCCGACTTGCCCCACCCGGTGCGCTGCACGACGAGCGCGCGCCGGTGCCCGGTGACCAGCGCGTCGATCGCCCGCCACTGGTCGTCGCGCAGCCGGGCGTCCTCCCGGCCGACGAGGCGGCGCAGGACGGCCTCGGCCTCGTCGCGCAGGTCGGATCCGGTCACGGGGTGCTGCTGCGTCTCGGTCATCGCCACCGACCCTAGCCACGGCCCCCGACACGTGTGCGCCCGGAGCGACGGCCTGTGGACGCCGCACCGGCGCGTCCCGGGCACGCGGATACGATCGCCGGGTGACCGCCCCCGACCTCGCACCCGAGCCCGGCGCCACGGGCGTGCTCCCGGTGCTGCCGGTGCGCCCGGAGCTCGCGGGCAGCGCGCCGTACGGCGCCCCGCAGCTGGCCGTGCCGCACCTGCTCAACGTCAACGAGAACCCGTACCCGCCGTCGCCGCAGGTGGTGGCGGACATCGCCGCCGCCGTGGCCGAGGCCGCCGCGGGGCTCAACCGCTACCCCGACCGCGAGTTCCTCGCGCTGCGGGGGGACCTCGCGGACTACCTGGCGGTCGAGTCGGGCGTCCGCGTGGCGCCGGAGCAGGTGTGGGCGGCCAACGGGTCGAACGAGGTGATGCTGCACCTGCTGCAGGCGTTCGGCGGCCCCGGTCGCACCGCGGTCTCGTTCGCGCCGACGTACTCGATGTACCCGGAGTACGCCCGGGACACGCACACCCGCTGGGTGACGGGCCGGCGCACCGACACGTTCGACGTCGACCCGGCCGAGGCCCGCGCGCTCGTCGCGCGCGAGGAGCCGTCCGTCGTGCTGCTCACCAGCCCGAACAACCCGACCGGCACCGCGCTGGCGCTCGACACGGTCCGCGCGGTGCTCGACGCCGCGGCCCGGGTGCCGGGCGGCTGCGTCGTGGTGGTCGACGAGGCCTACGCGGAGTTCCGGCGCGAGGGGGTGCCGTCGGCGCTCACGCTGCTGGCCGAGCACCCGCACCTCGCCGTCAGCCGCACGATGTCCAAGGCGTTCGGGCTCGCCGGCGCCCGCGTCGGCTACCTGGCGGCGTCCCGGGAGCTCGTCGACGCCCTGCGCGTGGTGCGGCTCCCGTACCACCTGTCCGCGGTGACGCAGGCGGTCGCCCGCGCCGCGCTCCGGCACGCCCCCGAGCTGATGGCCCAGGTCGGGTCGCTGCGCGCCGAGCGCGACCAGCTCGTGCTCGACCTGCGCGACCGAGGCATCCGGGTCGCGGAGTCGGACGCGAACTTCGTGCTCTTCCAGGTGCACGAGGACCGGCACCAGGTGTGGCAGGCGCTGCTCGACCGCGGCGTCCTGATCCGCGAGGTGGGTCCGGAAGGATGGCTCCGGGTGTCGGTCGGCACCCCGGAGGAGACCGCGGCGTTCACCGCCGCGCTGTGGGAGGTGCTGGGACTGTGAGCACGACGACCGGCGGGCGGACCGCGAGGATCGAGCGGACCACGAGCGAGTCGAGCGTGGTCGTCGAGGTCGACCTCGACGGCACGGGGCGCACGGACATCAGCACCACGGTGCCGTTCTACGACCACATGCTCACCGCCCTGGGCAAGCACTCCCTCATCGACCTGACGGTGCGGGCCACGGGCGACACGCACATCGACGCGCACCACACCGTCGAGGACGTCGCGATCTGCCTCGGCGAGGCGCTGAAGCAGGCGCTGGGCGACAAGCGGGGCATCGCCCGGTTCGGCGACGCGACCGTGCCGCTGGACGAGGCGCTCGCGCAGGCCGTCGTGGACGTGTCGGGGCGTCCGTACCTGGTGCACTCCGGCGAGCCCGCGGGCCAGGAGCACCACCTCATCGGCGGCCACTTCACCGGCTCGCTGACCCGGCACGTGCTCGAGTCCATCGCCCACCACGCCGCGTTCGGCATGCACGTGCGCGTGCTCGCCGGCCGGGACCCGCACCACGTCGTGGAGGCGCAGTTCAAGGCGCTGGCCCGTGCGCTGCGCGCGGCGGTGGCGCTCGACCCGCGGGTCGACGGCATCCCGAGCACCAAGGGCGCGCTGTGACCGCCGGCGGCGCGGACCTGCCGGACCTGCCCGACGACCTCGGCTTCGAGATCCCGGACGACCTGTCCGGGCTGGACGCCGCCTCCGCGGAGCCCGACGAGCCGGTGGTCGCCCTCGTGGTGACCCAGGTCGCCGGGGCGCGCCCGCTCGCCGCGGCGTGCTCGATCGCCGGCGTCGACGTGGACGCGGTGCCGTCGCCGGTCGGTGCGCTCGCCGTGCTGCGGGACACCGCCGACGCCGCCCGCACGGCCGAGGCCGCCGGCGCGATCTCGAAGATGCTCGGGCAGTCGCCGGTCGTCCTGCTGGACCGCCGCAGCGGCCGGATCTCCGCGAGCCGCTGGATCGGCGGCGAGCGGGACGACGACCTGCCGCCGGGGCTCGTGCTGTCGGGTGCGCCGGAGGTGCTGGAGGACCTGCTGGTCGGTGCGACCCCGGTCTCCGAGGTCGACGGCGTCGAGACGAGCGTCGGCATGTCGCGGTGGGCCGCGATGCGCGCGCTCTCGGCGGGCCGGCGGCAGAAGGACTGACACCGCCGGGCCGGTCCGAGGGCACCCCGGCCGGTCCGCGCACCGGACGCGGGCGGCCGGCCGCGGCCGATCCGACTACCCTGTGGTGGTGCCCAGCCAGCCTCGTGTCGTCGTCCTCGACTACGGATTCGGGAACGTCCGCTCGGCCGTGCGCGCCCTCGAACGGGTCGGCGCCCAGGTCGAGCTCACGTCCGACGCGAAGCACGCCGCCGACGCGGACGGGCTCGTCGTCCCGGGCGTCGGTGCGTTCGCCGCGGTGATGTCCGGCCTCCGCGGGGTCCGCGGCGACCAGATCGTCGACCGGCGCCTCGCCGGCGGGCGCCCCGTGCTCGGCATCTGCGTCGGCATGCAGGTCATGTTCGACGACGGCGACGAGCACGGCGTGCGGACCGACGGCCTGGGGGAGTGGCCCGGTACCGTCGACCGGCTCGAGGCCGACGTCGTGCCCCACATGGGGTGGTCGACCGTCGACGCCCCCGAGGGCAGCCGGCTGTTCGCGGGCATCGAGGACGAGCGGTTCTACTTCGTGCACTCCTACGCCGCCCGCAGCTTCCCGCTGGCCGGCACGGCGGACCCCGGGCGGATGGCGCCGCCGCTCGTGACGTGGTCCGACCACGGCGGGCGGTTCGTCGCCGCCGTCGAGAACGGGCCGCTGTCCGCGACGCAGTTCCACCCCGAGAAGTCCGGGGACGCGGGCGCCCAGCTGCTGAAGAACTGGGTCGACTCGCTCGACTGAGCGCCCGGCCCGTCACCACCGTCCCGCACCCCGGGGCACCGAACCCGCACGACCGCACCGCCGGGCGCGCACGCCCCCGAACGAGGAGTCCCATGTCCGACCGTCTGCAGCTCCTGCCCGCCGTCGACGTCGCCGACGGCCAGGCCGTCCGGCTCGTCCAGGGCGAGGCCGGCTCGGAGACCTCCTACGGCGACCCGCTCGCCGCCGCGCTCGACTGGCACGCCGGCGGCGCCGAGTGGATCCACCTGGTCGACCTCGACGCCGCCTTCGGCCGCGGGTCGAACGCCGACCTGCTGGCCGACGTGACGCAGGTGCTCGCGGGCAAGGGCGTGAAGGTCGAGCTGTCGGGCGGCATCCGCGACGACGCGTCGCTGGAGCGCGCGCTCGGCACCGGCGCGACCCGGGTCAACCTCGGGACTGCCGCCCTGGAGGACCCGGAGTGGACCGCCGACGCGATCTCCCGGCACGGCGACGCGATCGCCGTCGGACTCGACGTCCGCGGGACGACGCTCGCGGCCCGCGGCTGGACCCGCGAGGGCGGTGACCTGTGGGAGGTGCTGGCCCGGCTCGACGCCGCGGGCTGCTCCCGGTACGTCGTCACCGACGTCACCAAGGACGGCACCCTGCGCGGCCCGAACGTCGACCTGCTCCGCGAGGTCTGCTCCCGCACCGACGCGCCGGTCGTGGCGTCCGGCGGCATCTCGTCGCTGGACGACCTGCGGGCCCTGCGCGCGCTCGTGACCGAGGGCGTCGAGGGCGCGATCGTCGGCAAGGCCCTGTACGCCCGGGCGTTCACCCTGCCCGAGGCGCTGGACGTCGCCGGGCGCCCGTGACCGGCAGGGAGCTGCCGCCGACGTCGGCGTTCGCCGGCGACGACGGCAGCGCCGACCCCCGGGTGGTCGCGGCGCTCGACGCCGTCGCCGCCGGGACCGGGACCGCAGCGGGCGTCGTCGAGGCGCTCGCCGGCACCCGGGTGCTCGTCCCGGTGCTGGCGGAGCTCGAGGCGTCGGAGACCGTCGAGGTCGCCGGGCACGCGCACACCGTCGACAAGGAGGCGTCCGCGGGCATCGTCGCCCTGCAGGCGCCCGACGGCCGCACCGCGCTGCCCGTCTTCTCGTCCGTGGCGGCGATGGCGGCGTGGCGCACCGACGCCCGGCCCGTGCCGACCGAGATCGCCCGCGCGGCGCTGTCCGCGGTCGACGAGGGCTGGGAGCTCCTCGTGCTCGACGCGGGCGGCCCGACGACGGTGCTCGTCCCGCGGCCCGCGGTGTGGGCGCTCGCGCAGCAGCAGCCCTGGCGACCGGCCGTCGTCGACGACGGCACGGGGCCGGCGGTCGACCCGGAGGTGCGGGACGCGGTCCGCTCGGCCGTGCTCGCCGCGGTCGGGCCGGTACCCGCGGGGGCGGCCCGGCGCTCGCTGTTCCGGCGTCCCGCCGCCGCGCCCCTGCCACCCCCGTCGCCCGTGGTCGACGTCGACGCCGTGCCCGGGAGCCGCGCGGAGGTCGCCGTCGTGCTGACGCTCGTGCCGGGCCTGGACCGCACGGCGCTCGACGCGGTGCTGGCACGCGTGGGGGAGGCGCTCGCCGCTCAGGAGACGGTCGCGCAGCGCGTGGACTCGCTCGAGGTCCGGCTGCGCTGAGGCGGTCGGGCGGGCCGCCTCACCGGCGCCGGCGGCGCAGCGCCCAGGACAGCGCGAGCACCGACACGGCGCCGACGATCTGCCCGCCGAGGATCACCCGGTTCAGGTCGAGCGCCGGCTGCCAGCGCACGCCGTCCGCGGCGATGACGTAGACCCCGAGCGGCTTCACGCGGGCCGCGAACGCGCCGGCGTCGGCCTGTGCACCGCCCCGCCCGGAGGGTCGGGCGCCGCCGAGCCCGTGGCCGGGCCGGCCGTGCCACAGCCCGCGCGCGGCGCCCTCCGGCGATCCCGCCGGTGCGCCGGAGCCCCCGTCGCCCGCCTGCTCCGGCAGGTCGTCCGCCGGGACCTCCGCCGCAGGCGCGGTTGGTTCGGGTGCGCCCCCGGGACCCGCCGCACCGCCGCGGGCGCCCCGGCGCAGCCCGAGCCGCGCGTCACCGTGCGCGTCGGCGGCGGCGTGCCCGCCCATCACCTTCGCCACCGGCACCACCAAGGTGCCCTCGTGCTCGTACGGCTCCCCGAACACGCGGCGCACGGACAGCAGGTCGTCCGCGGCACGCGTCAGCGCGGACAGGTCGAGGCGGGAGTCGTCCGGCATGGTGGTCCTCCGATGCGCAGGTGCGTCCCTCCACCGTGGCACGAGGCCCCCGGCCGCACCAGGGGTCGCGTGCCGGCGGCTCCGGGTCCCGGGCTCAGCCCTCGCAGGAGGTGGTGGCCGTGAACGAGGCCTCGTCCGCCAGCAGCTGGCGCAGGGTGCTGACGGGGACGACGAAGCTCTGGCCGGTCGAGTTCTTCGCGTACACCACGCCGACCACCCGGCCCTCGGCGTCGAGCACCGCGGAGCCGGAGCTGCCCGGCTCGACCTCGGCGTTGGTCACGAGCACCTGCCCCAGGTTCTCGTTCAGCGGGTCGGTCGTCGCACCGATGACCTGCCCGCTCGTCACGGTCAGGGCGCCGCCCTCCGGGTAGCCGACCACCGTGACCTCGTCGCCCGGGTCGGGGTCGGCGTCCGCGAGGCCCGGCGCGGTCGGCAGGGGGTCGGCGGTGCGCACCACGGCCAGGTCGGCGAGCGCCGCGGTGGACGACGCCGTGACCGCGACGTCCCGGCCGTCGTACGTCGACAGCTGCAGGTCCGCCGAGTCGGCCACCACGTGCCGGTTCGTGATCAGGGTCGACTCGTCGATCGCGAAGCCCGACCCCGTCGACAGGGAGTTGCAGCCGACGTTCCGGATCCGCACGGCCATCCGCTGCGCCGCGTCGAAGCCGTCGGGGGACAGGTTGCCGGAGGACGACGGGGTGGCGACGGGGACGCTCGACGGCACGAGGTCGGTCGGCGCGGGGCCCGGCATCGGGGGCAGGACGCCGCAGCCCGCCAGGAGCAGCACGACGACCACGCCGCCGCTGCGGGTGGTGCGGGCGGTGCGGCTCACCCGGTGGCCCCGGCCGCGAGCTGGCGCTGGAGCTCGGTGTTCGCCTCGGTGGCGACGGCGCAGACGCCCTGCACGTCGCCCTTGAACCGCGCGAGGTCCGCCGGGTCGTAGGCCGCGGCGTCCTCGAGGTAGGTGATCAGCTGGTTCTGCGCCTCGATGCACGTCGACAGCGCGGAGGCGACGTTGGCCGCCGCCTGCGAGACCCGCTGCTGGTAGTCGACGAGCTGCCGCTGGACCTCCCGGTCGTCGCCGACCTGGGCCTTCTCGTCGGCGAGCTCGGTGATCCGGGTCTGGGCCGTCGCGAGCTGGTCGTTCACGGCGGCGAGCTCCCCGACCGTGCCCTCGTGCTCGGTGCGGAGCGTCGCCAGCTCGGTCCCGATGGTCCGCGCCTGGTCCTCGACGTCCTGCGCGTACTCCTCGTACCGGACCGTGCGGACCCACAGGTACGCGGACAGGGCCGTGACGAGCACCAGCAGGACCGACAGGACCACCACGGCCCAGGGGCGGCGCCGACGCGGCGGTGCGGGTGCGACGTGCGCGTGGTCGTGCGCGGGGCGGGCGGGGTCGGCGGGACGGACGCCCTCGGCGTCGTCGTCGGGGTGCACCGCGGTGGAGCCGGGGGCGGTGCCGGGACCCGGCCACGACGAGGACCCGGTCGGCCGCGGCGGGCCGGTCGGGTCGAGCGGCCCGGTGGCAGACGTCACGGCACCACCATACGGTCGCCCGCCGACGACGTGCCCAAGATCACCGCGGGCCGGACGGCGCGCCCGGCACAATCCGGTCGTCGGGGGCGGGCGGGGCAGGACAGAATCCTCGGGTGTCCCTCGCCCCCTACGCCCGCCTGCTGCGCCTGCCCGGTGTCCTGCCCCTGGTCCTCGTCGCCTTCGTCGCCCGCGTCCCGCACGCGATGACCGGGGTGGTGCTCACCCTGCACGTGGTGGGCCCGCTCGGCCTCGGGTACGCCCGCGCCGGCCTGGTCGCCGCGGCGATGACCGTCGGCGTGGCGATCGGGTCCCCGTGGCGCGGCCGCCGGGTGGACCGGCTCGGGCTGCGCCGGGCGCTGCTGCCCTCGGTGGTCATCGAGTCGGCGGTGTGGCTGATCGCGCCGCGGCTCGGGTACGAGGCGCTGCTGGTCGCGGCCGTCGTCGCGGGCGTGTTCCTGGTGCCGGTGTTCTCCGTGGTGCGGCAGTCGCTCGCGGTGCTGGTGCCGCCGGAGCAGCAGCGCACCGCCTACGCGCTGGACTCGGTGGGCACCGAGATGACCTTCATGCTGGCGCCGACCGTCGGGGTGCTCGTCGCGACCCAGGTGTCCACGACCGCCGCGCTGACGCTCGTCGGCGTCGCCACGGTGGGCGCCGGGCTGCTGCTCATGTGGTTCAACCCGCCGACGCGGTCCGCGCAGACGGGTGCGGCGCCCGCGCCCGCCGGTCGCCCCGGCCGCCTGCTCACCCCCGGCCTGCTCGTGGTCCTGGCCGCCGCGTCCGCCGCCGCTCTGATCCTCAACGGGACGGACGTCGGCATCGTCGCGGCGCTCGAGGGCTGGGGGCAGGAGCCCGCGGTCGGCTGGATGATCGCGCTGTGGTGCGTCGGCTCCGTCGTCGGCGGGCTCGTCTACGGCGCCCAGAAGCGCGAGCTGCACCCGCTGGCGCTGGTGGCCCTGCTCGGCGCGGCCACCCTGCCGGCGGCGCTCGCCCAGACGCAGGCCCAGCTGGCGGTCGCCGTCGTCATCGCGGGCCTCCCGTGCGCCGCCGCGCTGTCGGCGATCAACGCGTCGCTCGTCCGCATGGTCCCCGAGCACCGGCGCGGCGAGGTGATGGGCTGGAGCGGGACCGCCAACACGGTGGGGGCCGCGCTCGGCGCGCCGGTCGTCGGCGCGGTGATCGACTCGTTCGGCCCGTGGTCCGGGTTCGCGGCGGCGGGCGGCGTCGGGCTCGTGCTGTCGGTGCTGGGGCTCGTGGTGCTGGCGGCGGTGCGTCGCCGCTCGCGGGGCGTCGCGCCCGCGCCCGGCGCCGAGCGTGCCGGGACCGCGCCGGAGGGCGTCGTCCCGACGCCGGCACCGGCGGGAGCGGACGACGTGCCGGCCCGCCCGCTCCCGCAGGACGCGCCGACCGCCGGCTGACGCGGACTTCTCCCCGCAGCCGGCAGTCAGCAGCCGCCAGCCGCCGAGATGGCACCGCCGGCCTGCGGGTTCGGCGCCCGGCGCAGGCGAGCGCTGCCACCTCGGCGCCGGGCGCCGCCCGCGACGCGGGTCAGGACACGTAGCCCGTGAACTTCTCGCCGGGTCCCTCGCCCGGGGCGTCCGGGAACGGGCTCGCCTCGCGGAACGCGAGCTGCAGCGACCGCAGGCCGTCGCGCAGGGAGCGGGCGTGCTGGTTGCCGATGTCGGGGGCCGAGGCCGTGACCAGCGCGGCCAGGGCGGTGATCAGCTTGCGGGCCTCGTCGAGGTCCAGGTAGTCGCTGCCCGCGGTGTCGTCGGTGTCGGGGGACAGGCCGCACTTGACGGCGGCGGCGCTCATCAGGTGCACGGCGGCGGTCGTGATGACCTCGACCGCGGCGACGTCGGCGATGTCGCGGGTGGCGGTCGAGGGGTCGGGGGTCTCGCTCATGCGGGCGATCCTCTCATCGCCGGGGCGGCGACCGCGGCACGACGACGCCCGCCGCCCGGGACTGCTCCCGGACGGCGGGCGTCGTGCTGCAGGGCGCTGTCGCCCGGGTCAGGCGACCGGGGTGCTCGCGGTCGCGGGCTCGCCGGTCTCCTGCGGGGCGGTGCCGGCCAGCGCGGCGGCGAGCGCCGCACCGAGCCCGGCGTCCACGTTCGTCCAGTACTGGATCGCCCGCGCGCGGATGACGTCGCTCTTCACGCCGCCGACGTGGCCGGTGATGGTCTCGAGGAACCGGGCGCGGGCCGCGTCGTCGAACACCTCGCGGTACAGCGTGCCGGCCTGGCCCCAGTCGTCGTCCTCCGGGTGCAGGGTCGCGGCGGAGCGCACCATCTCGCCGTCCGACTCCCAGCCGCCGGACTCGGCCGCGCGGGCCGGGTCGGCCGCCGGGCCGCCGATGGAGTTCGGCGCGTAGACCGGGACGTCGGGCGCGTTGAACGAGTACCGCGCGGCGCCGTCCTTGGAGTACGAGTGCACCTCGGACCGCGGCGCGTTGACCGGCAGCTGCTGGTGGTTCGTGCCGACGCGGTACCGGTGGGCGTCCGCGTAGGAGAAGATCCGCGCGAGCAGCATCTTGTCCGGGCTGGTCGCGATGCCCGGGACGAAGTTGCTCGGCGCGAACGTCGCCTGCTCGATCTGCGCGAAGTAGTTCTCCGGGTTGCGGTTCAGCTCCATGACGCCGACCTCGATGAGCGGGTAGTCCGCGTGCGGCCACACCTTCGTCAGGTCGAACGGGTTGAACCGGTAGGTCTTCGCGTCCTCGTACGGCATGACCTGGACCGACAGCGTCCAGCGCGGGAAGTCGCCGTCGGCGATGTGCTCGAACAGGTCGCGGATGTGGTGGTCCGCGTCCGACCCGGCCAGCTGCGCCGCCTCGTCCGCCGTCAGGTTGTCGATGCCCTGCTGCGTCGTGAAGTGGTACTTCACCCAGAACCGCTCGCCGGCCGCGTTGATCCACTGGTAGGTGTGCGAGCCGAAGCCGTCCATCGTCCGCCACGAGCGCGGCAGGCCACGGTCGCCCATCAGCCAGGTGACCTGGTGCGCCGACTCGGGGGACAGCGTCCAGAAGTCCCACTGCATGTCGTTGTCGCGCAGGTTGGAGCCGGGCAGGCGCTTCTGCGAGCGGATGAAGTCGGGGAACTTGATGCCGTCGCGCAGGAAGAACACCGGGGTGTTGTTGCCGACCAGGTCGTAGTTGCCCTCGGACGTGTAGAACTTCAGCGCGAAGCCGCGGGGGTCCCGCCACGTGTCGGGGGAGCCGTGCTCACCGGCGACGGACGAGAAGCGCGCGAGCATCTCGGTCTCGACACCCGGCTGGAACAGCGCCGCGCGGGTGTACCGGCTGACGTCGCCCGTGGTGGTGAAGGTGCCGAAGGCGCCGCCGCCCTTGGCGTGCACGACGCGCTCGGGCACGCGCTCGCGGTTGAACTGCGCCAGCTTCTCCACCAGGTAGTGGTCGTGCAGGACGATCGGGCCGTCGGCGCCGACCGACAGCGAGTGCGCGTCGGAGGCGACCGGGGCGCCGGAGTTGCTGGTGGTGGGGTGGACCTGAGTCACACGTGTCCTTCCGGGTCGGCGGCACGCCGTGCGAGGGCGTGCCGGGGACCGGTGGGGCGGGGTCGCCCGACCGGCGGTGGTGGGTGGTGCGAGAGGTGGTCGGTGGGTGGTGCCGGTGCGGGGTCAGCCCGCCGCGCGGCAGTCGGGGCACAGGCCCCAGAACGTGACCTCGGCGGTCTCGACCGTGAAGCCCGAGGTGGAGCTCGGCGTGAGGCAGGGCGCCTCGCCGACGGCGCAGTCGACGTCGCCGACCGCCCCGCACTGCCGGCAGACGATGTGGTGGTGGTTGTCGCCGACGCGCCGCTCGTACCGGGCGGGGTGCCCGGCGGGCTCGATGCGGCGCAGGATCCGGGCGTCGGTCAGGGCGTGCAGCACGTCGTACACCGCCTGGACGGAGACCGTCGGCAGGGCGGTGCGGGCGTGCCGGAGGACGGCGTCCGCGTCGGCGTGGGGCAGCGCCTCCACGGCCTCGAGGACCGCGAGGCGGGGCGCCGTCACGCGGAGCCCGCGCTCCCGGAGGACGTCGGCGGGCGACGCAGGCGCTCGCGGCGCCGGCGGCGTCCCCGGTGCGTGCTGGTCGAGTGTCACGAGCACCACCTTGGCACGCTTTCTGGAATGGTTCAAGGAGGTATCTGACGACGTGTCACGTCGGGCTGCGCCCGCGACGGAGCCCGCGACGGACCGGACGCGGGCTCTGGTACAGTTGTCTGCGACTGGCCTGGGTCGGACTGTGTCCTCGCACTCGCGGGACGCCGGACGATCCAGGTGCACAAGTGGAGCTGATCCCACCTGAGTCCCGCCCGACCGGTTCGCCGGCGACAGGGTCCAGGTCCCGGTCCAGGCCGTGCGCCCCTCGCGGGGAGCCCGGCCCGACGGCGTACCGCCTCGCGTGGCGCGCCGTGGATCCGATCGGCCCCCGCCTGTGCCCAGGTCCGGGGGCCGTCCTCGTTCCTGGCGGTCGTCACGACGACTTCGAGGAGCACCACATCAGCGAGCCCCGCATCAACGATCGGATCCGCGTCGCCGAGGTCCGCCTGGTCGGCCCGAACGGCGAGCAGGTCGGCATCGTCCGCGTGGAGGACGCACTGCGCCTGGCCCAGGACGCCGACCTCGACCTGGTCGAGGTCGCCCCGGACGCCCGTCCGCCCGTCTGCAAGATCATGGACTACGGCAAGTTCAAGTACGAAGCAGACATGAAGGCCCGCGAGGCCCGGCGCAACCAGAGCAACACGGTTCTCAAGGAGATCCGGTTCCGGCTCAAGATCGACCCGCACGACTACGGCACCAAGAAGGGCCACGTCGAGCGGTTCCTCGCCGCGGGCGACAAGGTCAAGGTCATGATCATGTTCCGTGGCCGTGAGCAGTCGCGCCCCGAGATGGGCGTGCGCCTGCTGCAGCGGCTGGCGGCCGACGTCGCCGAGCTCGGCTTCATCGAGAGCATGCCGAAGCAGGACGGCCGCAACATGATCATGGTGCTCGGCCCGGTGAAGAAGAAGGCCGAGCAGAAGATCGAGCAGCGCAAGGCCCGCGCCCAGCGCGAGCCGCTGCCGCAGGCCGCCGAGGACGAGGCCGTGCAGGACGAGGCGCCGCAGACCGCGGCCCCCGCCGCTGCGCCGGCCGCTGCCCCGGCACCGGCTGCTGCCCCGGCACCGGCTGCTGCTCCGGCTCCCGAGCCGGCCGCCGCGCCGGAGCCCGACGCCGAGCCCGCTGCTCCGGCCCCTGCCGCCGCGCCCGCGCCCGCCGCGGCCCCGCGTCCGGCTGCGGCGCCGAAGCCCGCCGAGGTGGACGTGGCCGGCGCGACCGCCCCCGTGCGCGCGTTCGCCCGGGCGCGGCGCCGCCTGCCCGGCACGCGGACCGCCCTGTGGGGCGCCGGGGTCTACGGGCTGTCGGCCGCCGGG
>NZ_CABEGA010000062.1 GCF_901521055.1 Cellulomonas hominis | reverse complement strand
CGGAAGCCCCGGTCCCCCGCGCGGGCCGGGCGGTCCCGGGGGCGGCCTGGGCGGTCCCCGCCCGGTGCCGCGGCCCGTGATGGTCGACGTGCTGGACGAGGCCGGGTTGCTGCCGGCGATCGTGTTCATCTTCTCCCGCGCGGGCTGCGACGCCGCGGTCGCGCAGTGCCTGGCCGGCGGGCTGCGGCTGACGTCGCCGGCCGAGCAGGAGGAGATCCGGCTGATCGCCGAGACGCGGTGCGCGTCGATCCCCTCGGAGGACCTGGACGTCGTCGGCTACTGGGGGTTCGTGGACGCGCTGGTCCGCGGCGTCGCCGCGCACCACGCCGGGATGCTGCCGGCGTTCAAGGAGACGGTGGAGGAGGCGTTCGCCCGCGGCCTGGTGAAGGTCGTGTTCGCCACGGAGACGCTGGCGCTGGGGATCAACATGCCCGCGCGGTCGGTGGTGCTGGAGAAGCTGGTCAAGTGGGACGGCTCGCACCACGTCGACGTCACGCCGGGGGAGTACACCCAGCTGACGGGCCGGGCGGGCCGCCGGGGCATCGACACCGAGGGGCACGCGGTGGTCGTCGGCCGAGGCGACCTCGACCCGATGGCGCTGGCCGGCCTCGCCTCCAAGCGGCTGTACCCGCTGCGCTCGGCGTTCCGGCCCACCTACAACATGGCGGTGAACCTGGTCTCGCAGGTCGGGCGCGTCCGGGCCCGTGAGGTGCTGGAGACGTCGTTCGCGCAGTTCCAGGCGGACCGGGGCGTGGTCGGGCTCGCCCGGCAGGCGCAGAGCCACGCGGAGGCGCTGGAGGGCTACGCCGAGGCGATGACGTGCCACCTGGGCGACTTCCGGGAGTACTGGTCGCTGCGCAAGGAGCTCGGCGACCGGGAGCGCGGCGTGCACCGGGCCGGCGCGGCGGCGCGGCGGCAGGCGGCGGCGGAGAGCCTGCAGGGCCTCGCGGTCGGCGACGTCGTGGCGGTGCCCAGCGGGCGGCGCTCCACGCACGCGGTCGTGGTCGACCCGGGCGGCGCCGGCGGGTTCGAGGGCGCGCGGCCGCTCGTGCTGACCACCGAGCGGGAGGTCCGGCGGCTGTCCGTGCAGGAGGTCGGCGACGGCGTGAAGAAGGTCGGCCACCTGCAGGTGCCGAAGGGGTTCTCGCCGCGGGCGGCGTCGGCCCGGCGGGACCTCGCGGCGACCCTGCGGGGCGAGATCAGCGCGGGGCGGATCACCGGGGTGGCGCCGGCGCGCCGCCGCGGCCGGGCGCTCCCCGAGAACGAGGACGACGCGATCGCCGCGCTGCGCCGTGAGCTGCGCGCGCACCCGTGCCACCAGTGCCCCGACCGCGAGGAGCACGCGCGGTGGGCGGAGCGGTGGCAGCGGCTGGACGGCGAGCACCGGTCGCTCGTCCGGCGCATCGAGGGCCGCACCGGGTCGATCGCGACGGTGTTCGACCGGATCTGCGACGTCCTGGTCACCCTCGGCTACCTCGGGACCGACGACGACGGCACCACGCGGGTGACCGACGACGGGCAGTGGCTGCGCCGGCTGTACGCGGAGAACGACCTGCTGCTGGCCGAGTGCCTGCGGCGGGGGGCGTGGGACGACCTGGACGTCCCCGGGCTCGCCGCGGCGGTGTCGGCGGTCGTGTACTCGGCCCGCCGCGACGACCGCGACCGGAGCCCGGCGGTCCCCGGCGGGCCGGCGAGCCGGCTCGGCATCGCCCTGGACGCCACCACGCGGATCTGGTCCGAGCTGGACGACCTCGAGGGCGAGCACCGCCTGGAGTCCACGCAGCCGATCGACCTGGGGCTCGTGCAGGCGGTGCACCGCTGGGCGGCCGGCCGCGGGCTGGACGCCGTGCTGCGCGACGCGGACCTCGCGGCGGGCGACTTCGTGCGCTGGTGCAAGCAGGTGGTCGACGTGCTGGACCAGGTCGCGAAGGCCGCGCCGGACCAGCACGTGCGGGACACCGCGCGCAAGGCGGTGCAGGCGGTGCGCCGGGGCGTCGTGGCCTACGCGGGGACGTGACGGCGGCGGCTGCCGCCGCGGCGGGGGCTCCGGCGCGCTGACCCTGCTGGTCACGCGCCTGGTCACGGCGAGCCGCCGGGGGCGCGGGTGGCTAGGGTGCGGACCGTGAGCACCCTGTACCGGTCCGGCACCGTCGTCGTCCCGGAGGACGGGCCCGGCGGCCCGGTCCCGACCGCGCTGCTGGTCGCCGACGGCACGATCGCGTGGCTGGGCGGGGAGGACGAGGCCGACGGGCTGGCCGACGCGGCGGACGAGGTGGTCCACCTCGGCGGCGCCCTGGTGACGCCCGGGTTCGTCGACGCCCACGCCCACGTGCTCGACGCCGGCCTGCGGCTCGACGGACTCGACCTGCACGGCACCGCCTCGCTGGACGACGCCCTCGCGGCGGTGCGGGCCGCGGTGCAGGGCCCGGCGGGCCGCCGGCTGGCCGCGCACGGCGCACCGCTGACCGGCTACGGGTGGGACGAGCACGCCTGGCCCGAGGGCCGGCCGCCCACGCGCGCGGAGCTCGACGCGGCGGCGGGCGGGGCGCCGGTGTACCTGGGCCGGGTGGACCTGCACTCCGGCGTGGTCTCGACGTCGTTCGCCGACGTGCTCGGCCTGGCCACCCGGCCGGGCTGGCGCGAGGACGGCCTGGTCACGGGGGAGGCGCACCAGGCGGCGCGGGACGCCGCGCTCGACGTGGGTGCGCGGCGCGAGGGCCTCCTGCGGCTGGCGCTCGACGCGGCGGCGCGGGCGGGTGTCGTGGCGGTGCACGAGCAGAGCGCCCCGCACGTCGACACGCGGGCGGGGCTCCTGGCCCTGCTGGCGCTGACCGCCGACCCGGCGTCCGGGCTGCCGCTCGTCGTGGGCTACCGGGCGGAGCTGTGCGAGACGACCGACGACGCGCGGGAGGTCGCGGCGGCGCTGCCCGGGATCGCCGGGGTGGGCGGCGACCTGGGGATGGACGGGTCGCTCGGCAGCAGGACGGCGGCGCTGCGGGCCCCGTACGCCGACGCGCCCGCGGGTGCGCCGGACCCGGCTGGCCGGCTCGCCCTCACCGCCGAGCAGGTGAGCAACCACGTCGCCGCGGTGACCCGCGCGGGGCTGCAGGCCGCGTTCCACGTCATCGGGGACCGCGCCATGGACGAGGTGCTGCTGGGGTTCAGCGCGGCCGCCGACGTCGAGGGCGTCGAGGCCGTGCGGCGGGCGCGGCACCGGCTCGAGCACGCGACGATGCTCGACGCGCCCGCGCTCGCCACCGTGGTGCTCCTGGGGCTGACGGCGTCGGTGCAGCCGGCCTTCGACGCCGCGTGGGGCGGGGACGACGGGACGTACGCGGCGCGGCTCGGCCGGGGCCGGGCGGCCTCGACGCACCCGCTCGCGGACCTGCGCGCGGCGGGCGTCCCCCTGGCCTTCGGGTCGGACGCGCCGGTCACGCCGTTCGACCCGTGGGGCGCCGTGCGCGCGGCCGTCCGGCACCGGACGCGCGACCAGCGGATCCCGGCCGCCGCCGCGCTCGACGCCCACACGCGCGGCGGGTGGGCCGCGGCCTGTGCGGACGGGTCGGGAGCCGGTGTCCTGCGCGTCGGGGCGCCCGCCCACCTGGCCGTCTGGCAGGCCGACGGCACGGTCCCGCCCGTGTCCGGGGGAGCGACGCTCCCGCGCCTGGACGACGAGCCGGCGCCCGTGTGCGTGCGGACCGTCCGCGACGGGGTCGTGCTGCACGACGCCCTCGGCTGACGCCCCGGCCCCGATCGGGTGACCGCGGGCCGCGGGTGCGGCGGACGGGTGAAACGACCCGCCGGGCGGGGCCCGGGCGTCACCCGGTCGGCCCCGCGGACGGCGCCGTCGACACGCCGGACGACACGCCGAGACGTCTCGGCCATCGGGACAATTCGGGCACGCCTGCGCACGGCGCGTGACCTGCGCGGACGCCGCAGGCCCCGCCCGGCACGCCCCTTGACACCCCCGCTCGCTCCGGTAGGTTCTCGGCAGTGGTCCGGACGGAGGCCTCGCGCACAGCGGGCGTCCACGAGGCGTCGAGCCCGGGAGATCCGGTCCACGTCGGGCTCCGACCAGGCCCGCGTGTTCACTAGAGAACGGGCTCCGCCTCGCGGCGGTGTCGTGCGGTACGAAGGACACGCGGGCCGGTCGGTCGGCCTCTCACCCCAGCAGGACCGGTCCCGGCAGGTCGCCCCCGGTGCGGGAGACCCCAGGTCCGTGCCGTACCCTGGCGCGGTGCCGGCACGTGACCCCTCCCGCTGGTGGAGCGCGGTCCTGGCCCTCCTCGGCGGGCTGCTGACCTGGACCGCCTTCCCCGACCTCGGCTGGTCGTACGCCGCCGCACCCGGGATGGCCCTGCTCCTGCTGGCGATGCGCCGGGACAGCGCGCGGTGGAACGCCCTCATGGGGTTCGTCTGGGGGCTCGCGTTCTTCGTGCCGCTGCTCACGTGGGCCGACGACGCGGTCGGCGCCGTGCCGTGGCTCGCGCTCTCCGTGGCCGAGGCCGGCTTCGTGGCCCTGTTCGGCGCCGCGTGGTCCTGGGCCCGCCGCGGCGAGGCGGTGTGGCGCCGGGCGTCCCTGCAGCTCGTGGTCTTCACGGTGCTGTGGGTCGCGGTCGAGGAGCTGCGGTCCGTCTGGCCGTTCGGCGGGTTCCCGTGGGGTCGCCTCGCGTTCTCCCAGGACGACTCGCCGCTGCTCGCCCTGGCCCGGCTCGGCGGTGCCCCGCTCGTGTCCGGCGCCGTCGCCGCCGCCGGTGCGGCGCTCGCGCTCGCCTGGCTCGCCGCCCGCCGGTTCGCCCTGCTCGCGACCCTCGGCCGGCTCGCGGTCGTGGTCGGCGTGGTCGTCGCCGGGCTGCTGGTCCCGATGGACACGCGCGCCGAGAACGGCCACCTCATGGTCGGCGCGGTGCAGGGCAACGTCTCCGAGCCGGGGCTGCACGCCTTCGACCAGCGTCGCGAGGTCCTCGACAACCACCTCGCGGGGACGGTCGCGCTGCTCGACCAGGTGGAGCCCGGCGACCTCGACGTCGTGCTGTGGCCCGAGAACGGCACGGACATCGACCCGCAGGTCGACGCGGCGGCCGCGCGCGACATCGACGACGCCGCGCAGGCCGTCGGTGCGCCGATCCTGCTGGGGACCATCGAGTACCCGGAGTCCGGCGGCCGGTACAACACGTCGCTGCTCTGGGAGCCCGGGGTCGGCCCGGTCGCGCGGTACTCCAAGCAGCGTCCGGCGCCGTTCGCGGAGTACATCCCCCTGCGGGACCTCGTGCGGCCGTTCTCGTCCGCCGTGGACCTCGTCCAGCACGACATGATCGCCGGCACCGAGCCGGGGGTGGTCCCGCTGGAGTCCGCGCGGCTGGGCCGGACCGTGCAGATCGGCGACGTGATCTGCTTCGAGGTGGCCTACGACCCCATCGTGCGGGAGAGCGTGCGCGAGGGCGCCGAGGTGCTCGTGGTCCAGACGAACAACGCCTCGTTCGGCTACTCGCCGGAGTCCACCCAGCAGCTCGCGATGGCCCGGCTGCGCGCCGTCGAGCTCGGCCGCGCGACCGTGCAGGTGTCGACCGTCGGCGTCAGCGCCGTCATCGCGCCGAACGGCACGGTCGCCCAGGACACGGAGCTCTTCACCGCCGACCAGCTCGTGGCCCGGCTGCCGCTGCGCGACTCGCTGACCCCGGCCGCGCGGCTCGGTGCCTGGCCGAGCGGCGTGGTGGGGGCGCTGGCCGTCGTCATGACGCTCGCCGGCATGGCGGGTGCGTGGCGGGTGCGCCGCGCCGACCGTCCGGAGGCGGCCGCGTGACCGGCCCCGCGGGCCGCGTGCTCGTCGTCGTGCCGACGTACGACGAGCGGGACAGCCTGCCCCGCGCGCTCGAGACGCTGCGGCTGCACGCGCCCGACGCCGACGTCCTGGTGGTGGACGACGCCTCCCCGGACGGCACGGGGGAGATCGCCGAGCGGATCGCCGCCGAGGACGCCGGCGTGCGGGGGCGCCAGGCCATCCACGTCCTGCACCGGGCGGGGAAGCAGGGACTCGGCACCGCGTACGTCGCGGGGTTCCGCTGGGCACTGGCGCGGGGGTACGACGCCGTCGTCGAGATGGACGCGGACGGGTCCCACCGTGCGGAGGACCTGCCGGGCCTGCTGGCGCGCGTGCCCGACGCGGAGCTCGTGATCGGCTCCCGGTGGGTCCGGGGCGGCCGGGTCGTGAACTGGCCGCTGCACCGCCAGCTGCTGTCCCGCGGCGCGAACGTGTACGCGTGGCTCGCGATGGGGCTGCCCGTGCGGGACGCGACCGCCGGGTTCCGCGTGTACCGGGCGGGCACCCTGCGGGCGCTGGCGCTCGACGAGGTCGCGTCGCACGGCTACTGCTTCCAGATCGACATGGCCTGGCGGGTGGTGCGCGCCGGCGGCCGGGTGGTCGAGGTGCCGATCACGTTCGTCGAGCGCGCGGAGGGCCGGTCGAAGATGAGCCGCGCCATCGTCGTCGAGGCGCTGGTGCGGGTGACCGTGTGGGGGGCGCAGGAGCGGGCCCGGCAGGTGCGGGGCGCGCTGCGTCGCCGGCGGGGCGCCCGGGCGGGTCGCACCGCCGCCTGACACGACGACGGGCCCCGCACGCCTGACACGACGACGGGCCCCGCACCACGAGGGTGCGAGGCCCGGACGACGGACGCGGTGGGTCAGGCGCTGCGGCGCAGCTTGCCCGCCCGGAGCAGGTCGAGGCGCTCGTCGAGCAGCTCCTCGAGCTCCTTGATCGTGCGGCGCTCCAGCAGCATGTCCCAGTGGGTGCGCGGGGGCTTGGTGGCCTTCGGCTCCGGCTTGGACGCGTCGCGCAGCAGCGCCTCCTCGCCGCACCGGCACTCCCACACCACCGGGACGTCGGCCTCGACCGAGAACGGCAGGATGATCGTGTGCCCGTTGGGGCAGTCGTAGTAGGCCTGGAGACGCGGGGCGAAGTCGACGCCCTCGTCCGTCTCCATGCTGTGGGACCCGATGCGCATGCCGCGCAGGGACCGGTTCGACATCAGGGACCTCCGTGCCTTGACGTACAGACTTATCGTTTGCTCAGGGTGGTCAACGTCCGGGGACCGTCCCGTGTTCCAGTCTGGCGTGAAGGTCCGGTGAACGCGCGGCGAGCGCGGCACGGCCCCGCCGGCATGCGGTTTCCCGCAGGTCAGGAGCCCGAGCCCGCCAGGGTGCTCCGCACGGCCCGTCGCACGAGCTCCGCCTCGTCCGCGCCCTCGTGCCGCCAGGCCCGCTGCTGCTGCGCGCCGTTGCCCCGCCGCAGCAGCGTGGCCAGGTGCTCCTGGACCCACGCCAGGTCGCCGGTCCGCTCGAGCGCCGGGGTGACGTGCCGGAGCAGCTCGCCGACCGCCTGGGCCGCCGGGACCGGCCGACCCTGGTCCGGGCTCAGCAGGTCGCCCGTGAGCCCCGACCGCGCGGCCCGCCAGCCGGCGACCCGCACGACCTCCGCGCGGGGCTGCGGAGCGGACGGCGTCGCCGGGTCCAGCGCGGTCTCCGCGAGGCCCCGCACCAGCGCGCCGAGCAGCACGGCGTCCTCGGGGTCGAGGCACACGTCGGCGACCCGGACCTCGACGGTCGGGTAGCGGGCGGACAGGCGGGCGTCGAAGTACACCATCCCGGTGTCGAGGATCGTGCCGCTCGCCACGAGCGCGTCCACGGTGGCCCGGTAGGTCTCGGCGTCGCCGAACGGCGCGGTCGGTCCGGCGGTGGGCCAGCGGCCCCAGACCTGCGACCGGAAGCTCGCGTAGCCCGAGTCCTCCCCGCGCCAGTACGGGCTGTTGGCGCTCAGGGCCAGCAGCACGGCGTTCCACCGGCGCAGGTGGTCGACCACCTGCACGCCCTCGGCGTCGTCGGCCACCTCGACGTGCACGTGGCAGCCCGACGTGAGCTGGTCCCGGGCGGTCTGCGCGAACGCCTCGGCGATGTCCTGGGCGCGGCGGTTGACCACGACTGTCGGGTCGGCGTCGCGCGGCGAGGTCGCCAGCGCCGCGATCCGGGCACCCGCGTGCTGCGCCGAGGTGTCGGCGCGCCAGCGGCCCGCCCGGACCTCCTCCAGGAGCGCGGGCAGGTCCTCGCACGGGTGCGTGGACGTCTCGATCTGCTCCTGGGCGAACTCCTTCTCCAGGCTGCCGCCCGGCTGGTCCGGGTCGTCGTCGCCGTCCTGCGACGAGGCGTGCTGCAGGGCCGCAGCGGCCACCGCGCGGGGCGAGCCGTCCTCCGACACCAGCAGGAACTCTTCTTCCACTCCGATGGTCCGCACGCACCGCAGTCTGGCGGGGGACGCGGCGTCTGTCCTGCTGAGAGCGCCGCGGACGTCAGGGCCGGCGCCAGTCGTCCTCCTGCAGGTGCGAGCCGGCCATCGGGCCCATCGTGAGCATCCCGCCGTCGACGGGCCAGGACGCGCCGGTCGTGTAGCCGCCGTCCGGGGAGCACAGCAGCTCGACGACCGCCGCGATCTCCCGGGCGTCACCGGGACGGCCCAGCGGGATCCCCGGGCGCTCGTGACCCGTCAGCACGGTCTCGTCCTCCTGCCCGGTCATGGGCGTGGCGATCTCACCCGGCGCGACCGCGTTCACCGTGATGCCGTGCTCGGCCAGCTCCAGGGCGGCCACCTTCACGAGCAGCCCCAGGCCGCCCTTCGCCGCGCAGTACGGGCCGGCGCCCACCCGCGGGGCGTGCTCGTGCACGCTGGTGATCGCGACGACGCTCCCGCCCCGTCCCGCGTCGACCAGGTGCCGGGCGGCGGCCTGCAGGCACAGGAACGCCCCGTCGAGGTCCACCGACAGGACGTGCCGCCACTCCGCGAAGTCCATGTCGAGCAGCAGCGTGGAGGACCCGGTCCCGGCGGCCAGGACCGCGGCGTCGAGCCCGCCCATCGCCGCGACGAGCTCGTCGACGACCGGCGGCGCGGTCTCCGGGTCGGTCAGGTCCAGGCGGGCGAGGTGCGCCTCGGCGCCGCGGTCCCGCACCTCCGCGGCGGTCCGCCGGGCGCCGTCCTCGTCCTCGTGCCAGGTGATCGCGACGTGGCCGCCGGGGCGCGCGAGGCGCACCGCGCAGGCCTTGCCGATGCCGGAGTCGGCGCCGGTGACCAGGACGCGGCGGGGGTCGGGGCGGGCGGTGGGGTCCTGCGCGGACATGGGTCCTCCTCGCGGGCCCAGGGCCCGGTGGCGGGCGGACGGCCGCGGCGCTGCAGCCTCGGCCACACGGTGCCTCGCGCGGGCGGTGCCCGCCACTCGGTCGCGTGCCGCGCGTCAGCTCGGCCGCGTCGCCCTGCCGTCGAGCCACAGGGTGTCGGACTCGTCCCGGTGCGAGCCGTCCGAGCCGACGTGCTTCGTGCTGATCTGCGGACCGTTCCTGATCACGTGCACGAGCGCCATGGCGTGCCCGCGGCCGAGGCCGTAGTCCTCGGCGAGCCAGGCCACGATCGTGCCCGCCTTGACCGAGGGGTCGTCGAGGCCCTTCTCCTTCGCCCGGTCGACCAGCTGGCGCGGGGTGAGTCCCGTCTTGACCTCGATCGCGTCGAGGTAGGCCTGGAAGGACATCGTCGATCCTCTCGTGGGGGTGGTGGGAATCCTCGCGGACCGGTGCGCCGGAGTCGAGGCCCTGGTCGCGGCGTCCCGACCGCTCGCGCGCCCGGACGCCCGCCTGCCTAGGCTGCCGACATGGCGCGTGCCCACGAGGACGTCGACCCCAGCGCGGTCGAGGCGGCCGTGACCGTCGCCGCGGTCCGGCGCTGGCTCGATCTGGGTCGCGACGTGGTCGTCCGGGGCGACGAGGGGTCCGGCCGGTCCCGGGTGCTGCGGACCGTCCTGTCCGACGCGTCGCGCCGCGGCATCACCTCGGTGCTGCTCCGCGCGGCCGGCGACGCCCCGCTGTCCGCGCTGCGGGGGCACGCGTCCGTGCTCGCCGAGCGCGTGCCCCCGACGCCGTCCGGGCTGGCCGGCTGGCTGGCGGGGGAGCTGCAGGGACGACGCGCGGTGCTGCTCGTCGACGATCTCGACCTGCTCGACGCCGCCAGCACCGAGGTCGTGCTCCAGGCGCTGCGCCTGACCTCGGCCACCTGCGTCGCCACCACGTCGACGGACCTCACGTCCGCGGGGACGGAGGTGCGGGCGGCGCTCGTCTCGGAACGGGCCCCCGCGGAGGTGCGGCTCCGGCCGCTGGGGTTCCGCGCGACGGCGCGACTGCTGGCCGAGGTGCTGCGGGCCCCGGCGGACGTCGCGCTGACGTCCTCGATCACCGCGCGCTCCGGCGGCAACCCGCGCGTCGCGATCGCGCTGGCCGACGCCGCGCGGTTCGCGGGTGCGGCGCAGGAGAGCGCGGGCCGGTGGCACAAGACGGGCTCGCTCGACGACGTGCCGCTCGACGCCGTGGCGCACGCGCTGCTGGCCCGGCTCGGCCCCGAGCAGGTCGAGGCGCTGGAGCTGCTGGCCTGGACCGGCCCGGTCGCCGAACCGACCGCGCGCTCCGCCCTCGGTGCCGACCTGCTCGACGGGCTCGTCGCCCGGGGGCGCGTCCGGCGGCAGCACCTTGCCGGGGGTGCCACCGTCACCGTCGCGCCACCCGCTCTCGCCGCCGCGCTCCGTGCCCGTCTCGCACCCGAACGGCGTCTCGACCTGTCGGCGCGCGTCGCCGCGCGCGTCGGCCCGGACGCGCCGCACTTCCCCGACGGTCGCGTCCGGGCCGCGGACATGCTGCTCGACGGGGATCGGACCGAGTACCGGCAGTGGGCGGCGGACCTCGCCGGCGTGCTCAACGAGCGGACGAGCGCGCAGGAGGCGGCCCGGCGCGCCGCGTGGCAGACGGCCCCGACCGTCGCGCACGCGAACGCGTACCTCGACACGCTGCTGCTCCGTCGCGCGGACGCCCAGGTGGCCACGGTGTTCCAGGGGACGGAACCCACCGGCACGGACGCGCTCGACGAGGTCGTCACCTTCCGGCTCCGCGAGCTGCGCTGGGCCGCGGGGCGCGGGGAGGCCGACGCGGACCTCCTGCGCCGCGCGCGGGCGCACCCCGACCAGCTCGGCGTGGTGCAGGCGCTGCTCGCGATGCGACGGGCCGAGCCCGATGACGACGCGGCGCTCCGCGTGGACCTGCCGCCGTCCACGGTGGCGCGGGCGTGGGGGAGCGTGGTCCGCGCGGCCGGGCTCCTGGAGGCCGGCCGGCCGGACCTCGCACTCGGCGTCTGCGAGGCGGAGGAGCCCGGGGAGCCGCTGCGGGAGGTCGACCACCACCTCGACGGTCTGCACGCCGAGGCGCTGCTCCTGCTCGGCCGGCTCGAGGACGCCGCGCTGGAGTCCCGGCGCCGGCTCGAGCAGGCGCTCGACGACCTGGACCTGCTCGGCATCCGCGCGCACGCGTGCCTGCTCGCGGAGGCGCTGCTGCTCCAGGGCGAGGGGGACGCGGCCTGGCGGGTCCTCGGCACCTCCCTGCGCGTCGGCCCCGGCGGGCCGATGGACAGCACGTTCTTCCGGCGCAGCCTCACCGTCGGCGCGGTCCTCCTCGCGCAGCGCGGCGCGACCGACGTGGCGGAGGTGCTCCTCGAGGAGCTCGAGGCAACGCCACCCGTGGACCGGCCCGTGCTCGCCGCCCTGGAGCCCCTCGGACGGGCGGCGCTGGCCGAGGCGCGCGAACCGGGCAGCGGCGGGGACGCCCTCTGGGACGCCGGGCGCCGGTACGCCGACGACCGTCAGCCCCTGCCCGCGCTCGTGTGCTGGCTCGCGCACCCCGGTCCGTACGACGCGGAGCGGCTCGCAGTCGTGCGCGAGACGTTCGCCGCGTGCCGGGTCCCGCTGCTCGAGCCGTACCTGCGGCTGCACGAGGCGCTGGCCGCGGGTGACCAGGACGCGGTCGTGGCCGCGCTGGCAACCGCCACCGTGGACATCGCCGGGCTCGTGCGCACCGCGGTCGCGTCGCTGGACCCCGAGCACGCGGCGCTCGACGTCGTCTGCGCGCTCGACCCCCGCCTGCGCCCGGTGCGCGAGGAGCCCCGGCAGGAGGCGCTGTCCCCGCGCGAGCGCGACGTCGCGGCGCTCGCCGGTGCCGGTCTGACCAACCGCCAGATCGCCGACCGGCTCCAGCTGAGCGTCCGCACGGTCGAGAACCACATGTCCGCGGTGCTCGGCAAGCTCGGGGTCTCCGGCCGCGGCGACCTGACGCGCTGGTTCCCGCCGGTCACCGGCCCACGCCCCGCCACGCAGCCCCACCCGCTGCGCGACTAGGTACCCCCAGGCCTGCGTCCCGCGGGCCACCCCTGCCCGCTGCGGGCGCCCGGTGCGTGGTCGCCGCGCTGGTGCCGTAGAGGCATGGACCACGACACCCGCACCCCGGCCGGCACCACCCCGGCCGGCATCACCGTGCCGTCCGCGGCGGACGACCTCTGGGTCGACCCGGCCGAGCCCTGGACGCTGCGCATGCGCGGCGAGCTCGACCTCGGCACCGTGCGCCGGTTCTGCCGGGTGCTGCACCCGTCCGCGAGCGCCGAGCACGCGGCCCGCGCACTGACCCGGGCGGGCGTGCGGGTGGTGGACGCCGGCGCCGTCACGTTCGCCGACTCCGCCGCCGTGGACCTGATCTGCGCCCTGCACCAGCAGGGCGGGACCCGTCCCCTGCAGGTCCGTGACCCGCGCGGCGCCGTCCGGCGCGTCCTCGACGTCACGGGCGTCGCCGCCCTCGTGGACCTGCACCCCTGACAGCACGAGAGGAGACACCCATGCCATCGACCACCCTGTCCGCCGTCACCCTCGCCGCGCTCCTCATGAGCCCGCCGGGAGCGCTGGGTGCGGGACTGGCCGACGTCGTCCCCGCGGACACCGCGCCGGTCGCCGGCACCGTCACGGAGACCGGCCCGGTGGAGCCGGAGGTCGGCACGGCCGAGCCGGACGCCGGGACGGACACGTCGGGCGCCGCGACGGAGCCCGGCACCGCGCCCACGACCGGACCGACCACCGAGCCGACCACCGAGCCCACCGAGCCCGCGGACGACACCGCCGGCGACACGTGCAGCGTCTGCGCGGGCACCACGCCCGACGGGGGCGCGCAGGCCCCTGCGGGACCCGTGGGCGACGTCCCGGGCACGCCCGCGTCCGCCGGCGAGCCGGCCGCGCGCGTGACGCAGGGCTACCACCAGGACGGCGTCGACCGCCCGTTCTGGTGGGAGGACGACGGGCTGCACTTCCGCGACCCGATCCCCGCGAACGGCTACGTGAACATCAACGTGCCCGGTGCGCAGAACCTCAACATCGACGTCAACCGCGACCTGATCGGCGCGACGTTCGTGCCGTGGGACCGGTTCGGCCTGCAGCCCGGGATGTGCGTGGCGTGGACCGAGTCGAACGGGTACGGCTACCACTTCGGTGAGGACAACTCCGGACGTGGTGGCGTCGACGAGCGCGGCTGGACGTACTGCGTCCCGGACGAGCCCACCGAGCCGGACACCCCGACCGAGCCGGACACGCCGACCGAGCCGGACACGCCGACGGAGCCGGACACCCCGACCGAGCCGGACACCCCGACCGAGCCGGACACCCCCAAGGAGCCCGGCACCCCGGCCGAGCCGACCGTCCCGCTGCCGCCGGTCACCGACGGCACGACCTCTGCGGTGCTCGCCGTGGACGAGACGGTCGAGGCCGCGGCACCGCGTTCCGGCGTCCTCGCGACGACGGGCGCGTCCCCGGCGGGCGTCGCGCTGCTCGCGGGCGCCGCGTGCGGCGTGGGTGCGGTGCTGACCGCGGTGGTGCGCGGGATGCGCGGTCGCGCACGCGGGTGACCGGTCCCTGACAGCGCCTCACGTCCGCCCGGGCGGAGTCAGCCCCCGCCCGCGCGGACGTGGACCCTCAGCCGAGGTCGTCCTCGAGGCGGTCGCGGGTGACCGACGAGCCGTCGGGGCTGCGGAACGGCGTGTCCCGCGGTGGCGTCGCCTCCTCGTCACCGGTGGCGTCCTCGGCCACGTCGGGCTCCTCACCGCCGATGCCGAAGCCCGGCGCGGGCGGGGGCGCACCCGGGCCGGGGTCGGCGGCGGCGACGGTGTCCTCGGTCGGTCCGGCGTGCGGGAGCAGGGGCTCGGCTGCGCTCATGCGGCCATCGCACCGCATGGACCGGACCGGCGCCACCGCAGGTCCACGGCGCGAATCCGCCCGCGCGGAGGCCGGTGCCCCCTAGGTTGTGCCCATGGCGGCGCAGCGGGACGCGATGCAGGAGGTCGACCTCGAGGACGAGGCGCCGGACGACCTGCCCGTGGGCACCTCCGGCCTGCCGTCCGGACCGGACGACCCCCTCCGGCGGCGCCGGGCCCGCCTCCTGCGGTGGTGGCCGGTCGCCGTGCTCGCGGTCGCCGGTGTGGTGGCGACCCAGCTGGTGCTCGACACCCGGGAGCGGCAGCGTGTCGACGCCGCGCGGGAGGTAGAGGGGGTCGTCGGCCACGACGTGGGGCCCGCCCTCACCGCCACACCGGTGGGCCGGGGGTCGAGCCAGTGGCGGCTGATGTTCGGCGTCGAGGCCGGGGACCTGCGGGTGGCGGCCGACGAGTCAACCGTCGGCGAGCCGCGGGGGGTCACGGCGGTGGACGCGGCGTCGGGCGACGTGGTCTGGCGGACGGCCTTCGAGGAGACGGGTCCGGCCGCTGGCGCCGCCCTGCCGGAGTCGCCGGTGTGCTCGGCGGGGGACGCCCCGGTCGAGGAGGTCCTGTGCGTCGTCCAGGACCGGTCCGCCGGGGAGACCGACGCCTCGGGGTACCTGGGCCCGGGCCCGCTCACGCGCACACGGTTGCTCACCCTGGACGTCGCCACCGGGGCGGTCCTCGCGGAGCGGGAGCTGGCGCCCGTGTCGATGGCCTTCGCCTCCGGCCGGTACCTGGTCGTCGCGGAGGAGGTCGAGGGCGTCGTCCAGGTCCGTGCCGAGGACCTCGCGACGGGCGACGCCGAGTGGGTCGCGACGCTGCCGGAGGTGCCGTACGACGCGGGGCTGGATCAGGAGCCGGCCGGCGTCTTCGCACCGGGCATGGGCGTCCAGGCGGGCCACGTCTTCGTCCACCGGTCGATGAGCGCGGCCGCTCTGCGCCTGTCGGACGGCGCCCTGGAGGCCTCGGGCCGGAGCGTCTGGCTCGGCCGGGGCGACCGGATCCTCACCACGGGCGAGGACGGCTACACCTGGCTGCGCGGCACGGACGGCACGGGCACGGCACGGGTGCTGGGGAACCCGCTGCAGCTCACGGTCGACGACGGCAGCGTGCCCGGGCTGGACCTGCTGTCCGACACCCGCACGGGCGTCGGCGTCGTCAGCGCGGTGGAGCCGGCGACCGGCGCGACCGTGTGGTCCCACGAGGTCCCGGACTGGGCAGAGGGGTCGGCGGTCCTCCTGGACGGCGTGCTGTACGGCGCCGACACGACCGCGGTGTGGGCACTGGACGCGCGCGACGGGAGCGTGCGCTGGCGGACCGAGCGCGGCCGGGTGGACGCGATCGACGACGACGACGGCACGTCGATGTGGGTGTCCCCGATGACGGACGGACGCCAGCTGCTCCTCGTGCAGTACGAGGGCGACCAGCCCGTGCTGTCGGCGTGGTCGCTCGGCTCCGGCGCCCACCTGTGGACGACGCCGCTGCCGGAGGAGGCCGGGCAGCAGCTGGTCGTGTGGGACCACGAGCTGTTCGGCGGCGGGGAGGCCGTCGTCCGGCTGGACGACGCGGCCGACGACTAGCCCCTGCCGGCGGCTCAGGCGGGCGCCGGCACGCCCAGCAGCGCCGCGAGCCGCGCGGTGTCCGACCGGTGCCGCTCCGTCTCCGCGGGGTACTCCAGGCACCAGAGCAGCTGCTGGACCGCGGCCCGGGGGCCCGGGGCGACCGGGGTGCCGGGCATGTCGTCCCACAGCGCCGCCCGGGCGGTGTCGGCGTCGGCGGGCCCGGCCCAGGCGCTGTCCCAGTCCAGCATGGCGGCGAGCTCCCACCCGGCGGCAGCCGGGCGCACGAGGACGTTCGCGTGGTGCAGGTCGCCGTGCACGAGCACCGCGGGAGCGGCGCCGTCGAACAGGTGGCCGTGCCGGTCCAGCAGGCGCTCGACGGCGGTGCGCCGGGGTCCCGGTGCCGTCCTCGCGAGGCTGCGGGCCCGCAGGGCGTCGAGCTCGGTCGACGCCGGTGCGTCCTGCGGGCCGAGGTTCCCGAAGGCCGGGTACCGGACGGTGCGCAGCCGTGCCAGGACGTCGGTCAGGGCGGTGAGCACGCGGGCGCGCCCGGGCGGGCCGAGGGTCGGCGCGACGTCGCTCCACCGTCGCCCGCCGACCCGCTCGCACACCTGGTACTGCCACCCGTCCCGTGCGCCGGCCGCGAGCAGCGCCGGCACCGGGACCCCGGCCGCCCGCGCCGCCTGCAGCGCGGCGGACGACCGCGCGAGGTCGAGCCCGGGCGCACCGACGGGGGCCGTCTTGACGACCAGGTCGCCGTCGCGCGGCCGCACGACGTGCCAGGTGCGCGCGCCGCCGTCGCCGGAGACGTCCGCCTCGACGCGGGCGCCCGCGCCGAGCAGGTCCGCGAGGAGCGAGAGCGGGTCGTCACGCACCGGTCACCGCGGCCACGACCGCGTTCCCGAGCAGGACGCCACCGAGCCACGCCCAGCCGCCGGTCAGCCGTCGGACGGGGAGCGTGACCGGACGGCGGCTCCACACCGGCGTCGGCTCCAGCAGCACGAACGCGAGCCAGAACGGCCACGCGAAGGCGCCGAGCCAGAACCACGCCCAGCGGGTCGCCAGGTGCGGCCCGGGCTGCGTGATCAGCAGCATCAGGGCGGCGAGGAACGCCGATGCCATCACGTACGGGTGCGGCCAGGACGTCCAGCCGACGCTCTCGGCGAACCTGACACGGACGTCGCCCGGGGAGGCGTCCGCGGCGTCCAGGACCTCCTGCCGCTGGTCGAGCACGACCTCCTCGGTGCCCGGGTCGCCGGCGGCGACCGTGCCGTCGGTCGCCGACGACGCGGCGGTCTCGACCTGGAGCAGCGCGGTCCCCGGGCGGCCGGGCCCCGTCCACAGCACCCGGAACGGGCCCACCATGTCGCCGCCCGGGTGGGACTCGACCGTGAGCGTGCGGACGTCCCCGCGGTCCAGCGCGACCAGCAGCTCGTCGACGGTGCGCTGTGCGGGCGACTGCCACGTGCCGACCAGGTTCAGCACGATCAGCGCGGCCACCACGACGCGCACGAGGAGGACCGGCAGCGGCGACGGCGGGACCGTCGCCGGCAGCACGTCGATCAGCTCGACTGGCGCGGGTCCCGGCACGCGGGCCGGTCCGCGCGGGCCGGAGGGGGTGGTCATGAGCGCCAACCTAGGGGAGCGGTGCCCGGCGTGTGCCCGGTTCGGGGACCGGACGTCCCGGTCAGCCGGCCGTGGTGGCGGACGGCGACGCGTCGCGGGCCCCGGGCAGCATCTCCACCGGGAGGCGCTCCACGGGCGCGACCACGAGGTCCTGGATCTTCCAGTCCAGCGCGATGGTGCTCTCGCGCAGGCGGGCGAGCTCGGCGAGGCCGGGGGCCTGGCCGCCGCGGGGGACGACGAACGCCTCGACGTGGAAGACGTGCCCCTCGTCGCGCACCCGCGACCCCGCCTCGGCGACCCAGGGCGCGCCGCGCAGGTGCGCGTCGATCCGGGCGACCAGGGGGTGCGGCTCGTCGCCCTCGACGGTGCTCGCGCGCGCGTCCATGAGCGCGGCCGACGCGACCCGGAGGTTCGTGACGCCGTCGCGCAGGATGCTCCCGGCGATGAACAGGGCCGCCGCGGCGTCCGCCCACCACAGCCCCACGCCGATCCCGAGGATGCCGACGATGCTCCCGAGGGCCGTCATCCAGTCGGCCTTGTTCATGTCGGCGTCGGCGTACAGGACGCGGTCGTGCAGCGTGCGGGCGAGCGGCAGCTTCGCGCGGCCCAGGAGGACCGGCGGGATGCCGGTCACGACCATCGCGGCGACCATCGGCCAGCCCGCCCACACGGGGTGCCCCGCCAGCACCATGACGCCGACGGGCGGGTGCTCGGCGGCGAGGAGCCCCGACGCGGAGTCGACGACCAGGAACGTGCCCATCGTCAGCAGCGCGGCGGCGGCGACGAGGTGCCCGACGCCCACGGACCGGTGGTAGCCGTACGGGTGCTCGGGCGTGGGGGCCCGCCGCGCGAACCGCACGGCGACCAGGAACGAGATCGGCGGGATGAACGACAGCAGATCCTCGACCCACGCCGCCTTCATCGCCTGGGAGCTGCCCATGACCAGGTAGACGAGCGTGACGCCGACGGCGAGGAACGCGATGGTGCCCCACGCGAGCCGGACGGCCCGGCGCAGCGCACGGGCCTGCTCCTGCGGCAGCTCGGTGTGCCCGAACCGGGCGCTCACGGCCGCACCTCCTGCTCGAGCAGGAACGTCTCCAGGGCGACGAGGAACCCGTTCTCGCCCAGGGGAGCGGCCATCACGTGCGGCTCGGGCGCGCCCTCGGGGTCCAGCACCGTCGCGTACGGGTACGTCAGCGCCGCCTGGTCGGACCACGGCGACGCCTTCGTGAGGCCGCCGACCACCAGGTCCAGCTCGCCGCGCTCCAGCCGGCCGAGCAGGACCTCCTCGCTGCCCGGCACCCACTCCACCTCGGCGTCCCGGGTGGCGGCGAACTCGCGCACCAGGTCGACCTCCAGCCCGGACGGGTCGGTGTCGGGACCGGCCACCGTCCACGGCGGGTTCTCCGAGACGCCGACCCGCAGGACGCCGCCCGTCACGCGGTCCAGCGTGCCGTCGGGGTCGGCCGGGAAGCCGCCGGCGCACCCGGTGAGCAGCAGGGCGGCGAGGAGCAGGCCGCCGAGGATCCGTGCCATCGGCCCAGTGAAGCCCGGAAGCCGCGAGGCTGCACGTCAGAGCCGCGCGGGGCGTCGCGTGCGGGGGGTCAGCCCTCGTCCTCGACCCACTCCAGCAGGTCGCCGGGCTGGCACTCGAGCACCCGGCACATGGCCTCCAGGGTGCTGAACCGCACGGCCTTCGCGCGGCCGTTCTTCAGGACCGCCACGTTGGCCGGCGTCAGGCCGACGCGCTCCGCGAACTCCCCGACGCTCATCTTGCGCTTCGCGAGCTCCACGTCGATGCGGACGACGATCGCCATCTCAGATCACCGCGTCCATGTCGGTGCGCAGCGCGGCCGCCTGGCGCAGCAGCGCCCGCATCACGATCATCAGCAGCACGAGCACGCCGCTGCCGAGCAGGATCCCCCCGAGCATGACCGGGATGCCGGGGTCGCGGAGCTCCGGCGTGACGTAGATGGTGATGCCGACGGTGAGCGCCCCCGCGAGGAAGATCAGCCAGGCGCCGACGATGGCCCAGACGATCCCGTCCACCCACGCGAACGCGTCGGGGCTGAAGATCCGGTCGGCCTTCACCATCGTCAGCAGCTTCCAGGTGCAGACGATGACGATCTCGACGCAGACCAGGATCAGCACGGCGACGGCGGTGAGCGGCCAGCGCAGGTGCGAGACGGGCGGGTCCGCGTCGGCGAGGCTCGCGAACTGCCCGGGCCAGGAGAGGGTCTGGCCGATCACGCAGGCCAGGAACAGCAGCACGAGGAGCACGCGCAGGAGCGCCACGGCGGGGCGGGTCAGGTTCATGCATCGAGTGTCGGCGCATACCTATCGAATGTCAATCGACTGCGCCGGCGCGCCGTGAGTACGCTGGGAGTCATGCCGCAGGTCGCGCACCCTTTCACGCCCCGGACCGACCCCGCCGCGCTGGAGGACCTGCGCCGCCGCCTCCGCGCCACCCGCTGGCCGGACGTCCCGGCGGACGCCGGCTGGTCGATGGGCACCGACGTCGACTACCTCCGCGACCTCGTCGCGTACTGGGCGGACGGCTTCGACTGGCCGGCGCAGGAGGCGGAGCTGGCGCGGGTGCCGCGGGTGCGCGTGGAGGTCGGCGGACTCGGCGTCCACGCCGTGCACGTCCGCGCGGTGCGGCCGACGGGGCCGGTGCTGCCGCTCGTCCTCTGCCACGGCTGGCCGGACTCCTCGTGGCGGTACAGCAAGGTCGTCCCGCTGCTGACGGACCCGGGCGCTCACGGCGCGGACCCGGCCGACGCCTTCGACGTCGTCGTCCCGGACATGCCGGGCTTCGGCTACTCGGACCGCCCCCCGGGCGCCCCCCTGGACGCGATCGCCGTCGCCGGCCTGTGGGCGGAGCTCATGCGGACGCTCGGGTACGAGCGGTTCGGCGCCGCGGGCGGCGACATGGGCAGCCACGTGAGCCGGTACCTCGCTCTCGACCACGCCGACCGGGTCGTGGCCGTGCACCGGACCGACGCCGGCCTGCCCGTCTACCAGGGCGACCCCGCGGACCTGACGCCGCAGGAGCGCGACTGGCTGCGGGGGGCCGCGGCGTGGGGCGCCACCGAGGGTGCGTACGCCGCGATGCACCGCACGAAGCCGCAGACGGCGGCCGTCGGGCTCACGGACTCCCCGGCCGGGCTCGCCGCGTGGGTGGTCGAGAAGCTGCAGGCGTGGAGCGACTGCGACGGGGACGTCGAGCGCCGGTTCACCCGCGACGAGATCCTCACGCTGCTCACGACCACGTGGCTGACCGGCACCATCGGCTCGTCGATGCGCGCCTACCGCGCGAACGCCGCCATCCCCGCGGAGCAGCTCGCACGGCGGGTCGAGGTGCCGTCGGGGTTCGCGATCTTCGGCGGCGACGTCGTCCGGCCGCCGCGCGCGTGGCTGGAGCGCACGGCGAACACCGTGCACGTGTCCGAGCCCCCGAGCGGCGGCCACTTCGCGCCCTTCGAGGAGCCCGAGGTGTACGCGGCCGAGCTGCGGGAGTTCTTCCGCCCCTTCCGCTTCGAGGACCCCGCCGCGGCGCGGTCCTAGAAGCGGAACGGGATCGGGATCGGCCCGCAGCAGCACACGCCCCGCACGTCGCTCTGCGCGAGCATCCCGGCCGCCTGGTAGCAGGCCAGGAGCTGGACGACGCTCGGCCGGACGCCGCGCAGCACGCCGCGGCGCACGACCGCCTGCCGCACCGCCTCGGAGCACGACGTCCCGCCGTGCGCGACGCGGTACGCGCAGCTGAAGCCCTTGTGCGGCGAGATGCGGCGCTGGTACCCGCGGATCAGACGGTCGACGGCGGTGGCGGCGGCACTCATCCCGTCACGGTACGGACACCTCCGCGGCTCCGCGCGCCGAGCGGGCGGGCCCGCCGCCACACGATCTCGGCCTGCAGCCCGACCATGAGCGCGATCATCACGAGCACCTCGCCGACGCCGCCGTCGTCGCTGATGTCCCACAGGTACGCGAGGGTCCCCAGCGCGAACTTCGCGAGGATCAGCCCGACGAACAGGCCGATGGTCACGGGCGTGCCCTGCGCGTAGACCGTCCCGTCGGCCTCGTCCCGCCACACACGGGTGAGCCGGCCGCGGACGATGCCGACGACGGCGCTGAGCAGCAGGCTGATGGCCAGGAACGTGATGGACCAGGGCGTCCGGGGCAGGTTGAACCCGCCGATGAGGATGCCGACGCCCGCGTAGATGATGGCGAGCTTGAAGCGGCTGCGGCCCACGACCTCGTGGCGCTGCGTCTGGCGGATGATCGCGTAGACCACCAGCGCGAGGATGAGCACGTAGTTCCAGGCATCCATCGACCGACCCCCTGCCGACCGCCCGCGGCCTGCCCGGTGCCTGGAGGCGCCGGTGTCCCGCGCGAGCGCGCGGCTCCACCGTGGCAGGGCCGGTCGCAGGGGGGGCCGACCGCGCGCGGCGGCGAGGTCCCTCGGGTAGAACGGCAGGGTGAGCACGACGCGCCCTGCCTCCGCGCGCGGACCGGTCGCCGACCCGCGACCGGCGGACGCGCCCGGCGCCGTGCCCGCGGCTGCCGGCGGGCCGGACGCGCGCGTGGGCGTCGTCGTCATCACCTGGAACCGGCGCGAGGAGGCGCTGCGCGCGCTGGACCGGCTGCGGGACCTGCCGGAGCGCCCGCACGTGGTGCTGGTCGACAACGGCTCGACCGACGGCACGGCCGCCGCGGTGCGCGAACGGCACCCGTGGGCGGAGCTGGTCGTCGCGGGGTCGAACCTCGGTGCCGTGGGGCGCAACGTCGGCGTCGAGCGGCTGAGCACGCCCTACGTGGCGTTCTGCGACGACGACACGTGGTGGGACCCCGGCTCCCTGCGGCGCGCGGCGGACGTGCTCGACGCCCACCCGGAGGTCGCGGTGCTGACGGCCCGGATCGTCGTCGAGCCCGCCGGGACGGAGGACCCGATCGTGGCGGAGCTCCGGGACTCGCCGGTGCCCGCCGCGCCCGGGCTGCCCGGCCCGGCGCTCGGGTCGTTCCTGGCCGGCGCGTCCGTGGTCCGCCGCGAGGCGTTCCTGGCGGCCGGCGGCTTCCACCGTCGGCTGTGGCTCGGCGGGGAGGAGGAGCTGCTCGCCGCCGACCTGGCGACGGCCGGCTGGGAGCTCTGCTACCTCGAGGACCTCACGGTGCACCACCACGCGTCGACGGCCCGCGACCACGACCGCCGGCGGCGCGACGGCGTCCGGAACACGCTGTGGTTCACGTGGCTGCGGCGGCCCCTGCGCCCGATGCTCCGCCGCACCTGGGACGTGCTGACGACCGTGCAGCGCGACCGGGTGTCCGCGGCCGGGGTGCTGGCCGCGGTCCTGGGGCTGCCGTGGGTGCTGCGCGAGCGCCGGCCGCTGCCGCCGCGGGTCGAGGCCCGGTTCGCCGCGCTGGCGGCGTCGCAGCGGACGTCGCGCGCACGCCGGTACGTCGGGTGAGCGGGGACGTGCGGGGCGGCGGCGTGCGGGGCGGGGGCGTGCCGGATGAGGACGCGCTGCTCGGCGACGGGACGGCGGCGACCGCGCTGGCCCGGTACGACGCGCTCCCGCCGACGTCCCTCGCGCAGCTCCGCGGCGCGTGGCGGGGGTGGGGGATCCCGACCGGTCACCGCCTGGACGGCGTGCTGGAGGCGCTCGGGTGGCAGGGCAAGCGGTTCGACGACGAGGACCGCGTGCACCCGCTGGTGTTCCGGTCCGGACGCCGGCTGGTGAGCGTGAACCCGGCCGTCGTCCCGCTCGGGCTGGCCCTGCGGTGCGCGCCGGCGCTCCGGAACCGCGCGGCAGCCGGGGCGTTCGGCCTCGTCGCCCCGCTGCTCGGCACCACGCGGCCGCACGGGCGGCTGCGTCCGGTGGAGTACCGCGGCGTGGTGTCCGCCGCGCTGGTCTACGACGACCTGCCGGTGATCGACGTGTTCCGCACCGTCGACGACGCGACCGTGGTCGGGGCGATGGACGCCCGGGGGATGCGCGAGCCCTACCTGTTCGCGCTGCGGCGCCTCGGCTCCTGATCCGTGGGCGTCGCGCGACGCAGGTGCAGGAGCGGGTACGGCCGGCCGTCGCCGTCCACGGGTGACCGGCCGACCTCGCGGAACCCGCGGCGCGCGTAGAACCGCCGGGCGCCGGGATGCTGCTCGTTGACGTCCAGCTCGACCACCGGCAGGTCCCGCGTGGCCGCGGCCAGCAGCGCCGTGCCGACGCCGCGGGCGTGCGCCTCCGGGTCGACGAACAGCATCTCGACGCGCGGCCCGTCCGTGGCGACGAACCCGAGCACCCGGCCGTCCTGCTCCGCGACGCCCACCGCGAGCGCCGGCAGGGCGGTGCGCACGACCTGCTCGTAGTGGTCGACGTCCTGCGGCGCGAGGAAGTCGTGCGTCGCCACCACCGCCCGCCGCCAGAGCGCCACGAGGTGGGGGACGTCCGCGGGTGCGCCCGGTCGCAGCAGGACGCCGTGGGGAGCGCCGTCGCCGACGGGCATCAGGCCACGTCCACGTACACGTCCAGCCCGCCGACCTCGACGAAGCCCAGGCGTCCGTACACCCGGGCCGCCGCGTCCGTGTCCGGGTGCAGGTGCGCGATGCGGGCGCCGCGGTCCGCCGCGTCCCGGAGCAGCCACGCGGACATCGCCGCGGCGACGTCCCGGCCGTGCGCCTCCGGGAGGACGCCCACCCCCGCGAGGTAGGCCGCCGGCCCGGCGCGCCCGTCGGAGCGCAGGGCGGACGCGGTGCCGACCGGGACCCCGTCGAGCTCGGCGAGGGCGACGGTGACGCCCGGGGCGCCGAGGTGGCCCCCGATCCACGCGGCCTCCGCCGCCGGATCCCCGTCGAACGCCGCCGCGTCGACCGCCGCCACCGCGGTGAGGTCGTCCGGGCCGGCGGCGCGCAGCCGCAGACCCGGCACCGCGGGCGCCGGGACGAGCGCGGCGAGGTCCAGCAGCATGAGGCGCTTGCGGAACAGGTGGCGGCCGTGCGGCCACGGTGCTCCCGCGGGCACCCGCACGCCCCACGGGACCCCGAGCGCGGCGTACCAGGCGCGGACGGCGTCCACGTCGACCACGGCCGGGTCGGTGACGTCGCCGTTGTTCCACTGCGGGTGCGCCAGGCCGCTGGCCATGAGCCGGACGCCGGGCAGGTCCGCCACGCCGCCGCCGCGCCCGGCCCGCAGCACGCCGTGCTGCTCCCACGCGTCGGCGTGGGCGGTGCGGGCCAGGTCGGTGCGGTCGTCCACCCGCGCAGTGAACCGCGACGGGGCCCGCGCCGGCACGCGAATTGCGCGGGCCGGCGCGCGTCCCACGTCAGGCCCGGGTCGTCGCGGCGACGGGGATCTCGTCCACCGACGTCCACACCGGGATGCCGCGCCGGCGGGCGATGACGACGTCGTTGTCCGCGCCGCGGGACTCGCCGGGCAGGCGCAGGACGGCGTCGCAGTGCTGGAGCAGGCGCTCGGCGGTGGGGTAGAGGACGTCGGCGGCGCGCGGGTCGTCGGGGCCCGAGGCGCCCATGCTGCTGAGCACGGGCAGCGCGACCCACTCGCCGATCATGGGCACGTGCCCGCGCTCGAACACCGGCCAGGCGGCCTCCTCGAGCCGGCGGAGGTTCGCGGCCATCGCGTCGGGGTCGCCGTTCGTGCCGGACTGGTAGGGGCCGGCGATGAGGATCATCAGAGGTGTCATGCCGTGCACACTAGCGTGCAGAAACGTGCAAGACTAGGCACCAATCGACATGAGGAGGACGCGATGCTGCCGGCGCAACGCCAGGACGAGCTGCTGCGGGTGCTACGCACCGAGGGCCGCGTGGTCGCGAAGGACGTGGCGGTGCGGCTCGGGCTGTCGGAGGACACCGTGCGCCGTGACCTGCGCGAGATGGCGGCCGCGGGCCTGTGCCAGCGCGTCTACGGCGGCGCCCTGCCGGTGTCGCCGGCCGTCGCCGACTACGCGGGCCGGCGCAGCGTCGCCGTGGAGAACAAGGACCGCGTCGCGCGCCGTGCGGCGGAGCTGGTGCGGCCCGGGAGCACGGCGATCCTCGACGGGGGGACCACCGCGCTGGCCGTCGCCCGCGCGCTGGCCCCGGACCTGCGCGCGACCGTCGTCACGCACAGCCCCACGGTGGCCGCCGCGCTCGCCGAGCACCCGACCGTCGACGTCCTCGTGCTCGGGGGGCGCCTGTTCAAGCACTCCGTCGTGACCTCCGGCGCGCTCCTGGCCGAGGCCGCCGCGGGCATCTGGGCCGACGTGTTCCTGCTCGGGGTCACCGGGGTGCACGCCGAGGCCGGCCTCACGACCGGGGACGCGGAGGAGGCCGCCACCAAGCGGACCCTCGCCGCCCGCGCGGGGGACACCTACGTGCTGGCGAGCGCCGAGAAGATCGGCGCGGCGTCGCCGTTCCGGGTGCTCCCGCTGACCGACGTGACGGGGATCGTGACCGACGCGCCGCTCGACGGGCCCGCCGCGCGTGCGCTCCTCGACGCGGGGGCGCCGCTGCTCCCGGCGCCGTGACGCGCGCGCCCTGACCCGCCCGCCGGAAGGCCCTGGGCACGGGCCGGCGCGCGTGGCAGCATCGCACCCGTGACCACCGACGCGGCCGGCACGCACCGCCTCCAGGACCTCGCCCGGCTGCGCCGCGTCCGCGACCGGATCGACCGCGAGTACGCGCAGCCCCTCGACGTCGAGGCGCTCGCCCGGGACGCGCACATGTCGTCCGGGCACCTGAGCCGGCAGTTCAAGCTGGCGTTCGGGGAGTCCCCGTACTCGTACCTGATGACCCGGCGCATCGAGCGCGCCATGGCGCTGCTGCGGCGCGGGGACCTCAGCGTGACCGAGGTGTGCTTCGCCGTCGGGTGCTCGTCGCTCGGCACGTTCAGCACCCGGTTCACGGAGCTCGTGGGGGTGCCGCCGAGCGTCTACCGGAAGCAGGAGGCGCAGGCCACCACCGGGCTGCCGCCCTGCGTCGCGAAGCAGGTGACGCGACCGGTCAGGAATCGAGAAGCACGGACGCCGGTGCCGCACCTAGCGTGACGGGCATGGACATCACCATCCACTCCAGCTTCCTCCCGCACGACGACCCGGACGCCTCGCTGGCGTTCTACCGCGACCTGCTCGGCTTCGAGGTCCGCCTCGACGTCGGCAAGGGCGCGATGCGCTGGCTCACGGTCGGTCCGCCCGGGCAGCCGGACACGTCGATCGTGCTGAACCCGCCGTCCGCGAACCCGGGCCTCACCGACGACGAGCGCCGCACGATCGCCGAGATGATGGCGAAGGGCACCTACGCCGGGCTGCTCCTGGCCACCACGGACCTGGACGGGACGTTCGAGCGCCTGCAGGCCGCCGACGCCGAGATCATGCAGGAGCCGACGGAGCAGCCGTACGGCATCCGGGACTGCGCGGTGCGGGACCCCGCCGGCAACATGATCCGCATCCAGGAGCGCCGCTGACGCAGCACCTACCCGGCGCGGGGTCCCGCCCCCGGGGGTCTCCACCTGGCGGGAGCGGCCCCGCTACGGTGGAGCTGCGCCGCGTCGGACCCCCGCCGACACCGCCGTCCCGGCCTGCCCGACCGCCGGCGCACCGCGACCCCCGCCTCACAGACGGAGACCCGATGAGCCTGGCCACCAGCACCCCGCCCGCCGAGGCGCACGTCGCCGACAGCCACGACCTGATCCGGGTGCGCGGCGCCCGCGAGAACAACCTCAAGGACGTCAGCGTCGAGATCCCGAAGCGCCGGCTGACGGTGTTCACCGGGGTGTCGGGCTCGGGCAAGAGCTCGCTGGTGTTCGCGACGATCGCGGCCGAGTCGCAGCGCATGATCAACGAGACCTACAGCGCGTTCGTGCAGGGCTTCATGCCGACGCTGGCCCGGCCGGACGTCGACGTCCTCGACGGGCTGACCACGGCGATCATCGTCGACCAGGAGCGCATGGGCGCCAACCCCCGGTCGACGGTCGGCACCGTGACCGACGCGAACGCCATGCTGCGCATCGTGTTCAGCCGGCTCGGTCAGCCGCACGTCGGCTCGCCACAGGCCTTCTCGTTCAACGTCGCCTCCATCAGCGGCGCCGGCGCGGTGACGTACTCCAAGGGCGGCGAGACCACCAAGGAGCGCCGCGAGTTCAGCATCACCGGCGGCATGTGCCCGCGGTGCGAGGGCCGCGGCACCGTGCAGGACTTCGACCTCACGCAGCTGTACGACGCGGACCGGTCCCTCGCGGACGGCGCCATCACCGTCCCCGGGTACTCGATGGACGGCTGGTCCGGGCGGATCTTCGGCGGCAGCGGGTTCTTCGACATGGACAAGCCCGTGCGGGACTTCACCGCGGCCGAGCTGCACGACCTGCTGCACAAGGAGCCGACCAAGATCAAGGTCGAGGGCATCAACCTCACGTACGAGGGCCTGATCCCGAAGATCACCAAGTCGATGCTCGCCAAGGACGTCGACGCCATGCAGCCCCACATCCGGGCCTTCGTGGAGCGGGCCATCACCTTCACCACCTGCCCCGACTGCGACGGCACCCGGCTCAACGAGGGCGCGCGGTCCTCGAAGATCCGCGGCATCAGCATCGCCGACGCGTGCGCGATGCAGATCAGCGACCTCGCCGCGTGGGTGCGGGACCTGGACGAGCCGTCCGTGGCGCCGCTGCTGGAGGCGCTGCGCGACACGCTGGACTCGTTCGTCGAGATCGGGCTGGGGTACCTCTCCCTCGACCGGCCCTCCGGCACGCTGTCCGGCGGCGAGGCGCAGCGCACCAAGATGATCCGGCACCTCGGGTCGTCCCTGACCGACGTGACGTACGTGTTCGACGAGCCGACCATCGGCCTGCACCCGCACGACATCCAGCGGATGAACGAGCTGCTGCTGCGCCTGCGGGACAAGGGCAACACGGTGCTGGTCGTCGAGCACAAGCCCGAGGCCATCGCGATCGCGGACCACGTCGTCGACCTCGGCCCGCGCGCCGGGAGCGGCGGCGGCGAGATCGTGTTCGAGGGCACCGTCGACGGCCTGCGGGCCAGCGGCACCCTCACCGGGCGGCACCTGGACGACCGCGCCCACGTGAAGGAGTCGGTGCGCCGGCCCACCGGCGCGCTGGAGGTCCGGGGCGCGAGCACGCACAACCTGCGCGACGTCGACGTCGACATCCCGCTCGGGGTGCTGACGGTCATCACCGGCGTGGCGGGGTCCGGCAAGAGCTCGCTGATCCACGGGTCGGTGTCCCGCCGCGACGGCGTGGTGGCGATCGACCAGGGCGCCATCCGGGGCTCCCGGCGCAGCAACCCCGCGACGTACACGGGGCTGCTGGAGCCGATCCGCAAGGCGTTCGCGAAGGCCAACGGGGTCAAGCCCGCGCTGTTCAGCGCCAACTCCGCCGGCGCCTGCCCGACCTGCAACGGCGCCGGGGTCGTCTACACCGACCTCGGCATGATGGCGGGCGTCGCGACCACGTGCGAGGAGTGCGAGGGCCGCCGGTTCCAGGCCTCCGTGCTGGAGTACCACCTGGGCGGGAAGAACATCAGCGAGGTGCTCGCGATGCCTGTCACGGAGGCGGAGGCGTTCTTCGGGTCGGGCGACGCCCGCACGCCGGCCGCGCACGCGGTGCTGCAGCGCCTGGCGGACGTCGGGCTCGGCTACCTCAGCCTCGGCCAGCCGCTCACCACCCTGTCCGGCGGCGAGCGCCAGCGGCTCAAGCTCGCCACGCACATGGGGGAGAAGGGCGGGATCCTCGTGCTCGACGAGCCGACGACCGGCCTGCACCTCGCGGACGTCGAGCAGCTGCTCGCGCTCCTGGACCGCCTGGTGGACTCAGGGAAGTCGGTCATCGTGATCGAGCACCACCAGGCCGTGATGGCGCACGCGGACTGGATCGTCGACCTCGGGCCGGGGGCCGGGCACGACGGCGGCCACGTCGTGTTCGAGGGCACCCCGGCCGACCTGGTGGCCTCCCGGTCGACGCTGACGGGAGAGCACCTGGCGGCGTACGTCGGGGCCTGACGGGCCGGGGTCCGGCGCCGGGCTCAGCGGGCGCCGGCGTCACCCGGCACGCCTCGCCGGTCGCGCTCCTCCTGCTCGGGGGTCGGCGGCGGCACCTGCGGGGCGTCGGGCAGCGCGCTGCGGGACTCGATGAGCACGGCGCGCCGCGACAGGAGCAGGGCGAGCTGGGGCTGGTCGAACGTCATGGCAGACCTCCAGGGTGTCCGGGCGCCCCGGACGGGGACGCCGCACCTCCCCGACGCCGTCCCCCGGCCCGTCAGGACACCCTCGACCGGGATGTCGCCGGTCCCGGATGATGCCGGGGTGTCCTCGTGACGCCGACCTGTGCGTCGTGCTGCTGACAGACCGACGAACCGAGGAGGAGCCATGACGTACGTGACGTTCGTGCGGGTGGGTGCCGACGCCGCACCGACCGCCGAGGAGGCCGACCCCGCCGCCTGGGTGGAGCGCGCCGACCGTGCCGGACGCCGGGAGGGCCACCGGCTCGCCGAGGCGAGCTCGGCGACCACCGTGCGGGTGCGGGGCGGGCGCACGCTGGTGACCGACGGCCCGTTCGCCGAGTACAAGGAGCTGGTGGGCGGGTTCGACGTGCTGGACGTGCCGGACCTGGAGCAGGCCGTCGCCCTCGCGGCGGAGCACCCGGCCGCGCGGTTCGGGGCGATCGAGGTGCGGGAGGTGTGGCCGTTCGACGGGGCGCAGCCCGACGGGCACGTCCTGGCCCCCGACGAGGCGGGCGCCGGGCACTACCTCCTGCTCATGGGCGAGGTCCCCGACGGGACGCCGCAGCCCGACGAGCCGCCGACCGCGTGGGCCGAGCGGATGCGGGGGACCGACCTCGGCGGGCACCGGCTGCGGCCGCCGGCCGAGGCGCGCACGGTCCGGGTCCGCGACGGCCGGACGGTCGTCGCCCGGGGCCCGTACGCGGAGGTCGCCGAGCAGGTCGCGGGCGTGGCGCTCATCGCGGCGCCGGACCTGGACGCCGCGATCGACGTCGCCGCGCAGCACCCGGCGGCCGTTGCGGGAGCGGTCGAGATCCGGCCCCTCTGGCAGTGGTGACCGCCGTCGACGACGCCCTCACCCGCGCCTTCCGGGACGAGTGGGGGCGGGTCGTGGCGACGGTGATCCGGGTGACAGGGGACTGGGCGCTGGCCGAGGACTGCGCGCAGGACGCCTTCACCGCCGCCACCCGCACGTGGCCCCGGGACGGCGTGCCCGACCGTCCCGGGGCGTGGCTCACGACGGCGGCGCGGCGCAGCGCCCTGGACCGGCTACGTCGCTCCGGCACCGAGGCGCGGCACCGGGCGGAGGTGGCGGCGATGACGGACGGCGGCACCGTGCCCGGGCCGGAGCCCGACGACCCCCGCGAGCTCCCGGACGACCGGCTGGCGCTGATCGCGACGTGCTGCCACCCGGCGCTGGCGCTCGAGGTGCAGGTGGCCCTGACCCTGCGCACGCTGTGCGGCCTGAGCGTCGCGGAGATCGCCCGCGCGTTCGGCACGTCCGAGGACGCGATGGCCAAGCGGCTGGTCCGGGGCCGGCGCAAGATCGCCGACGCCCGCATCCCGTACCGCGTGCCGCCCGCCGACCGGCTGCCCGAGCGGCTGGACGGCGTGCTCGCGGTCGTCTACCTGCTGTTCTCCGAGGGCTACTCCGCGAGCGCCGGCGCCGACCTGGTACGGCTGCGGCTGTGCGACGAGGCCGTGCGGCTGGCGCGGCTGGTGGCGCGGCTCGTGCCCGACGACCCGGAGGTCCACGGGCTGCTGGCCCTCGTGCTGCTCCAGGACTCGCGCCGGGCCGCCCGGGCCGACGCGCACGGCGACCTCGTGCCGCTGGAGGACCAGGACCGTGCGCTCTGGGACGCGGGCGAGGTCGCCGACGGCATGGGTGCGCTGGCCGTCGCGCGCGACCTCGTCGCCCGCGGTGGCCGGGTGGGTCCGTACCTGCTGCAGGCGCGGATCGCCGCGGAGCACACGCGCGCGGTGCGGTCGGGCGCGGGGTCGTCGGGCGCGGTGCCGTCTACCGCGGTGCCGTCCGACGCGGGCGCTGACTGGCCGGAGGTCGTGCGGCTGTACGACGAGCTGCTGCGCGTGGCCCCGTCGCCGTTCGCGGGGCTCGCGCGCGCCGTGGCCGTGGGCATGGCGCAGGGACCAGGGGCGGGGCTGGCGGCCGTCGACGCGGTGGCCGGCGACCCGAGGCTGGCGGGCAGCCACTACGTGCTCGCGGCACGGGCCGACCTGCTGCGCCGCGCGGGGCGTCGGTCGGAGGCGGCGACCGCCTACCGCGAGGCGCTGGACCTCGTCGCGAACGAGGCAGAGCGCCGCTACCTCGCGCGGCGGCTGGGGGAGGTGTCCGGGGGCGTCGGTACACCGGGCGACGCGGCTGAACCGGAGGCTTGAGCCGCGCGAGTGAGGCGTCCGGCCAGGCGGGCGCACGCCTCGGCCAGCTCCGGCGGCCCCACCACGTCGATCTCCGCGTCGAGCCGTCCGAGCTCGGCCGCCAGCCCGGTCCACGACCACGACCCGAGCACGAGGCGGCACCGGTCCGGCGCGAGCTCCTCCACCACGCCGTCGCGCGCCCACGGCGCCACGTCCCGCACCGGGGCGTGCACGACCACCTCGCCCCGGCACGGCCACTGCGCGTCCGGGTCGATCGATCCGCGGAACCGGCCCGTGAGGAACGCCGCGACGTCGCCGCCGGGCAGGTCCCGCGGGGCGAAGCGCGGTCCGCCGGGGTCGCGCAGCCGCATCCGGTCGGCGCGGAACGTCCGCCAGTCCGCCCGGTCCGGGTCCCACGCCACCAGGTACCAGCGGCCCCCGCGCGTCACCAGGTGGTGCGGCTCCGCGCTGCGGGGCGGCCCCTCAGCCGGCCGGCCCGGCACCGCGTAGTCGAACCGCACCGTCTCGTGCCGCCGGATCGCGGTGCTCAGCGCGACGAGCACCGCCGGGTCGACCGCCTCTTGTGCTGCGACGGGCTCGGCGGACGCCACGAGGACCGAGTCCACGCGCGGTCGCAGCCGCGCGGGCATCAGGTCCCGCAGGGTGCGCAGGGACCGGGCCGCGGCCTCACCGACGTCGGCCCCGGAGGCCGCCGCGGTCTGCAGGGCGACCGTGAGCGCGACCGCCTGCTCGTCGTCGAACAGCAGCGGCGGCAGCCGGGCGCCCGCGTCCAGGCGGTAGCCGCCCTCGCGCCCGCGGGTGCTCGCGATCGGGTAGCCGAGCTCGCGCAGCCGGTCGACGTCCCGGCGGACGGTGCGGTCGCTCACGTCGAGCCGGTCGGCGAGGACGGTCGCGGGCCAGTCCCGCCGCGCCTGCAGCAGGGAGAGCAGCGCGAGCAGGCGGGCGGAGGTCGTCGGCACGCGACGAGTCTCCCGCAGTATCCGGACACGTCCTGTCCGGATGGGCTGCGACGGTGCTCCTGCGCCGGACGGACCGGCGCACGGACACCAGGAGTCAGCCCATGTCGCTCACCACCACCACCCACATCAACCTGCGCGGCGACGCCCGCGCGGCCCTCGAGCTCTACCGGTCGGTCTTCGGCGGGGAGCTGACGGTCGTCACCTACGCCGACGCGGGCGCCGTCCAGCGGCCGGAGGAGGCCGACCAGGTCATGTGGGGCCAGGTCGAGTCCCCGGACGGCTTCCGCGTGATGGCGTACGACGTGCCGGCGTCCCTGCCGTGGGAGGCGGGGCGCAACGCGTACTTCGTCTCGGTCCGGGGCGCGTCGGCGGACGTCGTCACGGAGCGCTGGGCGCGGCTGAGCGAGGGCGCCACGGTGATCGTGCCGCTCGCGCCGGCGGGCTGGGCGCCGCTGTACGGGATGCTGCAGGACCGGTTCGGCGTGGTGTGGGTGCTCGACGTCGCGGCGCCGTACGACCCGTCCTGACGGGCCCCCGCCACGGCCGGGTGGAAGGTTCGGGCGGACTCGCCGGCGGTGTGTCCGTCCGAACCTTCCACCCAGCGGCGCGCCGTACCAGCTAGTACGGATGGTGTGGCGCGGCTCACTGTCACGCCGGCGCCGCGTCGGCCGTCTGGTGGGGGAGAGCCCGACGAAGGAGGAGACATGACGCAGCGGGTCGTGGTGGTGGGCGGCGGGTACGCCGGGGTGATGGCGGCCAACCGCCTCGCGGGGTCGCGGGGACCGCGGGCTGCGGTCGAGGTGGTGCTCGTCAACGAGCGGGATGCGTTCGTGGAGCGGATCCGGCTGCACGAGTACGCCGCGGGCGTCCGACCGCTGCCGGTGCGCCCGTTCGGCGACGTGCTGCACCCGGCCGTGCGGCTCGAGATCGGCCGGGTGGAGCGGATCGACGCCGCGGGTCGCCGGATCCTGCTCGCCGACCGGGAGGTGCCGTACGACGTCCTCGTGTACGCCGCCGGGTCGACGGCCCGGCCCGACACCGGCACGGATCAGCCCGACGTCGCCACCGCGGAGAGCGCGACCGTCGCCCGCGAGCGCGTCCGCGCCCTGCTGCCCGGAGCGGCGGTGCTCGTGCGTGGTGCGGGGCACACCGGGGTCGAGCTCGCGGCGGAGCTCCGCGGGCGGCGCCCGGACCTGGCCGTGCACCTGCTGGCGCGCGGTGGGGTGGCACCGGCGCTCGGCGCCCGCGGCGCCCGTGCGGCGGCGGCGCGACTCGGCCGGTCGGGCGTCACCGTGCACGAGTCGGAGGGGACGGTGCCGCCGACCGCCCTCACCCTGCGCGCCGACGGCTTCGCCGGGGCGTCGCTCGCGGCAGCCAGCGGGCTGCCCGTCGACGAGCGGGGGCGGCTGCTCGTCGGTCCCGACCTGCGGGTGGCCGGCGACCCGCACGTGCTCGGAGCCGGCGACGGGTGCCGGGTCGTCGGTCCGGGCACGGACCACCTGCGCATGGGGTGCGCCGCGGCGCTGCCGCAGGGCGCGCACGCCGCGGACGTGGCGCTGGCGGTGCTCGACGGACGCCCCGCGGCGGTGCTGGATGCCGGCTTCGCGCTCCAGTGCGTGAGCCTGGGGCGCGGCGATGGCATCATCCAGACCGTGCGACCCGACGACACCGCCCGCGCGCTGCGCCTGCACGGCGTCGTGGCCGCCGGGGTCAAGGAGCTCGTGTGCCGCCGGACCGTGCACTGGCTGGCCGGTGAGGCACGTCGCCCCGGCTCCTACCGGTGGCCGGCCGGCCCACGGACAGCGGCGCCCGCGTGAGCCCGGCCGACGACGTCTTCCTGCGCCACCGCGGGCTCGTCTTCACGATCGCCTACGACCTGCTGGGATCGGTGGCCGACGCGGAGGACGTCGTGCAGGACGCGTACGAGCGGTGGACGACGCGCACGGTGGACCCGGACGACGCGCGCGCCTACCTCGCGCGGCTGGCGACGAACCGGTGCCTGGACGTGCTGCGGTCGGCGCAGCGGACCCGGGTCGACTACGTCGGCCCCTGGCTGCCGGAGCCGCTGCCGACGGGTGACCTGAACGGGGGACCGGAGGAGCGCGCAGTCGAGGTGGACCGGGTGTCGGCGGCGCTGCTCGTCCTCCTGCAGACCCTCGGGGACCGGGAGCGCGCCTGCTACGCGCTGCGCGAGGTCTTCGGCTTCTCGTACGCGGACGTCGCCCACGCGGGCGGCGGCCACGAGGCCGCGGTGCGGCAGGCGGTGCACCGGGCGCGCGAGCGGGTGCAGGCGCGCCGCGAGCGGTTCGCGGTCGACCCGCGGGCGCACGCCGACGTGGTCGCGGGGTTCCTCGCCGCGGCGCGGGACGGCGACGTGGCGGGGCTCCTCGCGCTGCTCGCCCCCGGCGTGGTGCTCACCGTCGACGGCGGGGGTCGCGTCACGGCCGCCCGCCGGCCGGTGCACGGCGCCGACGCGGTGGTCCGGTTCCTCCTCGGGCTGCGCGCGCGGCAGGGGAGCTCCGCCACGGTGGCGCCGGTGGTGCTCAACGGCCAGACGGCCGCCCTCGCGGTCGAGGGCGGCGTCGTGTCGACGACGTTCCAGTTCGCGGTCGGCGACGGCGTGGTGCAGGAGATCTACGTGGTGCGGAACCCGGACAAGCTCGCGCGGGTGGTCCGTCCGCGGCCCGGAGGGTCCGGGCCGCGGGCGTGAGCCTCAGGCGGGGGGAGCCGCCGCCTCGGGGCCGCGGAGCGTGACCTGGACGCTCCCCCCGACCTCGAGGTCGACGCGGGTGCAGGTGGCCTCCGGGTCCTCCACCACGGTGGTCGGCCAGTGGTGCTCGCTGCCCAGTGCCCGGTCGACCACAGCCTCGGCGTCCGCGAGGCCGAGGCACTGCTCGGCCACCCCGGCACGCAGCGCGTCGCGCAGGTCCCGCACCCACGGCACCATGTCGCCCCTGGAGACGAGGGTCTCCAGCGTGTCGACCCCCAGCGGATGGACCACGAGTACATGCGCGTCCGGGTCCGGTCCGACGCTGGCGCACGCGCCCCCGGGCGGCTCCGGGGCCGCCCGCAGCTCCACCCGCCACGTCGACAGCCCGAGCCGGTCGAGCTCGGCCTGCGCCGCCGCGATCGCCTCGTCCGGGGTGGCGCAGGTCGAGCTCACGCCGTCGACGTAGTCGTGGAACGTCGCCTCGAGCTCGCGGACGGCGCGGTCCTGCGGTGTCGACCCCGGCAGCAGGGTCGCGTCCGGCGGCACCTGGTCCGCCGGAGCGACGACCACCGGGTGCCACGCGTCGCGGAACGCCACGGGGTCGGGGATCGGCGGCAGGCCGACGAGCTCCTGGTAGTGCGCGCAGTCGGCCACCGGGTCGCCGGTGAGCACCGGGCCGCCGCTCGACTCCGGGCCCACGGTGCCGAGCTCCCCGTAGGCGAGCGTGCACGTCACGCCCTCGGCGCCGCCGTCGCCCGCGTACCAGCTCTGGTACCCCGCGTAGGCGGCCCCGCCGCCCACCAGCGCCGCCACGACACCGCCCGCCACGACGGTGCGGCGAGCCCAGCGCCGCCGCGGGCCCCGGGTCGGTGCCGTGCCGGCCGCGGCGGCGGGGACCGCGTCGCGCAGGGCGCCGAGCGCCTCCGGGCCCACCCGTGCCAGGTCGACGCGGAGCGCCGGGTCGGCCGCGCGCAGTGCCGCCAGGGCGTCCCCGGTCGTGGTCTCGTCGCGCATCATGCCTCCTCAGTGGTCGGGCGGGCGGTGCCGGTCAGCACCCGTGGTGGGGGCGCGGCTGCGACGGGGTCGTCGTCGGCGGCCATCCGGGCCATCTGCTCCATCAGACGTCGCCGGGCCCGGTGCAGGCGGACCCGGACCGCGGTGCGCGAGATCCCGAGGACCAGGGCGATCTCGTCGCGCGCCAGCTCCTCCCACGCGACGAGCCGCAGCACCTCCTGGTCGGGTCCCGGCAGGCGCCGCATGGCCGCGACGACCCCGGTCGCGGGGGACTCGTCCTCGACCGCGAGCTCCGTGAGCGAGTCCCGCAGACGCTCGGCGAGCGCGTGCCGACGACGCTCGCCGCGGTACAGGTTCGCCAGCACCCGCCGCGCCACGCCGAACAGCCAGGGCCGCGCCGCGTCGCCGTCCGGGACGTCGTCGAGCCGGCGCCAGGCGACCAGGTACGTCTCGGCGACGACGTCCGCCGCGTCGGCCGGGTCGCTGACGCGGCGCACGGCGTACGCGAGCAGCGGCTGGTGCGTGCGGTCGAACAGCGCGGCGAACCGCTCCTCCGGGGTCATGGGTGCCCTTCCACGTCGGCAGCTTCCACCCCCGACGTGTCCGGCGGCGGCCCCAGCGTTACCGGTGCCTGGCCGTCGGACCCTAGCGGGCCCGCTGTCGGACCTGGGTCGGACGCCGGTCGGACCCACGTCGGACCGGCCCGGCGGCGCGATCCGACCCCGGGCCGACGGCCGCGCCGGTCGGATTCCGTAGCGTCGTCCGCATGCCTGCCGACGTCCGCCACCCGTCCGCCCCCTTCGCCGCGCTCGGCCTCCTCGTCGCGGTGGTGCTGCTGCTGCCGCTGCCGGGCAGCCTGAGCGTGGTCGTCGCGCAGTGGGCGGCGGCGTCGCCCGCCCGGCTCCCGGCCGTCGACGTCGTGTCGCCCGCGGCGCTCGCTCTCCTGGCAGCCGGGGTCGTCGTGTCCGGGCTGCACGTGTGGCGCACCCGCCCCGGCTCGCTGCCGGGCGTCATCGGTGCCGCGGTCGGCGTGGTGCTGGCGTACGGCGCGAGCGAGGGGCTCAAGCTCGTGCTCGTGCAGCCGCGGCCGTGCTCGCGCTGGGACGGCGTCCCGCACTGCCCGCCGGCGGGGGACTGGTCGCTCCCGTCCAACCACGCCACGGTCGCGTTCGCCGCCGTGGTCGTCATCGCGGTCGCCGCCCGGCGCGCGTGGGTCACCTGGGTGGCGGTGGGCGTCGCGCTGCTCGCCGCGGCCGGGCGGGTGCTGGAGGGCGTCCACTACCCGCACGACGTCGCGGCGGGCGCGGTGGTCGGCACCGGCGTGGCCGCGGGGGCCGCGTGGGTGGCGGTCGTCGTGCACCGCCGGGTCCGCGGGCGCGGCACGCGGGTGTAGCCGCGTACCGCGACCGCACCGGGCGGCGTCGGTCCGGGCCCGCCTCGGTCGAGGACCGCCTCAGTCCACGACCGCGGTGGCCTCCACCTCCACGAGCACGTCCGGCTCGAACAGGTAGTCCACCCCGATGAGCGACGACGGCGGCATCGGCTGCGGCAGGCCGAGCTCCTCCGCGACGCGCTCGACGCCCGCCATGAAGTCGCCGATCCTCTCGGGGCTCCACGCCGTCACGTAGAACGTCAGACGCACGACGTCGTCGAACGTGGCTCCCGCGGACCGCAGGCCGAGCGCGGTGCTGCGCAGGGCTGCGGACACCTGCCCCGCGAGGTCGCCCGGCGCGAGCGGCTGCGCCTCGGCGTCACGCGCGATCTGGCCGGCGACGTGGACGTGGCGGCTGCCGGTGCCGACCGCGACGTGGGCGTAGGGGGTGGGCTGCATGAGGCCGTCAGGGGTGAAGCGCTGCACGGGCACGGGGTCCTCCGGAGGTTCGAACGGGTGGTTGCCCATTGCTACCTGGTCGCCCGAGGGAACTTCAACGACACTAGGTGTCGTGCTCGAAACCACTCACCCGCTCACGGAGCAGCTCGGTGTCGGCGCGCCGCACCGCGAGCTGCTCGACCAGATCCTCGACAAGTGGTCGCTCCAGGTGCTCGAGGAGCTCTGCGAGGGACCCTCGCGGTTCAACGACCTCCGCCGGACCATCCCCGCGGTGACGGCGAAGTCGCTGACCGCGACCCTGCGTCGGCTGGAGCGCACCGGCATCGTCGAGCGGCTCGTGGTGCACGAGCGTCCGGTCGCGGTCGAGTACCGCATCACCCCGCTCGGCAAGACGCTCCGCGAACCGGTCGACGCGCTCCTGCGCTGGACGACGACGCACATGACGGAGGTCGAACGGGCGCGCGCCCGGTTCGACGGCTGAGCGCCGGCTCAGACGAGCGAGGTCAGCAGCGCGAACGGCGCCGTCGGCACGATGTCCGCGACCTGCCGCGCCAGCGCCTCGTCCGCGGTGACGAGAACGTCGGCCTGCAGCTTCGCGACGGCGACGTACTCGGCGTCCGCGGTGTCGTCCCAGCCGAGCTGCGCGGCGACCTGCCACGCGACCGCCCGCGACACCCGGTCGCCGAGCAGCCGGATCTTCGTCGTCGTGACGCCGTCCAGCAGGGTCCGGGCCTCGTCCGCGCCGAGCACACCGCGCCGGACGTCCCGGTAGAGCGACGACAGCACCTGGGAACGGAGCAGGGTCGGCGCGACGAGCTGGTGCCCGGGCGGCACGACGACGCCCTCCCGGACCAGACGGATCGCGGTGGCGGCATCGATCGCGACGCGTGTCATGGCCCGATCCTGCACCCGTCACAGGTGCCCGAGCGCCCGGGCCGCGTCCCGCTCGGCGACCAGCTCCGCCACCGACGCGTCGATGCGCGCGCGGGAGAACGCGTCGACGTCCAGGCCCTGCACGATCTGCCACGTCCCGTCGACGGACGTCACGGGGAAGGAGCACACCAGGCCCTCGGGGACGCCGTACGACCCGTCGGACACGAGGCCGGCGGAGCTCCAGTCGCCGTCGGGGACGCCGTACCGGCGCAGGCGGCTGTGCTGGATGATCGCGGTGGCGGTGGACGCGACGGACGAGGCCCCGCGCGCCGCGATGATCGCCCGGCCGCGCTGCGCGACGGTGTCGATGAAGTCGCCCTCCGCCCAGGTGCGGTCGACGACCTCCAGCGCCGGCCGGCCGGCGACCACGGCGTGCCGCAGGTCGGGGTACTGCGTGGGGGAGTGGTTCCCCCAGATGCTCACGCGCGCGACGTCGGCGACGCCGCAGCCTGCCCGCAGCGCCACCTGGGCGACCGCACGGTTGTGGTCCAGCCGGGTCAGGGCCGTGAACCGGTCGCGGGGGACGTCGGGGGCGTGCGCCGCGGCGATCATCGTGTTGGTGTTCGCGGGGTTGCCGACCACGAGCACCCGGATGTCGGAGCCGGCGACGTCGTTCAGCGCCGCGCCCTGCGGCCCGAAGATGCCGGCGTTGGCCTCCAGCAGGTCCGCGCGCTCCATCCCGGCGGTCCGGGGTCGTGCCCCGACGAGGATCGCGACGTCCGCCCCGTCGAACGCCACGCGGGGGTCGGCGGTGACGTCGACGTCGGCCAGCAGCGGCGACGCCGCGTCCTGCAGCTCCAGGGCCACGCCCTCCGCCGCGGCCAGCGCGTGCGGGTGCTCCAGCATCCGGACCCGCACCGGGGTGTCCGGCCCGAACAGCTCCCCGCTCGCGACGCGGAACAGCAGGGCGTAGCCGATCTGGCCGGCGGCCCCCGACAGCGCGAGCGTGACGTGGGGCTTCGTCATCGAGAGTCCTCCAGCGGCGGCGGCGCGTCGGTCGGGCTCATTGAAACCCAGCGCCGCCGGACGCGCGCCCCGGCGCGGGCGCGTGGCGCGTCGGTCGCCGACCCATCCGCGGGGTCCCCGGCTCCGAACGAAGGGCGTGCGGTCCACCGGGGCCCGCGGCAGCCACCTGAGGACGCACCGTGACGACGCTGGATCTGACCCCGCCCGCCCCCTCGACCGCCGCCGAGGGCGGGACGCTGACCGTGCGCGAGCGCGTGGTGCTGGCCGAGCTGGCCGACGACGCGACGCTGGAGCAGGTCGCGCGCCGCCTGTACGTCTCGCGCAACACCGTGAAGTCCCAGGTCCGGTCGATCTACCGCAAGATCGGCGTCTCGACCCGCGCGGACGCCGTCGCCTGGGCGCACGCGTCGGTCCCGCCCGCCTGACCGGTGGTGAGCACCCCTGGACGGGGCCGTCCCCGGCAGGGCAGCCTGTGCGGCACCAGGGACGGCGCCGCGGGGTGCCGCAGGCAGGGGGGCGGCACGATGACCGAGGACGAGCGGACCGAACCGGTCGACGGGACCGACCGGAGGCTGCCGGGTGAGCGCCCCGGCGTGAACGGCAACCCGCTGGGCGCGTCCTTCCGGGACGGCCCCCGGCGGACGCCGGCGTCGGCGGGTGCGCTGCTGACGATCGTCCCGTTCCTCGTCCTGGTCGCCGTCGTGGTCCTCGTCGCCGGCCGCTGAGGTCGCCGGGGCCCGCCGTGCCGGGTCATGGCAGTACCTGTCACCCGTCGCGGGCGGCGCCTACCGTCGGAGGCATGGACAGCAGGAGCGAGGTGCGCGACTTCCTGGCCTCGCGTCGGGCGCGGGTCACCCCCGAGCAGGCGGGGCTCCGGGTGTACGGCGGCCTGCGCCGCGTCCCCGGGCTGCGGCGCGAGGAGGTCGCGATGCTGGCCGGCGTGTCCGTCGACTACTACACGCGGCTGGAGCGCGGGAACCTCGCCGGCGTCTCCGACCAGGTGCTCGACGCGCTGTCGCGGGCCCTGCAGCTCGACGACGCGGAGCGCGAGCACCTGGAGCACCTCGCGCGCGCCGCCGGTCCGGCACGCCACGGCCGCGCCCGTCGCCGCCCGGCGAGCACGGTCCGCCCCGTGGTGCAGCGCATCCTCGACTCGATGCACGGCACGCCGGCGTTCGTCCGCAACGGCCGCCTGGACGTCCTCGGTGCGAACGCGCTGGGGGAGGCGCTGTACTCGGAGCTGTACGCGGACCCGTCGCGACCCGTGAACCACGCGCGGTTCAACTTCCTCAACCCCGCCGCGCGTCGCTTCTGGGGCGACTGGGACCGGGCGGCCTACGACACCGTCGCGATCCTGCGGGCCGAGGCGGGGCGGGACCCGTACGACAGGGACCTGACCGCGCTGGTGGGCGAGCTGTCGACCCGCAGCGAGGAGTTCCGCCGGCTGTGGGCGTCGCACGACGTCAAGCACCACGACACCGGGGTCAAGACGTTCGTGCACCCCGTGGTCGGGCGGCTCGACCTCGCGTTCGAGTCGCTGGACCTGGCAGCCGACAGCGGCCTGACCGTCCTGGCCTACAGCGCCGAGCCGGGGTCGCCCGCCGACGACGGGCTGAAGATGCTCGCCAGCTGGGCGGCGACGCGGCGCACCGAGCAGGCGGCGGTCGACGGCCTCGCCTGAGCCGGTCGTCGAGGCGCCGTCGGACCCCTGACTCGGTTCGCCGGACGGGGCGGGTGCCGTCGTGCGAGGCTGCCGCCGTGGCGACCTTCGACATCGTGGACACCGAGCCGCGCGACGGCCCGGACCGGCGCCCGCGGCGTCGGCGGCGTGGGCGGCTCGCGGCCCTGGCCGTCGGCGTGCCCGTGCTCGTCGTCCTGGTCGGGCTCGGCGTCCGGGCCGCCGGCGGGACCGACGCGGACGTGGACGCGGCGGAGCCGGCGGTGTCCAGCGCCGCGCGGGACCTCGCGGGCTCCGGACCGGAGGGCGGGACGTACTTCGGGGGCGGCGTCCTGGAGGCCGCCGGTGCGATGTCGGGCTCGTCGGGCACGGTCCCGGCCTCCGGCGTCCTGGACCTCACGGTCGTCTGCGTGTCGCTGGGCGGGCGACCCGCGCAGGTGGTCGTGCGCGTGGACGACGAGACCGTCGAGGAGGGCACCGCCGCGTGCGCCGACGCGTCGGGTGCGGCCGTCGAGCCCGCGGTGACGGTGCTGCCGACGGTCCAGGCCGCGAGCGCATGGTCGTTCGAGGTGGTGGCCGGGTCGCGGTCGGCGATCGCCGTCGTCATGCACTGACGCGGACCCCCGGGTGTCCGCGGTGTCTCGGGCTCGGAGTCCCGCACCCTTCTCGCGACCGTGACTGCCGCGTACACGGTGGTCACGGTCCGGGGAAGACACATCCCTGGACCCGCGGCGCCGCGGTGGACACCACGCACGGTGCCGCAACCGCCCCGCGCGGCGGCAATGCGATGGCGTCCGCGGCGCCGGGCTCACTACGGTCGCGGGATGAGCAGCCCCGAGGACCTCGGCCCGACCCTGGACGCCCGCGCCGTCGCGACCGGGTTCAGCGGCGTCGTGCACGTCAGCCGGGGCGAGGAGGTCCTGTTCGCCCGCGCGTACGGCTGGTCGGACCGGGCACGTCGCCTCCCGGCCTCCGTCGAGCACCGGTTCGGGGTCGCGAGCATCGCGAAGGGCTTCACCGGCCTGGCGGCGGCCTCGCTGGTCGACGAGGGCCGGCTGGCCTGGGACGACCCCGTGCGGCCGGTCCTCGGGAGCGACCTGCCGCTCGTGGACGACCGGGTGACCGTCGGGCAGCTGATCAGCCACACGTCCGGCATCGGCGACTACCTGGACGAGGAGGCGGACGGTGACATCACGGACTACGTGCTGACCCTGCCGCCGCACGTCCTGGACGACACCGAGGCGTACCTGCCGATGCTCGACGGGCACCCGCAGGTCTCGGAGCCCGGGACGACGTTCGCCTACAACAACAGCGGGTTCGTCGTCCTGGCGCTCGTCGCGCAGCGGGTGGCCGGCGTCCCGTTCCCCGACCTGGTGGCCGAGCGCGTGCTCACGCCGGCCGGCATGTCCCGCACCGGGTTCCCCCGCACCGACGAGCCGGCCGAGGACCTCGCGGTCCACTACCTGCACGACGAGGGCCCCCGCACCAACGCGCTGCACCTGCCGGTCCGGGGCACCGGTGACGGGGGCCTCGTGACCACCGCCGCCGACCTGGCCGCGTTCTGGCGGGCGCTCACGGCGGGGCGGATCGTGGTGGCGGAGACGGTGGCGTACCTCACCGAGCCGGTCACGCGGCTGGAGGACGGGCGCCGGTACGGGCGGGGGTTCTGGCTCGGCGACGCGTCCACCGACCGCTCCGCCGACGTGGTCCTCGAGGGCTACGACGCCGGCATCTCCGCCCGCACCCGGCACGACCCCCGCACCGGCGTGACCGTCACCGTCCTCGGCAACACCTCGGACGGCGCCTGGCCGGTCATGCGGGCGCCGGGCGCGTGACGCCTCAGACCCGGCGCTCCCGGCGGTACAGCGACCGGGCCCACGCGTAGCCGGCGACCCCGAGCACCAGGCACCACGCCACGGCCTGCACGGCGACCGATCCCTCGAGCCCCTCGCCGCCCGCGAGCAGGCCACGCGTGGTCTCGATGATCGGCGTGAACGGCTGGTGCTCGGCGAACCACCGGACGGCCGACGGCATGGTGTCGACCGGCACGAACCCGCTGCCCAGGAACGGCAGGAGCAGGAGCACCAGCGGCAGGTTGCTCGCGGTCTCGACGCTCTGCGCGTTGAGGCCCATGGCGACGCACAGCCAGTTCAGCGCGAGCCCGAGCAGGACGAACAGCCCGAGCAGCGCGAGCCAGTCGAGCGCGTCGGCCTCGGGCCGGTAGCCGATGGCGAGGGCGGCGCCCAGCACGAGCACCAGCGCGGCCAGAGCCTGCAGCAGGAAGCCGATCACCTGACCGGAGAGCACGGACCCGGGAGCGATGGCCATGGTCCTGAACCGCGCCATGATCCCGCCGGCGGCGTCCATGGCGGCGCTGGTGGCCACCGACGTCGCGCCGCCGACCACCGTGATCACCAGCAGAGTGGGCGTGATGTAGTCGAGGTAGGCAGCGCGGCCCTCGGCCCCGGGCGTGACGCCGGCGGCCACGCCCGCACCGAACGCGCCGCCGAACACGAAGACGAACAGCAGCAGCATCACGAGGGGCCCGACGACGAGGAACACCGTCAGCCCCGGGTAGCGCACGGCCCGCAGCAGGCTGCGGCGCACCATGGTGACGACGTCGGCGACGGTCGTCATCGGATGTTCTCCTTCTCGGTCGTGGGGTCGGTGCCGGCCTCGGCGGGCGGCTCGGTGAGCGCGAGGAACACGTCGTCGAGCGAGCCCGCGGCGTGCACCTGCTTGAGCTCGGCGGGCGTGCCCTGCGCGACGATGCGGCCGCCGGTCAGCACGGCCACGGAGTCGGCGAGCTGGTCGGCCTCCTCCAGGTACTGCGTGGTGAGCAGGATGGTGGTGCCCCCGGCGACGAGCGCCCGCACCTCGTCCCAGAGGGTGCGGCGGCTCCGGGGGTCGAGACCGGTGGTCGGCTCGTCGAGGAACACGACGGACGGCGCACCGACGAGCGTCATCGCCAGGTCGAGCTTGCGCCGCATCCCACCGGAGTAGGTCGCGACGGGCTTGCCCGCCGCCTCCGTCAGGCCGAAGCGCTCGAGCAGCTCGGCCGTCCGCCGGCGCCCGGCGGCCCGACCGAGGTGGTGCAGGTCGGCCATGAGGCGCAGGTTCTCGGCGCCGGTGAGCAGGTCGTCGACGGCGGTGATCTGACCGGTGACGCCGATGGCGGCGCGGACGGCGTCCGGCTCCCGGACGACGTCGTGACCGGCCACCCGGGCTGTCCCGGCGTCGGCACGCAGGAGGGTGGTGAGGACGCCGACGGCGGTGGTCTTGCCGGCGCCGTTCGGGCCCAGCAGGGCGGTGACGGTACCGGCGGGGACGACCAGGTCGAGCCCGTCGAGGACGAGCTGCTCCCCGGACCTCGACCGGTAGGACTTGCGCAGACCGGTGACCTCGACGGCGGGTCCACGGGCGGTGACGGACATGGGTGCTCCTTGGGTGCGGGGGACGGGCGGACCGACCGGTGCGCGGCTCAGAGGCTGCGCGCGGTGATGTCGCCCTGGCTGGTGGTGGCGCGGATGTCGAGCACGGGGGTGCCGTCGTTCCGCAGGGCGTTGCTGATGCGGCCGAGGCCGGTGCCGGCGTCCAGGGCGGCGGGGACCCCCGCGGAGGCGCCCACCGTGATGTCGCCCTGCTGCGTCCGCAGCTCGAGCGTGCCGCCCAGGGCCTCGGCGACCCGGATGTCGCCCTGCGTGGTGCTGACCTCGCCGGGGCCGGTGAGGCGGCCGACGACGACGTCACCGGCGGCTGCGGAGAGCCGGACGGTGGCGGCCTCGTCCAGCCGGATCCCGTCGGACGACCCCTGGACGGTGACGTCACCGAGCCGCCCGACGCCGTCCGTCCCGGCGCTGCCCAGGACCTCGGCCGCGGAGCCGGCGGGCAGGTGGATCGTCACGTCGAGGGTCCCGGACGGGCCGAAGACCTCGGTGCGGGCGGCCGTGGCGACGCGCAGGACGCCGTCGCGGAACTCGACGGTGGTGCGCTCCGCGGCCTTGACGTCCCGGCCCCGGGCGGCGTCGCCGGGCCGGACCTCGACGGTGGTGTCGGCCCGGTCCGCGGCGACGAGCCGGACCCGGCCGGCGGGGACGTCGACCACCGCGGAGATCGGGTGGGGGGTGGGGAAGGTCTGCATCGGGCTCAGCTCCTCGGAGACGTGGTTCGCGGCGTTTCGGACAAGCGAAACGCTACGGAGCGTTTCGCGCCGAGGCAACGACGTTGTTGCACTGGATCGACAACAACGCAGGTCAGCGGGCATGAATCGTTGCGCTGTGCTCAGCGACAACGCAACAGCGCCGCCACTACCCCGTTGCATCCGGGTGCGGAGAACGCTACTGTGGGCGTCCCGACGACAGGAGGGGCACCGTGCCCGGAGGCAGGCTCACGAAGCAGGAACGTCAGCAGATCGCCCTGGGTCTGGCCGACGACGTGGCGTACGCGGAGATCGCGCGCCGCCTGGGCCGGCCCACGTCCACCGTGACGCGGGAGGTGACGCGCAACGGCGGCCCCGGCGCCTACCGCGCCGACCTCGCCCACCGCGCGACCGAGCGCCGCGCCCACCGCCGGGGCGCCACGGTGCCGCCCCGGTCGCACGCCCCCGCGCCCGAGGTCGAGGCCCTGCGCGAGTACGAGGAGACGTTCACGACGCTGATGATGCAGTCGGGCATGCCGCGCACGGCCGCCGGGGTGCTGACCTGCCTCTACACGACCAACGCGGGCAGCCTCACCGCCGCGGAGCTGTCCCGGCGCCTGGGGGTCAGCCCGTCGTCCATCTCCAAGGCGATCGCGGTGCTCGAGGTGCACGGCCTCGTCGCCCGCGAGAAGGGGGAGGGGCGGCGGGAGCGCTACGTCGCGGACGGCGACGTCTGGTACCAGTCGATGATCGCCACCGTCCGGAACAACGCCGAGCTCGCCGAGACGGCCCGGCAGGGCGTGCAGCTGCTGGGCCGGGACACGCCCGCCGGCGACCGGCTCGAGAACATGGCCCGGTTCATGGACTTCGTCAGCGCGAGCATCCTGCGCGCCGCGGAGGAGGCCCGGGACATCCTGCTCGGCGGCGCCCCGCGCCCGTCCTGACGCCGCCGGGCGCGTCAGGTCAGGCGGCCGGAGCCCTCCGCCAGGTCGGGGCTGCGCTCCGGCTGGGGCACGCAGAGCTCGAGCGCCGCCGGCCGGACCGTCACCGTCAGCGAACGACCGGGGTCGATGACGTCGCCGTCGAGCTGGCGCGCCTCCTCCCGGGTGCTGACGACCCGGATGTGGCTGGCGCGCAGCACGTCCATGTGGGCGATGTCCCGACGGCGCAGCAGCACCGTCCAGGACGTCTGCACCCAGTGCCGCAGCGAGCGGGGCGCGAGGACGGCGACGTCCATCTGGCCGTTGTCCGGCTCGGCGTCGGCGAGCAGCCGGACCCCGCCCTGCAGGCGGCCGACGTTGCCGATGAGGATCGAGCGCGCGCGGCGGCGCAGCGGCGGACGGTCGTCCAGGTACACCTCGACGTGCATCCGGCGGTCCCGCAGGTGGCGCAGCGCCGAGAGGACGTACGCGATCGGGCCGACCTTCGCCTTGAGGGTCGTCGAGGCGTCGTCCAGCAGCGCCGCGTCGAAGCCCATGCCCGCCATGACGACGAACGCCCGGCCGTCGACCTCGCCGACGTCGATGCGGCGGCGCCCCATCTCGGTCGCGAGGCGCACCGCGGCGCCCGCGTCGTCGGGGACCCCGAGGTTCGCGGCGAGCAGGTTGCCCGTGCCGGCGGGCAGCACGGCGAGGGCGGCGTCGGTGCCGGCGAGGCCCTCGACGCACGACCGGACCGTCCCGTCGCCGCCGCAGACGAACACGACCTGCGCCCCGTCCTCGACGGCCTGCCGCGCCTGACCGGCGCCGGGGTCGTCCTGGGTGGTCTCGACCCACTCCGGCAGCGGCCAGCCGGCGGCCGTGAGCGCCGCCTCGACGGCCGCCCGCCGGTCGTCCAGGTCGGTGACGCGTACCGGGTTGTACACGACGACCGAGCGCAGCGGCCCGGCGTCCTGCGTCGTGACGGTCGGCTCCGGCTCCGGCGCACGGGCCCCGGCGGGCGGTCCGGCGGGACCCACGGCGCTCGTCGATGTCATCGGTGCTCCTCCAGGTGCGGTGGTGTCGCCCCGCGCAGGGGGGACGGTGGCGGGCGTCGGCCCGCAGCTCGGTGCAGTGGACCACGGCGACGGCTTCGTGGCGCGTCGAGAGCGGCCCCACGGACCGGGTCACCCCGACGGGTCAGGGCTCCTGCGGCCCGCCGAGCCGGTCGACCGCGCGCTCCAGCCGCCGCCGGCGGGTCTCCGGCGTCGCCGCGGTCATCAGCGGGTGCAGGACGGAGTACCGCTCCTGGCGGCTCAGGGCCTCGAACCGCGCGAGGGCGTCCGGGGCGGCGGCCAGCGCGCGCAGCAGGTCGTCGGGCACCTCCGCCGCGGCGGAGCCGGCGTACGCGCGGTCCCAGCGGCCGTCGGTGCGGGCCCGCTCGACCTCCGCGGCTCCGCGCGGGCGCATGCGGCCGGACGCGACGAGCCGCGCGACGTGCTCGATGTTGCGCTGCGACCACAGCGACCGTGCCCGGCGCGGGGTGAACCGCTGGAGGAACGTGGCGTCGTCGTGGCCGCGCTTCTGCCCGTCGATCCACCCGCTGCACAGCGCCTCGTCGAGCGCCTCGGCGTAGGTCAGCGACGTCGGGGACGTCGTGCCCTTCTTGGCCAGGACGAGCCACACCCCGTCGGGGTCGTCCTCGTGCGCGTCGAGCCACGCGCGCCAGGCCGACACGTCGGGGACGGTGAGCGTGGCCGGCGGGGGAGCGGGGGCGCGGTCGGGGTCCGGCATGACGCGGATCGTACGGGGCGCTGCGCTCGCCGTGGCGGGTCCGGTGCCAGGATCGGGGCATGGAGCTGAGCGACTTCCTGGACCACGTCAACCGCGGCGCCCTGATCGAGGGCGGGTCGCCGGCGCACGCGTTCATGCACGGCGCGGCCCAGGAGGCGCTGCGGGTGGTCGCCGAGCTCAACACCGGGTACCGGACGCCGGAGGAGGTGCGGGCGCTGCTCAGCCGCCTGACCGGGACCGACGTCGACGAGTCGGTGACCGTGTTCCCGCCGTTCTACAGCGAGTTCGGCAAGAACCTGCGGCTCGGCCGGGGCGTCTTCATCAACCAGGGCTGCCGGTTCCAGGACACCGGCGGCATCAGCATCGGCGAGGGCACGCTCATCGGGCACGGGAGCACCCTGACCACGCTGAACCACGCCGTCGACCCCGCCCGTCGCGCGGACATGGTGCCCGCACCGGTGGTGATCGGCCGCCAGGTGTGGCTCGGCGCGTCCGTGACGGTCGTACCCGGTGTGACCATCGGGGACGGCGCGATCGTCGGCGCGGGTGCGGTCGTCACCCGGGACGTGCCGGCGAACGCGATCGTCGCCGGCGTGCCCGCCCGGCTCGTCCGGATGACGGGGTTCGAGGCCGCGGGCGGGTAGTACGCCCCGGGTCGGGCGTGCTCAAGCCAGGTGCGACGACGACATCGCCCGGTCCGCGGCGACGCGGAGCACCACGCGCTCCGGGTCGTACTCACGCGGCCGGTAGCGCTCGCCGTACCGGCGCAGGGCGTCGGCGATCTCGACGGGGTCCTCGACCACCTCGATCGTGCCCTCCAGCGTCAGCCAGCGGCGGCCGTCGACCTGGCACAGCGCCGCCCGCCCCAGGGGCTCGCCCGGGGCGCGCCGCGCGTTCGCGACCTTGGCGGTGTGCCGGCGCGTCGTGATCCGGGCGACGCCCGCGTCGGCGTCCCAGGTGAAGGCGACGGGCACGACGTGGGGGGTCCCGTCGGGCCGGAGCGTGGTGAGGGTGGCCAGGTGGCGGTCGGTGACGAACGCGAGCCGGACGGGGGAGAGGTGCAGCACGTGCGGAGCGTACGTCGGCCGGCTCAGTCGCGTCGGACGGCGTAGCGGAGCCAGAGCGTGCCGTTCTCGAACTGCCGCTGCTCCAGCAGCTCGAGGTCCAGCCGGAGGTCCTCGGGCCAGAACCGCAGACCGCCGCCGACGGACACCGGCGCGACGTACGGCTGCACCTCGTCGACGATCCCTGCCCGCAGCGCCTGCGCGGCGAGCGTCGGGCCGTCGACGGACGCGTCGTGGTCCAGCGCCGCCACCGAGGCGCGCACGGCCTCGGGGTCGAACGTCCGCTCGAGCGTGGTCCGGGCGGTGGTCGGCGCGGCCAGCGTCGTGGAGTAGACGACCTTGGACGCGGCCTGCCAGACACCGGCGTAGGTGCGGACGAACTCGGGGGCGTCCGGCTGGTCGAGCGCCGTCTCCCAGTACGACATCGTCTCGTACATCCGGCGGCCGTACAGGTACGTGCCGATGGACCGCGTCTGCTCGGACACGAAGTCGTGCAGCCTCGGGTCGAGGGCACCGCCCCAGTCGCTGCTGCCGGACGTGTCCGACGCGTAGCCGTCGAGGGAGGTGAACATCGAGTAGATCAGGCGCCCCATCGCCCCACCGTAGGGAACGGGGCCGCCGCGGTCGACGGGCGGCGGCCTGCTGGTTGGTCCGGGCGGCACGACGCCCCCGCCGCGGTCCGGCGGGGGCGTCGTCGTGCGCGCGGTCGGCGGCGGGTCGTCACACCGCCTGGGCGGTCGGCAGGATCGTGATCTCGGTGAGGTTCACGTGCCGCGGGACGGCGGCGACGAACGCCACGGTCTCCGCGACGTCGGCGGGCTGCAGGCAGTCGATCTCCCGCAGCAGGTCCGCCATGAGGCGGCTCGCGTCGGGGTCCGTGACGTGGTCGGGGAGCTCCGTGTCGACCATGCCCGGCTCCACCGTGGCGACGCGGACGCCCTTGCGGCCGAGCTCCGTGCGCAGCAGCCGCGTCAGGTGGCTCACGTACGCCTTGGTGCCGGAGTACACGGAGAACTTCTCGAGCACGCGGGTGGCCGCGATCGAGGACGTGGTGATGAGGTCGGCGGGGCGGCCCTCGGCCGCGGCGGCCTCCAGCGACCGGACGAACGCCTCGACGGTGTACATCACGCCCTTGATGTTCAGGTCGATCTGGGCCTCCCAGTCGGCCACCTCGAGCGCGTCGATCTCCGAGATCAGCTGCACGCCCGCGTTCGCGAACACCAGGTCGACGTGCCCCCACTCGCGACGGATCGCCTCGGCGGCGGCGGAGACCTCCTCGCGGGAGGTGACGTCGGTCGGCAGGACGAGGACGGTGCCGCCGGCGGCGGTGATCCGCTCGGCCAGGGCGTCGAGGCGGTCCTTGCGCCGGGCGAGCACCGCGACCCGGGCGCCGAGCGCGGCAAGCCGCTCGGCGGTGGCCTCGCCGATGCCGCTGGAGGCTCCCGTGACGACGGCGGTGCGACCGGCCAGGGCGGCGTCGGTCAGGACGATGGTGGACATGGGCGGGTTCCTCTCGTCGAGCTGGTCCGGACGGGGCGGGTGGCCCCGCCGGGGTCGGTGCGTCGCGACCTGCCGTCGAGCCTGGCCGGGCGGTGCCCGGCGAACCAGGCAGCGTCGCGGCCAGGCTCTCGAGTTGCGGCAGCGCCCTGGCCCCCCGTCCGGGCTCTCACAGCAGGTCGAGCAGCGCCAGGGACTCCGCGTCCCGGTCCCCGCGATCGCCGGGGCGCGGCACGAGGCGCTCGCACCACGTCCCGTCGGGCTGCCGGACGGTCACGCGGTCGAGCCGCAGCACGCCCAGCGCGGGGTGGCGCACCTCGTAGGGCGTCCGCGGCCGGTGCGCGACGGCGAGTCCCGACCAGAGGGCGCGGAACCGTTCGCTCCGGGCGGCGAGCCCCACGGCTGACGGCGGCACCGGTCCGTCGCCTCGAGCGCCGGGCGTGCCGGACGCGCCGGGCGTGCCGGGTGCGTCGGGCCCGCCGGACGTGGCGCGCGCCCGGAGCTGCGCGACCACGGCGACCTGGACCTGGGCGAGGTCCAGGTAGAACCACGCCGCCGACGGGTGCGTGAACACGGCGCTCGCCAGGTCGGTCACGACGCCGAGCGGCGCGTGCAGCGCGCGCCAGCGGTGCGTGGCGCGCACGACGCCGAGGGCGTCGCCGAGGATCGCGGCGACGTCGCCGGCCCCGGGGTCGTCGAGGTGCACGCCTCGACGCTAGGCCGGGGCGGCGGGCGCGAACCTGGCCGCGCTACTGCTCCCCAGCGCCCTCCAGCGCGGCGGGCAGCGGATCAGCGGGCGCCGGCTCGGCGGTCACCGGCTCGGCCAGGGCCAGCTCCAGCGCCCGGAGCCGCTGCCCGTCCACCGTGGCGGGCTCGGCGCGGTAGACGACCAGCTGGTGCCCCGGCATCCCGGCCACCTCCAGCGCGTCGAAGTCCACGGTGAGGGTGCCGACCTCGGGGTGGTGCAGCTGCTTGGAGTCGTGGGTCTTGGGCGTGACCTCGTGCGCCGTCCACAGCCGGGCGAACTCGGGGCTGCCGTCGTGCAGGCGCTGGACGAGCCGCTCGCGGCGCCGCGCGCCCACGTGGATGTCCGAGGTGGCCCGCAGGTTCGCCACGCAGCTCGTCGCGGCGCGGTCCCAGTCGGTGTAGAACGTCCGCCCGGCCGGGTCGAGGAACACCATCTCGACCAGGTTCGACGTCGCCGCGAACGGGGAGAACAGCCGTTCGGCCAGCGGGTTGATCGCCAGGATGTCGAGGACCGGATCGAGCACGAAGCACGCGGCCCCGGGCCAGGAGCCCATCAGCCGCACGAGCGCGGGGTCGACGGGGGGCGGCGCGTCCGGCAGGGGCGGCACCCACAGGAGCTGGGCGAGCGCGTACGCGTGCCGGTGGTCGGCGGCGTCCATGCCCAGCACGTGCGCGAGCGCGTCGACCACCTGGGCGGACGGCCGGGTCTCACGCCCCTGCTCCAGGCGCGTGTAGTAGTCGACGCTCACGCCGGCCAGCTGGGCGACCTCGTCGCGGCGCAGACCGGGCACGCGCCGCGCGCCGTAGGACCGCAGCCCGACGTCCGCCACGGACGTGGCGGCCCGCCGCGCACGCAGGAAGCTGCCCAGCTCGTTCCCCTTCGCCATGCGGTGAAACTAGCCGCGGGTCCCGCCCGCGGCAAGGCTCGGCGTCCGCCGGCGCGCCGGTGACCTGCGACGACACCCGCCCGCGTCACACCTGGCGCGTCGGCATCACGACGATCTCCGCGACGTTCACGTGCGCGGGCATCGACGCGGCGAACAGCACGGAGTGCGCCACGTCCTCCGGGGTGAGCGGCCGCTCCACGGCGCGCAGCCGGCGGAGCCGCTCCTGGGCGACCTCGTCGTCGATCTCCGACCCGAGGGCGGTCAGCGTCGTGCCGGGCTCGACGTGCCGGACGCGCACCCCGCGGCCGGACAGCTCCGCTCGCAGGGTTCGGGCGAGGTGCGCGCGGGCGGCGGCCGTCGCGGCGTAGACGCTGAACTCCGGGAGCAGCAGGTGCGACGCCACCGAGCCGATGAGCACCAGGTCGGTGGCCAGCTCCTCGTCCGCCGCCCGGAGCAGGTCGTCGACGAAGACCCGTGCGGTGTTGACCGAGCCCACGAGGTTCACGTCGACCATCTGCGCCCACTGCGCCTCGGAGGCGCGCTCGAACGGGGCGCCGAACATCACGCCCGCGTTGGCGACGACGAGGTCGACGCGCCCCCAGGCCCGGTGCACGGTGTCGCGGGCGCGGTGCAGCGCCTGGACGTCGGTCACGTCCGCGACGATGCCCAGGGCGTCCGCGCCGGGGGCGGTGGTGGCCGTCCGGTCGGCCCGGAGCACGGACTCGCGGGTGTCGATCGACGCGACGCGGGCACCGGCGCGCTGCAGCGACCGGGCGATGGCCTGGCCGATGCCGCCGGCCGCGCCGGTCACGACAGCGGTCCGGCCGCGCAGCGGGAAGGGGTCGTCCTCCAGGCGGGCGTTCTGCACCAGCGACACGGTGGTCCTCCTCAGGTCCGGGCGAGATCGGGGTCGGGGTCGGGGTGCGGCTCGGCGGCAGGGCCGGCCGCGGGGTCCGCCGCGGGGTGCGCGGCGGGGTCCGCGGTGGGGTCGGTCGTGGGGGAGGCGGCGCCGGCCAGCAGCGCCGCCCGCAGCTCGTCGACGTCGACCGGGCCGTCGTAGCGCCGGTCGTCCACGAAGAACGCCGGCGGGCCCGGCAGGCGCATCGTCGCCGCGTCCGCGACGTCCTCCGTGACGCGGGCCAGGTGGGTGCCGCGCCGCAGGGCGTCGTCGAGGCGGTCCAGGTTCAGGCCGGCCTCGGCGCCGCACCGTCGCACCTCGCGCGAGGTGAGCCGTCCCGTGCGCGCGGCGAGCGCGTCGTGCATCGGCCAGAACCGGCCCTGCGCCGCTGCCTCCTCCGCGGCCTGCGCTGCCTCGAGCGCGATCGGGTCGTCGGTGGGCAGGTGCCGGAACGTGAACACCAGCCGGTCGCCGAGCTCGGACCGCAGCTCCTCGACGGTCTCCACCGCACGGCCCGCGTCCGGGAACGCGAACGAGGCGTAGACCGCGAGCCGGGTGGGCGCGCGGGGATCGCCACGCAGGTGGTCCCGGGCGGGGTCGACCGGCCGGATCAGCGGGTCGGGTGCGGTGTGCCGGTGCCGGTCCGTCCTCGCGGCCAGCGCGAACGCCCCCGTGGCGAGCAGCGCGGCGAGCACCGAGGCGGCGAGCACCCCGATCCGCGCGTCGGCCCGGAGCACCGGGTCGGTCAGCGCCAGGTCGACGATGAACAGCGAGATCGTGAAGCCCATCCCGGAGACGAGCCCGCCCGCCACGAGATGGCGCGTGTGCAGACCTGGGGCGAGCCGGCCGAGCCGCAGCGCGACGGCCGCGTGGGTGCCGAGGGTGATGCCGAGCAGCTTCCCGCCCACGAGGCCCACCACGACGGCCCAGGTGACGGGGGAGACGGCCGCGGAGCGCAGGGTCGGCCCGTCCAGCGCGACGCCGGCGTTCGCCAGGGCGAACACGGGCACCACGACGAGGTTCACGTAGGGCGCGTACAGGGTGTGCAGCCGCTCGTTCACCGACACGGCGCGCGCGATCCGCAGGGCGGCGTCGCGCCCTCGTCGCGGGTTCGGCGCCCGGGAGAACCGCACCGCGGCGTCCATCGCGGCCTCGACCTTCTCCCGCCGCGGCGGGTAGACGGGCATCGCCAGGCCGATCGCGACGCCCGCGATGGTCGCGTGCACGCCGGACTCCAGCACGGCGACCCAGGTGACGGCGGCCAGCACCAGGTACACCAGCCCGCGCCACACCCGCAGGTGCCGCAGCCCGGCGATGGCGAGGGTGGCCGCGCCGGCGACGGCGAGCGGGCCGAGCCGCAGCTCGTCGGTGTAGGCCAGCGCGACCACCGCGAGCGCGCCGACGTCGTCGACGACGGCGAGGGTCAGCAGGAACAGCCGCAGGGCGGCCGGGGCGCGGCGGCCGACGACGGCCAGCAGCCCCAGCGCGAACGCCGTGTCCGTCGAGATGACGACGCCCCACGCGGAGACGGCCTCGCGCGGCGCGTCCGCCCAGGTGAGCAGCGCGACGTACAGGCCGGCGGGGAGCAGCAGCCCGGTGACGGCCGCGATGACCGGGACCCGGGCGCGCCGCCGGTCGCGCAGCTCTCCCACGGCGAGCTCCCGCCGGGCCTCCAGGCTGACCAGGAAGAAGAACAGCGCCATCAGCGCGTCGTTGACCCAGTGCCGCAGGTCCAGGGACACCCCGGCGCCGCCGACGGTCACCGCCGCCGGCGTGTGCCAGAAGTCCTCGTACGTCGAGCCGGGCAGGTTCGCCCAGACCAGCGCGGCGGCGGTGGCGGCGAGCAGGATCGCGGCGGCGGCGGCGGCGGCGGGGGAGGTGCGGAGCCGCGCGGGGACCGCACCCTCGCGGGTTCCCGCGCCGGTCACCGCAGGCTCCAACGCCGGTGCGCGGGCTCGGGCGTGCCCTGCACCGTGGGCAGCGCCGCGTCCTGCCGGGTGGGCAGGACCACCATGTCGGTGACCGTCACGTGCGGCGGCTGGTCCAGCCCGAACAGGACCGCCCTGGCCACGGCCGTGGGGTCGACCGGGGGGACGTCGCGGTGCAGGGCGCTCCACTCCCTGCGCGCCGCACGGTCGCTCATCGCCGACCCGAGCCGGGTTCCCGTGACCCCGGGCTGCACCTGGTGCACGCGGATCCCCTGGACGCCGAGCTCGGCGCGCAGCGTCCGGGCGAGCTGGCCGACGGCCGCCTCGACCGCCGAGTACACCGCGAACCGGGGGAAGCCCGCGGTGCCGGCGATGGCGCCCACCACGACCAGGTCGCTGCGCCCCTCGGCGGCCGCGAGCGCGAGGTCACGCACGAAGGTCTGCGCGGTCTGGAGCATCCCGGTGAGGTTGGAGTCGATCATGTCCGCCCACTCGCCCGGCACGCCCGCGGCGAACGCGCCGCCCGCCATGGTCCCGGCCCCGGCCACGACCGCGTCGACGGGCCCGGGCAGCCGCTCCGCGAGTTCGTCGCGGGCCTCGCGGAGCGCGAACCCGTCCGCGACGTCGACCTCCGCGGTCGCCACCCGCTCTCCGGCGTGGGCCAGCTCGTCGGCCACCTCCCGAAGGGCGCGGCGGTCGCGGTCGACCAGGCCCACCGCGTCGCCCCGCTCGACGAGCAGGCGGGCGCAGGCCCGGCCGATGCCGCTGCCGGCGCCGGTGACCACGACCGTCCTCGTGGGGAGCGGGGTGCCCGTGCGGTCCATGGATCGCGACCTCCTGTCTGGGGGGTTCTGCGTCGTCGGTGTGGGGGCGGGTGGGCCCCGCACCACCAGGAAACCGAGCCGCGGGCGGGCGTGCCTGGGTGCGTCACGGCCTGGTTGGCAGGGCGTCGCGGGGCGACGGTGACCGCGGGGGAGCGGCCGGGCTGGCCGGCCCCGGGTCCGGAGGAGAGGAACGCGATGGCACGGCAGGACGACCTCGACGGTGCGGCGGCGGAGGACGCCGGTCGCGCGTCGGCCGGGGGTGGGCACGCTGCCCGCGTCGTCCTCACCGGTGCGCTGGTCCGGACGCTCGACGACGTCGTCGGCGACCTGGCCGTCGGTGACGTGCTCATCGAGGACGGCGTCGTGACCGCGGTCGGTCACGACCTCGTCGCCGCCGCCGGCCGGGGCGCCCGGGTCGTCGACTGCGCGGGCACGACCCTGGTGCCCGCCGCCGCACCGGCCTCGCGCCGCGTGGGCGCGCTGGCACCCGGCAGCCCGGCGACGTTCGGCGTGCTGCCGACGCGGGCCACGCGGCCCGGCCCGCTCGAGGAGGTCGTCTGGTACGACGACGAGGCGACGCTGTGGGTCGACGGCGCGCCCAGCCGTCCAGGGGGTGACCGCGGGCGGACGCGGCGGAGTGCGGCGGTGCGGGCGGCCCGATCCGTCGAGAGCCCGCTCGTCGGCGCCTGGTACGACGACCGGGCCGACGTCCTCCAGGAGCTCGGCGCCGACGGCCGGTACGACGAGACCCGCGGCGGGCGGCGGCACGCCTACCAGGGGTCCTTCTGGGTGCACGGCGACCGGGTCGTGTACCGGGACGACCTGGGGTTCTGGGCGTACGCGACGCTGCGGGGCGCCACGCTGCACCACGCGCACTTCCGGTTCCACCGCCGGGCCTGACACCGAGTACGCCGGCTCCTGCGGGGGAGGCCTGGTCAACGGGCGGGCGCACTGCCATGCTCGACCCAGGCTGTGCTGCCGACGGAGGTGCGTGGTGGGTCTCGATCCCTGTGCGACCGACCCGGACCACTACGTGGTCGTCTTCGAGAACGAGCAGGTGCGGGTGCTCGAGTACCGCGACCAGCCCGGCGTCCGGACCCATCCGCACGAGCACCCCGACAGCGTGATGTACGCGCTCAGCACCTTCCGGCGACGCCTGCACGCGCCCGGCGGTGGCTCTCGTGACGTGGCGGTGGAGGCCGGCAGCACCCTGTGGCTGCCGGCGCAGGAGCACGCCGGCGAGAACATCGGCGACACCGACACGCACGTCGTGTTCGTCGAGCTGAAGGGTGCGGCGCGGGAGCCGGGCGCGTCGGTCGCCGCCGGGTGAGGAGCGGGGCCTCCGCCTCTCACCTGGCGGCGTCCTGGGACCGCCCGCCGTGGTCACGCGGCCGGCGGGAGGATCACGACCTTGCCGTGCACCTGACCGGCTTCCGCCAGCTCGTGGAGCGCGGGGACCTCGCTGAGCGGCACCCTGCTGGCGATCTCGACGCGCAGCTCCCCGCTGTCCACGAGGGCGACGAGCCGGGACAGCACGTCCGCGTCCGGGTGCACGAAGACCGTCGCGGCGCGCACCCCGCGCTCCTCGTCGCCGGGCGTGGGGACCATCGGCGTCGTGGACACGACCGCGCCGCCGTCCCGCACCCGCGCGACGAGGGCGGTGAAGTCCTCCGCGGTGATGGGTGCGAGGTTGAGCAGGACGTCGACCGGCTCGGCCACCGCGTCGAGGAGCGAGGTCGTGGTGTGGTCGACGATCTCGTCGGCGCCCGCGGCGCGCACGCTGTCCCAGCTGCGCGGGCTCGCGGTGGCGACGACCTGGGCACCGGCTCGCTTCGCGAGCTGCACGGCGTACCCGCCCACGGGGCCGCCGGCACCGTTGACGAGCAGTCGCTGCCCTGCCTCCAGCCCGCCGGCCTCGAACAGCGCCTGCCAGGCGGTGAGCCCGACGGACGGCATCCCGGCCGCGTCGGCCAGGGGGATGCGGGTCGGGGCCGGCACCAGCGCGTCGGCAGGCGCCACGACGTACTCGGCGGCCGAGCCGTCCGTCGCCATGGGGAGGAACCCCACGACGGCGTCGCCGACCGCGAGGCCGTCGACCCCCTCGCCGAGCGCGTCGACCGTGCCGGAGACGTCGTAGCCGGGGATGTGGGGGAGCGTGACCGGGATGGGCAGGAACCCGCCGCGCATCCCGCCGTCGGCGGGGTTGAACGCCGAGCCGGCGACCCGGACGCGCACCTGCCCGGCGCCGGGCACGGGCTGGGGGGCGTCCTCGTAGCGCAGGACCTCGGGGCCACCGGTCTGGTGGAAGCGCACTGCCTTCATGGTCGTTCTCCGTCCGCGATGTGCTTCGGTTTCGAAGCAAGTACCGGTGACGCTAGTACTGCTTCGAATCAGAAGCAAGTACTACGGGTTCGAAGCACCGGTACACTCACGACATGACGTCGACCCCGCGGTCCCTGGATGCCACCGAGCTCGGCGCGTACTTCGCGCTCATCGAGGCGAGCAGCCTGCTCAGGCACACCGTCGAGCAGCAGCTGCAGGAGGCCGGAGCGCTGAGCTACGTGCAGTTCCAGCTGCTGGCCACGCTGGGTGACGCGCCGCAGGGCAGCCGGCGGATGACGGACCTGGCCGACGGCGTCGTCTACAGCCGCAGCGGGCTGACCTACCAGGCGCAGGCGCTCGAGAAGCGCGGCCTCGTCGTCCGCGCGCCGGCGCTCGACGACGAGCGCAGCGTCACCGTCAGCATCACCGACGAGGGTCGCGCGGTCCTCGCCGGCGTCATGCCGGGCCACGTGGCCGTCGTCGACGACCTGCTGCTCGCGCCGCTGACGCGCGAGGACATCGAGACGCTCACCGACATCCTCGGGCGCGCGCGGGACCACATGCGCCGCACCCCGCCGCGGTCGGCGGCGTCGCGCCGGCGCAAGGCTGCCGCTGGGGCCGACGAGAGCTGACTCCGGACCTCGGACTCATCCCGAGCGAACGCCGATAATGGACGTTATGTCAGATCGGACTGCGTACCGCACCTGATGGACCACGCCGACGGCGCCACCCTCCCCGGGCGGGGGCCGCGGGTTCAGCGACGGCCGACGCCGGAGCGGCCGCCGCCCCATCTCGCGCGGTCGCGCGCAGCGGGTGACGATCGGGGGGTTGTCCCGTCCCTCGCGAGGAGCTGGTTCTGTGACCCGTCGTACCCGCACCGCGACCAGCGCCGTGCTCGCCGGCCTGGGTGCCGCGGCCCTCGTCACGGCGTGCTCCCCCGGCCCGGGCGACGCTCCGTCGCCGACGCCCGCGGCGGAGCGGTGCGCCGCCGCGCTCCCCTCGCAGGCGTTGCCCGTCGACGGCGTGGCGGTCGGCGTCAACCCCGACTGGGGCAGCGAGACGCTGACGGAGTTCACGGAGAGGACCGGGATCGAACCGGCGGCCGCGGTGTCCTTCAGCACGGTGCCGCTCGACGAGACCGACGTCGCGAACGTGCGGGCCGCCGCCGAGCAGGTGGCCGGGCCGGGCGGCGTGCTGGTGCTGACGCTCGAGCCCGCCGACGGGCTGGGCGCCGTCACGGACGCGGTCGTCGCGGACCTCGTCGACCTGCTCGTGGAGATCAACGAGTCGGGCGTCCCGGTGCTGCTGCGCTTCGCCCACGAGATGAACGGCTCCTGGTACGCGTGGGGGCAGCAGCCGACTGCCTACGTCGAGACGTTCCGCCGGGTGGCCGCCGCCGTGCACGAAGGTGCACCCGGTACCGAGACCCTGTGGGCGCCGAACTACGGCGGCGGGTACCCGTTCCCCGATGGGCAGTACAAGGTCGAGCCGGGGACAGCCGACCACGTGGTGCTCGACACCGACGGCGACGGTGCGGTGACCGCGGTCGACGACCCCTACGCCCCCTACTACCCCGGCGACGACGCGGTGGACTGGGTCGGGATGTCGCTCTACCACTGGGGCGACGCGTACCCCTGGGGCGAGGACGAGGTGCCGGAGCCGGACAAGTTCGTCGACCAGCTGACCGGCTCCTACGTCGGTGCGGCGGGCGACGAGTCCGCGGTGCCGGACTTCGCGGCCGACTACGCGCAGGCCCGCGGCAAGCCTCTGGCGATTCCCGAGACCGCGGCGTTCGTCACCGCCGGTGCCGACGCCGCTACCGCGATGGCGATCAAGCAGGCGTGGTGGCGCCAGATCCTGTCGGAGGACGTGCGCGAGCGGGTGCCCACGCTGCGGCTGGTCGACTGGTTCGACTGGGACAAGTACGAGGTGGAGGTCGGTGGCGACGTGCGCTGGTCGCTCAGCGGAGACCCCGACGTGGCCGCGGCGTTCCGCGCCGACCTGCCGGACTGGGTGCGGCAGGCACCGGACGTCGCGGCGTGCGGACAGCGCGACGCGACCCCCTGACGGCCGCCGACGCGAGGACGACCACACGGGGTACCCAGAGGTGCCAGTAGTGGTCGTGGGACGCCGGCGGTAGACGTTCGAGTCGCTCGACGGTCAAGGGCCTGTCGGATCCCACTCGTCGGCGAGCAGCGCGTAGGCGACGCTGTCGAGCCACTGGCCGGAGCGGTGCAGCGCGTCACGGACCGCGTGGGTCTCCCGACGCATCCCCACGCGCTCCATCAGCCGCCAGGAGGCCTCGTTGTCGAGGAAGCAGTTCGCGACGACACGGCGGACCCCGAGGGTGGCGAAGCAGTAGCTCACGATCGCGCGGACCGCTTCAGTCGCGTACCCGCGGGCGCTGTAGCGGGGGTCGAGGACCCAGCCGAGCTCGACCTGGGTGCCCGCCGCCCGGTCGGTGACCTCGAGCTGGGCCCAGGCGTCCTCGCGGCGGAGCATGAAGTCGCCGATGACGGTGCCGTCGAGCAGCTCGACGACGACGGTGGTCGCGAGCCGTTCGGGGTCGGTGAACAGCGCCCTGTAGCCGTCGAGGTCGGGCGGGCAGCCGGTGAGCCACTCGTTGACGGTCTCGAGCTGCCGGAAGGTCCAGGTGGCGTCGACGTCCTCGACGGTGGCCGGCCGCAGCCGGAGGCGCTCGGTGGTGAGTGCGTGGTCCAGGCCGCGAGTGGTGTCGCCGCGAACGGTGGTCATGCCGGTGCTCCTGCTGGGTGGGGTGACGGGCCGGTGGCTCGGCGACGATCTGCGGTCATCATCCTCGAGCGGGCGGGTTTCGGGGGTCCACGCTCACGCTCCGACGGTCGCTCGGGGGTGAGTTGTCCGGGCGGCACGCACGGCAGGCACGCCGAGCGCCCAGGTGAGCAGTCCCGCGCCGGCGAACACCGCGCCGAGAAGGGCACAGCCGGCCCACCCCGCCGCGCCGTAGACCGCGGTCGTGCTCGCCGCGCCGGTCGCCGAGCCGAGCGAGTAGAAGACCATGTAGGCGCCGATCGTCGTGGAGACGCGGTCGGCGTGCCGGGCCACGAGGAGGTGCTGGTTGCCGACGTGGACGGCCTGCACCGCGAAGTCGAGCGCGATCACGCCGATCGTCAACAGGGTCAGAGTCCAGGGCAGCTGCCCGATCAGCATCCACGAGGCGAGCAGGACCGCCAGGGCGATGCCGCTGACCGCGTTCGCCTGCCCGGCGTCCGCCCGCCGGCCGGCACGGCTGGCACCGAGGGCACCCGCGAGGCCGGCGAGACCGAAGAGGCCGATCTGCACCTGGGTCAGGTGCCACGGTGCGCCGGACAGCGGCAGGGCCATCCCGCTCCACAGCGTCCCGAACGAGGCGAAGAGGAAGAACGCGATCAGTCCTCGGCTCAGGAACGCCGGGTCGACGAACAGCCGGCCGGCCTCCCGGAGCAGGTCGGCGTACCGCCGCGAGGGTGACCGCTCGGCAGCAGGGAGCAGGAGGAGCGCGGCCACTGCCAGCGACGCCGCCACCACCGACAGGGTGAGGTAGACGCTGCGCCACCCCCACAGGTCCGCCACTCCCCCGGCCAGCAGCCGGGAGCCGAGGATGCCGATGACGACTCCCGACGTCACGAAACCAAGCGTGCGGCCGCGCTCGCCCGGCGCAGATGCGGCGGCGGCATAGGCGACGGTGGTCTGCACGACCACGGCGAACAGGCCGGACAGCGCCAGGCCACCGAAGGCGACCCAGGCGACGGGGGCGGCCGCGACCGTCAGCAGCCCGATGGCGACCACCACCAGGTGCACCGCGATCAGACGCCTGCGGTCGACGAGGTCACCGAGCGGCACCAGGAGGACCAGGCCCACCAGGTAGCCGACCTGCCCCGCGGCGACGAGCCAGCCGAGCACGTCCGTCGGTACGCCGAGGCCGCGGCCCATGTCGGCGAGGATGGGCTGAGCCGCGTACACGGCCGCCACCGCGACGGCGCAGATGACGGCCAGCAGTGTCTTGGTCCTGAGCGTCACGGCACCCCTACAATGGTTGCAAATCGATACTCAATGGACCGTAGAGCACGATGGTTGCGAATCGCAACTCTTGGGAGGCGTCATGTCCGAGCCGAACGGCAGTGCGCGGTGGACGGACCCGGAGTGCCCCGTCGCCCGGGCGGCCGACGTGGTCGGCGACCGGTGGAGCATCCTGATCGTCCGCGACGCGATGGACGGCGCGCGCACCTTCACCGACTTCCAGAAGCGCACCGGCATCGCGCGCAACATCCTCACCGACCGGCTCCGCAAGCTGTCGGCCGCCGGGCTCGTCGACCAGGTCGACGCGCCCTCCGGCAAGCGCAAGCACTACGAGCTCACGGCAGCCGGCGAGGACCTGTTTCCCGTCGTCCTCGCGCTTCGCCACTGGGGAGAGCGACACGCCTTCGCGGAGGGAGAGGCCCACTCGACGCTCGTCGACGCACAGGGCGCCCCCGTCGCTCCCGCTGTGCCCGTCGGCGTCGACGGCACTCCCCTGACGAGCCGCAACACCCGCGTCGTCTCCGTCGCTGGGGATCCCGCGCGGCTCCAGGCCCAGGGCATCCCGGGCTGACCACGCCGCTGCGCGAGTCGCCGACGGCCTGGGGCGGGCGGCCACTCCCCGGGTCGCGACGGTGGTGCGGCTCAGCCCGACGAGGACGCCGCGGCGCGGTGGGCTCGGACCCGGCCTCGTGACGCGCACGCCGGTGCTGGGCACCATCGCCGACGGCTGGACGGGTCGAGGAACACCCACCGGCAGTCGGACTCGGCGCACTCCTTCAAGGAGGCGCGGTCCGGCCCGCGCACCGAGACGAGTGCTTGGACGGCGATCGACGCACGCGCCAGCGCACAGCTGACGGGCTCGGCACTCGGGCTGAGGGCGCCGTCACCGGCAGCGCCGGCCGTCGCGGTCACCGACGCACGTGCCTGCTCATGGGGTGGGCGCTGCTCCACGGCGGCCATGGCGAGCTCGCGCAGTGCTTCACGGAGCGCGACGAGCTCGTCCCGGTCGCTCTCGGTCGGGTCCTCGGCGGGAGGCAGGCCGACGAGGGTCAGCCAGTCACGCGCCGACGCGACGTCGGGGAGCCGTTCCACCGGGCGGGCCCCGAACGACTGCCCGCGCGTCGCGAGCAGGTTCAACCAGGTCGCGCCGCCGTCGGTACGGAACCGGTCACCCATGCCGCACATCGTCACGGTTCGGCCGTTAAGATCCGCCGAGCGGATGTGCCGAGACGACCAGGAGCGGTGATGGACGACCCGGATGCCGTCGTCCGCACGGTCCTCGCCGACGTGGCCCCCCACACCGTGGGCAGTACCGACTCCCACGACCACCTGTTCATCCGCACCCCGCTCCTGGCCGGCCAGGAGCTCGACGACCTCGCCCGAGCCCGCGAGCAGCTCACCCGGTTCCAGGCGGCCGGCGGCCGCACCGTGGTCCAGTGGACCCCCGCCGGACTGGGTCGGCGTCTCGACGACCTGCGACGCCTCAGCCTGGCGACCGGGGTCCAGATCGTGGCGGCGACGGGACGGCACCGGCGTGAGGTCTACCCCGCGAGCGCGTCGATCTCGGAGCTCGACAGCGAGCACCTCACCGACTGGTTCGTCCGCGACATCACCGAACGCCGCTGCGGGCTGGTCAAGGTCGGCACCGGCCCCGGGAGTCTGAGTGACGACGAGCGCGAGAGCCTCCTCGCCGCCGCTCACGCCTCAGTGCTCACCGGGGCGCCGATCGCCGTCCACCTCGAAGGTGGCGCCGGCGCGGAACGCGTCCTCCGGATCCTGGGAGAGGAAGGCGTGGCCGCTCACAAAGTCGTCCTGGGCCACCTCGGCCGCAATCCCGACCTGCAGGAGCTCCTCGAGACAGCGTCCAGCGGAGCGTGGCTCTGCCTCGACAGCCCCGCCCCGTCGTACGGCACGACCACGCAGGGACTTCGCGCCCAGGTCGAGCTGCTCGCGAGCGAGGGCTACGCCGGCCAGATCCTGCTCGGCGCCGACACCACCACCGCTGCCGCGCTCGCCACGGGGCGCGACGCTGCGGGCCTGCTGGAGTGGACGCGAACCGGACCCCACGCCATCGACGTCGCACTTGCGCAGCTCGCGCTCGGCGCCAACCCGGCGCGAGCCTGGGCGTTCAAGCCTCACGAGGACGCTGCGTACGACGAGCGAGCCGGCGGTGTGCACGCTCCGGACGACACTCGCCGCCCACCTCACGCTCAGGACGCGTGACGCATGACGCCCGCGGTGGGGACCGAGGGTGCCGGCCTGCGCGGCCGGCCCCCTCGGCGGGACGTCCGGTTCAGCTGACCTCGGAGCTCGCTGCCGTGGCGAGGAGGCGGGCCAGGTCCTCCGGGCGGCTCCACATGGGCCAGTGGCCGGTCGGAAGGTCGACGACGTCGACGTGCTCGAGCTTCGCGACCTCGGCGAACACGGGGTGACCGGCGCCGGCCAGCTCCATCACCTGGGCACCCGGGATCGAGCAGCACACCAGCGTCGTCGGGACCCGCAGACGGGCGTCGTCGGTCAGCTCGACCGGCTGGCGGAGGACCGGGCCCGGCTGCGGGACGGCTCGCGCGCGGAAGCGGTCGAGGCTGTCGTTGCTCAAGCCGTCGAGGCTCGCCTGCTCCCGCAGCACCTCGAAGGGCGGCAGGGGCAGCTCGTCCAGGTCGTCCGGGGCGAAGACGGTCCCGGGCGCGACCGGCCCGCTGTCGACCCAGACCACGCGGCGCACGAGCTCGGGGTGCCGGTCGAGCACGAGGCTGACCGGGGCGTTCGCTCCGCTGTGCGCCACGATCACCACCGGCTGCCCGGCCCCGGCGTCGTCGATGGCCTGCTCGATCGCCGCTGCCTGGTCGTCCAGTGTTCTGGACGCGCGCTCGGGGTCGGTCGGGTCGAGGCCGGGGAGCGTCATCGGGACCGCTCGCCTGCCGGCGGCCGTCATGTGCTGCACCACCTCGTCCCAGGCCCACGCCCCCAGCCAGTGGCCGGCGATGAGGAGGATGGTCGGTTCGCTCGTCGTGCTCGTCGTGCTCGTCATGCAGCGATGCTCGCAAGCCCGCAGGACAGCGGTATGTCACCATTTCTGACATGAATTCCGGGGGCCGACCGTGAGGCGGGCAGAGCGGCTGCACGCGCTGTCCGAGATGCTGCGCCGTCACGGGTCCCGCGGGTGCACCGCGGAGCGCCTGGCTGCGGAGTTCGGGGTGTCGGTGCGGACGGTGAAGCGGGATCTCGCGGCGCTCGAGAGCAGCGGTGCGCCGATCTGGTCGCGTCCGGGGCCCGGTGGTGGGTACGGTCTCGCCGCTCGGGCGAACCTTCCGCCGATCAGCCTGTCCCCCGCCCAGGCGGTCGCCCTGCTCGCGGCCGTCTCCGCCGCCTCCGACGCCCCCTACGCGGATCTCGCGTCGGCCGGCGTGCGGAAGATCCTGGACGTCCTGGACCCCGCCACCCGGAAGAAGGCGGACGATCTCGCGGGCCGCGTGTGGGTGGACGCGCCCCCGTCGTCGTCGCGCGCGATCCGGTCCGCGCTCGAGGAGGCGATGGCCGAGCAGCGCGTCGTGCGGATCCGGTACGTCGCGGGCGACGGCAGCACGTCGACCCGTGACGTCGAGCCGATCATGTTCGGGTCGAGGAGCGGCCGGTGGTACCTGATCGGCTGGTGCCGCCTGCGCAGCGACATCCGCTGGTTCCTCGTGACGCGGATCGAGCACGCCAGCGTGACCACGTCCCCCTGCGGTGACCACGGCGTCGAGGAGGTCGGCACTCCCCCGCCGACGGCGCGGTCCGTGCAGACACCATGAGACGTACCCGCTCCGCCCGGCTCACGTTCGACCTGCCGGTCGCGCTGCTCGAGCTGCTCTACGTTCGAGCAGCCCTCGCCCTCGACGTCCTTCCCGACGTGCCGCAGATCGTCTCGGCGCCCCAGCCGGTGCCACCACCTCCGGGTGCGGAGGACGTCTGGGTGGCGCGATACCGCGCGCTCGTCGACAAGGCCGACCTCTGGCCCAGCGGGGGCACGGGTGTGCTGACACTCGTCGGCGACGACTCGTGGGAGTCCGATGCGCAGACGTGGATCAGAGAGCAGCGCGAGACGATCATCACCACGGCCCTGACGCCGACCGGTGGAGAGGCGGACCGCCTCATGCGGCGGAGCAGGGAGCTCGAGGGCAGCGGCATCGAGAGGGTGTACGTGGTCCCCGTCGACGGTGCGCACATGTCGCGCGCCGGGTCCGGCGTCCTGCTCGTCTCGCTGACGACGTTCCTGGATGACGACGCGTGGCAGGGGGTGCCCTAGAACGGCAGCGTGAGCCTGGTCCTACCGGTCACCCGGCAGCAGCGACAGGTCGTCCAGGTCGATGCGCACCAGCGGGCTCCCGGCGATCCAGTCGTCGGCCGAGCCGATCACGTCCTGCACCCCGCCGCGGTTGTCCGGGTGCCGGAGCTCGTCGACGATCTCCCGGAGCACCCGTGCGCGCTCGGCGGGGTCGGTGACGGCGACGCCGGTGGCCGGCAGGTCGGCCCGCACGCCGTTCTTCAGGTGCACGACGATCCTCGGGTCGGCGAGGATGTTGGCGTACCAGTCCCGCCGCGCGGGCGCGGTGCTCAGGTACAGCTCGTCGCCGGCCCGGTAGAACCAGATCTCGATCCTGCGCGGGCGCCCGGAGCGCGCTCCCGTGGTCGTGAGGTCGATCGTGCGTGCCGCGGCGCTCGACGACCGGCCGAGCGACAGGGCCGCCTTGACGGCGGCGGGCTCAGGCACGGGCGCTCTCCCCTGCCGGCAGCGCAGGTCCCAGGAGCAGGCCCCCGTCGACCACGAACTCCGCGCCGGTGACGAAGGTGGCTTCGCGGGACGTCAGCCACAGCAGCATGTCGGTCACCTCGCGCGGCTCGGCCAGGCGCGGGACGGCGAAGGCGTCCGGAGAGTAGGCGTCGGCGATCGCGACGTCGGAGCCGGGCACCGGGTCGTGGACGAACGGCGTGGAGACGACGCCGGGGTGCACCGAGTTCACCCGGATGCGGTCGCGGCCGAGCTCCAGCGCGGCGGTGCGGGTCAGCCCCCGGACCGCCCACTTGGCGGCGGTGTAGGGCGCGAACAGGGCGGTGCCGACGTGGGCCATCGTCGAGACGATGTTGACGACGGAGCCACCTCCGGCGCGGCGGAGCGACGGCGCCACCGCCCGGATCCCGAGGAAGGCACCGGTGGCGTTGACCGCGAGGGCGCGCGACCAGTCGGCGGGGTCGGTGTGCTCGATCGGCGCCGGTGGCGTCTGCAGGCCGGCGTTGTTCACCAGGACGGAGATCGGCCCGAACTCCGCCTCGGTCGCCTCGACCGCACGCGACCAGTGGTCGGGCTCGGTGACGTCGAGGTGGACGAACGCGGCGCGTGCCCCGAGCTCGTGGGCCAGCGCCTCCCCCGCGTCGTCGCGGCGGCCCGCGATGACGACGCGTGCGCCCTCGGCGTGGTAGCCGCGGACGTGGGACGAACCCATCCCGCCCGTGGCTCCGGTGATGAGGACGACGTCCTCGCTGTAGCGCGTTCCCATGGTGGTTCCCTCCACGTGCAGCGAGTCGACCGACTCGCCCCACGAAGCGTGCACCCGTCGCGTGAGGCGAGTCAAGCGACTCGCGCACCGGTACGCTGAGGCCCGTGCCGGGTATGTCGTCGTTCCACGAGCGCGTCGCCGCAGACAAGCGGGCCGCGATCCTCGCCGCAGCCACCACGCTCTTCGGGAGCCAGGGGTTCGCGCGCACCTCCCTCGCGCAGGTCGCCACGGCCGCGCAGGTCTCGAAGTCCACGCTGTTCAAGCAGTTCCCCACCAAGGACTCGCTGTTCGACGCGATCGTCGACGACGTGTGGACGCCCCGGACGCAGCTCACCGCGGACCTCGATCCCGCCGACCCGGAGGCGGGCATCCGAGCACTCGGGACCGTGTACGCCGAGCTGCTGAGCCGGCCGGGGATGGCCGACCTGTTCCGCCTCGTCATCAGCGAGGCGCCGTCATCGCCGGAGCTCGGCCGCCGGCAGTTCGACCTCGGGAAGCTGCCGTTCTTCGAGGAGGTGCGTCGCTACCTCGAGGCCGCCGCCCGAGCCGGGACGCTGTCTGTCGAGGACCCCACGATGGCGGCCACCCAGATGATGGGCATGATCTCGAACTTCGTGCTGTGGCCGCGGATGTTCCTGCTCGACTGGGACCCCGGGGCCGACGCGGTCGCCCGTGCCGTCGAGGAGGCGGCGCTGACCATGTCGGCGCGGTACGCGACGCGCTAGCGGCTCGCGCCCCTCCCGGACAGCACAGTGTCGAGCTCACCGTGTCGGCGCGTCGGCGAGGCGGTCCTGAGTCAGGGCACGAGACGTGGCCGTCACGCGCTGCCCTCCCGGCGCGAGAGCGCTTCGCAGTCGACGACCGCCCGGGCAGGTGCGTCGTCCTCCGGCCGGAGGGAGAAGGACATGCCGCGCAGGACGAGGTCAGCTGTCTCACCGTCCCACGTCAGGTCGTACGTGCCCAGCGAGACGGGAGCCCAGCCGGAGTCGTACACGTCCTCCACGGGCCGGGACCGGAACGCGCCCGCCGGGGCGGCGTAGACGTCGACGCCGCCGTAGGCACGCTCGACCACGATCACCCGGCAACCCCCCGCGCTCGTCGGGCGCAGCAGATGGGCATCGCCCAGGCCGAGGCCGAAGAGGAACGCCAGACCAGCCCCCGCCCACCCGGCGAGCAGCAGTGCGAGCTTGGCGGTGTTGACCGGCCACCGCACGTACCACCGTCGGCTGCCCGGAGGCGCCCCCACCTCCTGCGCGGCGAGGCCGACGGCGGCGGCGCCCAGAGCGACGACCGTCGCGGCCACGGCGAGAGCGAGGCCCACCACGAGCGGGCTGGCGACGAACCACGCGGCCACCACCACGGGCTCGCGGATCTCGACGGCCCACGCCGCCGCCGCGACCGGGAGGAGCAGCATCGCGGCGGCGGACCACCGCAGGACGCGGGACCAACGGAGCAGGACCGTCGCCCGGCGCGGGTCTGCCGGCAGGTCCGGGTCCGGTTCTCTCAGGACGCCCATGCGCGGGACGCTAGGGGCTCGCCGCTGCCGGGGCGGCGGTTTCCGCCGGCCCGAGCAGGACGTCCACACGACGTCCACGCGGTGATCTCGCAGGTCCGCGCAGGCGGACGGCGTCAGCCCACCCGCTCGACCGAGTCGCCCCCTACGCGTCCACGTCGCGCTCGACGGCCGCCGCCCAGCCCGTGGGGTCGTCGCCCGCCGGCACGTGGCGCAGGCCCTCCGCGAGCAGCGCGGCCTCGAGCCACCGCTCCTCGACCGGCGTCAGCGGAGCAGCTTCGCGGTACCCGTCGACCAGGTGACGGCGCGCGCCGGGAGGCGGCGGGTCCCAGGCGCGGAACTGCGTCGCGATCGTCGCGGCCCCGCGGGCCAGGTCGAGCACGCGGTGCCCGAGCCCCATGGTGTCGTGGTCGAGCAGCACCGCTGCTCCGCCGTCGGCGATGAGCACGTTCGCCCCCCGCACGTCGCCGTGGAGGAGCGTCGGGGTGACGTCGAGGTCCGGCAGGTCGGCGAGCAGCGCGTCCAACCGCGCGGCGGCTCGCGGTGCGCGGGTCCGCCCGGGCGCGCCGTCCGGCAGCGCCCGGACCGGCCGCGGGTCGGCGACCCCGGCCACGGCCGGCGGCACGGGCCCGGGCAGCTCGACGTCGATCCCGGCCAGCGCGCGGTGCATCCGGGCCAGCGCCACGCCGGTCGCCCGCACGGCGGTGGCGTCCCGGGGGTCGAGCGACCGCCCCACGACCAGCGGCATGACGAACACCGACAGCCGCACGGGCCCGTCGACCACCACGCGGTGCGAGCCGTCCAGCGCCGGCAACGGCGCGGCCACCGGCAGTCCCTGGCTGCCGAGCAGGGCGACGACGTCCGCGACGGCAGCGAGCCGGGCGAACGACGGCTCCGCGGCACAGGCCTTGACGACGAACGTCCGGCCGTCGCCGTGCACCCACGCCAGCAGGTTCTGGTCGCTGAGGACCACGCGCTCGCACGTGGTGCGGAGGTCCCAGTGGTCGGCGACCGCGGCAGCGACGTGGGCACCGGCCGCGGCGGCCGAGTCGAGACCGAAGCGGTGCGAGAGCGCCGCGCGGGCGTCGACGGGCTCCCACAGCATGGTCAGCGACGGATCCCGCACGGCGCCGACCCTAGCTCGCCGGCCGAGCCGGCCACCTGACGACGATGTCCGACCCCAGGTGGATGCACGTCTCCGCGGGTCACTGCGACGCTGGCTCGTCGTCGGTACGTGCCGCCGCCGCATCCTGCCCGAGAGGTCTGTCCGCCCGTGTTCCGCCAGGTCCCCGTCCTCCCGGTCGTCGTCCCCCTGGCCGCAGCCACCCTGGCGGTGCTGCTGTGGTCCCTCGCGCGGCGTGGGCGGCTCTCGGTCCCGCGCGCCGCCCTCGCTCTCGCGCTCTGCGTGTACGCGGCGGGGATCGTGGCGAACACGGTCTTCCCGGTCTTCCTGGACAAGCCCGCCGGCAGCGCGCCCTGGAGCGACCACCTGGCCCTGGTGCCTCTGGCGGGGTACGAGATGGCCGACGCGGTGATGAACATCGTGGTGTTCGTCCCGCTCGGGATGCTGGTGCCGCTGCTCATGGTGCGGCCCTCGTGGTGGCGGACCGTGGCGGCGGCGGCGTGCGTCAGCCTCGGGATCGAGGTGACGCAGCTCGTCACCGCGCACCTGCTGGGTGGCGGGCACCTCGCTGACGTCAACGACCTGGTCTTCAACGTCGTCGGCGGCGCGGCCGGCTACCTCCTGCTCGCCGCGGTCACGCGCGTGCCCTGGGCCGCCGCCCTCGTCGAGCGCTTCCGCTGGCACGGCACCGGCCCCGAGGACCCGGCCGCGAGCACGAGCGCCACCACGGCGAGCACCCGTGCCGCCGTGCGGAAGACGGGCGCCTGACCGCTGCGGCCCACGGGTTCAGAGGATCGTCGTGAGGACTCCTCCGTCGGCGCGCAGGGCGGCGCCGTTGGTGGCGGAGGAGACGGGGCTCGCCAGGTAGGTGGCGAGGCTGGCGATCTCGGCCGGCTCGATGAACCGCTGCAGCAGCGAGGTCGCGTTCGAGGCCGCGATCGCGCTCTTCATGTCGTCCACGGGCACGCCCTGCGCGCGGGAGATGTCCTCGACGGCCCGGGCGACGCCGTCGGAGTACGTCGGGCCGCCGAGGATCGTGTTCACGGTGACGCCGGTCCCCCGGGTGAGCTTGGCCAGGCCGTTGCCGAGTGCCAGCGTCCCCGCCTTGGACATCCCGTAGGGCAGCATGTCGGACGGCACGTCCACGCCGGACTCGCTGCTGATGAAGATGATCCTGCCCCAGCCGCGCGCGAGCATGCCCGGGAGCACGTGCCGGGAGAGGCGCACGCCGCTCATGACGTTGACGTCGAAGTACCGCTGCCACTCCTCGTCGGCGACGTCCTCGAACGCGCCGACGCCGAAGACGCCCACGTTGTTGACGAGGACGTCGACCTCCCCCAGCGACCCGAGCAGCCGCCTGACCTGTGCGGGGTCCGCGAAGTCGGCCGCGGCACCGGAGACCGTGGCGCCCGGGACGGCGGCCTCGAGCGAACGCACCGCCGTCTGCACCCGGTCCTGGCTCCGCCCGTTGACGACCACCTCCGCCCCCTCGGCCAGCAGCGCCTCGGCGATCGCGTAGCCGATGCCCTGCGTCGACCCGCTCACGAACGCCCGCTTCCCCACCAGATCCAGATCCACCGCTGCTCTCCCGTTCCCGTCGTCTCACTTGCCCAAGCAAGTGCTGCAGACGAACGTAGCACTTGCTTGGGCAAGTCATCACACCACCATCGGCGGCCGTGTCCGCGTAGGCTGACCGCCATGCCGGACCCCGATGCCCCCACGAGCGCGCCCACGGAGCTCACGGGTGAGGAGCTCGAGACGTGGGCCGCCCTGGCGACGGTCCTGGAGTGGCTGCCGGCTGCGCTGGACGGCCAGCTCCAGCGCGACGCGCAGCTCTCCCACTTCGAGTACGGCGTCCTGTACGCGCTGGCCACGGCGCCCGACCGCACGCTGCGGATGAGCGTCCTGGCGGGATACGCCAACAGCACCCTGTCGCGGCTGTCCCGCGCGGCCACCCGGCTGGAGACCCAGGGCTGGCTGCGCCGCACACCGGACCCGGCCGACGGGCGCTACACCCTGGCCGTCCTCACCGACCTCGGGGCGGAGAAGGTGCGGAGCGCGACGCCCGGCCACGTGGAAGTCGTCCACCGGCTCGTCCTCGACCGCCTCACGGCGCGGCAGGCCCGGCAGCTGCGGGAGATCAGCCAGCGGATCAGCCGGGCCGTCCGGGACGACGGCGGCTGGCGACCGCAGTGACGGCCCCGGGTGCTGCGGCGAGCCACCGCAGCCACCCGGGTCGTGTCTCGAGAGGGGTCTGATCAGACGGTCGCTGCTGATGCCGAGGCCGTCAGGGTCGGGTAGTCGGTGTAGCCGCGGTGGTCGCCGCCGTAGGCCCGGGACATGTCCGGGAGCATCAGGGCCGCGCCGGTCGCCAGCCGGTCGGGGAGGTCGGGATTGGCGATGAACAGCCGGCCGAACGAGATCAGGTCGGCAGCACCCCGCTCGACCAGGTCCAGGCGGCTCGGGTGGTCCAGCGGGTCCGGGGTCGCGGGGTTCAGGATCAGCACCCCGGGCCAGAGGTCGCGCACGACGGGCGTCAGGTCCGGGTCGCCCGCCTCGACCAGGTGCAGGTAGGCGAGCCCGTACCGGCTCAGCTCGCGCACGAGGTGCGTGTACGTCTGCACGTGGTCGGACTCGACGGTGTCCCCCAGGCCGTTGGCCGGGGAGATGCGCAGGCCGGTGCGGTCCGCGCCGACGGCCTCGGTCACCGCGGCGACCACGTCGAGAGTGAAGCGGGCCCGGTTCTCCGGGCTGCCGCCCCACCGGTCGGTGCGCCGGTTGGCGTTCGTGGACAGGAACTGGTGGAGCAGGTAGCCGTTGGCGCCGTGGACCTCGACCCCGTCGAACCCGGCGGCGACCGCGTTGCGGGCCGCGGACGCGAAGTCGGCGGTCGTGGCGGCGATGTCGTCCTCGGTGAGCTCACGAGGAGTGACGTGGTCGTGCAGACCCGTCGGGGTGAAGACCTGCCCGGCCGCCCGCACGGCCGACGGCCCGACGGGCGTCAGCGGCCCGTGGCCGGCCGCCTCGGTGGTGCTCGGGTGCCCCACCCGCCCCGTGTGCATCAGCTGGGCCACGATCGCGCCGCCTGCGGCGTGCACCGCGTCGGTGACGACGCGCCACGCCTCCACCTGCTCGGGCGCGTGCAGGCCGGGCGTGTCCGGGTAGCCCTGCCCGACGGGGCTGGGCTGGATGCCCTCGGTGACGATGAGCCCGGCGCCGGCGCGCTGGGCGTAGTAGGTGGCCATCTCCGCGGTGGCGCGGTTGCCGTACGCGCGGCTGCGCGTCATGGGCGCCATGACGACGCGGTTGCGGAGCTGGAGGCTCCCCGCCGTGATCGGCTGGAAGGCGGTGGTCGGGCGGTCGGTCATCGGAGTGCTCCTTGTCGTGGGACCAGAACACTTAGCCGAACAACTACTGGCGCGGGAAATTCCCTGTTCGAACAACTTCCGGGACCGACCGCGTGGCGGTGAGCACGTACGCTCCTGGAGTGGACGAACCGACGGGCCTCGACGAGCACCCCCTGAGCTACGCCGTGTTTAGGCTGGCGCGGCTCCACAAGGCGCTCGCCGGCCGCCTGCTCCGCGACGCCGGGCTCCGACCCGGGCAGGAGCTCGTGCTCATGACGCTGTGGCGGGACGGGCCGCAGCGTCAGGTCGATCTGGTCCAGACCCTCGACTCCGACGCGCCGACGATGGCGCGGAGCATCGCCCGCCTCGCCAAGGCCGGGCTCGTCCGGCGCGAGCCGTCGCCCACCGACGGCCGCGTCGTGATCGTCCACCCGACGGAGGCCGCCTTCGCGCTCCGTCAGAAGGTCTCGGACGCCTGGGCGACCCTCGAGCGGACCACGGCCGGCGATCTGCCCGGCGACCGCGTCACGGAGATCCTCGCCGCACTCGCCGACCTGGAGGCGAACCTGACCTCCGCGGAGGCCATCGACCGCCCGGCGCCGTGACGCTCCGGGTCGCGGACGACGCGCCCTGACCCCGACACTCGACCCCGTGGACCACGCACTGGTGACCTGGACGCTGGCCGTCGCCGGCGGCGTCCTGCTCCTGTGGCTCGCGCTGGTCGTCGCCCTGTGGGTCGGGCGCCCCGAGGAGGGCGCGGCGCGTGAGGCGCTGCGGCTGCTGCCCGACGTGCTGCGGCTGGTCCGCCGGCTCGCCGGGGACCCCTCGCTCCCCCGCGGCGTCCGCGTCCGGCTGTGGCTGCTGATGGCGTACCTCGCCCTGCCGTTCGACCTGGTGCCGGACGTCATCCCGGTGATCGGCTTCGCGGACGACGCGGTGGTCGTCGCGCTGGTGCTGCGCGCGGTGGTCCGGCGCTCGGGCGCGGGGGCGCTGGAGCGGCACTGGCCGGGCAGCGCCGACGGCTTGGCCGCGGTGCGCCGGCTCGCCCGCCTGCCGGCCCCCGGGGCGCAGGCGCCCTCCTGACCACCGCGGGCACGGTCGTCAGGAGGGCCGCGCGGGCTCCGCCGGCGCCGATCAGCTCACGCCCGGCAGCACCGGCAGTCCCGCGAACCGCGGGTCCGTGACGTCCGCGGGCACCGTGCGGCGGGCGAGGTCCGCGAGCTCCTCGACCGGCAGCGCGCCCGACACCGTGTAGCGGACACCGTCGGCCTGCCAGCTCAGCCACCCGCCCACGTCGGAGTCGGGGTCGCCCCAGGGGCTGAACACGGCCCGGTGACCGCCGACGTCGACCAGCACGGTCTCCTGCGCCCAGTAGCTCACCGCGACCTCCGGCGGTGCGGTCGCGAGCTGTGCCTGCAGCTCCACCCCGCCACCGCGGGGCGGCTCCGCCGTGCCGTCGGAGCTCTCGACGGACGCCGTCTCGCCGTAGGTGACCCACCAGGTGCGCGTGGTGCGGTCGGCGGGTCCGTCCGGGACGGGGACCCATTCGTAGGCGGCGGGTGCGGACGCGGCGTCGACGTGGACGCCGTCGACGGCGAGCCCGTCGACGACGGCGACCAGGTCGTCGGCGGTCATCCCGCTGCCGTTGACGAGCCACCGGACCCCGGCCTCGTCGACCCAGGTCATGAGGATGCCGGCGCCGAGGTCACGCAGCCGCCCGTCGACGCCTCGGACGCTGACGTCCGTGACCCCGTCGGTGCCGGCGGGGAACGGGTCCGCCACGTCGGCGTACACGGCGATCCCCCGCAGCGGGTCGGTGTCGAGCAGCACCGCGACGGGCATGGCGTCCGGGCAGTCCATGGTCTGGCCGTGCACGCCGACGCTCGCGAGCGGCCACGGGGCGTCCCCGAGCAGGGTCGCCGCGCGGGTGACGCGGCTGTCGGCAGCCCACTCGTCGGGGTCGGCCCACTCGGCGTAGCCGGAGCCGCAGCCGGTGGCCGCGTCGGAGGCGCGAGCGGGTGCGACGCCCAGCGCCAGGGCGACGGCCGGCGCGCCGGGCACTCCGGGCGTCTGTCCGCCCAGCTGCGGCACGACGACGCCGCCGACCGTCAGCACGGCGGCGAGGCCGACCGTCCCCACGGTCAGGCGCGTGCGTCGGCGGGCCGTCCGCAGGGCCCGGGCACGGCGCTGCACCGCCGCGAGGTCGGGGACGGGGCTGGCCGTCTCGAGGTCGGCGAGCCGGGACAGGGGGTCGGTGCTCATCGGGCGAGCTCCTCACGGGTGGGGCCCAGCGCGGCGGCGAGCCGCCGGCGGGCGTCGGACAGGGTGGACGCGACGGTGCCGCGGGAGATGTTCATGGCGTCGGCGACCTGCGGCTCGGTCAGGTCGGCGACGTAGCGCAGCGCGACCGCGGTGCGCGTGCGGGGCGGGAGCGCGGCGACCGCGCGCCAGAGCGCGTCGTCGGGCGGGGCGGGTGGTGGGACGCGCTCGTCCCGCAGCCGCGCGACGTAGCGGCGCTCGAGCGGCGCGCGACGCCACGTGCGGCGGACCTCGTTCAGCGCCACCGTGTACACCCACGACGCGGGGCGGTCCATGCGGCTCACGGCGTCCCAGGCGTTGAGCGCGCGGGCGAACGCCTCGGCGGCGGCCTCCTCGGCGAGCCCCGGGTCGCCCACGGCGAGCGTGAGGGTGCGGCAGGTGCGCGGCAGCTCGGTGGCGTACCAGGCCGCGAAGTCGGGCGGCGGCTCGTCCCGCCGTGTCGGTCTCATGCCTCTACAAGTCGTGGGCCCGCTGAAACGTTGGGTCGGCGCCGCGGAGCGTCGTCGTCCTCAGCCCGGCCCGTCGCTCGTGGCGGCGAGCAGCGGCACCAGGACGTCGCTGATCGGCGTCGGGATGCCGAGCTCCCTGCCGCGTCGCTGGACGACGCCGTTGCGGATGTCCCACTCGAGCGGTCGCCCGTTCTCGCGGTCGGCGAGGATCGAGGTCCCCCGGTCGGCCGGGGACGCTCGGAACGCGTCAAGGATCCGCCGGGGTTCGTCGTCCCCCAGGTGTGCGCCCTCCGCCCGCGCGACCGCGAGGCACTCGGCGAGGTAGGCGAGGGTCAGACCGCCCATGTCCTCGCGGCGGAACACGCCCGAACGCCGGCCGGTGATCGCCATGAGCCCGGCCGCCGCGTTCTGCAGGAGCTTCCGCCACGCCATCGTCGGGAAGTCGGCGGCGACCTCCACCGCGCAGCGGGTCCCGTCCAGCGCAGCGCCGATCGTCGCGGACCCGGGGGCGTCCGGCACGGTGAGGCGCGGGTCGGCCAGGAGGCGGACGGCGCCGCCGGGCTCGCGGACCGCAGGGAACCAGACCACGGCCGGCACGACGACGCCTCCGCGGACGAGCGGCGTCACGGTGTCGACCTGCTCCACGCCGTTCTGCAGCACGCAGACGACAGTCCCCGGACCGCACAGCGCCGCGAGCCAGGGCGTGGCGGACGCCGTCTGCGTCGCCTTGACCGCGAGGAAGACGACGTCGACCGGCTCGCGAACGCCGTCCGGGTCGGTGCGGACCGGTCCGGGCACGACCACGTCCCCCTGCTCGGACTCGAGCCGGAGCTCGCGCGCCGGCGTGCGGCCGGCGACCAGCGGGGTCCGGCCTCGCTCGTGCAGGGCGGCGGCGATGGTGGTGCCGATCGCGCCGGGTCCGATCACCGCGAACCGCGGCTGCCGGCCGGCGGGGTGGAGCGAGGTCCCGTCCATGTCCCCGACCAGGTGCGTCACGCCCGCGAGCCTACCGACGTCCGTTCGGGGGACATCCGGGTCCGTCCAGTTCGACCTAGGTTACGGTGGACGAATGACGGTGGAGATCTACGCACTCAGCGTGCTGCGGGGCGGGCCGGTCCACGGCTACGAGCTCAAGAACCGGATCCGGCGCCCCTCGATCGCGCCGGTCAACAACAACGCGCTGTACCCCGCGCTGCGGCGGCTGGAGCGCGACGGCGCGGTGACCAAGGCCGTGGAGCAGCAGGAGGGCCGCCCGCCGCGCAACGTCTACACGATCACGGAGTCCGGCCGGGCGCTGCTGATCGACCTGGTGTCGACGCTCCCCCGCGAGCTCGCGGACGACGACGAGGAGTTCCTGCTCCGCGTCAGCTTCTTCGACGAGCTGCCGGTCCCGGCACGGCTCGACGTCCTCGGCGTGCGACGCGAGGTCGTCGAGCAGGCGCTCGCCCAGGTGCAGGGACTGCTCGCCGGGCCGGCGCCGGGACCTGCCCGGCCGTGGCGCCGCCGCGCGCAGGAGCAGCTCGTCGACCGCCTGGAGCAGGAGCTGCGGTGGCTCGACGCCCTGCGCTCCGAGGCGGAGCGGCCGTGACCGTCGCCGGCGAGGACGCACGCACCACCGGCACGACGCTCGGCACGGTCGCGCGCTACGGGCTGCTCGTCGGGCCCGCGCTGAGCATGCTCGACTCGAGCATCGTCAACGTCGCGGTGCCGGACATCGCGCACGACCTGGCGGTCGGGCTCGACACCGTCCAGTGGGTCGTGTCCGGCTACCTGCTGTCGCTCGCGGTGGGCCTCGCGCTCACGGCGTACGCCTCGCGCCGGTTCGGCACGATGCGGGTCTACCTGGTGAGCATGGCGTGCTTCGTCGTCGTGTCGGCGGTGTGCGCCCTCGCCCCGACGATCGAGCTGCTCGTCACCGCCCGGGTCGTCCAGGGCTTCGTCGGTGCTCCCCTGGTGCCGCTCGCCCTCAGCATCCTGCTCGGCAAGGACGGCGTCGGTGGCGGCACGGTCCCCGTGTCGGCGGCCGTCGTGCTGTTCCTGGCCCCGGCGCTCGGGCCCTCGCTCGGCGGTCTCCTGATCGGCGCCGGCGGGTGGCGGTGGGTGTTCCTGGTCAACGTGCCGGTGGGTGCCGTCGGGCTGCTGCTCGCCCTGCGGCTGCGCGACGTCGGTGAGCGCTCCCGCAGCGGCACGCGGTTCGACCCGGCGGGGTTCGTCCTGCTCTCCGGCGGCCTGGTCGCGGTGCTTCTCGGCGCCACCCGCGGCGCGGCGGACGGGTGGGGCCGGGCGCAGCCCCTCACCCTGCTCGCCGTCGGCGTCCTCCTGCTCGCGGCCTACGTCCGGTGGGCGGTGCGCCGGGAGTCCCCCGCCGTGCGGCTCGACGTCGTCCGCGGCGGCCAGTCCGTCCTCGCCCTGGCGCTCCAGGTCCTCGCGTCGGTCATCGCCTTCGGCACCGTGTTCCTCATGCCCGTGTTCACCCAGCAGGTGCAGGGCCACTCGGCGCTGGCGACCGGGGTCGCCCTGCTCCCCCAGGGCGTCGTCATGGGGCTGGGGACCGCGCTGGGCCAGCGCATCTCGGAGCACCTGCCGCTGCGCACCCTCGTGACGCTCGGGTTCGCGGTGCTGGCCGCGTCGAGCGGGGTCATGCTGCTGCTCACGCAGGACACGCCGCTGTGGGCCACCGCGATCATGCTCTGCGGCCGCGCTCTCGCCGCGGGGTTCGTCACGACGCCGCTGCTCAGCGCGTTCCTCGCACCGCTCCAGGAGCGCGAGCTCGCCGACGGCAACACCCTGTACAACATCGTCCAGCGGCTCGGTGGTGCGGTCGGGGTGAGCGTGCTCGGCTCGATCGCCGCGGCGGGCGGCGACGGGTCGGCCGCGCTCGCCGCGTTCCACGAGGTGGGCGTCGTGCTCGTCGGGCTCGCCGTCGCGGCGGGCGTCCTCGCCCGGGCGCTGTCGCGAGGCTGACCAGCCGGCACGGCAGGGACCGTACGCGCGGCCGCCGTCGTCCTAGCCGTCGGAGGGCGTCGCCAGGATGCCGTTGACCAGCGTCTGCAGGCGCCAGCGCCGGCGCTCGTCGGGGGTGCCCGACAGCAGGTGCTGCGCCTGGGCGTGCACGCGCGGGTGCTGCTCGGGCGAGGCGTGGGTGAGCAGGACACCGAGCCGGTCCCACTCCCGGGCCGCCTGCCGGTCGTCCGGGCCGGCGGCGTGCTCGGCGGCCATCGCCGTCGCGTTGTGCAGCAGCAGGTCGACCCCCCACGCCGCCTGCGCGGCGGGGACGTCGCCCTCCTCCAGCAGGGCGAGCAGCGTCTCCACCAGGTCCAGGTAGTGCGGGCCGTTGGGCCGGGTCACCATCGCCGACCGGGCCAGCGCGGGTCGCGCCTGGAGCACGTCGGTGTAGCTCCCGACGACGGCGTCGAGCCGCTCCCGCCACCCCCGCGCGCCCGCCGCCCGGAGGTCGACCTCGGCCAGGAGCCGGTCGAGGACCGCCGCGTGCAGCTCCGCCGTGTTCGCCACGTAGACGTAGAGCGACGCCGCTCCCGTGTCCAGCTCCGTCGCCAGGCGCCGCATCGTGACGCGCTCCAGGCCCTCCTGCTCCATCAGCCGGACGGCGGCGTCGACGATCCCCTCCCTGGTGAGCGCCGGTTTGGCCGGTCGCTCGCGGCGGCTCCGAGGTGCAGGCATGGCGGTCAATCTACGGGCGGCGACCGGCCGGGCGCGACCACGACCGGCGTGCCGAACTTGTTCGTGACGAACATGTTCGTTAACGTCGCACCCACCCGCGACGCACCCCCGAGCTCCAGGAGAGCCGCATGAGCACGCACCTCACGAACGTCCGCATCTTCGACGGCGAGGTCGTCCTGCCCGCCAGGAGCCTGACCGTCGACGGCACGACCATCACCGCCGTCGGCGGTGAGCCCGACCCCGGCGCACGGGTCGTCGACGCCGGGGGTGGCACGGTCCTGCCCGGCCTGTTCGACGCGCACGTGCACACCAACCGGGACAGCCTCGCCCTCGCGCTGCGGTTCGGGGTGACGACCCAGCTCGAGATGCAGGGCACCCACACCCGCCCGAACCGCGCCGGCATCGAGGAGGACGACACCGTCGCCGACGTGCGCTCGTCCGGGTTCGCCCTCACTCCCCCGGGCGGCCACCCGTCCGAGCTGTTCCCCGACGGCTTCCGCCCGGGCCCCCCGCCCGGCGCGGGCGCGGCGGGGGCGGCCGGGGACCAGGCGCCCCCGGTGATGCCGTTCGTCACGACCCCCGAGGAGGCGGTCGCGTTCGTCCCGCGGCTCGTCGCGTCCGGCTCCGACTACATCAAGTTCATGGTCGACGACGGCACGGTCGAGGGGCACCCGGGCCTGCCCGCCCTCGACCGCCCGACCCTCGAGGCGGGGGTCGCCGCCGCCCGGCGCGCGGGCATGCTCACGGTCGCGCACGCCCTCACCGTGGACGCCACCCGGATGGCGGTCGAGGCCGGGATCGGCGGCCTGGTCCACCTGTTCATGGACCGCCCGCACACGCCCGAGATCATCGACCTGATCGCGGCGTCCGGCGCGTTCGTCGTCCCGTGCGTCGTGCTGGACGCGTCCATGATGGGCGTCACGGGTGCCGAGCTCGCCGCCGACCCCCGGGTGTCGGAGCGGCTCGGCGACGCCTGGCTGCGGACGCTCCGCTCGAGCTTCGACCGCTACCCGCAGGGGCGCCTGGACGACGTGCTCGCCTCAGTCAAGGCGCTGCACGACGCCGGGGTCGACCTGCTGGTCGGCACCGACGCCTCGGTCCCGCTGCCGTTCATGGGCGGACTCGCCCACGGGGCCAGCGTCCACCACGAGCTGCAGTACCTGGTGCGTGCGGGTCTGACCCCGGTCGAGGCGCTGCGTGCCGCCACCAGCACCCCCGCACGGCGGTTCGGCCTCGCCGACCGCGGGCGCATCGCACCCGGCAAGCGCGCGGACCTGCTGCTCGTCGACGGGGACCCGACCACGACGATCGGCGACAGCCTCGGCATCCGGGCGGTCTGGCGCCGCGGGCACCTGCTGGGCGACGGGGGTACGCTCGCGGTCGTCTGAAGGAAAAACGCCGTCCCGTACGGGTCGGCGCGCGCACGCGGTCTCGGGTGAGTCGCCACTTCTTCCTCGAAGGAGTGCACCCCGATGTCCGCACAGCAGCACCCGCGCGTCGCCGCGACGGCCACCCCCGATCGACCCCCGAGGAACCTGCGCGAGGCGTGGGTCGCCCTGCTCGGCCTGTCGGCCGTGTTCCTGGTCGAGATGCTCGACAACTCGATCCTGAACGTCGCGCTGCCGACCATCGGCCGCGACCTGCACGCCTCCGCCGCGTCGTTGCAGCTGGTCACCGGCGCCTACGCGGTGGTCTTCGGCGGCCTGATGCTCACCATCAGCGCCCTCGCGGACCGTGTCGGACGGCGTCGGGTCATGCTGACCGGGCTGGTCCTGCTCGCGGTGGCCAGTCTGGCCGCCGCGCTCGTCACGACGACCGGGCAGCTGGTCGCGGTCCGCGCCGGCATGGGGGTGGCCGCGGCCATGACCACGCCCGGCTCGCTGGCCCTCGCGTTCCGCCTGTTCGACGAGGACGCGCTGCGGGTCCGCGCGACGACCGTCATCTCCACCGTGGGGCTGGTGGGCCTCGGGCTCGGTCCCGCTGCCGGCGGCCTCGCGCTCGCGTTCGCCCCGTGGCAGGTCCTGCTGCTCGTGAACGCACCGGTCGCGGCTCTGGCGTTCGCCTGCATCCGCCGCGGTGTCGCCGCCGACGACCCGGCCGAGCTGCACCGCGCGCCCGTCGACGTCCCCGGTGGGCTCCTCGGCACCGCGGCGATCGTCCTCACGCTCGTGGCGCCGACGCTCTTCGTCGAGACGCACGTCCCGGCGTGGCTGCCCTGGGCGGCCACCGCCGGCGCCGTCGGCGCGGGTCTCGCGTTCGTGGGGCGCGAGCGCTCGGCGCGGCACCCGCTGATCGACCTGCCGCTGATCGCGCGCCCCCTGGTGTCGTCCGGGCTCGCGTTCAAGGCCGCCACGGGCCTCGCGACGGCCGGCCTGGGCTACCTGGTCACGTTGCAGCTGCAGCTCGCGTGGGGCTGGACGCCGGCGCAGGCCGCCCTCGGCACGCTGCCGCAGGTGCTGGTGCTGATCGGCGGCGGCTTCCTCGTCCGTCCGGTCATGGAGCGGCTCGGCCTGGAGCGGGCGGCCTCGGTCAGCGCCGTGACCGTCGTCCTCGGCCTGGCCGTCTACGCCGGGCTCGGGACGGCCGGCTACGGCTGGGTGGCGGTCTCCCTCGTCCTCGTGGCCGCGGGCATGCGGGTCAACGGGGTCGTGGCCGGAACGAACGTCATGCGGGGCCTGCCGGCGGACCGGACGACGATCGGCGCCGCGCTGGTCGACACCGCGGTCCAGGTGACCACCGCGGCCGGCATCGCCGTCAGCGGGACCGTCCTGGCCACGCTCATGACGGGCGACGTCTCCACCGCGGCCTGGACGCGAGCGCAGGCCGGGCAGTTCGACCGCGTCGTCCCGGTCGCCGGCGGGGTGCTCGCTGCACTCGCCGGCGCGCTGGTGGTGTGCGGCCTCGTGCGCAGCCGCAGCGGCCGGGGTGCCCGAGGCGCGGTCAGTTGATGATCTCGCCGCGCTCGTCGTCCCGGAGCGCGCTCAGGCGCCGCCGCCACGTCGCCAGCGCCTCGGGCGTCAGGCGGGTCCAGTCCGTGACCTCGCCGACCACCCGCAGCGGTGCGCTGCTGCGGTAGGAGCGGGTGGGGTTGCCGGGGAACTTCTTGTCGGTGACGTTCGGGTCGTCCTCGAACGGCCCGGTCGGCTCGACCACGTACACCCGGGGTGCGCCGTCGCCGGCGGCGAGCTCCGCGGCGAGCCCGGCGCCGTCGGAGATCGCCGTGAAGTACACGTGGTTCATCACGACCTCGGGGCGGTAGTTCGACCGGAAGCCCGCCGTGAGCAGGTCACCGGTCCGCAGGTCGGCCTTCGTGCCGTGGAAGAAGGGCCCGTCGTCCAGCGCTCGGCTCATCCGGACAGCGTAGGGCGGCCGCACGGGACGAGGCACCGGCCTCAGCCGACGGCGCCCAGGGCGGCCAGCGCGTCCCGGTCCACCGGCGCGCCGGTCACGGCGGCGTCGACGACGGCCAGCGTCGCGGCCGCGGCCGTCGCGGGGCCGGCACCCGCCCGCGCGCCCAGCACCCGCGGCACCGGCGCCAGCACCAGGGAGGCGTCGGTGAAGCCGAGGTGGGCGACGCCGTCGACGGTGACGCGGGTCGCGCCCGCTGCCACCAGGGCGTCCGTGGCCCGCGCGTACTCGGGCATCGGGCCGGCGTCGCCCGCGACCAGCACGACCGCGGGGATCCCCCGGTCGACGGCCGGTGACCGGGGCATGCCGTCGATGTCCACGACGCCGTCGACCCGCGGGTCCGTGCTCGCGAGCAGCAGCGCGGCGGCGCCCCCGGCCGAGTGCCCGGTGGCGACGACGTGCTCGAGGTCCGCGCCGGCGAGCGCGGGCGTCCCGGGCTGCGCCGCGGCCAGCGCGTCGAGCACCGCCGCGAGGTCCGCCGCACGGGTCCGCGCCCACTCCTGCGCGAGGCGTGCGTCGGTCTCCGCGTCCCCCGTCGCGACGAGCGCGCTCCTCGCGACGACGCCGTCGGCCGTCGTGACGGCGGCGGCGTCGAAGGGGTGGTCGACCGCGACGACGACGGTGCCGTGGCTCGCGACCTCGGCCGCCCAGGACGACGCCAGCCACCGGCTGCTGGTCAGCCCGGGCGAGAACAGCACGACGGGGAACGCGCCGTCGCGCGCGGCGGCGTCGGGGGTCGCGTGCCCGCGGGCGTCCCGCAGCTCGGCCAGCACCCAGGCGGGCAGGCCGTACTGGTCGGCGAGCCCGCCGACCGTGGTCGCGGCGTCGTCGGCGAGCAGGGGCCCGCCCGGGCCGGCCTCCGCCGGGTACCAGACCGTCACGGGGAGGGAGCGCGACGTGCCGTCCGGGGCGCCGCCGTGCGCGCTGCGCGCCGGGTCGGTGAACACCGCGGTCGAGACGCCGACGGCGGAGGTCCCGGTCGGCGCGGGGACGACCGCGGGCGGCAGCGCCCAGGCGGCGAGCGCGACCACGACGGTCGCCGCCACGGCACCGGCGGTCGCGAGGCCGCGCGGCAGGCGTCCCGGCGCGCGCCGGCGGGACCAGGTGGCCAGCGCGGCGACGACCCCGCCGACGGCCGTGAGTGCGAGGACCTGCCACCGGAGCCCCTCCAGCGCGTACGCCGTCACGGTCAGCGCGAGCGCCGCGGCGCCGGCCCCGAGCAGCAGAGCCCGGGGCCGGCCGCGGCGGGCGATCCCCGTGATCGCGACGGCCACCAGGCCCGCCGCCAGTGCGAGGTCGATCCACCGCGTGAGCTGCTCCATGGTGACGATCGTCCGTGCCCGGTGCACGACCGCGCGTCCCCCCGGGGGCGCGGCCCACGTCCGCCCACGGCATGAGGGGCGTGGTCGTCCCTGCGCCCTCAGGCGTCGTCGTCGTCCATGAGCTGGCGGACCTCCTGCGCGCACCGGCACGCCTCGGCGATCCGAGCGGCCCAGCGCAGCGCCTCGTCCCGCGTGGCGACGTCGACGACGGAGAACCCGCCGATGACGGCCTTGCGTTCGGGGTGCTCGCCGGTGGTCACCGACCCGTCGGTGCCGACGATGCTGGCCGCCCCGCCGACCACGCCGGCGCCGAACACCCACACGCCCGCCCGCCGGGCGTCGTCGACGACCCGGTGGCTGACGTCGGACGCGACGGCCAGCTCCTGCGGGGTCAGGGCCGCCATCGCGCCCTCGTCGAACGAGATCAGGTACTGCGTCATCGCCGCCTCCTCGTCGTCTCCGTGGCGCCGCGGTGCCGGCGGCCGCGGCCCCACTCTGGCACGCGCTCCCGCGCGCGCGCCGCGATCCGGGCGGGGTCTTGACGTCGCACTTGTTTTTCGCAAGTGTGGGGCCGTCAGCACGTCGACCGTTCGAGGGAGAGCACGATGACCGCCATGTTCGTCAACCTGCCGGTGACCGACCTGGACCGCGCCAAGGCGTTCTACGAGGGCGTCGGGTTCACCATCAACCCGCTCTTCACGGACCACAACGCGGCGTGCGTCGTCGTGGAGGACGACCACAGCTACTTCATGCTCGTGACCCGGGACTTTTTCCAGACGTTCAGCGACCGGCCGGTCGGCGACCCGGCGACCACGGTGTCGGTGGCCACGGCGATCTTCCTGGACAGCCGCGAGGCGGTGGACGCCACGGTGGCCGACGGGATCGCGGCGGGCGGCACCGAGGAGCGCCCCGCCTCCGACTACGGCTTCATGTACCAGCGCCAGCTGACCGACCCGGACGGCAACGTCCTGGAGTTCGGCTGGATGGACCCTGTCGCCGCCGCCAACGGCCCCGAGGCCGTGACGAGCCAGCAGGCCTGACTCCGGTGGCAGCGCGCGACTACGGGCAGTACTGCGGGGTGACGCGCGGCCTCGAGCTCGTCGGCGAGCGCTGGGCCCTGCTCATCGTCCGCGACCTGCTCGTGGGACCGCGCCGCTACGGGGAGCTCGCCGCGGGGCTCCCCCGCATCCCCAGCAACGTCCTGGCGGCGCGGCTGAAGGAGCTGCAGGAGGCCGGGGTCATCCGGCGGGCGCCGCGCTCCCGGGTGATCGTCTACGAGCTGACGCCGTACGGGCGCGAGCTCGAGCCGGTGGTGCACGCGCTCGGGGCGTGGGGATTCAAGGCGATGGGCGAGCCGCGCGAGGGGCAGGTGATCACGCCCGACTCGATGACCGTCGCCCTGCGCACCGCGTTCCGGCCGCAGGTGGCGGCGGACCTGCCCCCGACCGCGTACGCGGCGCACCTCGGCCCCGCGGAGCTGCTGATCCGGGTGGACGGACCCGCGCTCGACGTGACGCCCGGGACCGGGCCCGCGGACCTCGTGTTCGCCGCGGGCCCGGGGATCCGCCGGGTCATCTCGGGCGAGCTGCCCCCGGACCGGGCCATCGCCACGAGCGTGGTCGAGGTGCTGGGCGGGCGCGGGGAGCTCCTGGACCGGTTCGCCCGGACGTTCCACCTGGCGGCCTAGGTCAGGCGGCGACCATCGCCGCGCGCACCTGGACCACCAGCTCGGCAGGCACCTCGACCAGGCCGTGGTCGTGCCGGGCGTGCTCGGCCACCTCGGCGAGGATCTGGTCCTCGGTGCCGGTGAACGCGCGGGCGCACCCGGGGACGACGTCGCCGCAGCGGAAGGCCTTCATGTGGTGTCCTCTTCTCGGTCTCGTGCCCCGACGGGGCTGCCGTACGGTCCATCGGCAGCGTCAGGTCCCGGATGAGTCGCAGACGGCCAGCAGCAGGGCGTCGACCGGGACGGTCCCGACGACGGCCCCGTTCGCGTCGGTGCACACCAGCGGGTCCCACCGGCACCGCTCGTCCCGGAGCATCGCCCGGCGGGCCACGTCGACCACGGACGCGCTCGGCGCGACGGTCATCGCCGGGGCCCACCGGCCGGATGTACCGCGGACCTCCAGCACCATCCCGTTCCCGGCCAGCAGCACGTCGCACTGCGCGCGGTCCCGGCCGGCGCGCGCCGGTCGCACGACGCTCGCGACGTTGCCCGTCAACGAGGCGCGCGACGCCGTGGCACGGATGTGCGCCGCGTCCTCGGCCGGCAGGGCGGCGAGCATGTGCGGCGCGGGGCGTCCCAGGGCCCACCCCTGACCCAGCGGCACACCGAGCCCGATCAGGGCGTCCAGCTCGCCGCGGGTCTCGATGCCCTCCGCGAGGACCCACGCGTCCATCCGGCCGACCAGGTCGCCGAACACCTGGACGAGCGCCCGCTTCACCGGGTCGGCGTCGACACCCGACACGAGCGCGCGGTCGAGCTTGACGATGTCCGGCCGCAGCTCCAGGAGCAGCTGCAGGCCGGCGTAGCCGGTGCCGGCGTCGTCCATCGCGACCAGCGCGCCCGCGGCGCGGGCACGGTCCAGCACCGCCATCGCGCGCCCCTCGCCGTCCACCTGCGTGTGCTCGGTGAGCTCGAGGACGACGCGCGACAGGTCCGCGTGCCGGAGCAGCTCCCCCGCGACCAGGTCGTCGGCCAGCAGGTGCGGGTCCACGTTCACGGTCAGGAACGTGTTCGGCGGCAGGTCGTCCCGCGCCGCGACGGCCTTCTGGAGCACCCGCGCCTGCAGCGGCGGGTTCAGCCCCCACCGCTCCGCGGCCGCGAACCAGACGTCCGGTGCGGCGCGCCAGGGGCCGTCGAACCGCGACAGCAGCTCGTACCCGGTGACGAAGCCCGTGGCCAGCTCGACGATCGGCTGGGCGTGCAGCGCGTGCCGCGCCGGGTCGCGCAGGACGTCCTGCAGCACCGACCGCCAGGCCGGGTCGTCCACCGGCGGCGCGTCCCTGTCGGCGTCCGTGACGGCCCCCTCGGTGTGCGTCGGCGCCGGGCGGTTCCCGGGCACGGCCTCCTCCCCATCGTCCGCGCCGGCGACCGGATGAGACGCAGCCGGTGTGGCAAACGGGTCTCGCCCCCGCAGCACCCGGGAACGCGCGTACTGTCCGTCCCAGGCCGTCGACGCGCCATCACCGTCGACGTGGGAACTCCCGCACCTGGGGATGCACGCGTGTCCGACACGGCGCCGTCCGGGAACCCCCGCGGTGAGGTCGCGGGACCAGCTCCTCGAGAGGCTTCCCATGTCGGATCGTGCCGCACGTCCTACCCCGCTCGCGCTGCTGCGCACCGGACGCCCGAGGTCGCGCCACGGGGCGTCGGGCGCTCTGGGAGCCGCCGCGCTCGTGGCGTGCCTGGTGGCGGTGGCCGCACCGGCTGGGGCGGCCTCGTACGAGGACGCGGTCGGCCTGGGCACGGCCGGCGCCTACTCGGTGCTCGCCGGGTCGACCGTGACCAATACGGGCCCCTCGGTGCTGAGCGGCGAGCTCGGGGTGAGTCCCGGCAACGCGATCACCGGGTTCCCGCCCGGTACGGCCGGTGGCGCGATCCACGCGGGCGACGCCGCCGCCGCGTCGGCGCAGTCCTCGCTCACGACGGCCTACCTCGACGCGGAGGGGCGGGCACCGACGGGCACGAGCCTCGGTTCGGCGGTGGCCGGAGGCACCTACCTCGCCGGCGTGTACAACGCGACCAGCAGCCTCGGCGTGAGCGGCGCGGTGACCCTCGACGGCGAGGGCGACCCGAACGCGGTGTTCGTCTTCCAGGTGGGCGCGTCGATGACGACGGCGTCGAGCACCAGCATCGTGCTGACCGGGAACGCCCAGGCGTGCAACGTCTTCTGGCAGGTGGGTGCCTCGGCGACGCTCGGGAGCAGCACAGCGTTCGCGGGCACGGTGATGGCACTGACGTCCATCACGCTCGACACGGGCACGACGGTCGCGGGCCGCGTACTGGCGCGCAACGGCGCCGTGACGCTGGACGACAACGTGTTCACGGACCCGTCCTGCGTGTCCACGCCGACCACGACCACCGTGACGGCGTCCCCCGCCACCGCCGGCGGGAGCACCACGGTGACCGCGACGGTCTCGGCGGTCGGCGCGGCCACGCCGACCGGCACGGTGACGTTCACGGCGGACGGCGTCGCCGTCGGCACCGCGACCATCGGCCCGGACGGCGTCGCCACGCTGTCCCTGCCGGTCGGTACCGCGACCGACGTGACCCTGGTCGCCGACTACAGCGGCTTCGGCAGCTACGCGCCCTCGTCCTCCGCCCCCACGGTCCTCGTCGTGACGCCCGCGGCCGCGCCCGCGGTGCCCGTCGCCGCGCCGGTTCCTGCGGCCGCCACCGCGGACGACGCCGCGGCTCCGGGCACCGCCCTGGCGGAGTCCGGACCCGCGCAGACGTGGGCGCTCGTCGGGGCGGCCGCCGTGCTGGTCCTCGGTGGCCTGTGCCTCACCCGCGCTGCCGCGTCCCGGCGACCGGTGGCGGCCACGCACCGGTAGTGCGGCCGCCGCAGGAAGTGGCTCACGCGGGGCAGCGGGCGCGGTTGCGGGGCCGGCGGCCGCGTGAGGGGATGAGCCGTGCCCGACCGAACGCTCCCCCGCGACCCCGCGCCGCTGCGGATCACCGTGGTGGTGCCGGCGCTCGACGAGGCGCAGCGGCTGCCCCGGTGCCTCGCCTCCCTCGCGGCGCAGACCCGGCCGCCGGACGAGGTCGTCGTCGTGGACAACGGCAGCGCGGACGCGACCGCGGACCTCGCGGCGGCGGCGGGGGCCCGCGTCGTCCACGAGCCCCGGCGCGGCATCTGGCCCGCCGCGGCCACCGGGTACGACGCCGCGACGGGTGACGTGATCGCCCGGGTGGACGCCGACAGCGTGCTGCCGCCGGGCTGGCTGGCGCGCGTCGACGAGCTGCTGCGGGACGACCCGTCGACCGGCGCCGTCACGGGGCCGGGGCGGTTCCGCGGCATGCGGCTCGTCCCCCGGCACCTGGCGCACCTGCTGTACATGCAGACGTACTTCCGCCTGGGCGCGCTGGCGGTGGGCGGCACGCCGGTGTTCGGCTCGGCGTTCGCGATGCGGGCATCGGCGTGGCGCGCGGCGCGGTCCTCGGTGCACCGCGACCACGACGTGCACGACGACCTCGACCTGAGCTTCCACCTCGAGCCGGGGTCCGTGCGCTACGACGACGCGCTGGCGGTGTCGATCTCGGCGCGGCCGTTCCGCTCCCCCGCGGGCCTGGTGCTGCGGCTGGCCCGCGGCTGGCGGTCGGTGGTGCTGCACTGGCCGCAGCAGGCGCCGTGGGTCCCGGTCCGCGAGCGCGTGCGGGCGCGCCTCGCGCGCGTCGTGGGCCGCGCCGGCTGACGCGTCAGCCCAGGGCGGCGATCTTCTGCTCCAGCAGGCGCCGCTCGGTGGCGTTCCCGCACAGGGCGACGGCGTCCCGGAGCGCCTCGCGGGCCTCACCGGTCCGGCCGAGCCGCCGCAGCAGCTCCCCGCGCACGCTCGGCAGCAGGTGCGACCCGCCCAGCGCCCCGCCGCGCGCCAGCTCGTCGACGATCGGCAGCGCCGCGGAGGGCCCGCGGGCCATGGACACGGCGACGGCGCGGTTCAGGTCGACCACCGGTGAGGGTGCCAGTCGTCCGAGCGCCTCGTAGAGCACGACGACCCGGTCCCAGTCGGTGGCCCCGACCGACGGCGCGACGGCGTGGCACTCGGCGATGGCGGCCTGCAGACCGTAGGCGCCGAGCCCGCGCCCGGTCCGCCCGGCCGCGGCCAGCGCGGCGCGGCCCCGCCGGATCGCCGAGCGGTCCCACCGCCGCCGGTCCTGGTCCTCCAGGAGCACGGGCGCGCCGTCGGGTCCCGTCCGGGCGCCGAACCGCGCAGAGGTGAGCTCCAGCAGCGCGAGCAGGCCGAGCACCTCGGGCTCCGCGGGCTGCAGCTGCGCGAGCACCCGCGCCAGCCGCACGGCCTCGCCGGCGAGGTCCTGCCGGATCCAGTGGTCGCCGGACGTGGCGGTCGAGCCCTCCGTGAAGATCACGTAGACCACGCTGAGGACCGAGCCGAGGCGCTCCCGGCGGTCCTCGGGCGGCGGGACCGCGAACGGCACCTGCGCCGCCGACAGCGTCTTCTTCGCGCGCGTGATCCGCGCCTGGGCGGTCGCGGTCGGCACGAGCAGCGCCCGCGCGATCTCGTCGCTGCCGAGCCCCCCGACCACGCGCAGCGTCAGCGCGACCTGCGACTCGCGCGACAGCAGCGGGTGGCAGGCGACGAACATCAGGGCGAGGACGTCGTCGTCGACGCGGTCGGGGTCCCAGAGCAGGTCCGCGTCGCCCGTCGCCGCCCGCGCCTCCTCCTCGCCGAGGTCCCGGGCGACCGCGGCGTACCGGTGGTCGAGGGCCGCCCCGCGCCGGTACGTGTCCACCGCCCGCCGGCGCCCCACCGTCACCAGCCAGCCGGCCGGGTTGCGGGGCGCGCCCTCGCGCGGCCACTGCACGAGCGCCTCGGCGAGGGCCTCCTGCGCCAGGTCCTCCGCGAGGGAGAAGTCGCCGGTGGACCGGGCCAGGGTCGCGACGATGCGCGCGGAGTGCATCCGCCACACCGCCTCGACCGCGGCCCGGCCCGTGCCGGCCGGGGTCACAGCTGGCCGGTCGCCTCGCGCCACGCCCGCTCCCGCTGGACGAACTCGTTGTCCTGCGGGAACTCGTCGATCGACGCGATCCGCCGGATCTCGGCCTTCATCCCGGGCCCGCCCATCGGCGCCCGCTTCGCCCACTCGACGGCCTCCTCCTGCGACGCGACGTCGAGGATCCAGTAGCCGCCGAACAGCTCCTTCGCCTCCCCGTACGGGCCGTCGGTGACGATCGGGGGGGTGCTGGAGTAGTCGACGACGACGCCCTTGTCGGCGTCGTCGAGCCCCTCCGCGGCGACGAGCACGCCCGAGGAGATCAGCTCGTCGTTGAAGGCGCCCATCGTGTTCAGCACCTCGGTGAAGTCGACGTCCTGCATCGCGGCGTACGACTCCTCGGTGGCCCGCATGATCAGCATGTACTTCACGGTCGTTCCTCCTGGTTCCGGGGGTCCCCTCCGGACCCTCTCACCCCGGTGTCGAACGGGGGAACCTCCGGATCGACATCGGGCGTCAGCCGGGTGCCGCCAGGAACTCGCCGACGTCGGCGAGCTCGGTCGCGTCCATCGTGTGCGCCAGGCCGGGGTACCGGCGGACCGTGGCGCGGGTGCACCGGTCGGCCCACGCCAGGAGCCGCGCGGTGTCCCGGGGCGGGATGACGTCGTCGCGGTCGCCGTGGCAGCAGAGCACGGGCGGCCGCACCGCGGCGACGGCGGCGTCCCGGGCGTCCCGCACCGGAGCGAGGAACGCCGACAGCGTCACGACGGAGCGGTACCGGGCCGGGTCCGCGCGCAGCAGCTGGACCGCCACCGCACCGCCCTGGGAGAAGCCGACCAGCCCGACGGAGGACCACCCGCGCTGCTCGGTGAGCCAGCTCGCGACCCTCCGCGCCGACGTCGCGAACGCCCGGGGGTCGTACCGGTCGACGGGCGCCCACGCGTGCCTGTCCCGCACCGCCAGCCGGCCCGCGAGCGACACGCCCACGGCGCCGGGCGGCAGCACGTCGAACACCGGCACCATGTCCTGCGGGACCCCGCCCGCCCCGTGCAGCAGCACGACGAGGTGCCGCCCGCCGGGGTCGGCCGCCGCGTCCGTGTCGGACCACACCGCGCCCGGCCACACCGCGCCGGGTCGCGCCGCGCCGGGCCGCGCCGCCCCGGCGTCCGCTCCCACGGCCCTACTCCGCCGGGCGCCGGGCGAGCACCACGTGCTCGAGGCCCGGCCGGTCCGGCGCGTCGCGGACGTCGACGGTCCGCAGCCCGGCCGCGGCCAGCGTGTCCCGGACCTCGTCGAGCGAGCGGAACCGCAGGGTCGACGTGGACGCGACCTCGGCGCCGTCGGCCGCGAACCGGTACGTGGACCGGAACGAGACGAGCGGCAGCGCCACCTCGGTCACGTCGAGCTCCTGCTCCACGCGCCCGACCCCCGGGACGTCGACCACCTCGACGCGCCCGGCCGCCGCGGCCCAGCCCTCCCACGCGCGGCGCTCCGGACGCCGCGTCTCCAGGACGAGGTGCCCGTCCGGTGCCAGTGCGTCGTGCACGCCGCGCAGCGTCGCGAGCCAGTCGTCGTCGGTGAGGAAGACCTGCGCGACGTTGCCGGTCATCGTCGCCAGGTCGGCCTGCAGCGGCGGCAGCGCCGTCGCGTCGCCGTGCAGCCAGGTCACCGCGGACGCCCCGGGCTTGCCGCGCGCGACGTCCAGCGACGCGGCGGCCGGGTCGACGCCCGTCACCTCCAGCCCGTCCGCGGCGAGCAGCAGCGCGAGCGTCCCGGTGCCGCAGCCGACGTCGAGCACGGTCCGCGCGCCGAGCTCCCGCGCGACGGCCCGGTACAGCGCCAGGTCGGACCGGTCGGCGTCGAACGCGTCGTAGACGGCGGCCAGGCGCGGGTGGGCGAACAGGGCGTCGGGCACCGCGGACGTCCGGGTCAGCCGTGCGACGGCTCGTCGACGTTCGTCACGGTGGTCAGCAGCAGGACGGCGTCGCTGAGCGCCTCCACCCCGTGCCGGTCGTGGGTGAGGGTCACCAGGTACCCGGCCGGCAGGGTGTCGACGCGCTCCCCCGTGCTCACGCCCACCGTGCCGCGCAGCACCTGGATGCTCCCGGCCGGCGGCGAGTTGTGCTCCGCGAGGCGGGTGCCGGTGGTCAGGGCGATCACCGTCTGACGCAGCGGGCCGTCGTGCACCACGATCTGGGCGCTGCGTCCGTGGGCGTCCTGGTGCGCGAGGGCGAGCTGGTCGTGGGCGAGCTGCTGGATGTCCATGCCGGTCCTTCCGTCGTCGTCGGCGGGCGTCCCCATCGTGCCGCACGCGTGCGGGTCGGTGGGCCGGTCAGCGGCCCTCTGCGGTCTCGGGTCTCTTCTGCCGCGCGGGCCGCGCCGGTTCGTCCTCCCCGTTCCACACCTGCACGGCGCCCCACATCGACGCGGCGATCGGCACCGCCAGCACCGCGCCCGTGATGCCCGCCAGCACCGTCCCGACGGTCAGGGCGACCAGGATGACCAGCGGGTGCAGCCGGAGCGAGCGCCCCATGACGAGCGGCTGGAGCAGGTCGCCCTCGAGCTGGTTCACCACCACGACGATCGCGACCACGATCAGCGCGTCGACCCAGCCGTTGGCCACCAGGGTGACCAGCGCGGCCAGGATGCCCGCCAGCGTGGCGCCGACCAGCGGGATAAACGCCAGCAGGAACACCAGGACGGCCAGCGGGATCGCGAGCGGCACGTCCACGATGACGAGGCCGATCCCGATGCCGATCGCGTCGACCGCGGCGACGATCGCCGTCCCGCGGACGTAGCCGCCGAGCGTGCTGACCGTGCGGGACCCGACGCGCTTGCCGCGCGCGTAGCTCTCGCCCTCGAACGGGCGCAGCAGGAACTCCCAGATCTTCGGGCCGTCCTTCAGGAAGAAGAACAGCACGATGATCATGAGGAAGAAGCCGGTGACGAAGTTCGCCGTGGCCGAGAACCCGGCAGCCGCGCTCGCACCGAAGCTGCTCGACGTGAGGAAGTCCGTCACGCTCTCCCGGGCGCCGGCGATCTGCTCCTCGTCCACCTGGAACGGCAGCGCGGTGAGCGAGTCCTGCAGCTGCGCGAACCCCTCGATCGCCTGGTCGGCGAGCTCGTCCCACTGGTCGATGACGGCGCGGACGACGAGCGTCAGCACGCCCGCCAGCACGGCGACGATCAGGACGAGCGCCACCCAGGTCGCCAGGAGCGAGGGGAACCGGTGCCGGCGCAGCCACGACACCAGCGGGTGGATCGCGGCCGCCAGCACCAGCGCGATCAGCACCGGGATCACCACGAGGGTCAGGCGGGTGATCGCGAAGGTGGCGATCGCCACCACCGCCAGCAGCGCCAGGATCTGCACCGAGCGGGTGCCGATCCGCCCGAAGCTGTCCGCCCACAGCGAGCCGCTGGTCCGGGCGCCGGGCCGCGTGCCCGACGCAGTCGTGACCTCCCCCGGCGGGACGGCGCCCGTCCGGGCGGCCGCGTCCGGCAGCCGCTCGCCCGCTCGTCGTCGTGCCCCGCGCATGCCTCGCCCGCTCTCTGCCGCACCGTGCCTGGACTCGGACGCTACGGTCAGGGCGGCACCTCCGCGACCTGGGAGTCCACCTTTCGGTGGACGCGGATCTCCGCCGCGGGGCCGACGACGGGGCGCGGTCCCCGGCGGCACAGTGGTGGCATGGCGCACGACACGGCACACCGGCTCCCCGACACCCGGGCACGCGAGCGCGCCGCGCTGCTCGCCCGGCGCCGGCGGGCGCGGACCCGGCTGCCGCTGGACGTGGCGCTGCGGCTCGCGATGGACCCGGCCATGGACCCGCGCCGGGGCCGCGCCGCCCGCTGAGCGCCACGCCGGGTCAGTATCGTTATCGATAACGTTTTCGGCGCGCTACGATCTCGGCATGGGGCAGCGAGTGACCATCTCGGACGTCGCGCGGACCGCCGGCGTCTCCGTCGCGACCGTGTCGAAGGTGCTCAACGGGCGGTACGGCGTCGCGCAGGCCACGTCGTCCCGCGTCATGGAGGTCATCGACGACCTCGGGTACGAGTCGAGCCTCGTCGCGCGCAGCCTCCGCTCGCACCGCACGCACGTCATCGGGATCCTCGTCGCGGAGTTCGAGCCGTTCTCCGCCGAGATCCTCAAGGGCGCGGCGAGCGCGCTGGCCGACACCGGCTACGAGCTGCTCGCCTACACCGGCGGGCTCCAGGGCCGCGGCGCGGGCTGGGAGCGGCGGTACCTCTCCCGGCTCAGCGGCACGCTCATCGACGGTGCGGTCCTGGTGACGCCCACCGTCGTCGAGGCGGACGCCGGCGTGCCCGTGGTCGCGATCGACCCGCACACCGGCCCCACCGGGCTCCCGACCGTCGACTCCGACAACCTCACGGGCGCCGTGCTCGGCACCGAGCACCTGCTCGCGCTCGGCCACCGGCGCATCGGGTTCCTGGGCGGGCGTTCCGACCTGGAGTCGTCGCGGCTGCGCGAGCAGGGCTTCCGGCAGGCGATGGCGGCGGCCGGCGTCCCGGTCGACGAGGCCCTGGTCCGCGCCGGCGACTACCGCAAGGAGTCGACCCGCGAGCCGGCGCGCGAGCTGCTGTCCCGCGCGGACCGGCCGACTGCCGTGTTCGCCGCGAACGACCTCTCGGCCATCGCCACCATCGAGGTCGCCCGGGACCTGGGCCTGTCCGTGCCCGAGGACCTGTCGGTGATCGGGTTCGACGACATCCCGGAGTCCGCCCAGACGGACCCGCCGCTGACCACCGTGCACCAGCCGATCCAGCAGATGGGCGCCGCGGCGATCGAGATGCTCACCGCGTTGCTCGACGGCACCACGGTGGACGAGCCGCACGTCCGGCTCCCCACGTCCCTGGTGCAGCGGCGCACCACCGCCGCGCCGCGCTGAGCCGGCCCCGCCGCACCGCTGACCCGACCGCCGGCCGACCGCTCGCCGACGCCGACGTGTCCGT
>NZ_CABEGA010000061.1 GCF_901521055.1 Cellulomonas hominis | reverse complement strand
CGGTGCTCCCGACGGTGCTGCGGGTGATCGGGGACCACGCGCGGCGGCGCGTCGCCGAGGAGCTGCCCGCCGAGGACCCGTACCTGCGGCCGGGCCAGATCCTGGTGGCGCACGTCGGCGGGGCGCCCGACGCCCCGCGGGGCGCGGCCGTCGAGGGGCCCCCCCCGCCGGGGCCGGCGCGGGCCTGAGGGCCGGGCGGGGCGGCGGGTACGGGTCGGGGACAGGGACGGGCGTCGAGCCGGTGACACAGGTGTTCCTTGCTGAGGGGGAGAGGCTGGTGTCGTGCGGAACGTGTGCGGACCGCGTTCGTGACGGGTCCGCCGAAGCGTCGGTTGCCTCTACGATACGTCGCGCCGCCTCATTTTTCGACGTCATGACGGCTATCAGTGTGATCATGTTGTGTAATGATCGCGGTGCATCTTCGCAGGTCAGCGACGATCCGGACATATCGGAGGAGCGGCATGTTTGACCCCGACCAGCTCCGGACTTTCCTCGCCGTTTCCGAGACGTTGAACTTCACGCGAGCCGCTGCACGGCTCGGTCTGTCGCAGCCCACGGTCAGCCAGCACGTCCGCAAGCTCGAGGACGCCGCGGGGCGACGGCTGCTCGACCGGGACACCCGCGGCGTGCAGCTCACCGACGACGGCCAGGCGATGGCGTCGTTCGCCCGGACCATCCTGGCGGCGCACGACGAGGCCCAGCGCTACTTCACCGGGTCCGCGATGCACGGGCGGCTCCGGTTCGGGGCGGCGGACGACCTCGCGCTCGCCCAGCTGCCCCGCGTGCTCCGGGACTTCCGCCGCCTGCACCCGCGGATCAACCTCGAGCTCACGGTCGCCCAGAGCGGCGCCCTGCACCGGCGCCTGCGGGCCGGCCAGCTCGACCTCGTGTTCATCAAGGAGGCCGCGGGCCAGGCGGAGGGGCAGCTCGTGCGGCGGGACCGGCTGGTCTGGGTGGCGCTGCCGGGCACGACGGTCGACCCGGACACCCCGGTCCCGCTCATCACCTACCAGGGCACGTCGCTCACCCGGCAGGCGGCCGTCGCGGCGCTCACCGACGCGGGCCGGCCCTGGCGCATCACCTGCAAGACGGTCGAGGTGAACGGCGTGCTGGCGGCGCTGCGGGCCGGCATCGGGATCGCCGTGCTGCCGCAGAGCCTGATCCCGGACGACCTGGTGCAGCTTCCCGCGGGGACCGGCCTGCCGGGCCTCGGCGACGTCGACATCACCCTGGTCGCGAACCCGCAGTCGGCCGCCGAGCCGATCGCCGCGCTCACGAACGCGATCCTGGGCACCTCGCCGCGCTGAGCAGGGCTGACGCCGACGTCACGGCTGCGCTAACCTCGCGCGCGGCCCGCTCGTGGGCCCCCTACTCGAGAGGACCACCGTGGCCTGCGCCGACTACTTCCTGACCGGGTCCCCCGAAGCCGCCCGCACCGCGCTCGCCGCCGCGCTGGCCGAGCACGGCTTCACCGTGACGCCCGAGCCGAACGGGACCTGGACCGTCGCCCGCGGCAGCGTGGCCGCGACCGCCCTCCTCGGGGCGCTGGCGGGGCGCAAGAGCCAGCGGCTGGTGTACGCGGTGCAGTTCTTCGACCACCAGGGCGCCCCGGTCGCGCGGTTCTTCCGGGAGTCGGGGGCCGGCGGGATGGGTGGCGCGTTCGGCCTGCAGCGGTCGGAGTCCGTGTTCGCCGAGGTGAGCGAGGCCGTCGCCGCGCGGCTCGCGCAGCAGGGTCTGCTCGTGAACGTCGTCCGCGCCTCCTGACGTCGGCGCGGGCGGCGACACCGCGCCGACCCGCGCCGGGAATCCGGGCGACACACCGCCTGGTTACGCTGCGAGAGGGTCCGCGGGCGCGGGCCGGACTGGGGAGAGCGTCAGTGGCACAGGGTGTGGTGGCCGAGGGCCTGCAGGTCGGGTACGCGGCGATGCTGGAGCAGTTCCATCCGACGGAGGCCGTCGAGCTGTCCGCCTACGCGGAGAGCCAGGGCTTCCTGGGGACCATGGCGGCCGACCACTACCAGCCGTGGGTGCCGCAGCAGGGGCAGTCCGCGTTCGTGTGGAACGTGCTGGCCGCCCTCGGCGAGCGCACCACCGGTGACATGGGCCCGGGGGTCACGGCGCCGACGTTCCGCTGGCACCCCGCGATGGTCGCCCAGGCGTCCGCCACCCTCGCCGCCATGTACCCCGGCCGGCACTGGCTCGGCCTGGGCTCCGGCGAGGCGCTGAACGAGCACATCACCGCGAGCTACTGGCCCGAGGCGCCCGAGCGCATCAACCGGATGTTCGAGGCCATCGAGATCATCAAGAAGCTGTTCTCGGCCTCGCTCGCCGGCAAGGACGTGAAGCACGCCGGGCAGTTCTACAAGCTCGAGAGCACCCGCCTGTGGACCATGCCCGAGGTCGCCCCGGAGATCCTGGTCGCCACGGCGGGCCCCGTCACCGCCAAGCGCGCCGGCAGGCACGCGGACGGGCTCATCACCGTCGGTGCGCCGCTCGAGAAGATCAGCGGGCTGTTCGGGAAGTTCGACGAGGGCGTCCGCGAGTCCGGCCGGAACCCCGAGGACCTGCCGAAGGTGCTCCAGCTGCACCTGTCGTGGGCCGAGACCGACGAGCAGGCCATGGAGAACGCCATGACCGAGTGGCCGAACGGCGGCATGAAGTTCCCGAAGGGCGACATCCGCTCGCCGTTCGACTTCGCGCAGATGGCCAAGCTCGTCCGCCCGGAGGACTTCGAGGGCCGCATGGTCATCTCCGCCGACCCCGACGTGCACCGCGCCGAGATCCAGAAGTACGTCGACCTCGGCTTCGACCGGGTGTACCTGCACAACGTGGGCCGCAACCAGCGCGAGTGGATCGACGTGTTCGGCCGCGACGTGCTGCCGAAGCTGGTGCGCTGACGGTGACCGACGGGCCCGGGTCGGCCGCGGACGTCCTCACCGCGTGGGGCGTCCCGGGCATCGGCGAGGTCGAGCCCGGCGACGACCTGGCGGTCCTGCTCGGGGACGCGCTCGCGGCCCACGCCGCCGCCCGGCCCGCGACCGCCCTCGCCGACGGCGACGTGCTGGTCGTGACCAGCAAGATCGTCTCCAAGGCCGAGGGGCGGGTCGTCCAGGCCGCGGACCGCGAGTCGGCGATCACCGCCGAGACCGTGCGTGTCGTCGCGACCCGCGAGCACCCGGGCGGCGTGACGCGGATCGTCGAGAACCGGCTGGGGCTCGTCATGGCCGCCGCCGGCGTCGACGCGTCCAACACCCCCGACGGGACCGTGCTGCTGCTGCCGCACGACCCGGACGCCACCGCCCGGGCGCTGCGGTCCGCGGTCCAGGCACGGTTCGGGGTGCGGGTGGGCGTGCTCGTCACCGACACCGCCGGGCGACCCTGGCGGCAGGGGCAGACCGACATCGCCATCGGGGCCGCGGGCGTGCGGGTGCTCGACGACCTGCGCGGGTCGGCGGACACCCACGGCCGCACGCTCCAGGTCAGCGTCGCGGCGCTCGCGGACGAGATCGCCGCCGCCGCGGAGCTCGTCAAGGGCAAGGCGACCGGCCGGCCGCTCGCGGTGGTCCGGGGCATGGCGCACGCCGTCACCGACGAGGACGGCCCCGGGGCGCGGGCGCTCGTGCGCGTGGGACCGGACGACATGTTCGCGGAGGGCACCGCCGAGGCGTACGCCCGCGGGTGGAAGGACGCGACGGGCGGGGACGCCCAGCGCGAGCAGGGCAGGGCGGGAGGAGGACTGGCGTGAGCGACAGCGAGACGTACCGGTACAGCGGGGGCACGTGGGGCGGAGACCCGACGGCGACCCCGAGCCTGACCGTCGAGGTCCAGCACGGGGACATCGCGGTCGTCGACTACGCGCCGTCGCCGACCAGCGCCGGCCGGTTCTACCTCGGGTTCCAGCCGCGGGACTTCTTCGACGACCCGGCCGAGAGCGACCCGGTCGACATCGACGCCGAGGCCGAGGGGTTCGCCGCGTGGGCGGAGCTCGTGGGCGTCGACGACGTGCAGCCCGGTGAGGTCCGGCGGCTGATGGCCGTCGAGGGCCGCGAGCCGGACGACACCTTCGTCGAGGAGACGGTCGTGCGCCTGCTGCGCCTCGTGAACCTCCCGCTGCCGGACGGCCTCACCGGCTGATCCCCGGGTCCGCGCGCCCGCGCGGGCGTCAGCGGGGCGGCTGCTCGGCCGCCATCTGCGCCGACTGGCCGGTCGCCCCCGGCTCGCCGGCCGGGATCGGCTCGGCGATCACCGCGGTGCCGTACGCGCAGACCTCGCTGAACTGACCGATCGAGTCGGTGTCGAACCGCATCGCGACGATGGCGTTCGCCCCGCGGCGCGTCGCCTCCTCGTTCATGCGGCGCATCACCTCGTGGCGGCTCTCGTACATGATCTTCGTGTACTCGGGGATCTCGCCGCCGCCGATGGACCGGAAACCGGCGGTGACGTTCGCGCCGATGTTCGTCGAGCGCACCGTCAGGCCCATCACCTCGCCGAGCACCGCCTGGATGCGGTAGCCGGGGATCTCGTTGCTGGTCACCACGATCATGCGCCCGATCGTCCCACGCGGCCAGAGCGGGACGGGTGAGCCGGGCGGGTGACGTCAGATGACGTCCTGCAGGACGGCGACCACGCACCAGTGGACGACGAACGCGATCAGCACGATCGCCCCCGCCCCGACCCACCGGGGCCAGCCGGCCGGGGACCGCCGCAGGTGGGAGGCGGCGAGCACGGCCGCACCCATGCCCAGCGCGGCGCCGAGGGCACCGCCGATGAGCACCAGCGCCACGACGGGCGCCAGCAGCCACCACGCCCCGCGCGGCAGGGGCGGCGCGGTCAGGACCTTCTCCTCCCCGACGTGCAGGACCGGCGCCAGCTGCTTCCAGTCGAGCGACGTGCGGACGACCCGCTCGTCCCCGGCGTCGTCGGTGAGCAGGTAGCGCCCGAGACGGTCCCTCGGCAGCTCGACGCCGTCGACCGTCAGGCGTGGCCTCGAGCCGAAGGGGCGCTCGACGACGACCTCGTGGCCGTGGACCCGGACCTGGTGCGGCATGGCTGCAGTCTTCACCAGGGCGGACGCGGCCCGCAGTCGAACGGGAGGTCGAGTCAGGCGGTCGCGCGGGCGGCGGCCTTGGCGGCCTTCTTCGTCTCGCGGACCTTGCCCAGCGACACGGGGTCCCGGACATCGGCGATGGAGCGCGGGACGTCGTCCCCGTAGGCGCCGGCGGCCTCTCGCCAGCCGGCGGGCTCGACGCCGCGCTGCTTGCCCAGCAGCGCCAGGAAGATCCGCGCCTTCTGGTCCCCGAAGCCGGGCAGCGCCTTGAGCCGCTTCAGGACGGTGGCGCCGTCGGGGTCGCCGTCGGTCCACAGGCGGGTGACGTCGCCGTCGTACTCGTCGGCGACCGCGCGGGCGACGGCCTGGATGCGGGCGGCCATCGAGCCGGGGAACCGGTGGACCGCCGGCGGCGTGGCGCACAGGGCGGCGAACTGCTCGGGGTCCGCCTCGGCGATCCGGCGGACGTCGAACCCGTCCATGCGCGCGGCGATCTTCGCCGGCCCGGCGAACGCCGACTCCATCGTGACCTGCTGGTCGAGCAGCATCCCGACGAGCAGCGCGAACGGGTCGGAGTCGAGCAGGCGGTCCGCGTCGGGGTCGCCGGTGAGCCAGAGCGTCATGGGGCCATCCTCGCACCGCGCCCGCGGGGGGTCACGGGGCGGCGGGTGTCGCCGTGACCGGGTCCAGCCCGACGGTGCCGAGCGGCACGGTCGACGCCGCGGGCCAGCGCAGGTCCGGGCACTCGGCGGCGGTCTGGCAGAAGCGCGCCGGCTCGTGGGCGCCCCAGCCGGCGGGGATCGCGACCAGCCCGACGAGGCAGCCGGTGAGGGTCAGCACGGACATCACGCGCTGTCGCACGCTCATGCCGGTCACCCCCTCCGCCGCCGGGCACGCTGCCGGGCGCTGCACCTCACCCCATCGGCCGCGGGTGCCCGCTGTCGAGGGCTGGACCGGGTGATCGGGGGGTGTCGTGCGGCATGGTCGCGGTGCCAGGATCGACGGACGCACCGGAGGGGAGCAGCCGTGGGAGAGGTCGCGGAGTACGTGAGCTCGCTGCGCGGGCCCGAGCACGACGTGGTGGCCGGGCTGCTGGACCGGGTGCGGGGACTCGTGCCCGACGTCGAGGAGGGCACGAGCTACGGGCTCGCGGCGTTCCGGTACCGGGGGCGGCCGCTCGTGAGCGTCGTCGTGGGGGACCGCGGCTGCACGGCGTACCCCTTCAGCTCGGACGTCACCGCGAGCGTGCTGGCGACGCTGAAGGGCTTCGACGCCACGAAGGGCGGGATCCGGTTCACCGCGGACCACCCGCTGCCGCCCGAGGCGTTCGACGCCCTGGTGCGCCAGCGGCGCGCGGAGATCGACGCGGCGCTCCACCGGAGGAGGCGCGGGGGCTGACCGCCGGACGCCGGCCCGCTCGCGACCGGTCCCGCGCGTAAGGTGCCTGCGTGCTGCTCGGTCGCTGGGTCCTGGTCGTCCCCGTCAAGGACGCGCGTCGCGGCAAGACCCGCCTCGCCGACGTGCTGGAGCCGGGCGCTCGCGCCGCGCTCGTGCGTGCGATGGCGCTGGACACCGTCGAGGCGGTCCTGGCGGCGCCGCGGGTCGCTCGGGTGCTGGTCGTGACCGCCGACCCCGAGGTGGGCGCGGGCGCCGGGACGCTGCGGCGGGTGCGGGTGCTGCCCGAGCCGCCGGCCGTCGCCGACGACGCGCGGGGCGGCTGGGCCTCGCTGGACCGCGCGGTGTCCGCCGGGGTGGCCGCGGCGCGGGCCGAGGCGCCGACCGCGCACGTCGCGGTGCTGCTCGGGGACCTGCCCGGGCTGGATCCCGCGGAGCTCGACGCGGCGCTCGCGGCGGCCGAGGCGCACCCGCTCGCGGTGGTCCCCGACGCCGAGGGGACCGGCACGACGCTGCTCACCGCCCGCGCCGGGGAGCCGCTCCGGCCGGCGTTCGGCGGCGGCTCGGCGGCGGCGCACCAGCGGCTCGCGCACGTGGTGGTCGAGCTGCCCGCGGGCTCGACGCTGCGGCACGACGTCGACGTGCCGGCGGACCTGACGGCGCTGCTGGAGCGGGGCGTCGGCGGGCGGACCGGGGCGCTGCTCCGGCGGCTGGGGCCGCTCGGCTGAACCTCGGCGGGCCGAGCGCTCAGAGGCCGACGAGCGCCAGCGCCTCCGCCGCGATCCGCGCCGTCGCGGGCACGTCCGTCATCAGCGTGCCGGTGGCCGCGGCGCGCCAGCCGTCGACGGCGAGCTTCTCGGCCGCGTCGGCGTCGACGGTGTCGACCAGCCAGGCGTCGAGCACGCCCGGGACGCCGGCGGCGCGCGAGGCGTCGCCGCGGCGGCCGTAGTGCCGGGCGACGGCCTCGGCGGTGGCCTCGACGCCGATCGTCGCGAGGCACTCGGCCGCCATGCCGCGCACCGCGGCGCCCCCGACGATCGGGGACACGCCGACGACGGGCGCGGACGTCGCCGCCAGCGCCGCACGGATCCCCGGCACGGCGAGGATCGTCCCCACGGACACCACCGGGTTCGAGGGCGGCACGACCACGACGTCCGCGGTGGTCAGCGCGTCCAGCACCCCGGGCGCCGGCGCGGCCGACTCCAGACCGACCTGCACGAACCCGAGCGCGGGCAGGGCGGCGCGGTGCCGGACCCACCACTCCTCGAAGTGGATCAGCCGCTCCGTGGCGTCCGCGTCCGCGACCCGCACGTGCGTCTCGACCGGCTCGTCGGACATCGGTAGGAGCTGCACGCCCTGCCCGGCGAGGTGCCAGCGCCGCGCCAGCCGCTCGGTCGCCCCGGACAGCGTCATGCCCTCGCGCAGCCACTGCGTGCGGGCCAGGTGGGTCGCGAGGTCCAGGTCGCCGAGCGTGAACCACTCCCAGCCGACGTCGTACGCGGCCAGGTCGGCGCTCACGCGGCCCGACTCCTCGCGCCGGCCCCAGCCCTGGTCCTCGTGGACGGCGCCGCCGAGGGTGTACATCAGCGTGTCGAGGTCGGGGCAGACGCGGACGCCGTGCAGCCACATGTCGTCGCCGGTGTTCGCGACGACCGTGACCTCGGCGGTCGTGCCGCCACGCCCGTCGGGCAGCCGGTCGCGGAGCAGGGCCAGCAGCCCGCGGGTGAACCGGGCGCCGCCGACGCCGCCGGACAGGACGGTGATCCTCATCGTGCTCCTTCGGTGACCGGCGTGCGGTCGGGGGTGCCGGACGGCGTGGGGGCGGCGTCGCCGAACGCGATCACCGGCCGCCCCGTCCGCGGGTGCGTCAGCACGGCGCAGTCGACGCCGTAGACGTCGCGCACCAGGGACTCGGTCAGCACCTCGCGCGGGTCGCCCGCCGCCACCAGCCGACCCTGGGACAGCACGAGCACGTGCGCGCAGTACGCCGCCGCGAGGTTGAGGTCGTGCAGGGCCGCGACGGTCGTCCGGCCGAGGTCCCGGACGAACTGCAGCAGCGACAGCTGGGCGCTCACGTCGAGGTGGTTGGTCGGCTCGTCCAGCAGCAGCAGCTCCGGCTCCTGCGCGAGCGCCCGGGCGATGTGCACGCGCTGCCGCTCGCCGCCGGAGAGCGCCGACCACGTGCGGTCCGCGAGGTGCGCGGCGTCTGCGGACACCAGCGCGCGGTCCACCGCGGCGTCGTCCGCGTCCGTGCCCCACAGGGTCCGGTAGGGGATGCGGCCGAGCGCGACGACCTCCCGGACGGTCAGCGGGACGGTCGAGGACGACTCCTGCTCCAGCAGGGCGATGCGCCGCGCACGCTCCCGCCGGGGGACGGTGTGCACCGGCACGTCGTCGACCAGCACGGCACCGGCCTCGGGGTCGAGCAGCCCGGCGACGAGCCGAAGCAGCGTGGTCTTGCCGGCGCCGTTCGGGCCCAGCAGCCCGGTCAGCGCCCCGGCGGGCGGGGTCGCGTCGACGCCGTCGACCACCCACCGGCCGCCGAGCCGGGTGCCGACGCCCGCGATGGTCAGGTCCATGCGCTGCCCCTCCCGCGGCGCAGCAGCACCGCGAACACCGGCACCCCGATGAGCGCCGTGACGATCCCGACGGGCAGCTCCCGCGGGTCGAACAGGGTCCGCGCGCCGGTGTCGGCCCACACCAGGAAGATCGCGCCCGTGACGGCCGCGACCGGCAGCAGCCGGCGGTGCGCGGGCCCGGTGAGCGCGGACACGGCGTGGGGGAGCACCAGGCCGACGAACCCGATCGACCCGCTGACCGCGACCATCGCCCCGGTGAGCAGGGCGACCAGCGTCATGAGCACCCACCGCGTCCGGTCGACGTCGATGCCGAGCGCCGCGGCCGCGGTGTCGCCGAACGCGAACGCGTCGAGCCGCACCGACGACGCGACGAGCGCCGCCCCGACCACGACGAGCGCGCCGCCGGCGATCACCACGGACTGCCACGTCGACCCCGCCAGCGAGCCGAGCAGCCAGTTGAGGATCTCCCGGTAGGAGTCGCCCTTCGCCGACCAGAAGATGACGAAGGAGGTCCCGGCCGCCGCGAGCTGCGACACCGCCAGGCCCGCCAGCACCGCCCGGCCGGGGGTGAGGACGCCGCCGACGCGCGCGAGGCTGAGCGTCGCGACGAGCGCGGCGAGCGCCCCGGCGAACGCGGCCACCGGCAGCAGGAGGCCGACGCCGACGATCAGCACCGCGACCGCCCCGAGCGACGCCCCGGAGGACAGCCCCAGCAGGTACGGGTCGGCGAGCGGGTTGCGGGTGAGGCTCTGCATGACCGCCCCCGCGATCGCGAGCCCCGCACCGACGGCCGCACCCGTCAGCACCCGCGGCAGCCGCAGGTCCCACACGATCGCGTCGGTCAGCACCGGCACGCCGCCGTCCGCCCCCGCTGCCGGGCCCAGGCCCAGGTGCCCGAGGATGCTGCGGGCGACGTCCGGCACCGCGATGTCCGCCGGGCCGACCGTGACGCAGACCAGCACCGTGCCGGCCAGCAGCGCGAGCCCGAGCGCGAGCGTCGCCACGAGGGGCGGGCGCCACGGCGCGCGGGGGGCGGCGGCGGTGCGGTCCGGCGCCTTCGTGGCCGGCGCGCTGCCGGGCGGGATCGTGGTCATCGGCGTCCCGGTCAGCCGTCCAGCGCCGCGAGCTGCTCGGACAGGTCGACGACGGCCTGCGCGTTCCGCACGCCGGCCTCGGCCGCCGGGAACGGCACCGTGAGGTACCGGTGCTCCTGCACCGCGGTGAGCCGGCTGGTGGCCGGGTTCCCCTCGAGCATCGCGATCTTCGACTCGGCGGTGTTCCACGTCGCGTCGACCAGCACGATGACGTCCGGGTCGGCCGCGACGACCTGCTCCCAGCCGGCCGACGTCCAGGTGTCGTGCACGTCCGCGAAGATGTTGGTCAGCCCGGCGGCGTCCATCATCATCTGCGGCGCGCCGATGCCCGCCCCGACGTACGGGGTGTCGGAGCCGGAGGAGTACCAGAGCGCCGTCGTCTCCTGCGCCGGGGCCTCGACGGAGTCCAGCAGCTCCTGCTGCTCCGCGACGACCTCCTCCGCGCGGTCCTCCACGCCGAACACCGACGCGATCTCGCGGATCTCGTCGAACAGCCCGTCGAACGTCAGCGGGTCGGGCATGTAGCCCTCCTCCTTGCACGCGGCGGGGGACACGTACGTGCCGATGCCCAGGTCCTGCAGCGCCGCGCGCTCGCCGACGCCGTCGTCGGAGAAGTTCGACTCCCAGCCCGCGTACACGAAGTCCGGCTGGGCCTCCAGCAGCGCCTCCTGCCCGGGCACCTGGTCCGACAGCACCGGCACGGCGTCGTAGGCGTCGGCGTACTCCTGCGGGACCGGTCCGTCGGCGAAAGCGGTGCCCACCAGGCGGTCCTCGAGCCCGAGCGCGAGCAGCATCTCGATCGACGTCGACTTGATCGCGACGACCCGCTCGGGCGGCGCCTCGACGGTGACCTCCGTGCCGCAGTTGTCGAGCGTGACGGGCTGGAACGCGGCGGTGCTCGCGGACGTCGCGGCGGTGCTCGCCGGGTCGGCGGACGGGTCGCTGCCGCCGCCGCACGCGGCCAGCGCGAGCACGGTCAGCGCGGCGGGCACGGCGAGGACGAGACGGCGGGTGGTGCTGCTGCGCACGGAGGACTCCTGACGGTGCGGCCCACGGCGGCGCGCGCGGGTACCGCGGCGACGTCGTCGGTCGGTGCGGCCGCGGCGCCGGTGTGCGGGGAGCCGCGGTCCGACGGTGGACGCTGGGGGACGGCCGCGCCGCGGAGCAGTCCGCTGCTGCGAGCCGGGAGGGGGGTGCACGTCGCGCCCGGTGGCTGCGCCGCCCATGCGCGGGCGGCGACGTCCAGGCCACATCCGGCCTGGTCCGGGACCCACCCTACGCCCGCCCGAACCTGTCCGCCCCGCCGCCGCCAGAGCCGCGCGGCACCCGCGAGCGCGGCTCTGGCGGCGGCGGGGCGGGTCAGGGGGCCGCGGCCAGGGCCAGGGCGCGGGCGGTGCGCGTGATCGCGTCGGGGGTGCCCGTCAGGGCGCCGACCGTGACGCGGACGTGTCCCGCACCGCCCTCCGGCGGGGGCGCCGCGCGGAACGGGCGGCCGCGCGCGACCCGGATGCCCGCGGCCTCCAGCCGCACGAGTGCCGTCGCCTCGTCGGCGACGGGCACCCACACGTTGATCCCGTCTCCGGGCTGGACGACGACGCCGTGCTCGGCGAGCGCCGTGCTGAGTGCCCGCTGCCGCGCGTAGTAGGTGCGCCGGGCCTGCGCGACGGCCGCCAGCGCCTCCCCGTCGACCAGCAGGTCGGCCAGCAGGTGCTGCAGCAGCCGGCTGGTCCACCCGGGCCCGAGCATGCGCCGGGCGATCACGCGGTCCAGCACCGCGGCGGGCCCGCCGACGGCCGCGATGCGCAGGTCCGGGCCGTGGGACTTCGAGTACGACCGGACGTGCACGACCCGGTCGGGCAGGTGCGTGCCGAGCGAGACGTCGGCGGAGGACGCGATCTCGCCGGAGTGGTCGTCCTCGATCACGTGCAGGTCGGCGCCGGGGGTGGCGGCCAGGTGCCGGCGGATCACCGCGGCGAGCTCCCGGGCGCGGGTGGACGACATGGACACGCCGGTCGGGTTGTGCGCGCGCGGCTGGAGCACGATCACCTCCGCGCCGGTGCGCAGCGCCGCCTCCAGGGCGTCCGGCCGCAGGCCGTGCCGGTCGAGCGGGACGGGCACGCGCTCCAGCCCCAGCTGGTCGCAGAGGTCGAAGACCGGCGGGAACGACGGGTCCTCGACGATGACCCGGTCCCCGAACCCCGCGAGCTGCTCCAGGGTGCGGCTCATCGCGTCCACCGCGCCGTCGACCACCGTGACGCGCTGCGGCGTGAACGGCCACGACGCGCGCAGCAGGCGCTCCAGCGGCTCGATGACCGGCGTGCCGAGGTACGTGCCGGTCCCGGCGGCCGGGGTGCTCGCGGCGATCCGGCCGAGCGCGCGCTGCAGCGGGGGCAGCAGCTCGGGGTCGGGCGTGCCGGTGGACAGGTCGAGCCGGAGCGCGGGCCGGGGGGCCGGCACCTCGACGGCGACCGCGGCCTCGGCGGGCGCGCCCACCGCCTCGACGCGGCCGCCCGACGCCATGTCCCGGTACCGGGGCGGCAGCCAGGAGGCGGGCTCCGGCAGCACGACCGTCCCCGCGCGCCCGCGGGACGTGACCAGGCCGACGGCGGCGAGCGCCTGCCACGCGCCGCTGACCGTCGCGGGGCTGACGCCGAGGTCCGCGGCCAGCCGCCGCACGGTGGGCAGGCGGTCGCCGGGCCGCAGCTCACCGCTGCGCACCAGGCGCGAGACGGCGGCCGCGATCCCCCGGGGACTGCGGTCCTCCACGTGCTGGGCCACGTCCATGCCGCACATCGTGCCCCCGCCCGCGGCGCCGCCCGGGCCACCCGACGGCCTCGGTGCGCAGTGTTTACAGCCCCGTCACGAGCGTTCTCGCGACCGAAACGCCCAGAAACCGCGCAGAAATGTTCAACCCCCACAGTCACATTCCTCAGCGGGTCATCCACAGCAGCGGAGGTACTTCATGGCAGTCGTGCGCGTCGCCTTCACCCAGGCCACCTGGACGGGCGACAAGGAGTCGATGATCAAGCTGCACGAGGACTGGACGCGTGAGGCCGCGTCCGCCGGGGCGCAGGTGATCGGCTTCCAGGAGCTGTTCTACGGCCCGTACTTCGGCATCACGCAGGACACCGGCTACTACGAGTACGCCGAGACGATCCCCGGCCCGACGACCGAGCGGTTCTCCGCCCTGGCCAAGGAGCTCGGCATCGTGATCGTGCTGCCGGTCTACGAGGAGGACCAGCCGGGCGTGCTCTACAACACCGCGGCGGTCATCGACGCGGACGGCACGCTGCTGGGCACCTACCGCAAGCACCACATCCCGCACCTGCCCAAGTTCTGGGAGAAGTTCTACTTCCGCCCCGGCAACCTCGGGTACCCGGTGTTCGAGACGGCGGTCGGCAAGATCGGCGTGAACATCTGCTACGACCGGCACTTCCCGGAGGGCTGGCGGGTCCTGGCGCTGAACGGCGCGGAGATCGTGTTCAACCCGAACGCGACGGCCCCGGGCATCTCGAACAAGCTCTGGGAGATCGAGCAGCCCGCGGCCGCCGTCGCGAACGGCTACTTCGTCATCGCGAACAACCGCGTCGGCCTGGAGGACAACGAGTACGGCGACGAGGCGGTGAACTTCTACGGCTCGTCCTACGCGGTCGGCCCGGACGGGAACTACGTCGGCGAGGTCGGGTCGCAGACCGAGAACCAGCTGCTGATCCGCGACCTGGACCTGGACCAGATCCGCACGGTGCGCGAGCGCTGGCAGTTCTTCCGCGACCGCCGCCCGGACGCGTACGGCCCGATCGTCGCTCCCTGATCCCGCCGGCCCGCCAGGAGGACCCCGCATGAAGACGCTCATCACGGGCGGCACGGTCGTCAACGCCACGGGTCGTGGCGCCGCGGACGTGCTGATCGACGGCGAGACGATCGTCGCGCTGCTGCAGCCGGGCTCGACGGCGCTCGGCGTGGACCTGACCGCCACGGTCGACCGCGTCATCGACGCGACGGGCAAGTACGTCATCCCGGGCGGGATCGACGCGCACACCCACATGGAGATGCCGTTCGGCGGGACGTCCGCCTCGGACACGTTCGAGACCGGCACGACCGCGGCGGCGTGGGGCGGCACGACGACGATCGTCGACTTCGTCGTGCAGTACCCGCACGAGAACCCGGTCGACCAGTACGCCCTGTGGCACCAGAAGGCCGCCGGGAGCTGCGCGGTCGACTACGCGTTCCACCAGATCCTGTCGGACGTCCAGGACTCCTCGCTGCACGCCATGGACGAGCTGGTCGCCGAGGGGGTCACGTCGTTCAAGCTGTTCATGGCCTACAAGGGCGTGTTCCTGTCGGACGACGGCCAGATCGTGCGGGCCATGCAGAAGGCGTCCGACAACGGCGCGATGATCATGATGCACGCCGAGAACGGGTCGGTCATCGACACCCTCGTGCAGCAGCACGTGGCGCGCGGCGAGACCACCCCGTACTACCACGGCGTCTCCCGCCCGTGGCAGGCGGAGGAGGAGGCCACGCACCGCGCGATCATGCTGGCGAACCTCACCGGGGCGCCGCTGTACGTCGTGCACGTCTCCGCGAAGCAGGCCGCCGAGCAGATCGCGCTCGCCCGGGACAAGGGCCAGAACGTGTTCGGCGAGACCTGCCCCCAGTACCTGTACCTGTCCCTCGAGGAGCACCTCGGGGCGCGGAGCAGCGAGTGGGGCGACTTCGAGGGCGCGAAGTACGTGTGCTCCACGCCGCTGCGGTCGCGGGCCGAGGGCCACCAGCACCAGATGTGGAACAGCCTGCGCACGAACGACCTGCAGCTGGTCTCCACCGACCACTGCCCGTTCTGCATGAAGGACCAGAAGGAGATGGGGCTCGGGGACTTCTCGAAGATCCCGAACGGCATCGGCTCCGTCGAGCACCGGATGGACCTGCTCTACCAGGGCGTCGTCACCGGGGAGATCACCCTGGAGCGCTGGGTGGAGATCTGCTGCACCACCCCGGCCCGGATGTTCGGCATGTACGGCAAGAAGGGCGTCCTGGCTCCCGGCGCGGACGCCGACGTCGTGGTCTACGACCCGCAGGGCCACACGTCCATCGGCGTCGGGAAGACCCACCACATGCGGATGGACTACTCGGCCTGGGAGGGCTTCGAGGTCGACGGCCACGTCGACACGGTGCTGTCCCGCGGCGAGGTCGTCGTCGACGGCGGCGCGTTCCTCGGGCGCGCGGGCCACGGGCAGTACGTCAAGCGCGGCCTGTCCCAGTACCTCATCTGACACCCGGAAGGAGGCGCGCCATGGAGTTCGGCGTCGTCATGCAGAACGACCCGCCCGCGTCGCGCGTGGTCGACCTGGCCCGCCAGGCGGAGACCCACGGGTTCGACTACGTGTGGACCTTCGACTCGCACCTGCTCTGGCAGGAGCCGTTCGTCGTGTTCTCGCAGATCCTGGCCGCGACGCGCCGGGTCAAGGTCGGGCCGATGGTGACCAACCCGGCCACCCGGGACTGGACGGTGCTGGCGTCCTCGTTCGCCACGCTGAACGAGATGTACGGCAACCGGACGGTGTGCGGCATCGGCCGCGGCGACTCGGCGGTGCGGACCCTGAACGGCCGGCCGTCGAACCTCGCGACGCTGCGCGAGGCGATCCACGTGATCCGCGAGCTCGGCAACTCCCGGGCGGTCGAGCACAACGGCCGCAAGGTGCAGTTCCCGTGGAGCCGGGGCAGCGAGCTCGAGATGTGGGTCGCGGCGTACGGGCCGCTGGCCCTGAAGCTGACCGGCGAGGTCGGCGACGGGTTCATCCTGCAGCTCGCGGACCCGGACATCGCCGCGTGGATGATCCGGTCCGTCCGGGACTCCGCCGAGGCCGCGGGCCGGGACCCCGACTCGATCAAGTTCTGCGTCGCCGCCCCGATGTACGTCGGCGACGGCGACTCCCCGGCGGCGCGGGCCCACATGCGCGAGCAGTGCCGGTGGTTCGGCGGCATGGTCGGCAACCACGTCGCGGACATCGTGTCGAAGTACGGCCAGGGCTCGTCCGTGCCGAAGGCGCTGACCGACTACATCGCGGACCGCCAGGGCTACGACTACAACGAGCACGGCCGCGCCGGGAACTCGCACACGCAGTTCGTGCCGGACGAGATCGTCGAGCGGTTCTGCCTGATCGGCAGCCCGCGGGAGCACGTCGAGAAGCTGAAGGCCCTGCGCGAGCTCGGCGTCACCCAGTTCGCGGGCTACCTGCAGCACGACAACAAGGACGAGACCCTGCGCATGTACGGCGAGCGCGTCATCCCCGCGATGGCCGAGCACGTCGTGGCGACCGCATGACGGCCGCGGTGACGATGGGCGACGCGCCGGAGGCGACCGCCGTCCCCGCCGCGCCCCGCACCCGCGCGCTGCCCCGGCCGGTCCGCGCCCTGCGCCCCGTCGCGCTCGGCCTGGCCGCGCTGGTCCTCGTCGCGGTCCTGTGGGAGCTCGTCAAGGCGGTCGTCCCGGAGGACGGCTGGAGCATCGGCGAGCTGCGCCTGCTGCCCCGGACCTCCGACCTGGCGATGCCGCACGTGACCGACATGCTGGCGCGGCTCGGCGACCCCCTGACCGCGCAGCCCGGCGCCGACCCGCTCTGGCTGGCAGCGCTCCGCGCCGGCGGGACGAGCCTGCGGATCGCCGCGGTCTCCTGGGTGATCGGGGTGGTCGTCGGGTTCCTGCTGGCGCTGGTCATGACGCGGTCGCGCGTCGCGCAGTCCGCCGTGCTGCCGCTGGTCGTCCTCAGCCAGACGGTCCCGCTCATCGCCCTCGCGCCGCTCGTGAAGGGCTGGGGCTCCAAGCTCGAGCTCGGCTTCACCTGGGAGCCGTGGATGTCGGTCGCCGTCATCGCCTCGTACCTGGCGTTCTTCCCCGTGGCGGTCGGGGCCCTGCGGGGGCTGACGTCGCCGGACACGCTGCACCGCGAGCTGTTCGCGGGGTTCGCGGCGTCCTGGACCCAGGAGCTGATCCACCTGCGGCTGCCTGCCGGCGTGCCGCACCTGCTGCCCGCCCTCCGCCTGGCGGCCACGAGCGCCGTGCTCGGCGTCGTCGTCGCGGAGGTCTCGACCGGGATGCCCGGAGGTATCGGACGCATGATCCTCGAGTTCGCCAACTTCGCCAGCAGCGACCCCGCCAAGCCGTGGGCGCCGATCTTCGGGGCGGTGCTGCTCGGCCTGGTCGCCTCCGGGGCGGTCGCGCTGCTCGGCACGGCCCTGCGCCGGTACCGCCGCGCGGAGGTGACCGCGTGAGCGCGCCGACCGTCACCGCGACCGCCGTCCAGGTCTCCGGCGTGGGGCGGGTGTTCCCCGGCGGCGGTCAGCAGGGCACCGTCACCGCGCTGGAGCACGTCGACCTCACCGTCGGCGCCGGGGAGTTCGTGTCGCTGATCGGCCCGTCCGGCTGCGGGAAGTCCACGCTGCTGCGGCTCATCGCGGACCTCGACCGGCCGACCTCGGGCTCGATCACCGTGTTCGGCCGGTCCGCCGAGCAGGCGCGGCTCGGGCACGACTACGGCATCGCGTTCCAGCAGGCGGGCCTGCTGCCGTGGCGCACCGTCCGGGCGAACATCGAGCTCCCGCTGTCGCTGCACGGCGTCGGCCGCGGGGCGCGCCGGGAGCGCGCGGACGAGATGCTCGCGCTGGTGGGGCTGACGGAGTTCGCCGACAGCTTCCCGGACCAGCTGTCGGGTGGCATGCAGCAGCGGGTCGCCATCGCCCGGGCCCTGGCCGAGCGGCCGAGCCTGCTGCTGATGGACGAGCCGTTCGGTGCGCTCGACGAGATGACCCGGGAGCGGCTGCAGTCCGAGCTCGTGCGGATCTGCGCCGAGACGCAGGCGGCGGTCGTGTTCGTCACGCACTCGATCCCGGAGGCGGTGTTCCTGTCCGACCGCGTCGTGGTGATGTCCGCCCGGCCCGGCCGGATCGCGGGGGTCGTCGACGTGCGGCTCGGCCGGTCGGGGGAGCGCGGGGACGACCTGCGCGAGGACGCCGGCTACTTCGCGGCGGTCACCGCCGTGCGCGAGGCGCTGCACGGCGGCGCGGACGCGGTGCCGAGCCGCGGGGTGGAGACCCGGTGACGGCCGTGTCGCCCGGGCTGCCGCGCCGACGGTGGGCCCGCGCGGGGCACCGGGCCGCACCGGTGGTCCTGCTCGTCGCCCTGGTCGCCGCGTGGCAGGCGGTCGTCACGCTCGGCGACGTCCCGCCGTTCCTGCTGCCGAGCCCCGCCGACATCGCACGGGAGCTCGTCGCGCTGCTGCCCACGATCGCGTCCGCTGCGCTGGTGACCGGCACGAACGCGCTCGTCGGCCTGCTGCTCGGCGCGGTCGTGGCGATCGCCGCCGCGGTGCTCGCCTCCGCGGTGCGGACCGTCGACGCGCTGCTGAACCCGCTCGTGGCCGGGCTGGCGGTCGTGCCGGTCGTGGCCCTCGCGCCCGTGCTCTACACCATGTACGGGGCGTCGGTGGAGACCGGCCGCCAGATCGTCGTGGCCGTCGCGGTCGGCGTGCCGGTGTTCGTCAACACCCTGCGCGGGCTGCGGCAGGTGCGACCGGTGCACCGCGACCTGATGCGCGCCTACGCCGCCACGCCGCGGCAGGCCGTCCGCGCCGTCACGATCCCGACGGCGCTGCCGTTCGTGTTCACCGGGCTGCGGCTCGCGTCGTCGCTCGCGGTCATCTCCGCGATCGTCGCCGAGTACTTCGGCGGACCGCGCTCCGGCATCGGCTCGTTCATCACGACGGCCGCGGCGGGCAGCAACTACGCCCGCGCCTGGGCGTTCGTGCTCGGCGGCGTCGTCGTCGGACTCGTGTTCTACGGGGTCACCCTCGCCGTCGAGCGGCGGGGGAGCCGCGGGGTCCGGCGCACCTGAGTGCCACCCCCACACGTCCCGCGGCCGGGGGTCCGCGGGTCGCACCACCCGCCTGCCGACGCCGCCAGGAGGGCCGTTCACGCTCCACACGCGCAGCACAGGCAGGACGGAAGGGGACGACATGAGGAACACGAGGCGGGCATGGCGGGGCGCCGGCGCGCTCGGGGTCGTGACGGCGCTCGCGCTGGCCGGCTGCTCGAGCGGCTCGGACGACGAGGCGGGCTCGCAGGAGCCGGGGTCGTCGGGCGGGTCCGGCGAGCTCACGCCGGTCAAGCTCCAGCTCCAGTGGCTCACGCAGGCGCAGTTCTCCGGGTACTACGCCGCCCTGGACCAGGGGTTCTACGAGGACGAGGGTCTGGACGTCGAGATCATCCCGAGCGGCGGCGACATCGTCCCGCAGGACGCCCTGGCGAACGGCGAGGTCGACTACGCGATCGCGTGGGTGCCCAAGGTGCTCGGCTCCATCGAGCAGGGCGCGGACATCACCGACGTCGCCCAGATCTTCGAGCGCTCCGCGACCCTCCAGGTCTCGTTCGCGGACGCCGGCATCGACTCGGTCGCGGACCTCGAGGGCAAGAAGATCGGCTCCTGGGGCTACGGCAACGAGTGGGAGCTGTTCGCGGGCCTGAACAAGGCCGGCGTGACGGACTTCGAGATCGTCCAGCAGGCGTTCGACATGAACGCGTTCCTGGCGGGCGACATCGACGCCGCGCAGGCCATGACGTACAACGAGTACGCGCAGCTGCTGGAGACCGAGAACCCGGAGACCGGCGAGCTCTACCAGCCCGAGGACTTCTCGGTCATCGACTGGAACGACGAGGGCACCGCCATGCTCCAGGACGCCATCTGGGCGGACGCGGGCCGGCTCGCGGACGACCCGGAGTACGCGGAGACGACCGTCGCGTTCATCAAGGCGTCGCTCAAGGGCTGGATGTACGCCCGGGACAACCCGCAGGAGGCCGCGGACATCGTCACGGCGGCGGGCTCCACGCTCGGCACCAGCCACCAGCTCTGGATGACCAACGAGGTCAACAAGCTCATCTGGCCGTCCACCTCGGGCGGCATTGGCCTCATCGACGAGGAGGCCTGGGACGCGACCGTCGAGATGGCGAAGCAGACGTCCAACGAGACCGGCGCGACCATCATCTCGGCCGACCCGCCGGAGACCGCCTACACCAACGAGTACGTGCAGCAGGCGCTGGACGAGCTCACCGCCGAGGGCGAGGACGTCGAGGGAGCGGACTTCGCGCCGGCTGACGTCGAGCTCCAGCCCGGCGGCAACTGACGGGTGCGTGCCCGGGCCGGCCGCGCGCCGGCCCGGGCAGGACCCCTCCCGCACCGACCACCACCACGGAAGGCCACCCGCACCATGACCGCACTCGACGCCGACGGCCGGCTCGCGCACGACCTGGACCGCGCGCACGTCTTCCACTCGTGGTCCGCCCAGGGCGCGCTGTCGCCGCTGGTCGTCGACGGGGCGCAGGGCTGCGAGGTGCACCTGGCCGACGGCCGCACCCTGCTCGACTTCAGCAGCCAGCTCGTCAACACGAACATCGGCCACCAGCACCCCCGCGTCACCGCGGCCATCGCCGAGCAGGCCGGCCGGCTCGCGACGGTCGCCCCGTCGCACGCCGTCCTGCCCCGCGGCCGGGCCGCCGAGGCGATCCTGCGGCACGCGCCCGACGGGTTCTCCAAGGTCTTCTTCACCAACGGCGGCGCCGACGCCAACGAGAACGCGATCCGGATGGCCCGCCTGGTGACCGGCCGCGACAAGGTCCTGTCGTTCTACCGTTCGTACCACGGCAACACCGGCGCGGCGGTGGTCGCGACCGGCGACTGGCGGCGCGTCCCGAACGAGTACGCCCGCGGGCACGTGCACTTCTTCGGTCCCTACCTGTACCGCTCCGAGTTCTGGGCGAGCACCCCGGAGCAGGAGTGCGAGCGGGCGCTGCACCACCTGGAGCGCGTCATCGTCTCCGAGGGCGCGTCGTCGATCGCCGCGATCCTGCTCGAGACCGTCGTCGGCACCGGCGGCGTGCTCGTCCCGCCGCCCGGCTACCTCGCCGGGGTCCGGGCGCTCGCCGACCGGTACGGCATCCTCCTGGTGCTCGACGAGGTGATGGCCGGGTTCGGCCGCACCGGCTCGTGGTTCGCGCTCGACCAGCACGACGTCGTGCCCGACCTGGTCACCTTCGCCAAGGGCGTCAACTCCGGGTACGTGCCCGCCGGCGGGGTGCTGATCTCCGACCCTGTCGCTGCGGCCTTCGACGACCGCGTGTTCCCCGGGGGGCTCACCTACTCCGGGCACCCCCTCGCGATGGCGGCGATCGTCGCGACCATCGAGGCCATGGAGGACGAGAAGATCGTCGAGAACGCCGCCCGGGTCGGCACCGACCTGCTCGCACCGGGCCTCGCGGCGCTCGCGGACGCGCACCCCTCGGTCGGGGACGTCCGGGGGACCGGGGTGTTCTGGGCGCTCGAGCTCGGCGGACCGGTTCTCCTCCCCGGAGGGCCGCGCGATGCCGGACCGCCGCTGCAGCTCCCGGACGGCCGCCGCTGTGGTCGCGCCGAACCGCGCGGTCGACGGCCCGGCGGTCGACTCGCGTGCGGCCGGGGCGCGGACGTCG
>NZ_CABEGA010000060.1 GCF_901521055.1 Cellulomonas hominis | reverse complement strand
GCCCGGTCCCGAGGTGTCCCGTGAGCCCCACCCGCGTCCCCGCCGTGCTCGGCCTGCTGGCCGCCCTCGTCCTGGGGGCCGTGCCCGCGGCGCAGGCCGCTGTGCCCGCTGCGGCGCAGGCCGCCGCCGACCCCGCGCCGCCCGCCGACCCCGCCGCGTCCACGCAGGTGTCCTGGGGCGTGCGGCCCGCCGACACCGTGCACGGCGCCGAGCGCCCCAACTTCGCGTACTCTCTCGCGCCCGGCGGCACCCTGTCCGACGCCCTGGTGGTGACCAACCGGGGCGACGCGCCGCTCGCGCTCGACGTGTACGCGGCCGACGGCTTCCTCACCGCCGACGGCACCCTCGACGTGCTGGAGGCGGGGGAGGAGTCCACCGCGCTCGGCTCCTGGGTGCAGGTCGCGACCCCCGAGGTCGTGGTCGCGCCCGGTGAGTCCCTCGAGGTGCCCTTCACCGTGACCGTCCCCGAGGGCGTCCAGCCCGGCGACTACGCCGCGGGCGTCGTGTCCAGCCTGCTCGTCGAGAACGCGGAGGGCGTGTCCGTCGACCGGCGCCTCGGCTCCCGCATGCACGTCCGCGTGGGCGGCGACCTGGCGCCGGCCCTGACGGTGAGCGACGTGCGGGTGGACTGGTCGGCCGGGTCGAACCCCGTCACCCCCGGCACCGCCGCGGTGACGTTCACGGTCACGAACACGGGCAACGCCCGCATCGCCCCCGCGGAGCAGGTGCAGGTCTCCGGGCTCATGGGCCTGGGCCGGGCCCGCGCCGCGGCGGTCGAGGTCCCGGAGCTGATCCCCGGCGCCTCCGTCGAGCGGACCGTCACGGTCGACGGCGTGTGGCCGCTCGTGCGGACCACCGCCCGCGTGGCGCTGGGCGGCGAGGTCGTGGCCCTGCCCGCCGCCGCCGGCACCAGCACCGCCGCGGCCGAGCCGGCACCCGCGGTGCCCGGGGTGGTCGCGACCGCCGCCGACTGGGCCGTGCCGTGGCCCGCGCTGGCCCTGGTGGCCCTCCTGGTGCTGCTCGTGGTGTGGCGGGTCCGTGCCCGCCGTCGCCGCCGCACCGCCCACCAGCGCGAGGTCGACGAGGCCGTCGCCGCCGCGCTCGCCCGCCAGGGGGCCGCCACGACCTGATCCCGCTCACGACGACCAGCCCGACAGCCCGCGCGCCTTGTCACACCGCGCCGCCGGCACGCACGATCGACCCACCGTTCTCGACGAGGAGACCGCCATGACCCGACCCATCACCCTGTTCACCGGCCAGTGGGCCGACCTGCCGTTCGAGGAGGTCGCCCGGCTCGCCGCCGAGTGGGGCTACGACGGCCTCGAGATCGCCTGCTGGGGCGACCACCTGGACCCCTGGCGCTGGGACGACGACGCGTACGTGCAGAGCCGGCTCGACATCCTCCAAAAGCACGGCCTGAAGGTGTGGGCGATCTCCAACCACCTCAAGGGCCAGGCCGTCTGCGACGACCCGATCGACCAGCGGCACCGCGACATCCTGCCCGACGTCGTCTGGGGCGACGGCGACCCCGAGGGCGTCCGGCAGCGGGCCGCGCAGGAGATGCAGCACACCGCCCGCCTGGCCGCGAAGCTCGGCGTCGACACCGTCGTGGGCTTCACGGGGTCGTCCATCTGGAAGTACGTGGCGATGTTCCCGCCGGTGTCCGCGGAGGCGATCGAGGCGGGCTACCAGGACTTCGCCGACCGCTGGAACCCGATCCTCGACGTGTTCGACGAGGTCGGCGTCCGGTTCGCGCACGAGGTGCACCCGAGCGAGATCGCCTACGACTACTGGACGACCGTGCGGACCCTGGAGGCGATCGGTCACCGCGAGGCGTTCGGCCTGAACTGGGACCCCAGCCACATGGTGTGGCAGGACCTGGACCCCGTGGCGTTCCTCTGGGACTTCCAGGACCGGATCTACCACGTCGACTGCAAGGACACGAAGAAGCGGATGGCCAACGGCCGCAACGGCCGGCTCGGCTCGCACCTGCCGTGGGCCGACCCGCGCCGCGGCTGGGACTTCATCTCCACCGGGCACGGGGACGTGCCGTGGGAGGACGCGTTCCGGGTGCTCAACACGATCGGCTACACGGGCCCCATCTCGGTGGAGTGGGAGGACGCCGGCATGGACCGGCTGCTGGGCGCACCCGAGGCGCTCGCGTTCGTCCGGCGGCTGGCGTTCGACGCCCCGGAGGCGGCGTTCGACGCGGCGTTCAGCACGAAGGACAAGGCGTGACGGCCGCGGGGTCGGCGGGCTCGGCGCGCACCGGCCTGTGGCTGGTCGGCGCCCGCGGGTCGGTCGGCACCACGGCGGCCCTCGGGCTCGCGGCGGTCGCGGCAGGGCACGCCGCGCCGGACGGGTGCGTGACCGCGGCGGCGGCCTTCGAGGGGCTGCCGCTGCCCGGGTGGGGCGACCTGGTGGTGGGCGGGCACGACGTCTCGGACGTGTCGATGACGAAGCGGGCGGAGTCGCTCGTCGACGCCGGGATGATCCCCGCCGCGCTGCTCGCCGCGACGGCTCCCGCGCTCGACGCGGCCGACGCCGAGGTCCGGCCCGGGCACCGGGGGCTCCTGCCGCCCGGGCAGTCCCAGCAGCGGGTCGCGGAGCAGCTCGCCGCGGACATCACGTCGTTCGCGGACCGGCACGGGCTCGCCCGCGTGGTCGTCGTCGACGTGTCGTCCACCGAGCCGCCCGTGGCACCCGCGCCGGAGCACGCCGACCCCGGGGCGCTGGCCGCCGCGCTCGCCGAGCCGGACCGCGTGGTGCTGCCGCCGTCGTCGGTCACCGCATGGGCCGCGCTGCTGGCCGGCGCCGCCTACGCGGGGTTCACCCCGTCGGCCGGGATGGGCCTGCCGGCGCTCCAGCGGTTCGCGGCCGACCGCGGGGTGCCGGTGGCCGGGCAGGACGGCAAGACCGGGCAGACGTGGCTGCGCACGGTGCTCGCACCGGCGTTCACCGACCGGGGGCTGCGCGTGCTGTCGTGGGCGGGCACCAACCTGCTCGGCGGCGGCGACGGCGCCACCCTGGCGGACCCGCAGGCCGTCCGGTCCAAGCTCGCGTCCAAGACCCGCGGCCTGCGCGACCTCACCGGCTCGGACGTCACGCCGCTGCACATCGACCACGTGCCCGACCTCGGCGACGTCAAGGTCGCGTGGGACCACGTGCACGCCGAGGGGTTCCTCGGCTCCCGGATCACGCTGCAGACGACGTGGTCCGCGTACGACTCGATGCTCGCGGCGCCCATGGTGCTCGACCTGGCCCGGCTGCTGGCGCTCGCGCACGCCGCCGGGGTGGCCGGGGTGGTGCCCGAGCTGGGGTTCTTCTTCAAGGACCCCTGGGGCTCGGACCGGCACGGCGCGGCGGACCAGGCGGCCGCGCTGGTCGCGTGGGCGCGGGTCGCGGGGGCGGCGTGACGCCCACGCTCCGCGACCACCTCGAGCTCGTCCGGGCGCCCGCGGCGCTCACCGTCCTCGGGGACAGCCTCGCCGGTGCCGCGGCCGCCGGTCACCCGCTGACCCCCCGCCGGCTCGCGCTGCCCGCCGCGTCGGTCTGCCTGTACGCGGGCGGCATGGCGCTGAACGACTGGTCGGACCGGGAGGTGGACGCCGTCGAGCGCCCCGAGCGGCCCGTCCCGTCCGGCCGGATCAACCCGCCGCGGGCGCTCGCCGTGGCGGCGGGGCTCGGCGTCGCGGGGGTGGCCCTGGCCGCGGTGGGCGGCGGCCGGCCGGCGCTCGCGGTCGCCGTGCCGCTCGCCGGGTGCGTGTGGCTGTACGACGCGGTCCTCAAGGACACCCCCGCGGGGCCGGTCGCGATGGCCGCCTGCCGGGGGCTCGACGTCCTGCTCGGCGCCGGCACCGGGCACCTGCGTCCCGCCCTGTCGGCCGCCGCGGCGCTCGCGGCGCACACCGCCGGGGTCACGGTGCTGTCCCGCGGCGAGGTGCACGGCACGACCCGGTCCGTCGCCGGTGCCGTGGCCGCCGGGGCCGGGGTCGTCGCCGCCGCGGCGCTCGCGGGCCTGCGGACCGGCACGACAGGGCCCGGCACGACCGGGTCCGGTACGACCCGCGCCGGGACGACCCGCGCCGGTGCCCTCGCCACGGTCGCCGCGACGGCCGCCTACCTCGGGGCCTGCCTCCCGGCGCAGGTCGCGGCGGCCCGCGAGCCCACGGCCGCCCGGGCACGGTCCGCCACGGGTGCGGGCATCCGCGCCATGGTCCCGCTCCAGGCGGCGTGGGCCGCCCGCGCCGCCCGCCCGGGGACCGCCGCGGCGCTGGGCGTCGTCGCTGTCGCGGGTGCGCTGCTGCGCCGGGCGTCCGGCACCCGGGCGGTGAGCGAGACGTGACGGACGCACCGCGCCCCGGCCGGCTGCCGCTCGTCCTCGGGTACGGCACCAACGGCCTCGGCGACCACCCCCTCGGCACGGCGCTCGACCTGCTGGAGGACGCCGGGTACGACGCCGTGGCGCTCACCCTCGGGTTCCCGCACCTCGACCCGTGGGCGCCGGCCGCCGACGTCGCGGCCGTCCGCGACCGCCTCGCCCGCGCCCACGGGGGCCGTGGGATGCGGGTCGTCGTGGAGACGGGCACCCGGTACCTGCTCGACCCGCGGCGCAAGCACGCGCCCGCGCTCGTCGACGAGGATGCCGGACCCCGCCTCGCGTACCTGCGCCGCGCCGTCGAGGTCGCCGCCGCCCTCGGCGCCCCGACCGTCCAGCTGTTCTCCGGGGTGCTCCCGCCCGGTGTCCCCGCGGACGTCGGGCGGGACCGGCTCCGCGACCGCCTGCCCGGCCTCGCCGCCCACGCCGCGGACCACGGCGTGCGCCTCGCCCTCGAGCCCGAGCCCGGGATGCTCGTCGAGACCATCGCCGACGCCCTCGCCCTGCACGCCGACCTCGGCGGGCCGCCCGCCCTGGGGCTGACCGTCGACATCGGGCACTGCCTCGTCGTCGAGCCCGGCGGCGTCGCGGGCGCCCTCGCCACCGCCGGCCCGCACCTGCACCACGTGCAGATCGACGACATGCCCGCCACCCACCACGAGCACCTGCCGTTCGGGCAGGGGGCGCTCGACCTGCCCGCCGCCCTCGCGGCGCTCGCGGCCGTGCCCGGCTACGACGGCGTCGTGTCCGTCGAGCTGCCGCGGCACTCGTGGGACGCGCCGCGCCAGGTGCGCGACGCGATGACCGCCCTGCGCCGCGCCTGGGCCGACCGCCCCGACCCGGTACCCGTCCCCGCACCCTGAGAGGGAGGCCACCATGACGCCGACGACGTCGTCCGGCCCCGCAGCACCCACCGGCCCGCCCGGCGCCGACCCGCCGCCCACCGCGGTGGTGACCGCGGCGACCGCGCCCGCGACCGGCTGGCTGGCGCAGGCGCTCGCGGCGGTCCGGCGCGACCCGCGCGCCGCCGACGAGGCCTTCCCGCTCGCCGGGCGGCGCGTCGGCCGGGACCCGCTCCGCCCGGACGCGGACCCCGCGGGGACCGCGCACGGCACCGTCGACGACGCCGCGCGCGCCGCGGTGGTCGTCGCGCTCGCCGACGCCCACGGCTCCGACGCCCTCGCGCTCGCCGACCACCTCGTCGTCCTGTACCGGGACGGCGACACCGCCGAGCGGCGGGGTGTGCTGCGGGGCCTGGACGTGCTGACCGCGACCGCGCCCGGCCCGCTGCCCGGCCCCGTCGTCGCCGTCGGCCGAGACCTCGCGGGCGACGCGCTGCGGGCCAACGACACGTCCCTGGTCGCCGCGGCCGTCGGGCCGTTCGCCGCGGCGCACCTCGACCAGCACACCTGGCGGCACGCGGTCGTGAAGCTGGTGTTCCAGCAGACCAGCCTCGACGCCGTCGCCGGCCTGGACCGCCGCGCCGACGCGGAGCTCGCGCGGATGGCCACCGACCTCGCCGCGGAGCGCCGCGCCGCCGGCCGGCCCGTGCCCGACGACCTGGCCCGCATCGCGACGGTGCGCGCCGACCCGTCCTCCCAGCCCGACCAGCCCGGCCAGCCCGACCCCGACGACCACGCCGACCGTCAGGAGCCCTGATGCGCATCCTCGACCCGCACATCCACATGACCAGCCGCACGACCGACGACTACGAGGCGATGTACGCCGCGGGGGTGCGCGTCGTCGTCGAGCCGGCGTTCTGGCTGGGCCAGCCCCGCACCGGCGTGGGCTCGTTCACGGACTACTTCGACTCGCTGCTCGGGTGGGAGCGGTTCCGGGCGGCACAGTTCGGCATCCGGCACCACGCCACGATCGGGCTGAACCCGAAGGAGGCGAACGACCCGCGCTGCCGCGGGGTGCTCGACGTGCTGCCCCGGTACCTCGCGAAGGAGGGGGTCGTCGCGGTCGGCGAGCTCGGGTACGACGCGATGACGGACGCCGAGGACGAGGTGTTCCGCCGTCAGCTGGAGCTGGCGGGGGAGGCCGACCTGCCGGTGCTGGTGCACACCCCGCACCGCGACAAGCAGGCCGGGACCCGCCGGACGCTCCAGGTCGTCGCCGAGTCGGGCCTCGCACCCGGGCGGGTGCTGGTCGACCACCTCAACGAGACCACCGTCGCCGCGGTGCTCGACGCCGGGGCGTGGGCCGGGTTCTCCATCTACCCGGACACCAAGATGGACGAGGGGCGGATGGTCGCGCTGCTCCAGGAGCACGGCACCGAGCGGATGATCGTGAACTCCGCGGCCGACTGGGGCCGGTCGGACCCGCTGAAGACGTGGCGCACCGGCATGACGATGCTCGAGGCCGGGTTCACCGAGGACGACGTCGACCAGGTGCTGTGGCGCAACCCCGCGGCCTTCTACGCGCAGTCCGGCAACCTCGTCCTGGACCCCGTGCCGGGCTTCGTGCCCGGTCGGGCGCCGGAGCCGGCGACCTTCGAGGGCTCCTCCGTGCTGCGGGGCGTGCGCGCATGACGATGCGGCTCTCGTACTGCACCAACGTCCACCCGGCCGAGGACCTCGACGGCGTCCTCGACCAGCTCGCCCGGTACGCGGGGCCGGTGCGGGAGGCCGCCGGGCTCGGCACGCTCGGGGTCGGGCTCTGGCTGCCGGCGACGCTCGCGCACCGGCTGGCGGGCAGCCCGGACGAGCGCGCGCGGCTCCGGGCGGCGCTGGCCGAGCAGGGGCTGACCGTGCACACCCTCAACGCGTTCCCGTACGGCGGGTTCCACGCCGAGGTCGTCAAGCACGCGGTGTACTCGCCGACGTGGGCGGAGCCCGAGCGCGCGGCGTACACGCTCGCCTGCGCCGAGGTGCTCGCCGACCTGCTGCCCGAGGGCGTCGACGGGTCGATCTCCACGCTCCCGCTCGCGTGGCGGGAGCCGTGGTCCCCGCAGCAGGACGCCGCGGCCACCCGCGCGCTGGCGGACCTGTCCGGCGACCTGCGCCGCCTGGCCGACCGCACGGGCCGGACCGTCCGGCTCGCGATCGAGCCCGAGCCGGGCTGCGTGCTCGACACCGTCGCCGACGTCGTCGGCTGGCTCGCCGCGCGGACCGGCACCGGGCCGGGGCGGATCGACCCCGAGCACGTGGGCGTCTGCCTCGACACCTGCCACCTCGCCGTGTCGTTCGCCGACCCGGCCGCGGCCGTCCGGCGGATCGAGGACGCGGGGCTCCGGGTGGTGAAGGTCCAGGCGTCCGCCGCGCTGCACGTCGCGGACCCCGCGGACCCGGCCGCCCGCGCCGCCGTCGCCCGCTTCGCGGAGCAGCGGTACCTGCACCAGGTGCGCGAGTCCAGCGGCGGGACGGTGAGCGCCGCCGACGACCTGCCCGAGGCCCTCGCGGACCTGCCCGGCGCCGGGCCGTGGCGCGTCCACGTGCACGTGCCGCTGCACCACCGCCCGGCCGAGCCGCTGGCGTCCACCACCCAGGTGCTCCGCGACGCCGTGGCCGCGGTCGCCGGGACCCGGCACGGCGCCGACGCGCACCTCGACGTCGAGACGTACACGTGGTCGGTGCTGCCCGCCGGGCTCGCCGCCCGCGCGGCGGACGACCTGGTCGCCGGGATCGCCGCCGAGCTGCGCTGGGCGGTCGAGCACCTGGGCGCCGCCGCGCACCCGGGCGCCGCCGGCCCCGCGCCCGCCGTGCCCGTACCCGCCACCACCGCCCGGAGGTCCGCGTGAAGCCGCTCGTCCTGCTCGACGTCGTCGGGCTCACCCCGCGCGCGCTCGCGCACATGCCGCGCCTGTCTCGGATGGCGGCGGGCGGCTGGCAGGCCGGCCTGGACACCGTGCTGCCCGCGGTCACCTGCTCGGTGCAGTCCACGATGCTCACGGGCCTGCCGCCGTCGGGGCACGGCGTCGTCGGGAACGGCTGGTACTTCCGCGACCTCGGCGAGGTGCACCTGTGGCGGCAGCACAACCGCCTGGTCGCGGGGGAGAAGGTCTGGGAGACCGCCCGCCGCGCCGCCCCGGGGTACTCCGCCGTCAACGTGTGCTGGTGGTACGCGATGGGGATGACCACCGACGTCACCGTCACGCCGCGGCCGGTCTACCACGCGGACGGCCGCAAGTCCCCGGACGCCTACGTGCGACCGCCGGCCCTCCACGACGAGCTCGTCGCGCGGTTCGGCGACTTCCCGCTGTTCCAGTACTGGGGGCCGACCGCCTCGATCACGTCGAGCCGGTGGATCGTCGAGGCCACCCGGCACCTCATGGCGACCCGCGCCCCGGACCTCACCATGGCGTACGTCCCGCACCTGGACTACGACCTCCAGCGGTACGGCCCGTTCGACCCGCGCGCCGACGACGCCGCCGCCGACCTGGACGCCGCGCTCGCCCCGCTGCTCGACGACGCGGAGGCCCGCGGGGCGACCGTCCTGGCGGTCTCCGAGTACGGCATCGAGCCCGCCGACCGGCCCGTCCACCTGAACCGGCTGCTCCGCGAGGAGGGGCTGCTGCAGGTGTACACCCAGGCCAACGGCGAGCAGCTGGACCCGTGGACGTCCCGGGCGTTCGCCGTCGCGGACCACCAGGTCGCCCACGTCTACGTCGCCGACCCCGGGGACGTCCCGCGGGTCGCGGACCTCCTGCGTGGCGTGCCGGGCGTCGACGAGGTGCTCGACCGCGCCGCGCAGGCCCGGTACGGCCTGGACCACGAGCGGTCCGGCGAGCTGGTCGTCGTCGCCGAGCCGGGCGCGTGGTTCACCTACCCGTTCTGGCTCGACGACGACCGCGCGCCCGACTACGCCCGCGGTGTCGACATCCACCGCAAGCCCGGGTACGACCCCGCGGAGCTGCTGTTCGCCGACCCGCTCGCGAAGGCCCGCGCCGGGCTGAACCTGGTGCGCAAGAAGCTGGGGCTCCGGTACGCCATGTCGACGACCCCGCTGGACCCCAGCGGGGTCCGCGGCACGCACGGGCGGCTGCCCTCGGCGGCGTCGGACGCCCCGGTGGTCCTGTGCTCGGACCCGGACGTCCCGCCGACGGTCGCGGCAGCCCTCGCCGGGGGGCGGGGGGTCCCCGCGGCGAGGGCTGCCGCGACCGTCGGCGGTCCTGGAGCTCCAGGGCCTGGGTGCCCTGACGCGCTGAACCGGGGGCTGGCGGGCAGCGCGCGCCCGTCAGCCCCGCGTCCTAGGCTCGCGACGTGCCCCGACGCCACGTCCGCCTGCATGCCGCCCCGGTCCACGACGACCGCGTGGGCGACATCGACGCCGCCGTGCGCGAGGGGCTCGCGGCCCTGCGCGCGGAGCTCGACGTCCCCGACGGCTTCGGCCCCGAGGTGCTCGCGGAGGTCGCCGCCGTCACCGCGGCGGGCCCCGCGTCCGACCGCGCCGACGCCACCGACGTCCCGTTCGTGACGATCGACCCCGAGGGGTCCCGCGACCTCGACCAGGCGGTGCACATCGAGCGGCGCGGGGACGGGTTCCGCGTGCGGTACGCCATCGCGGACGTCGCCGCGTGGGTGCGGCCCGGTGGCGCGATCGACGCCGAGGCGCGCCGCCGCGTCGAGACCCTGTACGCCCCGGACGGCCGCACGCCCCTGCACCCGCCGGAGCTGTCCGAGGGGGCGGCGAGCCTGCTGCCCGGCCAGGACGCCCCGGCCCTGCTGTGGGACATCGAGCTCGACGCCGCCGGCGAGCCCACCGCGTTCCGGGTCGACCGGGCGCTGGTGCGCAGCCGGGCGCAGCTGACGTACGAGGGGGCGCAGCGGTCGCTGGACGACGGGTCGGCCGACGGCACCCTGGTGCTGCTCCGCGAGGTGGGCGGGCTGCGGCAGGCGGCCGAGGTGGCGCGCGGCGGCCTGACGCTGCCGGTCCCGGAGCAGGAGGTCGAGGTCGACGCCCGCGGCACCTGGACCCTGCGGAGCCGGACGACGCTGCCCGTCGAGGAGTGGAACGCCCAGATCTCGCTGCTCACCGGCATGTGCGCGGCCCGGCTGATGCTGGACGGGCGGATCGGTGTGCTGCGCACCCTGCCGCCGCCGGACCCCCGGGATGTCGAGCGGCTGCGGCGCACCGCGCTCGCCCTCGGCGTCGCGTGGCCCGACGGGGCCGATCACGCCGCGGTCGTGCGCGGGCTCGACGCGGGCGTCCCGGCGGAGGCCGCCCTGCTGACGGAGGCGACGACCCTGCTGCGCGGCGCCGCCTACGTCGCGTTCGACGGGGAGGTCCCCGAGCAGGCGCTGCACGCGGCGATCGCCGCTCCGTACGCGCACACCACCGCGCCGCTGCGCCGGCTGGTCGACCGGTTCGTGGGGGAGACCTGCGTGGCGCTGTCGGCGGGGACCGAGGTGCCGGACGACGTCCGCTCGGCGCTGCCGCTCCTGCCGGACCTCATGGCCGGCGGCGACCGGCGCGCGTCCGCGTACGAGCGGGGGTGCGTGGACCTGGTCGAGGCCGCGCTGCTGGCCGGCCGGGTGGGCGAGGAGTTCGACGGCGTCGTCGTCGACGTGAAGGAGGACGGGTCGAGCGGGGTCGTCCAGCTGCGGGACCCGGCGGCCCGCGGGCGGCTCGAGGGGGCCGGCCTGCCGCTCGGGCAGGGGGTGCGCGTGCGGCTGACGGGCGCCTCGCCGGTCGACCGCACCGTGCGGTTCGTGCTCGACGGCGTCCCGTCGGGCTCCGGTGGCGCTCCGGCCGCGGACGTCTAGCGTCGGACACATGCCCCGACCGACGTCAGCCGCGGTCGCCGCGAGCGACCAGTGGACCGACCCCGACGGCTACCGCATGCCCGGCGGCGAGGTGCACGCCTGGGAGTCCGGCCGGAACGAGACGCTGTGCGGCCTGTCCCTGTACCGGTCGTCGCTCCTGCGGTTCCCGCACGTCACGTGGGCCGACGTGCAGCCGGCCACCGGACGGGACGCGGACCGGGTCGCCCGGGTGTGCCCGAAGTGCGCGGCCGGGATGGGCCGCCGGCGGGACGAGAAGCCGTGGAAGCGGGTCGACCCGCGGCCGTGAGAGCCGCGGCGTCGGGGCGCGCGTCGCCGGTGCGTCAGAGCTCCCGCAGCTCCGACGTGCGCTCGCCGCCCGCGTCGCCGGTGTTCACCGTGCCGCGCGGCTCGATCAGGATCGCGGCGACCTCGCCGTCCGCGCGCGGGCAGTGCTCGACGCCGCGGGGGACGACGAAGGTGTCCATCGGGCCCAGGTGCACGTCGCGGTCCCGCAGCTGGATCGTCAGCGCCCCGCTGACCACGAGGAACAGCTCGTCGGTCTCGGGGTGGCTGTGCCAGACGAACTCGCCGTCCAGCTTCACGACCTTGACGTCGTAGTCGTTCACGCTCGCCAGCCGGTGCGGCTGCCACGGCTCCGCCACCGCGTCGAGGGCCGTCAGCACGTTGCGCACGTCGTCCGTCATGCCGCCGACCGTAGCCGACCCGCCCCGGGGGTCCAGGCGGTCGAGGGCGCCGGGCCCGTCGAGCCCGTGGAGCCCGTCGAGCCCGTCGAGCCCGTCGAGCACAGCGAGGTCGTGCCGGTCCTGGTCGCGCAGCGGGTACCCGGCGTGGAACGCGCGCTGCTGGGCCACGGACAGGCACGGCACCGCGCGGCCCGCCACCGTCCCTGTGGTCAGCGCGTCCGGCGGGTAGTCGAAGTGCGTCCCGTCGAGCCCGGCCTGCCGGCCGTGACCCGTGGCGTCGAACTGGACCGGGTGCACGTCGACCCAGCCGCGGCCGTGCGCCGCGTACTCGACCCGGACGGGGAGCCAGTCCGTCTCCCGCCGGTACCCGAGGTCGGCCAGGGCGTCGAGGGCGGGGCCGAGGTCGTCCGCGTGCACGGCGAGGTCCAGGTCGCGGTGCGGGCGGGTCTGCGCACCGGCCAGCGCCGCGACGCCCCAGCCCCCGGCGACCCAGCAGCGCACGCGCCGTCCCTCGAGCGCGTCGAGCACCCGCAGCACCTCGTCCAGGTCCACGGCACCGACGCTACCGGCGTACGGCAGACTCGGGTCCGTGACCGCGCCGGGGCCCGTCCAGCCGTACGACACCGGGATGCTGCCGGTCGGGGACGGGCACGAGCTGTACTGGGAGACGGTCGGTCACCCGGCCGGGACCCCCGCGGTGTACCTGCACGGCGGCCCGGGCAGCGGCTGCGGCACCGGCGCACGGGCGCTGTTCGACCCCGCGCGGTACCGGGCGGTGCTGGTCGACCAGCGCGGTGCCGGCCGCAGCCGGCCGCTCGCCGACGAGCCGGGGGCGGACCTCGGCGCGAACACCACCGACCACCTGGTGGCGGACCTCGAGCGGCTGCGGGTGCACCTCGGGATCGACCGCTGGATGGTGGCCGGGGTGTCGTGGGGCGTGACGCTCGCGCTCGCCTACGCGCAGACCCACCCGGACCGCGTTCGCGGCATGGTGCTCGGCGCGGTGACCGCGGGCACGCAGCGGGAGATCACGTGGCTCACCCGCGACATGCGCCGAATCTTCCCGCGTGAGTGGGAGGAGCTGGTGCGGGCGCTGCCGCCGTCGCTCCGGGACGGCGACGTCGCCGCCGGCTTCGCCCGCCTGCTGTCCGACCCCGACCCGGCCGTGCAGGAGGCGGCGGCCCGGGCGTGGTGCCGGTGGGAGGACACGCACGTCTCGCTGGCGCCGGGCTGGTCGCCGGACCCCCGCTACGACGACCCCGCGTTCCGGCTGCGGTTCGCTCGGCTGGTGACCCACTACTGGGCGCACCGCTGCTTCCTCGCGGACGGGCAGCTGCTGCGCGACCTGCCGCGGATCGCGCACGTGCCGGCGGTGCTCGTGCACGGGCGCCTCGACGTCAGCAGCCCGCTCGACACCGCCTGGGACCTGCACCGCGGCTGGCCCGCGAGCCGGCTCGTGGTGCTCGAGGGCGCCGGTCACGGGGGCGGCGCGCTCACCCGCGCGATGCGGCAGGCGCTGGACGCCCTCGCCTGACGAGGGCGCGCCGACCGGGGCCGATCCCGGTCAGCCGGTCAGCAGCGGGGTCAGGGCCACCACGACGGCGTCCGCAGGCAGCGTCGTCCCGCCCGCCCGCGCCCGCGCGGCGGCGACCGCGTCCCCGGCGTCGTCGAGCGCACCCGCCAGCCGCGCCGCCGGGTCGTCGTCCGTGCCGTCGTGGCGCAGCGCCCGCACCACCGCCGCGCCCGCGGCGACCGCGTCGGCGACGGCGGCCCGCACCTCGGGGTCGCCGTCGCTCGTGGCGAGCGGACGCGAGGCGTCGGGGACGGCGTCGAGCGTCGCGGCCGTCTCCAGCGTCCGCGTGACGTCCAGGGCCACCCCGGCGGCGCGGTCGAGGGACAGGGCGTGCCTGTCCTGCCGCTCCCGCCAGGACCGGTAGTGCCGGGCCGTCCAGTTGGCCCGTGCCGCGTCGCGGGCCTCCGCCGCCGCCGACGCCGCGTGCGCGCGTGCAGTGCGGACGCCCCCGCCGGCGGGCACCGGCGCGTCGTCCCGCACGGCATGGGCGAGCGCTTCGAGGTGCCCGGCCACCTCGGCCTGCAGCGTGTCGAGGGCGCGTTCGGCGGGCGTCAGCGGCAGCGGGGGAGCGAGGGCGTTGACCCCCACGCCGATCATCGCGCCCAGCAGGGTGAGCCCCACGTACGCGGAGACGTAGCCGACCGGGTCGGCCGCGCCGATCACCAGCACGAACAGCGCGGACGTCGGCACCCACGACCCGAGGTCGCCGAGAACGCGCCAGCCCGACAGCAGCACGCCCACCAGCACGACGACCGCCAGCGCCGGCAGCTGCGCCAGCGGGAGGGAGTCGACGGCCCGTGCGACCACCGCGCCGAGCGCGATCGCCAGCACCGCCTGCGCTGACTGCAGCGTCGACCCGCGCACGGTCACCGACGTGGCCACCACCGCACCGAGCGGGGCGTAGTACGGGTACTCGCTCCACGGACCGGGGACGAGCCCGACGGCCAGCCACGCCAGCACCGCCGCCCCGGTGGTGCGCACCGCCCGGGCGATCCACGGCCGCCCGGCCAGGGCGTCGGCGACGCGGCGGGCAGCCGCGCGTGGGTCCGGTGACGCGTCGGGCAGCCGGGCGCGGACGGAGGACGGGGGGTCGGGAGTCATCTCCTCCACCCTGACGCGCCGGAGCGACCCGCGCACCACGGGCGCGCAGGTGCGGGTGCGGTCAGGCGCGGGTGTCGGCCGTCCGCGCCCGCCGCCGGAGCAGGACCGCCCGCAGCGCCGCGTGCAGGCCCACGTTCAGCCACGCGGCGCCCAGGGAGGTGAGCAGCACGAGGGCGGTCGGCCACGTGGACGGGTCGAGGGCGAGCAGCACGCCCGACCACGGCAGCCCGAACAGCAGCACGACCAGCAGCGCGATCCCGGCGCCGATGTTCGCGTCCTGCGTCGGCTGCAGCGCGAGCACGACCAGCACGACCGTGAGGACCAGGACCACGAGGGCGTGGGCGAGGAGCAGGCGGGGGGCGCGGCGTGGCGCTCGGTCGGTCACCCGCCCATCCTGCCCGGTCGGCGGACCGGCCGGTGCCACGTGCCGGACGGTGCCAGGCGCAGCCTCACTCGTTGCAGGTGACGCGCGGCCGGCCGCTCCCGGACCAGTGTGGGTCCCGGGACCGGACGGACGGTGAGGGGGTCGACGATGGCGACGACCTCCCCGCCGCGCGCCGCCCCCGCCGACGACCCCGCCGAGCGGACGCGCCGGCGCCTGGAGCTGGTCGCCGCGGTGCTGCTGGCCGTGGCGACGGTCGCGACCGCGTGGTCGGCGTTCCAGAGCGCGAAGTGGGGTGGGGTGATGACGACGTCCTACAGCGCCGCGGGCGCCGCACGCACGGAGAGCAACCGGTCCGCGACGCTCGCCGGCCAGCAGACGATCATCGACGTCCAGCTCTTCACGGACTGGCTCGAGGCGCTGGCGACCGAGAGCGGGGACGTCGGCCCGCCCGCGCGGTACGAGCCGGACCCGGCCGCCTACTCGGGGTTCCTGTTCGACCGGTTCCGCGAGGAGTTCCGGCCCGCGGTGCACGCGTGGCTCGCGCAGGACCCGGCCGCGAACCCCGACGCGCCGCCGAGCCCGTTCGCGATGGACGAGTACGTGCTCGCCGCCACGCAGGACGCGCAGCGCCGGGAGGCCGACGCCGACGCCGCGGCCGCGCGGGCGCAGGAGGCGAACGCCACGAAGGACAACTACGTGCTCGCGACGGTGCTGTGCGCGTCGGTCCTGTTCTTCGGCGGCATCGGGGCGCGCCTGTCGTCGACCCGTCGCCGGGCGGTGATGGTCGCCCTGGCCGCGGCGGCGCTCGTGGCGACCGTCGTCGTGCTGGCCACCTACCCCGTGCGGGTGTGACCCGTGAGCATCCTCCTCGGCGCGCTCCTGACCGCGGCGGCCACCGCGCTGGCGGTGACGGCGATGCTGCTCGTGCGGCGCCGCGCGCCGGAGGGAAGCCGGTTCAGCGACGGCGACCGCGCGTCGGGCGTGTTCGGGGTGGTGGCCACGGGGTTCTCCGTGCTGCTCGGGTTCATCGTGTTCCTCGCGTTCCAGTCCTACGACGAGGCCCGCAGCGGCGCCGAGGAGGAGGCCCGGATCGTCGCCCAGCAGATCCAGACCGCCCAGTTCCTCGGCGCGGATGAGGGCGCCGAGCTGTCGGGCGAGCTGGTCTGCTACGCCCGGTCGGTCGTGCACCAGGAGTGGGCCGCGATGGCGGAGGGCACCCTGGGCGACGCGATCAACCCGTGGGGCGTGCGGATGTTCCAGACCGTGCGCGACGTCGTCCCCGCGTCCGACACGGAGCAGTCCGCGTACGACCGGTGGATGGAGCAGACGGGGGAGCGCGAGCAGGCCCGGCTCTCGCGGGTGCACGGCGCCGAGGGCCTGATCCCGGTGCCGCTCTGGCTCGTGCTGTTCGTGGTGTCCGCGACGATCTTCGTCTTCCTGCTGTTCTTCGCCGACTCCGCGGAGCGCCGGGCGACGCAGGGCCTGCTCATGGGCAGCGTCACGCTCGTCATCACGCTGCTGCTGTGCCTGCTGGCGTTCTTCAACCACCCGCACGGGAACCAGGTCGGCAAGCTCCGGCCGACCGCCATGGAACGCACCCTCGTCCTGATCGACCTCGAGTCGCAGGCCGCGGGGGTCGGCCTCGATCCGCCGTGCGACGAGCACGGCACCGCCGCCGGCGACGCGGGCGAGCGCCCGTGACACCGGCACCGTCGTGGCGCACGGCCGCGGCGCCGACGAAAGAGGACGCGATGAGCAACGACCAGCACGTGCTGCGACCGACCTACACCCGCGACCCGATGCGGTCGGTCACCCCGCGCTCCGTCCTGCCCGAACGGGAGATGGAGCCCACGTCCGCGTACCAGCTCGTCCACGACGAGGTGATGCTCGACGGCAACGCCCGGCTCAACGTGGCGACGTTCGTGGCCACGTGGATGGGCGACGAGGCGGACCGGCTGTACGCCGAGGTCTACGACAAGAACATGGTCGACAAGGACGAGTACCCGCGCACCGCCGCGGTGGAGGAGAACTGCTGGCGGATCCTGGCCTCGCTCTGGCACGCGCCCGACGCGGAGTCCACGATCGGCACGTCCACGATCGGGTCGTCCGAGGCGTGCATGCTCGGCGGCCTCGCGTTCAAGCGCCGGTGGCAGCTCGCGCGGCGGGCCGCCGGCCTGGCCACCGACCGGCCGAACCTGGTGATGAGCTCCGCCGTCCAGGTCTGCTGGGAGAAGTTCTGCAACTACTTCGAGGTCGAGCCGCGGTACGTCCCGCTCAGCGAGGACCACCCGTGCCTCGACGGCAGCGCGATCGACGCGTACGTCGACGAGAACACCATCGGCGTGGTCGCCATCCTGGGCGTCACCTACACCGGCATGTACGAGCCGGTGCAGGAGATCGCCGCCGCGCTGGACGCCCTGCAGGCACGGACCGGCCTCGACGTGCCCATCCACGTCGACGGCGCGTCCGGAGCCATGATCGCGCCGTTCCTGCAGACCGACCTGGAGTGGGACTTCCGGCTGGAGCGGGTGCACTCGATCAGCACCTCCGGGCACAAGTACGGCCTGGTGTACCCGGGGGTCGGCTGGGTGGTGTGGCGCACCGCCGACGCCCTGCCCGAGGAGCTGGTGTTCCGGGTCAGCTACCTCGGCGGCGACATGCCCACCCTCGCGCTGAACTTCTCCCGGCCCGGGGCGCAGGTGCTGCTGCAGTACTACCAGTTCCTCCGGCTCGGGCGGGAGGGCTACACCGCCGTGCAGCAGGAGTGCCAGGACGTCGCGATGTTCCTCGCGCACGGCATCGGGGAGCTGGACGCCTTCGACCTGTGGAACGACGGCTCCGACATCCCGGTGTTCGCCTGGCGGCTCGCGGCCGGCCACACCGAGAACTGGAACCTGTACCACCTGTCCGACAGGCTGCGGATGAAGGGCTGGCTGGTGCCCGCGTACCCGATGCCCGACGACCTGGGCGACATCACGGTGCAGCGCGTCGTCGTGCGGAACGGCTTCAGCCGGGACCTCGCGAACGACCTGCTCAACGACATCCGGGTCGAGACGGCGTGGCTCGACAGCCTCACGTCGCCGATGCCCGCCCAGGCGCAGGCGACCGGGTTCCACCACTGAGGGGAGCGGGGGCCGGGCGGAGGTGCGACGGTGACCACGCAGGCTCCCGGCACGGTCCGGGCGCGACGGCTGCGGCGCGAGGCGTGGGGGTTCGTGGCGGGCTCCCTGTGCTTCCTGCTCGGGGCGCTGCCGCCGTACGCGGACCGGGTGGGGGCGGTCGCCACCGACGCCACGTTCGTCGTCGGGTCGGTCTTCTTCACGGCCGCTGCGGTGATCCAGCTCGTGCTGAGCGGCCGCCGCCCGCCACGCCGCGGGACCGCGCCGGCCGACCGGTGGGACTGGTGGGGCTCGGCGGTGCAGCTCGCCGGGACGCTGCTGTTCAACGTCAGCACCGCCGTCGCGCTCGCCGCCGCCCTGGACGACCCCGACCGGGTCGGCGCGGGGTGGCGGCCCGACGCCTACGGGTCGGCGGCGTTCCTCGTGTCCAGCGCGTGCGCCGTCGTGGCGACGCGGGACCGCGGGAGCCTGTGGGACACCGACGCGCGCACCTGGCACGGGACGTGGCTCAACGCCGCGGGCTCGGTCGCGTTCGCGGCGTCGGCGGTCGGCGCCTACGTCGCCCCCGGCGACGCCTCCGAGCTCAGCGCCTGGTGGGCGAACGCCGGGACGGCCGTCGGAGCGGTCTGCTTCCTGCTCGCCGCGCTGCTGTCGCGCCGATCGGCGGGATGACCGGACGGGTCGGGCCCCGGGCTCAGCGGCCGCCAGGACCGGTCAGCACGTGCACCACGGCCGCCGGGCAGTCCGGGTCCGGGAGCACGACGGCCCGCAGGTCGACCGAACGGATGCAGGTGCACGGGACGAGGCTCATGGCGGGCTCCGCAGGCAGGTGCGCCGCCCCGGTGGCGGCCGCGCTGATGCCCTCGGTATCGGCACCGTGCGCCCGTCCGCGAGGAGTCCGCGCCCGGACGCGCCGCGGCCTCCACCCCCCAGGGGACGGGGACGGAGGCCGCGGCCGTGCTCCCACCTGCCGGGTCAGGGCCGGCCGGTGGCCTCGGTGCCGCGCGTGCCCTCCGCGTCGATCTCCTCGTGGCGGACAGCCTCGGTCACCTGGGTCTCCTCGGTCACGGCGTCCTTCTCGAGCCGCACGCGCTCGACCGGGACGGTCTCCTTCTCGACGACGGGCCGCTCCTCGGTCAGCACGACCTCGTGCTCGGACTCGGTCAGCTCGGGGCCGGACAGCGCGTCCCCGCGGTTCGCGTCCGTGATGGGCTCGCGCTCCAGCCGGACCTCCTCCCGCGTGACCGGGACGGTGACGGTCTCCTCGTCCGTGACGACGTACTTCCGCAGCCGTGCGCGACCCGCCTCGCGGCGCTCCGTGCCGACGTGCAGGCGCTCCTCGGACAGGGTCATCGCGTCGTCGCCGGTGTCGCGGGTGCCGGACGCGGCGGTCATGTCGTCGCGGGTGGTGTCGCCGGCCGTGCCCCGCGCGGTGTCCCGCTCCGTGTCCCGGCCGACACCGGCGTACGTGCCGGTCCCGGCGTCCGGGGTCTGCCGCGAGGCGTCGTCGCCCGAGCCGCCGGCGGACGCCATGCCGTAGTGGCGGTACAGCTCCTGCTCCTCGTCCGGGGACAGGTGACCGTCGACGTCGACGCGCGGCGCGTCCTTCACCTGCGCCTTCGTGTACGCGACCCGCAGCGAGTCGCCCTCGACCGTCGCGCCCTGGAGCGGCACGAACGACTCGGAGGTGCCGAACAGGCCGGTGTTCACGGTGACCCAGTCGGGCTCGCCCGTCTGGTCGTCGAGGTACACCTGGCCGACCTTGCCGATCTTGTCCCCGTGGTTGTCCGTGACGGTCCCGCCGGAGATGGTCTGGATCTGGTCCTGCGTCAGCATGGTGCGCTCCGATCCGCGGACGGTCCCGGCGCCCCTCTGCTCGGGACGTGATCGCCGTCACACTGCGCCCATTGCATGTCCGTCCGCCGGGCCCCGCAACCGGCCGGAGCGCGCCGGCGGGCGCCGTCGCGTCGCCTCGCAGATGAGCGGCCAGAAACTCGTCAGACGGGTGTCACGGGGATCTCGTCGTCGCCGCGCCCGGCCTCCGAGGCGCGGCGCGCGCGGCTGCGGTCGAGCCAGCGCATCGCCGGTGTGGACGCCACGCCGTGGACGAGCACGGACCCCACGACGACGAGCGCGGCGACCGCCCAGAGCCGCTCCTCGTCCGGGAAGTCGCCGTGCTCCAGCGCGTACGCGACGTAGAAGAACGTGCCCACGCCGCGCACGCCGAAGAACGCCACGACCCGGCGCTCCCACGGGCCGGTGCGCCCCCCGAGCAGGGCGACCCAGCCGGCCAGCGGCCGCACCACCAGCAGCACCACCAGCGCGACGAGCACCTCGACCCACCCGACCCCCGCCAGGACGCCCCGCACCAGGGCGCCGCCGAGCAGCACGATCACGGCGACCGTGAGGAGCCGCTCGACCTGCTCGACGAAGCTGTGCAGGACCCGGTGGTAGCTGTGGTGCCGCTCCGCCGTCCGCAGCGTCACGGCGCACACGAACACCGCGACGAACCCGTAGCCCTCCGCGAGCTCCGTGAGCCCGTACGCCAGGAAGGTGGCGGCGACCGCGACGAACCCCTGCGCGTGCTCGGTGAGCCGCACCCGGTCCGCGAACGCGGAGAAGAACAGCCGGCCGAGCAGCCAGCCGACGACGATGCCCCCGAGCACCCCCATGCTCAGCCGCCACAGCACGTCCACGAGCAGCCAGTGCCCGAGCCAGCCGGCCGGCGCGAGCCCCGCCAGGCTCACCGCGATCGCCGCGTAGGTGAACGGGAACGCCAGGCCGTCGTTGAGGCCGGCCTCCGAGGTCAGGGCGAACCGCGCCTCGTCGTCCACCACGCCGGGGTCGTCGACCGGCTCGCTGACCTGCACCTCCGTGGCGAGCACGGGGTCCGTGGGCGCGAGCACGGCGCCCAGCAGCATCGCGCTCGCCGCGCCCAGGCCCAGCACGCCCCACCCGAGCGCCGTCACCGCGACCATCGACAGCGGCATCGTGATCGCCAGCAGCCGCCAGGTCGTGCCCCAGGCGCGCCGGCCGGGCGGGCGGTTGATCGCGAGCCCCGCGCCCATCAGCGACACGACGACGCAGACCTCGGTCAGGTGCAGCGCGACCGCGCCGTGCTCGATCGGGTCGGGGTCCGGCAGGCCCGGCATCAGCCAGAACGCGAGGGCCCCCGCGCCGAGGAACACCGTCGGCATCGACAGCGGGAAGCGGCGTAGAGCGCGGGGCAGGACGGCGGCGGCGAGGGTCGCCACCCCGATCGCGAGGAACCCGGCCGCGGTGCCGTCGAGGGCGATCACCGCGCAACGGTAGGCCCGCAGCCCCCGCACGGCGCGGCGGCCGCGGGGACGCCGGGCGTTCACCGCGGCGTCGCCGGCGCCGGTTAGCCTCGTGGTGCGCACCGCCCGGTGCACCCCTGCGAACGGAGCCCCACGTTGAGCCTGCGTCCCGACGACACCGCCGCGGTCACCGCGCCCGGCACCGCCACGCTCCCCGCAGCCGTGCTGTGGGACATGGACGGCACCCTGGTGAACACCGAGCCGCTGTGGATGGCCGCGGAGACCGAGCTGGTCGAGTCCTGGGGCGGCACCTGGACGCACGAGGACGGGCTGACGCTCGTCGGCAACCCGATGAAGGTGTCCGGCGCGATCCTGCAGAGCCGCGGCGTGGGGCTGACGGTCGACGAGATCGTCGACTTCCTCAACGGGCGCGTCGCCGCGGCCGTCGCAGAGCGGACGCCGTGGCAGCCCGGTGCCCGGGAGCTGCTCACCGCGCTGGCGGAGGCCGGTGTGACGCAGGCGCTCGTCACGTCCTCCTACCGGGAGCTCGCGGACCCGTTCGCCCGCGTCGCCGGGGTGTTCGCCGCGGTCGTCGCGGGGGACGAGGTCGAGCGGCCCAAGCCGGACCCGCAGCCGTACCTCCTGGCCGCCGAGCGCCTCGGGGTCGACATCGCGGACTGCGTGGTCGTCGAGGACTCGCCCGCCGGCATCACCTCCGGCGTGGCCTCGGGCGCGCACGTGCTCGCCGTCGAGGTGTTCCGCGAGCTGCCGGACCTGCCCGGCCTCAGCACCACGGGGTCCCTGACGGACGTCACCGTCGCCGACCTGGGCAGCATCGGCGCCGGGAAGGTGCTCGACCTCCTGCACTGAGCCCGCCGCCGGAGCGCGAGCCGGCGGCGCTCAGGACGCCGGCGTGAGGACCCCCGGGTCGGACGGCGGCGCGATCGGGGTGATCCCGATCGCCCGCTCGACGGCGCCCTCGGGGATCTCCGGCGGCGTGCCGCCCCACGCCGGGCACACGGCCTGGTGCGCGCACCAGTCGCACAGCCGGGACTTCCGCGGTCGCCACTCGCCGGTGCGGGCGGCCTCCTCGATCTGCCCCCAGAGGGACCGCAGCCGCAGCTCCAGCGTCCGCATCTCCGCCTCCGACGGCGCGTGCCGCAGGATCTGCCCGTCGCCGAGGTACACGAGCTGCAGCATCTTCGGCAGCACGCCGCGCTCGCGCCACAGCACGTAGGCGTAGAACCGCATCTGGAACAGCGCGGAGCCCTCGAAGCCGGGGTTCGGCGACTTCCCGGTCTTGTAGTCCACCACCCGCAGCGCGCCGTCGGGGGCGACGTCGAGCCGGTCCACGATGCCGCGCAGCTGCGGGCCGTCCTCCATGAGCGTCCGGACCGCGAGCTCCCGGTCGCCGGGCTGCAGGCGGTTCGGGTCCTCCAGGGTGAAGTACGTGTCGAGCAGCAGCCGGGCGCTGCCGATCCACGCCTCGCGCTCCTCGTCGGTCGCGAACAGCGTCACGACCTCGGGCGAGCGCTCGAGCAGCCGGTCCCAGGCCTCGGGGACGAGGGCGTGCGCCGCCGCCGGGGTGCGCTCGCCCAGCGGGAGGTCGTACAGCCGCTCCAGCACGGTGTGCACCATCGTGCCGCGGGCGGCGGCGAGGCTCGGCGGCTCCGGCCGCTTGTCGACCACCCGCAGGCGGAACAGCAGCGGGCACTGCTGGAAGTCGTTCGCGCGCGACGGCGACAGGCCCGGGACACGGGGCTCGGCGGCCACCTCGACGTCCCCGGCGTCGGCGCCGTCGGCGGACACGGGGGCGAGGAGCTGCGGGTCGGTGGTCGTCACGGTGACGAGCCTAGGCGGCACCACCGACACGCCCGGCACGGCCGTCCCAGGTCCGCCCCGTAGCCTGACCCGCGTGGCGGAGAGAACGCGGGGCTGGGTCGTCGGACGAGTGGCCGGGGCGCCCGTCGTCCTGACCCCGAGCAGCCTGCTGATGGTGGGCCTCATCGCCCTGCTGTTCGCACCGACCATCCGGGCCCGCGCCCCGTGGCTCGGCAGCGGCACCACCTACGTCGCGGCGCTGGTCGTCGCGGCGCTGCTCCTCCTGTCGATCCTCGTGCACGAGCTCGCGCACGGGCTGACCGCCCGGTCCCGCGGCCTGCAGGTGCAGGAGTACGCGCTGACGCTCATCGGCGGGCACACCGCGTTCGGCGGCCGGATCACCCCGCTGACCGGCGGGCTCGTCGCGGTGGTCGGCCCGGTCGCGAACCTGCTGCTCGCCGGCGTGCTGCTCCTGCTCGGGCAGCTCGCCGAGCCCGGGGGCGTCGCCGCGCTGGTGCTCGACGCGGGCGCGTACAGCAACGCGTTCGTCGGGCTCTTCAACCTCGTGCCGGGCCTGCCGCTCGACGGCGGGCAGGTGCTGGAGTCCGTGGTGTGGGGCCTCACCGGCGACCGGCGCCGCGGGACGCTCGTGGCGGGCTGGGCCGGCCGGGTCGTCGCCGTCGCGTTCGTCGTGTGGGTCCTGCTGCTGCCGCTCGCCCGCGGGGGCCGGCCCGACCTGATCGGCGTCGCGTGGGCTGCGGTCGTCGGCGCGTTCCTGTGGTCCGGCGCGAGCCAGGCGATCAGGACCGCGCGGACCTCGCGGGCCGTCGACGCCCTGCACGTCGGCGCGGTCGGCGTCCCGGCGGTCGGGGTCCCCGCCACCGCGGTGCTCGCCCAGGCGGACGCCGCCCGCGGGCAGGCCGGCGCCGACGCCGTCGTGCTGCTGTCCCCGGACGGGCGCCCCGCGGCCTACGTCGACCCGCAGGCGGCGAACGCCGTGCAGGCAGCGGACCGCTGGCAGGTGCCGCTGACCGCGGTCTCGGTCACCCTGCCGGCCGGGGCGGTGCTCGACGCGTCGCTGCGGGGCACCGACCTGGTGCAGGCCGTCGCCGCCACGTCCCGCTTCGCGCCGGTCATGGTCGCGGTCCAGGACGGCCGGGTCGTCGCCCTCGTGCGCAGCGCCGACGTGGCGAGCGCGCCAAGGGCGTCTACGACATCGACAACCACATCCCGTCGACGATCGTCTCCCACCCCGCCGGCTACATCGACCAGGGCCAGGAGCTCATCGTCGGCCTGCAGACCGACGCCCCGTTGAAG
>NZ_CABEGA010000059.1 GCF_901521055.1 Cellulomonas hominis | reverse complement strand
GCCCCGCCCCGCCCGCAGGACCACCCCGGTCCCGGGGCGGGGCGCCGGGGCGCGGTGCCGGCCGCGGTGCGCGGGGTCAGGCGGGACAGCGACAGGTGAGCGCGCGGGCGCCGGCCGCGGCGCGCACCGGGCGCGGGCGGTCGGGGGTGCCGGCGTGCTGGCTCACGTCGTGCCGTCTCCTCGTGCAGGGGTCGCCGGACCGGTCGTCCGACGATGCACGGAACCTAGCAGCCGCGTCTCGCCCAATGGAATCCGAGGCCCACGATGTGAGACGCCGTGTCAGGGTGCAGGTCAGGGGCCCCATGTCCGCCCGCGGACCGTCCGCGGCGCGGCGGTGCTCGTCCCCAGGGGCCCGCTCGCGGGGTCCCGGACTGTCAGGCGGCCCCTCTAGAGTTCTGGGGTGACGACAGCCCTGTACCGCCGCTACCGGCCCGAGTCCTTCGCCGAGGTCGTGGGGCAGGACCACGTCACCGCGCCGCTCCGGCAGGCGCTGCGGTCGGGGCAGACCAACCACGCGTACCTGTTCTCCGGCCCCCGCGGCTGCGGCAAGACGACGTCCGCGCGCATCCTCGCCCGCTGCCTGAACTGCGCGCAGGGGCCGACCGACACGCCCTGCGGCACGTGCGCGTCCTGCGTCGAGCTCGCCCGCGGCGGGCCGGGCAGCCTCGACGTGGTGGAGATCGACGCCGCGAGCCACGGCGGCGTGGACGACGCCCGCGACCTGCGCGAGCGCGCGACGTTCGCGCCGGCCCGGGACCGGTACAAGGTGTTCATCCTGGACGAGGCGCACATGGTCTCGCCGCAGGGCTTCAACGCCCTCCTCAAGATCGTCGAGGAGCCGCCGGAGCACGTGAAGTTCATCTTCGCGACCACCGAGCCGGACAAGGTCATCGGCACCATCCGGTCCCGGACCCACCACTACCCGTTCCGGCTCGTGCCGCCGGACGTGATGGTCGACTACCTCGGGACGCTCTGCGACGCGGAGGGCGTGCAGGTCGGCTCCGGCGTGCTGCCGCTCGTCGTGCGGGCCGGCGGCGGGTCCGTGCGCGACTCGCTGTCCGTGCTGGACCAGCTGATCGCCGGCTCCGGGTCGCAGGGCCTCGTCTACGAGGACGCCGTCGCCCTGCTCGGGTACACGCACTCCTCCCTGCTGGACGACCTGGTCGAGGCGGTCGCCGCCCGTGACGGGGCCAGCGCGTTCCGGGTGGTCGAGCGCGTCATCTCCACCGGGCACGAGCCGCGCCGGTTCGTCGAGGACCTCCTGGAGCGGCTCCGCGACCTCATCGTGCTCGCGGCCTCCGGTGACGCCGCGGCGGCGGTGCTGCGCGACGTCCCGGGCGACCAGATGACCCGGATGCAGTCGCAGGCCGCCCACCTCGGCGCCGCGGAGCTGTCCCGGTCGGCCGACCTGGTGAACGCCGCCCTGTCCGAGATGACCGGCGCGACGTCGCCGCGCCTGCACCTCGAGCTGCTGATGGCCCGGCTGCTGCTGCCGGGTCTGGACGACTCCGCCGCCGGGATCGGGGCGCGGGTCGACCGGCTCGAGCGCGAGGGCGTGCGGGTCGCGGGCGGGTCGGGGGTCCCCGCCGCGGCGTTCGCGCCCGCGGCGCCCGTGGAGCGGGTCGCCGTCGTCACGCCCGCCGCCGAGACCGCCGCGCCGGCCGCGACGCCCGGGTCCGCCGCTCCCGAGCCCACGTCGGTCCCGGTGAGCGCGTCCGCACCGGTCGAGCCCGTCGTGCCGGAGGTCGACGAGGTGCCGGACGTCGAGGAGGAGCCCGCGCGCGACGACGAGCCGATGCCGCTCGACGAGCCGACGCCGCTGGACGACGTGGCGACGCCGGACGGGGTCGCCGCCGAGGCCACGCCCGCACCGGCCGACGCGACGCCCGCGCCAAGCCCGGCGGAGCCCGCCGACGCCTGGCCGGCGCCCGTCCTCGAGCGCCCGGCGGCTGCTGAGCGCCGCGTGCCTGCCGAGCGGCCCGTGCCTGCCGAGCGGCCGGTGCCTGCCGAGCGGCCGGTGGCGGTCGAGCGACCGGCCGACGGGCCTGCCGCTCCGGTGCGGCACGACGTCCCCACCGCGGAGCCGGTCGCCTCCGTCGAGCGCCCGGGCGGCACCCCGGGCGGCGGCGACACCGAGGTGCTGCGGCGTCGCTGGCCCGAGGTGCTCGACACCCTCAGCCGGCTGAAGAAGACGACGTGGGTCCTCATCAGCCAGAACGCCCAGGTGGTGGAGCTCGACGCAACCACCCTGAAGCTCGGCTTCGCGGCGCCCGGTCTGGCGTCCGCGTTCCGCGCCGGCTCGCACGCCGACCTCGTGCAGCAGGCCGTGAGCGAGACGCTCGGCTTCACCGTGAAGGTGGAGCCGGTGCTCGCCGGCGCGGGGCCGTCCGGCCAGCAGGGCAGCGGCGCTCCCGGGCCCTCGGGCTCCGGAGCCCCCGCCGGTGGTCCCGCGCGGGGCGGGGGTGCCCCGTCCGCGGCCGAGGCGGCGGCGTCGTGGGACGCACCCGCCGCACCCGCCGCACGCCCGGCGCCCGTGCCGAGCTCGACGGCCGACGCCCAGCGCACCTCGCACGGTGCCCGGCCCGGCGGCGGCGACCGGCCCGACGTCCCGGCCGACGACGACCCCGACGCGGCGGCCCGGTCCGCCGACCCGGGTGCGGGTCCGAGCGGCGTCGACGTCCCCGACCGCCGCCCGCCGCAGCCGTCGTCCGACGGTGCGTCGGCGGAGCGCGAGGCCGCCCGTGCGCAGGGCCCGGGCGCCCGCACCGCTCCCGGTGACCGTGCCGCGGGGGCGCCTGTCGGCCGTACGGCCGCCGACGCACCGCCGAGCGCCCGCCCGGAGCGCGGCGCACCGACCCCGCCCGACGCGGCGCCCGGCTCCGACGACCGCGCCGCCACCCCGCCGCCGCCGTGGGACGTCGACCCCGACGACCCCGGTGCCCCCGAGCCTCCCGCGGACGACTGGGCGCCCGCCCCCCCGAGCGGCGCCGACCGCGTGCGCGCCGCCGCCCGGGCAGCCGCGGCCGGAGGTGCCGGTGCGGCGGCGACCGCCCCGACGCGCCGCTGGTCCGACGACGAGCCGTCCATGGACGACCCCGACATCGGCTCCACCGGCCTGTCCGGCGTGCCGCTGCTCGCGCAGATGCTCAACGCCACCGTGATCGAGGAGCTCGTCGACGAGGGCTTCTGACGCGCGGCGGCCGGTGGGTGTGGGTGCCGGGCCGTAGGGTGGGTGCGTGTATGAAGGCGCGGTCCAGGACCTGATCGACGAGCTCGGGCGGCTGCCCGGCGTCGGTCCCAAGAGCGCGCAGCGGATCGCGTTCCACATCCTCGCGGCCGACCCCACGGACGTGCGGCGGCTCGTGGACGCGTTGACCGAGGTCAAGGCGCGGGTGCGGTTCTGCGTGCAGTGCGGGAACGTCGCCGAGGAGGACCTCTGCCGGATCTGCCGCGACCCGCGGCGCTCGCCGGCGGTGCTGTGCGTCGTCGAGGAGCCGAAGGACGTCGTCGCGATCGAGCGGACCCGCGAGTTCCGCGGCAGGTACCACGTGCTCGGCGGCGCCATCAACCCGATCGCGGGCATCGGTCCCGACGACCTGCGGATCAAGGACCTCATGACCCGCCTCGCGGACGCCACGGTCACGGAGGTGATCCTCGCGACCGACCCGAACGTCGAGGGCGAGGCCACCGCGACCTACCTGGCGCGCCTGCTGGTCCCGATGGGCATCACGATCAGCCGCCTCGCGTCCGGCCTGCCGGTGGGCGGGGACCTGGAGTACGCCGACGAGGTCACCCTCGGCCGCGCGTTCGAGGGCCGGCGCCGCATCAGCGCCTGACGCAGCGGCGGTCCGGCGGGGCGGGACCGTGTCGCCGCCGGTCACGCGCCGGACGCTCGTGTCGGGTGGGCACGGGGCGACCTGATGGAGCACGATGGCGGACGTGACCCGATCTGACGACGTGCGCGTGGCAACCGGAGCGGCCGGGGTCCAGGACCTGGCGCTCGACCCGGAGGCCGCCGACCTGCGTGTCGTCGCCGAGACCGTCGCGCGCGAGTGCCGGGCGTTCCTCACGACCGTCACCGAGGTGGGCGCGGGCACCAACCCGGACGCCGCGATCCCGCTGCTCCTGCTCGCCGTGTCCGACGTGCTCGGCGTCGGCGCGCGCCTCGGCGCCATCGTCGACGTGGTGCCCAGCGAGCGGTACGAGCCGGACGTCGGCCCCGACCCCGACGTCGACCCGCTGCGCGCCGCGCTGGCCGAGGTGCTGGACGGCGTCGACGAGTACGCCGAGGTCGTCGACCCGGTGCTGGGCGCGGAGGTGGCCGGTGCCACGCTGTCCGGCGACCTGGTGTCGATCACGCAGTCGCTGGTCCAGGGGCTGCGGCACTACGACCACGGCCACGTGCTCGAGGCCCTGTGGTGGTGGCAGTTCTCCTACCTGTCGACCTGGGGCGAGCGGGCGTCGAGCGTCCTGCGCACCCTGCAGACCCTGCTCGGCCACCTGCGGCTCGACGTCGACGACGACGTGGCGGCCGAGGCGGAGTACGACGCCCTCCAGCGCTGACCGCCGCCGCCCGGTCGCGCGGACTGCGCCCCTGCGCGGCGAGTGCACCCCCAGGAGAGGGCGCACTCGCCGCTGACGGGCGCACTCGCCGCTGACGGCAGTGGCCCGCGCGGGCCCGTCAGGCGACCGTGGTCTCCAGCGTGACGTCGATGTTGCCCCGGGTGGCGTTGGAGTACGGGCACACCTGGTGCGCCTGCTCCACCAGCTTCTCCGCGGTGGCCTGGTCCACGCCGCCGATCTCGACGTGCAGGGCGGCGCTCAGCGTGTAGCCGCCGGTGCCGTTCGGGAGGATGCCGATGTCCGCGACCACGGCGCTGTCCCGGATCGGGGTCTTGCCGGCCGCGGCGACGCCCTTGAGCGCGGAGTGGAAGCAGGCGGCCCAGCCCGCGGCGAACAGCTGCTCGGGGTTGGTCCCGCCACCCGGGCCGCCCATGGCCGGCGGGACGGCCAGCGTGAGGTCGAGGACGCCGTCGTCGCTGGTGACCTGGCCCCCCGCGCGACCCTCGCCGGTGGACGTGGCAGTGGCGGTGTAGACGGCGCTCATGCGGTGCTCCCGATGTAGACGAACTAGTACGTCTCCCAGTAGACCACCTCGTCCGGGGTCGTGCCAGACTGGCGCCCCGGGCCTCGCGCCCACCCTGCCGATCGACATGCCGCAGCCGGAGGAGGACCGCCATGACGACCACCGCCGCCGGCCCCCGCCCGTCCGCCGTCGCGGACCGCATCCTCGCGGCGGCGTCCCGGCTGTTCTACGCCGACGGCATCCGGGCGGTGAGCGCCGACCGCGTGATCGCCGCGGCCGAGGTCAGCAAGGTGACGTTCTACCGGCACTTCCCGGCGAAGGACGCGCTGGTCGTCGCGTACCTCACCGCGATCGCCGCCGCCGAGCGGGCCGCCCTGGACGCCGCGCGAGCGGAGCACCCCGGAGACCCGGCGGCCGTCCTGCGCGCGTACGCCGACGCGCTCGGGCGGGAGTCCTGCGCCCCCGGGTTCCGGGGCTGCCCGTTCATCAACGCCGCCGCGGAGTACGCGGACGCGGGGCACCCGGTTCGGGCGGTCGTCGCGGAGCACCGCCGGTGGATGGTCGCGACCGCGGCCGGTCTGCTCGCCGAGCTCGGCGTGCCCGACCCGGAGGACACCGCCGAGGAGCTGGTGATCCTGCGTGACGGCGCCATGGTCGCCGGGTACGTCGGCGGCGAGGAGCGGGGCCGGGCGGTCGCGGCGGCGCTGCAGCACGCCGGCGCGGCGATCGTCGCCGCGCACCGGGGCGGCGGCGCGGCGCACCCCACCCCGTCCTCCGGCGCCCCGCGCCCCGCCGACGCGTGACCGTCTCGGGCCTGGAGCTCACGCTCGGCACGGTGGCGCTGCTCATGCTGGCCGGCTTCGCCGCCGGCTGGGTGGACGCGGTGGTCGGCGGCGGCGGGCTGGTCCAGCTCCCCGCGCTGCTGCTGGTCCCCGGGATCAGCCCGGTGCAGGCGCTGGCGACGAACAAGCTCGCGGGCATCCTCGGCACCTCCGTGAGTGCGGCGACCTACTACCGGCGCGTGCAACCGGGCCTGGGGACGGCGGGCCCGATGGCGGTGGCCGCCCTGCTCGGTGCGGCCGGCGGTGCCGCGCTGGCGTCGCTGCTGCCCGAGGACGTGTTCGTGCCGGTGATCCTGGTCGCGCTGGTCGCCGTGGCGGTCTACACCGTGGCGCGCCCCCAGGTGGGCCGGGCGACGCAGCTCCGCTGGGAGGGCCGGACGCACCTGCTCGTGGCGCTCGCGCTCGGCGCCGGCATCGGCTTCTACGACGGGCTGCTCGGGCCCGGCACGGGGTCGTTCCTGGTGATCGCGCTGGTCGGGGTGCTCGGGTACGCGTTCCTCGAGGCGTCGGCGCAGGCCAAGATCGTGAACGCCGCCACCAACCTCGGCGCGCTGGTCGTCTTCACGCTGCAGGGCGCCCCGCTGTGGCGGCTCGGTCTGCTGGTGGGCGTCGCGAACATCGCCGGCGCGTACCTCGGGGCGCGGACGGCGGTGGCCCGGGGCAGCGCGTTCGTCCGCGTCGTGTTCCTGGTCGTCGTGGCGGTGCTCGTCGTGCGGCTGGGCGCCGAGCTGCTGTAGCCCACGGCTGCCGGTCCCGCGGCGCCGGTCCCGCGCCGCCGGTCCCGCGATGCGGGCGTGCCGGAGGGCGGGGGAGCACGGCGTCCTAGACTTCGCCCCGACCCAGCCGGTCGCGCGCCCGCGACCGCACCCCGCACCCGGAAAGTCCCTCTCGTGGCCCTCATCGTGCAGAAGTACGGCGGTTCCTCGGTCGCTGACGCCGACAGCATCAAGCGCGTCGCGAAGCGGATCGCGGAGGCCAAGCGCGCGGGGGACGACGTCGTCGTGGTGGTCTCCGCGATGGGGGACACGACCGACGAGCTCATCGACCTCGCGCAGCAGGTGACGCCGCTGCCGCCGTCGCGCGAGATGGACATCCTGCTGACCGCGGGCGAGCGGATCTCCATGTCGCTGCTCGCGATGGCGATCAGCAACCTGGGCGTCGAGGCGCAGTCGTTCACCGGGCAGCAGGCCGGCGTGATCACCGACGAGGTGCACGGCCGCGCGCGGATCATCGACGTCAGCCCGAGCCGCATCCAGGCCGCCGTCGACGCGGGGGCGGTGGCGATCGTCGCCGGGTTCCAGGGCGTCACGCAGAACACGAACGACGTCACCACGCTCGGCCGCGGCGGCTCGGACACCACCGCCGTGGCGCTGGCGGCGGCCCTGCACGCGGACGTCTGCGAGATCTACACGGACGTCGACGGCGTGTTCACCGCGGACCCGCGCATCGTGCCGTCGGCCCGCAAGATCGACCGGATCAGCTACGACGAGATGCTCGAGATGGCGGCCAGCGGCGCGAAGGTGCTCATGCTGCGCTGCGTCGAGTACGCCCGCCGCTACGGCGTCCCGGTGCACGTGCGCTCGTCGTTCTCGACCCGCACGGGCACGCTGGTGACGGACGCGCCCGGGCCGACGGTCCCCGCCGGTGACGACACACAAGGAGCAGCACTGATGGAGCAGCCGATCATCTCCGGCGTCGCGCACGACCGCAGCGAGGCGAAGATCACGATCGTCGACGTCCCGGACGTGCCCGGCAAGGCCGCGCGCATCTTCCAGGTCGTGGCGGCCGCGGGCGTCAACCTCGACATGATCGTGCAGAACGTGTCGGTCGCCTCGACCGGCCGCACGGACATCTCGTTCACGCTGCCGGCCACGGACGGCGCCGCCGCGACGGCCGCGCTGACGGAGCACCAGCCCGACATCGGCTTCTCCTCGCTCCAGTTCGACGACACGATCGGCAAGCTGTCGCTGATCGGCGCGGGCATGAAGTCGCACCCGGGCGTGTCCGCGAAGCTGTTCGCCGCGCTGTCCGACGCCGGCATCAACATCGAGATGATCTCGACGTCGGAGATCCGCATCTCGGTGGTGACGCGCGCCGACCAGCTCGACGACGCGGTGCGCGCGGTGCACACCGCGTTCGACCTGGACAGCAGCGAGGAGCAGGCCGTGGTCTACGGAGGGACGGGACGATGAGCGAGAACGCACGCAGGGGCCTGCGGGTCGGGGTCGTCGGCGCGACCGGCCAGGTGGGCACCGTCATGCGCCGCCTGCTGGAGGAGCGCGACTTCCCGGTCGAGCAGATCCGGTACTTCGCCTCCGCGCGGTCCGCCGGCACGACGCTGCCGTTCCGCGGTGAGGACGTCGTGGTCGAGGACGCGGCCACCGCCGACCCGACGGGGCTGGACATCGCCCTGTTCTCCGCGGGCGGGGCGACGTCGAAGGTCCAGGCGCCGCGGTTCGCCGCCGCGGGCGTCACCGTCATCGACAACTCGTCGGCCTGGCGGATGGACCCGGACGTCCCGCTCGTCGTGTCCGAGGTGAACCCGGGCGCGCTCGACGACACCCGCAAGGGCATCGTCGCGAACCCGAACTGCACCACCATGGCCGCGATGCCGGCGCTGCGGGCGCTGCACGAGGACGCCGGCCTCCGCCGGCTGGTCGTGTCCACCTACCAGGCGGTGTCCGGCAGCGGGCTCGCGGGCGCGCAGGAGCTCGAGGAGCAGGTCCGGGGCGCCGTCCAGCAGGACACCCTCGGGCTGGTGCACGACGGCAGCGCGGTGACGTTCCCGGAGCCGCAGAAGTACGTCGCGCCGATCGCGTTCAACGTCATCCCTCTCGCCGGCAACCTGGTGGACGACGGCAGCCTGGAGACCGACGAGGAGCAGAAGCTCCGCAACGAGTCCCGCAAGATCCTGGGCATCCCGGACCTGCTGGTCTCGGGCACCTGCGTGCGGGTGCCGGTCTACACGGGCCACTCGCTGTCGATCAACGCGGAGTTCGACCGGCCGATCACCCCGCAGCGCGCCTACGAGGTGCTGGCCGGCGCGCCCGGTGTCCAGCTCGCGGACGTCCCCACGCCGCAGCAGGCCGCGGGTGCGGACCCGTCGCTCGTCGGGCGCATCCGGCAGGACCCGGGCGCCCCGGACGGCCGGGGGCTCGCGCTGTTCATCTCGAACGACAACCTGCGCAAGGGCGCGGCGCTGAACGCCGTGCAGGTGGCCGAGCTGCTGGCCGCGCGTCTGGGTGCCGCCACCGCCTGACGCACGCGCCGCACCGCACGCGAGAGCCCGGGACCCGAGCGGTCCCGGGCTCTCGCGCGTCCGGGGGTTGTGCCGGCCGCCTGCTCTGTGGTTCATTAGTGGAGTAACGAACCACAGAGGCGCAGAGGAGGTCCACCCGTGTTCGACGGCCGGGACCCCATCTACGTGCAGATCGCCGACCAGATCCGTCAGGACGTCCTGCGGGGCGACCTCCAGCCCGAGGAGCAGGTGATGAGCACCACGCAGTACGCCACCACCTTCCGCATCAACCCGGCCACGGCGGCGAAGGCGTTCGCGCAGCTGGTCGACGACGGCATCCTGTACAAGCGGCGGGGCGTCGGGATGTTCGTCGCACCGGGCGCCCGCGACCGGCTGCGGGCCGAGGGGCGGGAGTCGTTCTTCGCCGACACGGTCGACGTCGTGGCCGACCAGGCGCGCGCCCTCGGCATCCCCCTGGAGGACGTCGTCGCGCGGCTGCGGGAGCACGACGCGCGCACCGGCCGCCCGCACGTCGGCCGCCCGCACGCCGCTGAGGCGGACGGGGCGGCGTCGTGACCGCCCTCGGCGTGCAGGTCCGCGACCTCACGGTGCGCTACGGGCACAAGGTGGCCCTCGACGGCGTGGACGTCGACATCCCGGCCGGGTCCATCACCGGCCTGCTCGGTCGCAACGGCTCGGGCAAGACGACCCTCGCGTCGGTGCTCGCGGCGTTCCGCCGGCCGACGTCCGGCACGGTGCGGGTCGGCGGCGAGGAGCCGTGGGAGAACGAGGCGCTGCTGCCGCGCGTGCTGCTCGTCCGCGAGTCGGGCGACGTGCTCGACACCGAGTCGCTCCGGTCGAACCTGCGGTTCACCGAGGACTGCCGCCCGGCGTTCTCGCGCGAGGTCGCCGAGCGGCTGATGGACGCGTTCGAGCTCGACCCGGCCGCCAAGCCGCAGAAGCTGTCCCGGGGCCAGAAGTCGGCCTTCGGCATCGTCCTCGGCATCGCCAGCCGCGCGGACCTGACCATCCTCGACGAGGTGCACCTCGGGCTCGACGCGCCGTCCCGGTACGCGTTCTACGACGCGCTGCTCGAGGACTACGTCGCCCACCCGCGCACGATCGTGCTGTCGAGCCACCTGATCGGAGAGGTGGAGCGGCTGCTCGAGCACGTGGTCGTGCTCGACCGCGGTCGGGTCCTGCTCGCGCAGGACGCGGACGCCCTGCGGGTCACCGGGGTCTCCGTCACCGGCCCCGCCCGTGAGGTCGAGCGGTTCGTCGTCGGCCGCACCGTGCTCGGCCGGCAGCAGCTCGGGGGCACGGCGCAGGCGACCGTGCTCGCCACGCTCGCGGCCGGGGAGGCCGCGGACGCCCGGGCCGCCGGCCTGGAGCTCGGGCCCGTGCCGCTGCAGGACCTGTTCGTGCACCTGACCGCCGACGGGGCCGCCGACGTGGCCCACGAGCTCGGGAGGGCCCGATGAGCGCCACCACCCGCCCGCTGTTCCCCGCACGCGCCGCCGCCCGGCAGGGCCCGGTCGTCCGCACGGCGGCGTCCCTGCTCGTGTGGTTCGGGCAGATCGCGCTCTGGTACTGGGCGATCGTCCTGGTCGTCGTCGTCGCGCTGCCGTTCGTCATCGACTCCGTCGGCGAGGTCGGGACGTCGATCCTGTGGTTCGCCCGGCAGAGCGGCGTCTGGTTCCCGTTCTCCGTGCTGATCGGCGTCGCCATGAGCTACCCGCCGGTGCACGTCGCCAGCGGCATGACCCGGCGCGCCTACGTGCGCGGCGCCCTGGTCGCGGCGTTCTGCCTCGCCGCCGCGTTCGCGCTGCTCATGGCCGGCGGGCTGATGGCCGAGCGCGCCTGGTACGGCGCGATGGGCTGGGAGTGGTCGCTGCAGGACCAGGGCTGGTTCGACCCCGACCTGTCGTTCGGCAGCCTGCTCGTCGCGTACCTGGCGACGTTCGTCGTCGCGTACGTCAGCGGCCTGCTGGTCGGCACGGTGTACGCCTCCGCGGGCGGCTGGTGGGGGACCCTCACCCTGCCGCTCACCGCCGGGCCCTCGCTCCTGATGACGATCCTCGTCGGCAACTCGAACGACTGGGTGCCGTTCTCCCACCTGTTCGGCGGCGACGGCGAGGGCACCCCGCTCGCGCTGGTCCTGACCGTCGCCCTCGTCCTGACGCTGGCCCTCGCCACCGCCTTCTGGCTGATCGCCACCCGCCGGTCCATCGCCCCGCGCCGCGGCTGACACCGCACGTCACTGACCAGCACCGCACCGCCCTGCACCGCACCGCCCTGCTCTGCCACCGCACCGCCAGACAGGAGAGTCCGTCATGCCCTCGGAAGCACCCGTGATCCACGCGGAGCACCTGCAGAAGCGCTACGGCCGCACGGTCGCCGTCGCCGACGTCAGCCTGACGGTCGCGCGCGGCGAGATCGTCGGCGTCCTCGGCCGCAACGGCGCCGGCAAGACCACCACCGTCGAGATGATCGGCGGCCTGCGCGAGCGCGACGGCGGCACGGTCCGCGTCCTCGGGCTCGACCCGGACGGGTCCGCGCACGACCGTGCCGCACTGCGCGAGCGCGTCGGCCTGCAGCTGCAGGAGTCCGCGCTGCCGGCCCGGATCACCGTCCGCGAGGCCGTCGAGGAGTACGCCGCGTTCTACGACGACCCGGCCGACCCCGACGAACTGCTCCGCGACCTGGGGCTGGCCGAGAAGGCCGGCACCCGGTACGCGGCGCTGTCCGGCGGACAGAAGCAGCGGCTGTCGATCGCGCTGGCCCTGGTCGGCAACCCCGAGCTGGCGATCCTCGATGAGCTGACGACCGGGCTCGACCCCCAGGCGCGCCGGGACACGTGGGAGGTGATCGAGCGGGTGCGGCGGCGCGGCGTCACCGTCGTGCTGGTCACGCACTTCATGGAGGAGGCCGAGCGCCTCTGCGACCGGGTGGTGCTGGTCGACGCGGGCCGGGTGGTCGCGGAGGGCACGCCGGCCGAGGTCGCGGCGCTCGTCGGCGCCGAGCAGACGCTGGCGTTCCGGCCGTCCGCGCCCGTCGCCGCCGCGCACCTGGGCGCGCTGGGCAGCGTCGCGGCGGTCGAGCAGCACGACGACGGCACGGTGCACGTGCGCGGGACGGGCAACGTCGTCCAGGACGTCATGGTCGCGCTCGCGTCCGCCGGCGTCCGGCCGGACGACCTGCGCGTCACCCGCAGCACCCTGGAGGACGCGTTCGTCCGCCTCACCGGCACGGAGCCCGGCTCCGGCGCCGGCGTCCCCGCTCCGCAGCCCACGACCCGCGTGGAGGCCTGACATGTCCGCGACCAGCCCCCGGGTGCTCGCCCGGGTCACCGCCGTCGAGGGGCGGCTCGCCCTGCGCGACCCGTCCAACGTCTTCTTCGCCGTCCTGTTCCCGGCCGTCCTGCTGGCGGTGCTGGGCCTGGCGATGCCGTGGGGGTCGACGCCGTTCGACGACAACGACCCGCTGCTGTCGCAGATCAACGGCATCACGGGGTACACCCCGGTGGTGCTCACGCTGGCGGTCGGCACCGTCGCCCTGTCGTCGTACCCGATCATCATCGCCACCTACCGGGGGCAGGGCGTGCTGCGCCGGCTGTCCACCACCCCGCTGCCGCCGTCCCGGCTGCTCGTCGCGCAGATCCTGGTGCACGTGGCGGCGCTGCTCGTGGCGGCCGTGCTCGCGGTCGCCGTCGGGATGCTCGTGGTGGACGTGACCGCGCCAGAGGACCCCGGCGTCGTCCTGCTGGCGTTCCTGCTCGCCGCGACGTCGACGTTCGGCGTGGGGTCGCTCATCGCCGCCCGGGCGCCGACGGCCGGCGCCGCGACGGGCATCGGGATGACGACCTACTTCGTGTCGCTGTTCTTCGCGGGGGTGTGGCTGCCGCTGCCGATCATGCCCGACGTGGTGCAGGAGATCGCGGCCTGGACCCCGCTCGGGGCCGGCTCGCAGGCGATGCTCGACGGCTGGGTCGGGGCGGGCGTCCCGACGCGGGAGCTCCTCGTGATGGCCGCCTGGACCGTGGTGCTCGTCCCGCTGGCGGCAAGGATCTTCCGCTGGCGGTGACCCCCGACCCGCCGGACCTGAGGGAACGGCGAAGGTTCGGTGGAAATCTCAACGATCTCCTCCAGGGTGGGCCACCCCGGGCCGATGGGTGCGGGGTGACCCCCACGCCGCCGGACGACCCCCGCGCGCGCGACCGCGCCCACGAGGCGCCGGTCGTCGTGCGGCTGATGGAGCACATCCCGGCCCGGTTCCGCGTCGGGGGGAACGCCGCCGCGGTGGGTCGGCTGCTCCTGCTGTTCTGCGGGGCCGTGGTGCTGGTCGGCGCCCTGCTGCTCGGGGTCGACCAGCACGGGCTGCGGGTGCTCGCCGGCACGTCCGCCGCGATGCTCGTCGCCGTCGGGCTCAGCCTGCTCGTGCCGTGGGCGCGCGGGTCCGCGGCCACCGTCGCGTTCCCCGTGGTGGTGCTCGTGGCCCTCGGCGGGCTCGGGCTGACGACGTCGGGCGTGGCCGGGTCGTTCGCCGGCCTCATCCCGCTGTGCTTCGTCTACCTCGGGCTGTTCCACCCCGGTCGCGTCGCGGTCGCCGTGCTGCCGCTCGCCCTCGCCGCGTACGTCTCGATGGTGAGCGTCCTGGACAGCAGCGCGCTCGTCCGGCTCTCCGTCTACGCCGTCACCTGGTGGGCCGTCGCGCAGTCCCTGGCCCTGGCCACGGAGTACCAGCGGGACCTGGCCCGGCGCCTGCGGTCCGACGCCCGGACGGACGCCCTCACGTCGCTGGCCAACCGGCGCGACCTGGACGAGCGGCTCACCGCCGCGCTGCCCGGCGACTGCCTGGTCATCGCCGACCTGGACCACTTCAAGTGCGTGAACGACACCCAGGGCCACGTCGCGGGCGACGCGGTGCTCGAGCGGTTCGGCCACCACCTCGACCAGCACCTGCGTCGCCGGGACTACGCGGCCCGGTACGGCGGCGAGGAGTTCGTGCTGATCCTGCCGCGCACCGAGCCGGTGCAGGCGATGAACATGCTCCGCGCGCTGCGCACCGAGTGGGCGGAGGAGGGCACCGGCGTCACGTTCTCCGCCGGCATCGCGCTCATCACCGAGGAGACCCCGCCGGGGAGCGCGCTGGCCGCCGCCGACATCGCCCTGTACCGCGCGAAGCAGGCCGGCCGGGACCGGTTCCGGATCGCGACCGAGGCGCTGGGCGCGCGCCGCCGTCCGACGGAGGCGCCGGCCGAGGGCGCCCCGGGCGGCGCGGTCGAGCAGCACCCGGTCCGCTGAGGGCCGCCGCCCACCCGGTTCCCCGGGGTGGACGGTTCCGACGGACACGCCCACGGCGTGTCGGGCCGGACGCTCCGCTCGACGGGCTGGTGCGGTGACCCTGCGGGAACCACGAAGGCCCGGACCGTGTGGTCCGGGCCTTCGTCGATGTCCTGCCTGACATCACCGGTCGGGGTGGCGGGATTCGAACCCACGACCTCCTCGTCCCGAACGAGGCGCGCTACCAAGCTGCGCCACACCCCGGTGAAGCCCGCCCAGCATAGCCGAGGTCGGCGGGTGGTCGGTAACCGGGACCGCCGACGCGGGGGCGAGTGTGAGCAGCGTCGCGCGGGTCAGGCCGCCACGAGGGTCAGCAGCGTCGCCTCGGGCCGGCAGGCGAACCGCACCGGCGCGTACGGCGACGTGCCCAGGCCAGCGCACACGTGCAGCCAGGTCGAGCCGGCGCCGCCGCGGGCGTCGGGCCGGGCGCCCGGCCACCCGTGCAGCCCCTTCGCGCGGCCGCGGTCCAGGTCGCAGTTCGTCACCAGCGCGCCGTAGCCGGGAACGGCGAGCTGCCCGCCGTGCGTGTGCCCCGCGAGGATCAGGTCGACGTCGTCGGCGTGCATCGCGTCCAGCACCCGGCGGTACGGGGCGTGCGTGACGCCGAGGTGCAGGTCGACGTCGCTGCGGTCCACGCGCGCCACCCCGGAGTCGTCCACGACGGGCGCGGGCCGGACGTCGCCGGGACCCCCGGCGGCCGGGAACCGGTCGCGGTCGAGGTGCGCGTCGTCGGTGCCGACCAGCGAGATGCGCCGGCCGCCGGCCTTCACCTCGCCGCGGGCGTTCGTGAGGTCCACCCAGCCGGCGGACGTGAACCGCCGGCCGAGCTCCCGCCACGGCAGCGGGGCCGGCGGCGCCTGCGGGGTCGTGCGCGCGTCCGGCAGCAGGTACCGGGCGGGGTTCTTCGGGGACGGTGCGACGAAGTCGTTGGAGCCCCACACGAACGCGCCGGGCGTCGACAGGTGCGGCTCCAGGGCGTGCAGGAGCGCGGGCATGGCGTCCAGGTGGGCCCAGTTGTCGCCGGTGTCCACGACCAGGTCGGGCTCCAGGGACGCGAGGTCGCGGACCCAGTCCACCTTGCGGTGCTGCCCGGGCGTCAGGTGCAGGTCCGACAGGTGCAGCACGCGCAGGGGGTCCTGCCCGTGCGGCAGCACCGGGACGGTCACCTCACGCAGGGCGTACCAGCGGGACTCGATCAGCGTGCCCCACGCGAGGGCGCCCGCGCCGGCGAGCGCCGTGGCGCCGAGGACGCGGGCGACCGGGTGGCTCATGGCTGGCCCTGGCCGTTCCCCTGGCCGTTGCCCTGCCCGTTGCCGCCGCCCTGTCCGCCGTCACCGCCCGGCTGGCCGGCGGGGGGCGCGGGCTGGCCGTTGGAGAGCGTGAGCGTGATCGTCGTGCCCGCCGGTGCCGCGCCCGACGGGCTCTGGCTGACGACGGAGCCCGCCGTCACGTCGGAGTTCGTCGTGCCACCCACGGTGACCTGGAAGCCGGCGGCCTGCAGCGTCTGCGTCGCGGTCGCCTGGTCCTGCCCCGCCACCGACGGGATCGGCACGGCCTTGCCGAACTTCGCGTCGTTGTTCGGCTCGGTGAAGCCGGGGTTCGGCTGGCCGTCGGCGAGCGCCTGGTCCATGAACCGCTTCCACGTCTCGCCGGCGATCGTCGCGCCGAAGACGTTCCGGTGGTACTGCCCGTTGATCGTGATGCGCTGCATCGGCGTGAAGGAGTCGGGGAAGCCGACCCACACGGCGGACACGAGGCGCGGTGTGTAGCCGACGAACCAGGTCTGCTCGTTCTCGCTGGTCGTGCCGGTCTTGCCCGACGCGGTGTAGCCCTGCGGGGCGCCCACGCTCTTGGCGGTGCCGTTCCAGACGTCGCTGAGCGCGTAGTTCATCGCGTTCGCGACGTTCGGGTCCAGCGCCTGCGTGCAGCCGGCGTCGGGGATCGGGAGGTCCTCGCCGTTGGCGTTCTTCACGTTGGTGATGGCGATCGGCTTGCAGTACACGCCGCCCGAGGCGAACGCGGCGTACGCGCCGGCGAGCATCAGGGGGGTGGTGGAGTCCGAGCCGAGGACGGAGGAGGGCTTGGCGCCGAACGGCTGGCCCTCGACCCCGCTCGGGGACTGCACGACCCCGAGGGCGGCGGCGCCGTCCATGATGGCGCAGAGGTCCAGCTGCATCGCCATGGACAGGTAGGCGAGGTTCACGGACTGCCGCGTGGCGTCCATGATCGTCATGTTGCCGGCGCCGCCCTCCGAGTTCCCGACCTTCCAGGTCTGGCTCGGGTACCGCTCGCCGCACGCCGTGAACTGGTTCGTGTTGAGGGTGCGCTCGGTGCCGTTCACGCGCTCGTTGAGGCTGTGCCCCTGCTTCAGCCACTCCAGCAGGGTGAACGGCTTGAACGTCGAGCCCGGCGCGAAGCCGCCCGAGCCGCCGTACGAGTACGACGTGTTGTAGTTGACCGCGTTGTCGCGGCCCGTGGCATCGGCGCTGTTGTTGAAGTTGCGGTTCTGCGCCATGGCCTTGATCTGGCCGGTTCCGGGCTGGACCACGGAGATCGCGGACCCCACCCCGGAGCCGTCGTCGACCGGGACGCCGGCCTTGACCTCGGTGTCCGCCTCGGTCTGCAGGCGCGGGTCGAGCGTCGTGGTGATCGTCAGGCCGCCGCGGAACAGCAGGTCCTCGCGCTCCTCGGGCGTCGCTCCGAAGGCGGGGTCGTTGCGGATCACGCGGGTGACGTAGTCGCAGAAGTACCCGGAGCCGGCCACGACGGCACCGGCCGCCATGCAGCCGCTCTGCGCCTCGTTCACGCGCAGGGTGGCCGGCAGCGGCGTGGCGATGCCCGCGTCGTACTCCTCCTGCGTGATGAAGCCCTGGGCGCGCATGAGGCCGAGCACGATGTCGCGGCGGCCCTGGGAGTCCTCCGGGTACTTGACCGGGTCGAACGCCGTCGGGCTCTGGGTGATGCCGGCGATGGTGGCGGCCTCGAGGTAGGTGAGCTCGGCGGCCGGCTTGCTGAAGTAGCGCTGCGCGGCGGACTCCACGCCGTACGTCGCCACGCCGAACTGCGCGATGTTGAGGTAGTTCTCGAGGATCTGGTCCTTCGTCAGCTCCTTCTCGAGCGCGATGGCCAGCTTCGCCTCGCGGAGCTTGCGGGCGTAGCCCTCGGCTCCCCGCGCCTCGCGGGCCGCCTGGACCCCGGCGAGGTCGTTCTCCCGCATCGCCGTCTCGATCAGCACGTTCTTCACGTACTGCTGCGTCAGCGTGGACGCGCCCTGCTGGTCGCCCGCGAAGTTCTGCACCGCGGCGCGCAGCATGCCCATGGGGTCGATGCCGCCGTGCTGGTAGAACCGCTTGTCCTCCGTCGCGATGACGGCGTTCTGCATCGGGACCGACACCTGCTCCAGCGACACCACCTCGCGGTTCTCCGCGAAGAAGGTCGCGAGCACGGTGCCGTCGGCGGCCAGCAGCGTGGACTTCTCCGACAGCGACTTGCGGTCGAGCTGGCTCGGCAGGTCCTCGAACGCCTCGATGCTGAGGTCGGTCGCGGTGTTGGCCGCGGCGACCGTGGGCATGACCAGTCCGGCGGTGAGGAGACCGCCGACGCCGGCGGTCAGCACGAAGGCGAGCAGCAGCGCCAGCGCCTGCACGACGGTGACCTGCCGCCCGCGCGGCGAGGGGGTGGGAGCCATGACCAGCAGGGTACGGGAGCGCCCGCGGAGCCCGCGGGTCGTCCACAGGGCCCGCAGGGACCTGCACCGTACCTGCACATGCCCCGGCGCGCGGTCCGGTTGCCCGAGACAACCCGAATGGAGGATGCCCCGGGACGAAACGACCCGGTACGGTCGCCGGGCAGGGGGACTGCCGAACGGTCCGACGTCGCACGCGCGGCGCCGGCCACGTCGCTGTCCCGTGATCAGGGGGACACGAGGTGGTGGCATGACGATGACAGGCCTGGACGGGCACTGGACGGCGCGCGCAGCGTGCGGCGCCGGCAAGATCGCGCCGGACGCGCTGTTCGTCGAGGGAGCCGCCCAGCGGGACGCCCGCTCGGTGTGCCAGTCGTGCGTCGTGCGGCTGGAGTGCCTCGCGGACGCGCTCGACTCCCGCACGGACTTCGGCGTCTGGGGCGGGATGACGGAGCGCGAGCGCCGTGCGCTGCGCCGGCGGCGCCCCGAGGTCGAGTCCTGGCGCGACGAGCTCGTGCTCGCCGAGGCCGAGCAGGCCGTCGCGACCTGAGCGCCCCCGGCTAGGGTGGCGCCATGGCCACCACCACGTGGGAGTACGCGACCGTCCCCCTCATCGTCCACGCGACCAAGGCGATCCTCGACCAGTGGGGTCAGGACGGCTGGGAGCTCGTCCAGGTGCTGCAGTCCGAGACCGGGCTCGTCGCCTACCTCAAGCGCCCGACGGGCGAGCGGTGAGCGGCCGCGTCCTCGACCGCCTGGCCGGGCTCGGCATCGAGCTGCCGCAGGTCGCCGCGCCCGTCGCCGCGTACGTGCCGGCCGTCCGGACCGGCAGCTACGTCTACACGTCCGGCCAGCTGCCGTTCGTCGCGGGCGAGCTGCCCGCGACGGGCAAGGTCGGCACCGGGCCCGGGCAGGTCTCCGCGGAGACCGCAACGGAGCTGGCCCGCACCGCGGCGCTGAACGCCGTCGCCGCTGTGGCGGCCCTGATCGGGGACCTCGACCGGGTCGCGCGCGTCGTGAAGGTCGTCGGCTTCGTCGCGAGCGACCCGGGCTTCACGGGCCAGCCGGGCGTCATCAACGGCGCCAGCACGCTGCTGCACGAGGTGTTCGGCGAGGCCGGCGTGCACGCGCGCTCGGCGGTCGGCGTCGCGGTGCTGCCGCTCGACTCGCCGGTCGAGGTCGAGATCGTCGTGGAGCTGACGCCGGAGGCCTGAGCAGGCCCGCGCAGAGCGACGGCCCGTCCGCGTCCCCTCGGGGAGCGGGCGGGCCGTCGTCGTCGTCGTGTCGCGCAGATCAGCGGGCGCGGCGCTCCAGGCGCTCGAGGTCGAGCAGCACGATCGCGCGGCCCTCGCGGCGGACCCACCCGCGGGCGGCGAAGTCGGCGAGCGCCTTGTTCACCGTCTCGCGGCTGGCTCCGACGAGCTGCGCGAGCTCCTCCTGCGTGAGGTCGTGCGCGACGCGGACGCCCTCGTCGGTCTGCTGGCCGAACCGGTGCGACAGGTCGAGCAGCGCCTTGGCGACGCGCCCCGGGACGTCCGAGAACACCAGGTCCGCGAGGGCGTCGTTCGTGCGCCGCAGCCGGCGGCCGAGCGCGCCGAGCAGGTGCTTGGCGACGGTCGGGTTCTGCTCCAGCCACGGGATCAGGTCGTGGTGGCCGAGCTCCAGCACCACGGCGTCGGCGAGGCCCGTGGCCGTCGCGGTGCGCGGGCCGGGGTCGAACAGGGAGAGCTCGCCGAACATCTCGCCGGGGCCGAGCACCGCGAGCAGGTTCTCGCGCCCGTCGGTGGACCGGCGGCCGAGCTTGATCTTGCCGGAGCGGATCACGTACAGGCGGTCGCCCGGCTCGCCCTCGTGGAACAGCACCTCGCCGCGGGCCACGTGCAGCGGCGTCATCGACGCGAGCAGCGTCCGCGACGCCTCGGGGTCCATGTTCGCGAACAGGGGCGCCGTGAGCACGACGTCGTCCTCCACGGGAGGAACCTCACCTTCTGACCGGGATGTGACGTCCTCAGTCTGCCTCATCACGCGCGGGCAGGACCGCGGAGCGCCTCGACCCCGCCCTCGGTCACGTCGCGCGCGAGCTGCACGATGTACCGGTCGGTGAGGTCGCGCAGCGCGTTCTCCAGCCGCATCTCGTACCGGGCGAGCCGCGTGTCCAGGTCGCGCAGGCGCGGCAGCTCGTGCACCTCGGCGATCGGCAGGGCCCCGCGGACGGCGGCCGCGAGCTCCGCGGCGGGCGGGACGTCGCCGGCGGAGGCGCCCAGCACGTCCCGCACGTCGGGGCAGGCGCCCGGGGCCAGCGGCGGTGCCGCCGCGGCGACGGCCAGCTCCAGGCGGTTGCGGACGAGGCGCCGCCAGCGGACGACGTGCTGGTGCTCGAGCCGCAGGGCGCCGCGCTGGCGGCGCAGGTCGACGATCTCGGCAGCCGGGCCGGCCAGGGTCATGCGGTCCGCCGCTTCTCTCGTCGGCCCGCTGGGCTGCGGGCGCTTCCTGGTAGTCGTTCGACGCGCGACGGTGCCGACTTGAGCAGTTGGTCATGTGATCCAGTTCGCGTCACCCTCCGGGAGGACGCCGGTTCGCCCGGGCGACCTACGCTGGGCCGATGACCTCGCGGCAGCTCCCCGGCCGGCCCCGCCCGGAGACGGCGCTGGTGCGGCGCGCGCGCCGGGTGAACCGGGCCCTGGCGCTGCGCTGGCCGGACGCGCGGTGCGAGCTGGACTTCCGGACGCCGCTGGAGCTGCTGGTCGCGACCGTGCTGTCGGCGCAGACCACCGACGTGCGCGTGAACCAGGTGACGCCCGCGCTGTTCGCCCGGTACCCGGACGCCGCCGCCTACGCCACGGCCGACCCCGAGGAGCTGGAGGACCTGATCCGGCCGACCGGGTTCTTCCGCGCGAAGGCGCGGTCGCTGCAGGGACTCGGCAGCGCGCTGGTCGAGCGGTTCGACGGCGAGGTCCCCCCGCGGCTCGAGGACCTGGTCACGCTGCCCGGCGTCGGGCGCAAGACGGCGAACGTCGTGCTCGGCGACGCGTTCGGCATCCCCGGGATCACGGTCGACACGCACGTCGGGCGGCTGGCGCGGCGCCTGGGCTGGACGACCGAGGAGGACCCGGTCAAGGTCGAGCAGGACATCGCGGCCCTGATCCCGCGGGCGGAGTGGACGCTGCTGAGCCACCGGCTGATCTTCCACGGGCGGCGCACCTGCCACGCCCGCAAGCCGGACTGCGCGACCTGCCCGATCACCCGGGACTGCCCGTCGGCGCTGGTGCGCGTCGGCGTCCCGCCGGTGCCGGCGGCCCCTGCCGACGAGGGCTAGCCGAGCTCGCGCAGCCAGTCGCGCAGCAGGGCGGTGACGCGCACCGGCTCCTCCTCGGGCAGGTAGTGCCCCGCGCCCGACAGCATCTCGAACCGGTACTGGTTGCCGAGCTGCCGGCCGACCGGGCCGTCCGCCATCGCCCGCCCGACGGAGTAGCAGCCGTCCGACCCGCCGTGCACCTGCAGGGTCGGCACGGCGGTCGCGGCCTTGAGCGCCTGCGCGTAGCGGCGCCCGTCGGCGCGCGGGCCGGAGCGGTACAGCCACCGGACCTGCTCGAGGGCGGAGTGCGCGGCGAACGGGACGAGCGCGGCGCGGCGGTACAGGGCCAGCGCGGCCGGGTCCGGCCAGCGGGCGCCGCCCCACTCGCGCAGCAGCCGGGCGACCAGGTCGCCGTGGGTCATCGACCGCTCCGGCAGGTACGGCATCTGGATCGCGGCCATCCGGCGGGCGGCGCGGGACCGCAGCCCCGAGCGCGGGTCCGCACGGCGGAGCAGCGGGTGCGGGGAGGACAGCACCGCGATGCCGCGGGTGAGGTCGGGGTGGTAGGCGGGCATCGCCCAGGCGACGTCACCGCCCCCGACCCCGTGCCCGACGACGACCGCCCGGTCGCAGCCGAGCGAGCGGACGACGCCGGCGACGTCGCGGGTGAGGGTGGGCACGTCGTAGCCGATCGGCGGCTTGTCCGAGCCGCCGGTGCCGCGCAGGTCCATCGCCACCACGCGGTAGCCGTCCTCGGCGATGGCGGGCAGCTGGTGCCGCCACGCCCACCACAGCTCGGGCAGGCCGTGCAGCAGCACCACGAGGGGCGCGTCCCGGTCGTCGGGTCCGGCGACGGCGACGTGGAACCGTGCACCGTTCGCCGGGACGAAGTGGTGCCGCCACGGGCCGTCGAGCAGCAGGGCGGAGGAGTCGACGGTCATCGAGGCGAACCTACCGCGTCAGGGCCCGCTCCCGGTGCTGCCTGTCCCGCAGCGCGAGCGCGACCCCGCCCAGGACGGCCGCGGTGGTGGACGCGAGGAGGATCGCGACCTTGAGGTGCTCGTCGTGGGCGCTGCCCGCGCCGAACGCGAGCTCGCCGATCAGCAGCGAGACCGTGAACCCGATGCCCGCGAGCAGCCCGACGGCCGCGATGTCCCGCCAGTGCAGGTCGGGCGCGAGCGTGGCGCGCGTGAACCGGGCGACGAGCCAGGTCGCGGCGAGGATGCCGAGCGGCTTGCCGACGACGAGCCCGAGCGCGACGCCCTGCGCCACCGGGTCCCCGACCGCGGCGGCGAGCGCCTCCCCGGACAGCGTCACACCGGCGGCGAACAGGGCGAACACGGGCACCGCGAAGCCCGCGGACACGGGGCGCCACCGGTGCTCGAGCCGCTCGGCGACGCTCTCGCGCTCCCCGGCGCGGGCGACGGCGGGTGCGGTGAGGCCGAGCAGCACCCCGGCGATCGTGGCGTGCACCCCGGAGGCGTGCATCAGCGCCCAGGCGCCGGCGGCGAGCACCAGCAGGGCCGCGTGCCCCGCGACCCCCGGCCGGCGCGCCCGCACGAGCACGGCGAACAGCGCGACGGCCACCAGGGAGGCACCGAGCCAGACCAGGTGCAGGCCGTCGGTGTAGAACACCGCGATCACGATGATCCCGAGCAGGTCGTCGACCACGGCCAGCGTGAGCAGGAACGCCCGCAGCGACGACGGCAGGCTCCGGCCGACGACGGACAGGACCGCCACCGCGAAGGCGATGTCCGTGGCCGTCGGGACCGCCCACCCCGCGGGAGCGCCGTCCGCGGCGACGACGTTGACCAGCAGGTACAGCAGCGCGGGCACGGCCATGCCTCCGATCGCCGCCACCACCGGGACGACCGCCGTGCGGATCTCCCGGAGCTCGCCGGTGACGATCTCCCGCTTCAGCTCGACGCCGACCACGAAGAAGAAGATCGCCAGCAGGCCGTCGGTCGCCCAGCCGGCGACGCTGAGGTCGAGGTGCAGCGCGGCCGGGCCGATCACCGTCTCCGACACGGCGGTGTAGGACGCGGCCCAGGGCGAGTTCGCCCAGACCAGCGCGACGACCGTGCCGATCAGCAGCAGGATCCCGCCGGTCCGCTCGCCGCGGAGGGTGTCCAGGAGGTTGCGCTCGCCGCCCGGGGTCAGGGCGTCGAACAGGCGGCGCGGGGCGCCGGGAGGTGTGGGGGCGGTGCGGGTCACGGGGCTGCTCCCGGGGTCGACGACGAGGACGCCGACCAGACTTCCCGGCACACCGCTGACGATCCTAGGCGAGCACCGCCTCAGACGTCGGCCGCGACCTCGGTCGGGGAGGACGCACCCGAACCGGCGGCGTCGCCGGAGCGGCGGTCCTTCGGCGGGTCGAAGCGGTAGCCCACGTTGCGCACGGTGCCGATCAGCTGCTCGTGCTCGGGGCCGAGCTTGGCGCGCAGGCGGCGGACGTGGACGTCGACCGTCCGGGTGCCCCCGTAGTAGTCGTAGCCCCAGACCTCCTGGAGCAGCTGCGCGCGGGTGAACACGCGTCCCGGGTGCTGGACCAGGTACTTGAGGAGCTCGAACTCCTTGTACGTGAGGTCGAGCGGACGGCCCCGCAGGCGGGCGGTGTACCCGCCGGCGTCGATCATCAGCTCGCCGGACGAGATCTCCTGCGGCGCGTCGTCGTACTGCGAGGAGGCCGCGCGCTCGATCACGAGGCGGAACCGGGTCTCGACCTCGGCCGGCGTGGCGTTCTCCAGCACGATGTCGTCGGCGCCCCACTCCGCGGTGACGACCGTCAATCCGCCCTCGGTGAGCACGAGCACCAGCGGGACCGTCAGGCCCGTCGCGCGCAGCAGCCGGCAGGTGGTCCGCGCGGTCACCAGGTCGCGTCGCGCGTCGAGCACCACGATGTCGGCGTCCGGGGCGTCGACCAGGGCCGACGGCTCGACCGGGAGCACGCGCACCCGGTGCGACAGCAGCCCGAGCGCCGGGAGCACCTGGGACGAACCGCCGGACGCGGGTGTGAGCAGCAGCAGATCGGCCACGCAGCGACCCTCCTCCCCGTCCGAATTGGGGGACACGGTACCGCGTGGATGTGACGGGGGGTGTCGCGCGCCACCGCGGCCGGCCGCGGGACCGGTCGGCCACGATGCCGGGCGGCCCCCGGGGGTCTGAGAGGATGGCGCCCGTGCCTGCGTCGAATAGAGCCGTGACCACGGCGGTCCTGGCGACGCTCGTCGCCGTCGCCGGCGTGCTGGGCGGCGTGTCCGTCGCGGGGCGGGACGGGGTCGTCCTGGCCGCGCTGCTCGTCGTCCTCTCCCTGGTCTTCGCCCTGGGGTGGCCCCTGGTCGCCGGCCTGCCCGCGCGGGTGCACAGCGCCGCCGTCGTGGGGCTGGCCGGGATCGCGGCCGTCGCGGTCGTGCACGTGACGACGGCGGAGCCGCTGCTGGGCGACGTGCCGGCGGTCTTCGCCGGGGCGGTCCTCGCGTCGTTCGTCGCGGAGCTCGCCCGGCGGGACGGACGGGAACGCCTCGTCGAGTCCGTCGCGGGCACCGTCTCCGGTGCGCTGGTGCCGGTCTGCGCGGCCGGCTGGCTGGCCGCCGAGCGCACCGCCGCCGGCGACGCGGTCGTCGTCACGGGCGCCGTGGCGCTCGCGGTCGGGTCCGCCGTCACCGCGCTGCCGCTGCGGAGCTGGGCGGCCGCGGGTGCGACCGTCGGCGCCGCCGTCGCCGGGGGGCTCGTCGCGGGCGCCGCGCTGCCGGCCGTCGGCGTCGTGTCCGGCGTGCTGCTCGGCGCGGCCGTCGGCATCCTCGTCGCGGCGGGCGACGTGCTGTTCGACCGGATGCCGGTCCTGGAACGTCGTCTCGCGGGCTGGGCGGTGGCTGTCCTGCCCGTGGCCGTGACCGGCATCCTCGTCTACGTCGTCGGACGCGTGCTGGTGGGCTGAGGCCCGCGCGTCCCGCCGGACCGACCACGGGTGGAGGACATGGAGCTGCGCGTGCTGCTCGTCCTCGCCGTGCTCGCGGTCGCCGTGGCCGCCGGGCTCGCGTGGCGCGCCCGCGACGGCCGGTACGTCCCCGTCGCCGACGCCGAGCGGCTCACCGCGCAGGACGTGGGCGCGACGCTGGGCCGCACCGCCACCTTCGTGCAGCTCTCCGCCGAGGTCTGCGCCCCCTGCCGGCGGACCGCCGCGGCGCTCGGCGCCCTCGCGGGGGAGCGGCCGGACCTCGTGCACGTCGAGCTGCCCGTCGAGCAGCGGATGGACCTCGTGCGGCGGTTCGACGTGCTCCGCACCCCGACGGTCCTCGTGCTGGACGCCGCCGGGACCGTCCGGGGCCGGCTGGCGGGCGGGACGACCCGCGCGCAGGCGCTCGACGCGCTGGAGCGGTGTCCGGTCGCCGCGCGCTGACCACCGCCCCGCCGCACCGCCGCCCGCCGGGCGGGCCTCAAGCGGCGCACGGAAGCCGGCCGGGCGGGGGGTCCGGGGCCGGGGGGCCCGTCCGTGCCCGGGCCGGCGCCGCCCCCGCCCCCCCCCC
>NZ_CABEGA010000058.1 GCF_901521055.1 Cellulomonas hominis | reverse complement strand
GGGTCGCGGCGGGGGATGCGGCGGGGACCGTGGTCGTCACGGGGCGACGCACCCGGCTGCCGCGCCCGGCGCGTGCGCGTAGCGGTACAGGTGGACCGCGAGCCCGTCGGCGAACGTGTCGGTGAACGCGCCGTCGACGATCGCGAGCTCGCGGTCCTCGCCGAGCACCGTGACCGGCCCGTCGGTCGCGCACCGCAGGTCGAAGGTCACGTCCCCGGCCCCGTCCTGCGTCGCGGCGGCCAGCAGGTGCTGCTGCCCGTCGTGCACCTTCACCGCGGTGTCGACCGGCCCGTCGACGGTGACCGCCCCGTCCAGGAACGGCGCGTTCAGCGCGGGGGCGAGCTCCACGAGCTGGCGGTTCACCTCGGCGACCCACGGGCGCACCGCGTCCCCGCAGGCCTCGCGCAGCAGGTGGAACGACTCGCAGTCGCCGCCGAAGCTGTGGTTGAAGTAGACGATGCCGCGGGCGCCGTGGATCACGCTGCTCCAGACGGCCGCGCGTACCTGCGGGCCGGTGATGGTGGGGGCGTCGTCCTCTGAGAACGGGTGCCCGAGCTCGACGAACGCCCACACCGGCATGCTGCCGGCCGGCTCGACGAGCGCGCGGACCCGGTCGACGGTGGCCCCGTAGTTGGCGGCCCGCCGGCACTCCTCCGGGGACAGCGCCCGCCCGCCGGCGAGCAGCGCGCCGCCCTCGCCCGCCCCGCAGATGTTCGGGTCGGTGAACCAGTACGTGTCCACCGAGACGACGTCCTGGAACTCGTTGACGAACCGGGCGGCCTCGGCGTCCGGCAGCCAGAACGCGACGCCCTTGCCGTAGTTCGCGTAGGTGAGGCCGTTGCCGGGCAGCCGGGAGCGGATCGTGTCCTGGACGGTGTACCCGCACGCGGTCTCCTCGCCCACGGGTGCGCAGACCTCGCCCTGCCCGGGCCACAGCCCGGTCCAGTCGGCGTCCCCGGCACCCGCCCACATGTCGGGCTCGTCGGCGAGCACGAAGCCGTCGGCCAGGGGGTCGTCCCGGCCCACCATCGCGACCGCCGCGGTGCCGTCGAGCAGCGACAGGTCGGAGTCCTCGGTCAGCTCGACGTACGTGGTGAGTCCCGCCTGCTGGTCGAGCTGGACGTTGCCCGGGTCGGTGAGGCTCTCCAGCCAGACGCCCACCGGGAAGTACTCCGGGGAGGAGGGCAGCGAGGGGGCGAACTGGGCGTAGTAGCCGGCACCGCCGTCGACGGCGCGCCACGTGGGCAGGTCGTCGGGCGGCGGCTCGCTCGGGAACGGCGCGCACGCCGCCAGGCACACCGCCCCGGCCGCCACGGCCCAGCGGGCTCTCGTCCTGCGTGCGCTCACGTCCGGCTCCCCTCGGTCGTGGACCGCTCGACGAGGTCCAGCAGCGTGCGCGCACCGCGCTCGCTGGAGAACGCGGCGACCACGTGGCGGCGGGCGTGCGCACCGAGCGCGACGGCCAGCACCGGGTCGTCGGCGGCGCGCGCCAGGGCGGCGGCGATGCCGGACGGGTCGCGGGGCGGCACGAGCAGGCCGGTCACGCCGTCCTCGACCAGCGCGCCGATCCCGCCGCCCGCGCCCACCACCACGGGCAGCTCGAGCGCCATCGCCTCCATGATGGCCACGCCCAGCGGCTCGGCGTGGCTCGCCAGCGCGAACACGTGCGCGCGCTCCAGCTGGGCCCGGACCTCGTCCTCGCCGACGCTGCCGAGAAGCCGGACCCGGCCACCCAGGCCCGACCGGTCGATCAGCGCCTCGAGGTCCCGCCGGTAGCCCGCCCCGCCCTGCTCGTCCTCGCCGGCGACCACCAGCTCGACGTCCCGGCCCGCGTCGGTCAGGAGCCGCACGGCGCGGACGAGGTCGTCGTGCCCCTTGCTGGGGTTGAGCCGGCCGCAGCTGACCACCCGGAGGCGGCCGGGCGGGGCCCACGGGGCGTACGGCGCGGCCCGCGCGAACCGGACGGGGTCGACGCCCATCGGCGCGACCGCCACGACCGGCGGCAGGTCGCCGGCGAGCGCGACCGCGACGTCCCGCCGCAGGCCCTCGGTGATGACCAGCCCGAAGGCGGCGCCGCGCCACTTGCCGCGCTGGTTCCCGCCGTAGTCGGCGAGCGGGCCGTGCAGCGACAGGCTGTAGCGCAGCCCCGTGAGGGCGTGCGCGAGCGCGGCGACCTGGGCGGCGCGCCCGCACGAGTGCACGTGCAGGTGCTGCCAGCGCTCCCGCCGCGCGACGGCGGCCAGGTGCGCGGCTGCCAGCATCAGCGCCGCGGTGCGCGCGACCCCGCCGTCCGCCGCGGACGCGCGTGCCTCGCGCGCGACGTCCCGCCGCCGTGGGCCGCGCAGCGACCCGGCCAGCACCGCCACGGCGGCCGCGGCACCGCGCGGGGACCAGTCCGTGAGGTACCGCGTCCGCGCGGCCGCCGACGGCGCCCAGGCGTGCGCCGCCGCGCCCCGCGGGCGGCGGGTGGAGACCAGCACCGGCTCGGCACCGGCGCGGCGCAGCGCCGCGACCTCCCGCCAGAAGAAGGCGTGCGTCTGCCCCGGGAACTCCGGGACCAGGTAGCCGAGCACCACGCCGCGCGCGGGTCGGCTCGGCGCGCGCAGGTCCGCCGCGGGCGCGCGCGGCTCTGCCCGCACCGGGGCCGGGCCGCGGGTCATCGCCGCGTGCTCTCGTCGCGCTCCCAGCGGCCGGTCCCGCCCCGCCGCCGGACGCGGCCGAGCGTGACCAGGGCGGCGTACACCGCGGCGTCCACCGCGCCGGCCGGGGTGCGCACCGTGCGCACGAGCGCCCGCAGGGTGCCGGTCGTGCCCGCGCCGCCCCGCGAGCCCGCACGTGCGCGGACACCGGCGTTGCCGCGGTAGGTGCGCCGCAGCACCGCGAGCAGGCTCGGCACGGTGCGCGGGCCGGCCACCCGCACCGGCGGGGCGTCGACGACCACCTTCTCGTCCGGGGAGAACAGGCGGTCCACCCACAGGTCGTCGGCCACCACGTCGGGGAACGCGCCGAGCCGCGCGTGCCCGGCGGCCGACAGCCCGTAGACCCCGGCGCCCCACAGGGCGGTCCGCGTGCCGGGCAGGCGGCGCCGCGCCCGGGCGAACGCGCGCACGGGGGCGGTCGCGCCGGCCACGTCCACCTCGGCGGGCGGGCGCGCGGCCAGCCACGGCCCGTCGGCGAGCGCCCGCAGCGTCGCGGCGAGGGCGGCGGGCTCGGCCCGGACGTCGGCGTCGAGGTACACCCGGGGGAACGCGCCGGCCGCGGCGTCGCCGGCGTTCAGCGCGCGGGTCTTGGAGCTCTCCGGCAGCTCCAGCACCCGCACCCCGGGGAAGCGGCGCGCCACGTCCGCCGTGCCGTCCGAGCAGCCGTTGCAGACCACCAGCAGGTCCACCCCCGCCTGCCGGGCCCACGGGGCGATCGGCGCGAGGGTCCGGGCGATGACGGCGGCCTCGTCGTGCGCGGGGACGATCACCGCGCCGTGCACGCGCAGGTCGGCCGCCGGGGTCGCCGCCGGGCTCGACGGCGCCGGGCTCGACGGCGCCGGGCTGGTCGCCACCGGACCGCCGCGGGGCAGCGCCCGGCGCCGGGCCGGCACGAGCAGCGCGGCGACGGCGGTCCGGTGGCCGGGGTCCCACGCGCGGGCCAGCGACCCGAGCGTCGTCACGGCGAGGGTCGCACCGGCGGCGCCCACGGACCGGTGCTTGCGCGCGTACCGCACGCGGTTGACCTGCAGCAGCGCGGTGAGGTCGGGGGAGCGCCCGGAGCCGCCCTGCGCGTGCCGGACGCGCGCGGCCGGCTCGAACCACACCTCCCAGCCCGCCTCCCGGGCCCGGCGGCAGTAGTCGGTCTCCTCGGAGTACAGGAAGAACCGCTCGTCCCACGCGCCGACCGCCCGCACCGCCTCGGCCCGGACGAGCACCGCGGCGCCCGTTCCCCAGTCGACGGGGTGCGGCCACGCGTAGGCGGTCGGGTCGCGGACCGTCTCGGACAGCCACGCGGGGCGGTCGCCGAGGAACCGCCCGAGCACCGCGTCCCCGAGCGCGCGGGTGACGGACGGCTCACGGCGCAGGGAGGGCTGCGCGACGCCCTCCTCGTCCAGCAGCATCGGCAGCACCACGCCCGCCTCCGGGCGGTCCAGGCGTCGGACCATGGCCGCGACGGAGCCCGGTTCGACGACGAGGTCGGCGTTCAGCACGAGGACCGCGTCGACGTCGCCGAGCCGCTCGGTCCCCACGTTGATGCCGCCGGCGTACCCGAGGTTCCCGTGGCCGGACACGGTGAGGACGTCCTGGTGCGCGCGGGCGACGTCCAGCGTGCCGTCGGCGGACCCGTTGTCGACCACCACGACCCGCATCGCGGTGCCCGCCGCCTCCCGCCGGAGGCTGCGCAGGAGCCGGCCGAGGTGCGCCTCGTTGTCGAAGGTGACGACGACCACGCCGAGCGTCGCCGGGGCGGCACCCGCGAAGGACGGCGCGGGCGCGGCGCGGCGCTCCGCCTGCGTGGTCACGACAGCCCGGCCGGCAGGGCGAGGGCCGGGAGGGCGGGCGCCCGGGCGACGGCGCACGGCGTGAGGACGAAGCTGCGCCGTGCGAGCACGTCGTACGCGGGCGGGCCGTCGACCAGGTAGCGCCGCGCGAGGCGCCGCGGTTCCAGGGCCAGCCGCCACGCCCACTCCATCCCGTGGTCGCGCACCACCTCCGGCGCCCGCTGCACCGCTCCGGCGAGGAAGTCGACGACCGCGCCGAACGCGAGCAGGACCGACGAGCCGGTCAGCGGCCCGTAGCGGACGATCCACCGTTCCTGGCGTGGCTTGCCCAGCCCGACGACCAGGATGTCCACCTGGGCGGCCCGGACCTTCTCCGCCCAGACCCGGCAGCGCTCGGCGTCGTCGAGGTCGCCGCGGTCGGGGGACCACAGACCGCGCACGGCGAGGCCCGGGCGCTCGGAGGCGAGCGTGCGGGACAGGGCGTCGAGCACCTCGGGCCGGCCGCCGAGGAACCCGACGGTCAGGCCCCGGGACTCCGCCTCGTCCAGGACCGGGGAGATGAGGTCGCTGCCGGCCAGCCGGGGCCAGGTCCTGCCCGTCAGGTGGGCGGCGTGCCGCACGAGCGGCGCGCCGTCGAGCAGGTTCAGCCAGCGGACGGGGGGCCCGGACTGCCGCTCCCGGGCGTGCAGCGCCTCGGGGAACGTGCCGGGGAACGGCTCGCCCGCGCCCGGGTGCGCCCACACGAACGGCACCAGCGAGGAGGGCCCGTGGTAGCCGAAGTGGTGGATGTGGTCGAGGTTCGCGCTCATGACCCCGAGGGGCCACGGCGAGCCGGCGGCGGCGTGGGCGACGATGGTGGCGACGGCGTCGGAGGTCTCGAAGAGGTCGACCGGCGTCCCGCCGAGCAGGACACGCGGCCAGGCCGGGCGTGCGTTCATGCGTCACCGTCCGTGGGTGGTCGGCTGCAGCAGGGGCGCGCGGCGGCGCCCGGCCGGGAGCGGCCGCGTCGCGCGTCGAGGAGCGGGACATCGTCGTCTGGTCCTCCGGTCGCGCCCGGCGTGCGGGGCCGGACCGGCCCGGCCGGCACGCACCGCCCCGGGGGCGGTGCGCCGGCCAGGACCCGCTGCCGGATCCGCTAAACGGACATTTCAGACATCTCGGACACGAGGACCATAGGTGCTGGGCCGTCCGGGGGACAAGGGTCGTTTCCCCGTCACCCTCCCGGGTGAGATTCGCCCGGGTGAAAACCGCGTGGCGCCGGTCAGTTCCAGTCGTCGATCTTCAGGTCGTGCGGCGCCGGGCGGCCCGCGCCCGTCTCGACCAGCTCACGCAGGCTGAGCAGGAACGTCGCCCACTTCGTGCTGCAGTGGTGCATGAACTCGACCGGCTCCGCCCAGCCCTCGTGGCGGAACAGCACGACGGTCTGCCCGTCGCCGCCGCCGAGCCGGAAGTCCACGGACGTCCCGACCCACTCCGGCGGTCCCTCGAGCACGCGCCACCGGACGTGCGTGCAGGGCTCCGCGTCGGCCACGTCGAGCACGTACGGCTCGGGCGCGGCGTCGAACCGCAGCGTGATCCGCCCGCCCGGCCCCGCCTCGCTCTCCGTCCCGGCCGTCCACCAGCCCGCCACGCCCTCGCTCGTCGTGAGCGCGGCGTACACGTCGTGCGCGGACGCCCGCACGCCCACCCGGTGCAGGATGTCGACCATCTCAGTCCCCCTCCGTCGTCACGGCGCGGTCGCCCGCGCCGTCCTGTGCCGCCTGGACCGCCTCGGCGATCCGCTTGATGCGCTGGAGCCGTGCGTCCCACGTGCGGCCGACCGCGTCCAGCTGCGCGACGGCGCGCTCCAGCTGGGCGTCGTCGACGCGGTACCGCTTCTCCCGCCCGGCGGCGGTGGCGTGCACCAGGCCGGCGCGGTCGAGGACGGCGAGGTGCTTCGCGACCGCCTGGCGCGTCACCGGCAGCCGCTCGCTCAGCGACGTCGCGGTGCCGTCGCCGTCCGCGAGCAGCAGGTCGAGCAAGCGGCGCCGCGTCGGGTCGCCGACGGCGGACCAGAGCCCGTCGTCCACGCCGGTCACCGGGGCACCGCCAGCCGCGCGACGTACGCCCCGAGGCGGGGGACGAACCAGTCCCAGCCCGCCACGTGCTCGGCGTACTGCTGCTCCAGGACGGCGACCTCCCAGCCGCGCTCCCGGAAGCCCGTCTCGGTCATCCGCACGAGCGTGCCGGACCCCGACGGGACGAGCTCGAAAGTCACCAGCAGGGAGTTGCCGGGGCCGGCGGTGGCGCCCTCCGGGTGGGTCCAGCGGAAGGAGAACGTGCGCGGCGGCTCCGCCTCGACGACCGTCAGCCGCTCGACGGTCGCGTCCGGCCCGCCCCGCTCGCCGAACACGATCTCGCCCTCGGCACCCGGGACCGCCTCCCCGAGCACCGCGTCGTCCGGCCACCACTCCCGCAGGTGCTCCGGCCGGCTGACCACCTCGTAGACCACCTCGGGGGAGGCCTCGACGTGGATCTCCCGCTCGATGCTGCCCGGCTCCGTACCGCGTTCCACGACGACCTCCTGGATCGGCAACCATGTGTTGCGCGTCAACGTACGCCCGTGCCGAGCCCGTGCGCAACCGTCGGTTGCGCGGGAGCACCTACCCAACGACCGACCCCGGTGCTGCCCTCGGCAGAAAAGGGCTGTGCGTGTCGGTGGGGGTGCGTAGCCTTCGTCGGAGCCGATCCCGGGCGGCGCCCCCCCAGCCTCCCGCGGTCGTGGAGCTCGCCGCCCCCCACCTAGGAGACCCCGTGCTCGGACGACTGCTGATGCGCTACCTGCGCCCCTACCGATGGCTCCTGGCCGGCGTGCTGGTGTTCCAGCTCGGCTCGGCCCTGGCCATGCTGTACCTGCCCAGCCTGAACGCGGACATCATCGACCGCGGGGTCGCGCGCGGGGACACCGGGTACATCTGGCGGACCGGGGCGTTCATGCTCACGGTGTCGCTGGGGCAGATCGTCGCGGCCGTGATCGCGACCTACTTCGCCGCGCGCGCCGCCATGCAGGTGGGGCGCGACATCCGCGACGACGTGTTCGCCCAGGTCAGCGGCTTCTCGGAGCGGGAGATCTCCCGGTTCGGCGCCGGCTCGCTGATCACCCGCAACACGAACGACGTCCAGCAGGTGCAGATGCTCGCGATGATGGGCGCGACCATGCTGGTCACCGCGCCGCTGCTCGCGATCGGCGGCGTCGTCATGGCGCTGCGCCAGGACGTCGGGCTGTCGTGGCTGATCGCGGTCTCCGTGCCGACGCTGCTCGTGATCGCCGGGGCGGTGATCAGCCGGATGGTGCCGCTGTTCCGGTCCTACCAGACCAAGCTCGACGCGGTGAACCGCATCATGCGCGAGCAGCTCACCGGGGTCCGGGTCGTGCGCGCGTTCGTCCGCGAGGACATCGAGGCCGGGCGGTTCCGGGTCGCGAACACCGACATCATGGTCGTCGGCCGCAAGATCGGCTCGCTGTTCGTGGTGCTGTTCCCGCTCGCGATGCTCGTGCTCAACGTGACCGTCGTCGGGGTCATCTGGTTCGGCGGCATCGAGGTCGACGCGGGGAACGTGGAGATCGGCACGCTGCTGGCCTTCATGCAGTACATCGGCCAGATCCTCATGGGCGTGCTGATGGCCTCCTTCATGACGGTGATGATCCCGCGCGCCGCCGTGTCGGCCGAGCGCATCACCGAGGTCCTGCAGAGCCGGTCCACCCTGGCCGAGCCCGCCGAGCCGGTGCGCACGGTCCCGCGGCCCGGGGAGATCGCGTTCGAGGGCGTCACGTTCGCCTACCCGGAGGCCGAGCACCCGGTGCTCTCCGGCATCACCTTCGCGGCGCAGCCCGGTCAGACCGTCGCGATCATCGGCTCGACCGGCGCCGGCAAGACGACGCTCGTGTCGCTGATCCCGCGCCTGTTCGACGCCACCGGCGGCACCGTGCGCGTCGGCGGCGTGGACGTGCGCGACGTGGAGCTCGAGACGCTGTGGTCCGGCATCGGCCTGGTGCCCCAGCGCCCGTTCCTGTTCGCCGGGACCGTCGCGTCGAACCTCCGGCTCGGCCAGGAGGACGCGACCGACGAGGACCTCTGGCACGCGCTCGAGATCGCGCAGGCCAGCGACTTCGTCGCCCAGATGGACGGCGGGCTCGAGGCCCGGATCGCCCAGGGCGGCACCAACGTCTCCGGCGGTCAGCGGCAGCGGCTCGCCATCGCCCGCGCGATCGTGCGGCGCCCGCACGTCCTCGTGTTCGACGACTCGTTCTCCGCGCTCGACCTCGCGACCGACGCCCGGTTGCGGCAGGCGCTGTGGCGCGAGCTGCCCGACGTCACCAAGATCGTCGTGGCCCAGCGCGTGTCCACCGTGACCGGCGCGGACGCCATCCTCGTGCTCGACGACGGACGGGTGGCCGGGCTCGGCACCCACGACGAGCTGCTCCAGTCCAACCAGACCTACCGCGAGATCGCGGAGTCCCAGCTCGCGGTGGAGGCCGGCGCATGAGCGAGAAGACCGCCCAGCGGGAGCCCGAGCTCACCGAGGAGGAGAAGCTCGAGATCGAGCTCGGGGAGCAGGCCCGGATCGCGTCCGACTCCTGGGAGGGTGTCGCGCCCGGCAAGGCCGACAACTTCAAGGAGTCGTTCGGCCGCATGATCGGGCTGCTGAGCCCGTACAAGGTCGCGCTGGTCGCCGTCACGCTCATGGGCGCGGCGGGCGTGGTGCTGACCGTCCTCGCCCCGCGCATCCTGGGGCGCGCGACCGACGTGGTGTTCCAGGGGTTCATCTCCCGGCAGCTGCCGGCGGGGATCACCCAGGAGCAGGCCGTCGAGGGGCTGCGCGCCGACGGCCAGGACCAGCTCGCGGGCATGGTCGCCGCGATGGACCAGCTCGTGCCGGGCGCCGGCATCGACTTCGACAAGCTCGGCAGCCTGCTGACGACCGTGCTGGCGCTCTACGTGGCCGCCGCGCTGCTCACCTGGCTGCAGGGCTACATCATCAACGTCGTCATGGTCCGCGCGATGTGGCGGCTGCGCGAGCAGGTCGAGGCCAAGATCAACCGGCTGCCCCTGGCGTACTTCGACCGGGTGCAGCGCGGTGAGCTGATCTCCCGGGTCACGAACGACATCGACAACATCACGCAGACCATGCAGCAGTCGCTGTCCAGCGCGCTGACGTCCATCCTCACCGTCATCGGCGTGCTGGTGATGATGTTCTCGATCTCCTGGCAGCTCGCGCTGGTCGCGCTGGTGGCCCTGCCGCTGATGGGCGTGATCTTCGGGATCATCGGGCCGAAGTCGCAGAAGGCCTTCGGGATCCAGTGGCGCAAGGTCGGCCGGCTGAACGCACGCGTCGAGGAGTCGTTCTCCGGGCACGCCCTGGTCAAGGTGTTCGGCCGCCAGCGCGACTTCGCGGACCGGTTCAAGGAGGAGAACGAGGAGCTGTACAAGGCCTCGTTCAAGGCCCAGTTCCTGTCCGGGATCATCTGGCCGGGCATGTCGTTCGTCGGCAACCTCACGTACGTCGGCATCGCGGTGCTCGGCGGGCTGATGGTGGCGAACGGGACCATGCGCCTGGGCAGCGTGCAGGCGTTCATCCAGTACTCGCAGATGTTCACGCAGCCGCTCTCGGAGCTCGGCGGGATGGCCGCGGTCGTGCAGTCCGGCACGGCCTCCGCCGAGCGCGTGTTCCAGCTGCTCGACGAGGACGAGCAGCACCCGGACGCCGGCGACGCGCCGGCACCCGCCGAGGGCGACGGCACCATCGAGTTCGACCACGTCGCCTTCTCCTACAGCCCCGAGCACCCGCTGATCACCGACCTGTCGTTCACGGTGCGCCCCGGGCAGACCGTCGCCATCGTCGGACCGACCGGCGCCGGCAAGACGACCCTGGTCAACCTGCTCATGCGGTTCTACGAGCTGGACGGCGGGCGCATCCTCGTCAACGGCCAGGACATCGCGACGCTGAGCCGGCACGACGCCCGGGCCCGCACCGGCATGGTCCTCCAGGACCCCTGGCTGTTCGCCGGGAGCATCCGGGAGAACATCCGGTACGGGCGGCAGACCGCCACCGACGAGGAGGTGCTGGCCGCGGCCCGCGCCACGTACGTCGACCGCTTCGTGCACTCGCTGCCCCAGGGCTACGACACGGTGCTCGAGGAGGACGCCGCGAACCTGTCGGCGGGGGAGAAGCAGCTCATCACGATCGCCCGCGCGTTCGTCGCGCAGCCCTCGGTGCTGATCCTCGACGAGGCCACCTCGTCCGTCGACACCCGCACCGAGCGGCTCCTGCAGCAGGCGATGGCCTCGCTGCGGGCCGGGCGCACGTCGTTCGTGATCGCGCACCGGCTGTCCACGATCCGCGACGCGGACCTCATCCTCGTGATGGAGCAGGGCGCGATCGTCGAGAAGGGCAACCACGACGAGCTCATCGCGGCCGGCGGCGCGTACCACCGGCTCTACCAGTCGCAGTTCGCCGGCGCCGTGGTGGAGGAGAACGCCTGACCGCGCGGGTCGACGTACGGGCGGGGCAGGATGGCGGCATGGACCGCCGCACTCCTGCCCCGCCCGACGTCGCCCCGACCGCGAACCAGGCCCGCGCCGCCCGGCGACGTGGTCCGCTCGCGGGCGTGCCCACGGCGGTGCCGGCGGCCGTGACGCTCGTGCTCGGGTTCGCGGTCGCGCAGGGCACCGGCGTGCGGGCGCTCGGCGGCCTCGTGCTGCTCGCGGGTGTCGCGTGGTGCGCGTGGCGTGCCCTGCCCGCCTCGGGGGTGCTCCGCGTGACGGCGGTCGTGGTGCTCGGCGCCGTCTTCTTCGTGGCGTCGCACCTGCTGGCCGACACGCTCGGGGCCTGGCCGTCGGTGCTGCTCGCCGCGGCGGTGCTGGGCGCCGGGACCGCCCTGCTGCTCGACCGTGCCCGGGGTGAGGGCTAGGGCCCGGTACGGCTCAGGCCGGCCGGCCGGTCGCCGGGTCGCGGTCCGTGACGCAGTAGCGGCGGCCCGTCGGGTCGACCAGGACCGTCCACTGCGCGCGGACCTGCTCCACCCGGGCGCCGAGGGCCACGTGCCGGGCCGTCTCGGCCTCCCGGTCGTCGCACGCCAGGTCGAGGTGCGCGCGCACCGTCCCCGTCGGCTCGTCCAGCCGCTGCAGCAGGATGCGGAGCGGCTGCCCGGACGGCCGCACCAGCGGGACCAGCTCGTCCTCCGGGTCCGACGGCTGCTCCTCCCAGCCGGTGACCGTCGCCCAGAACCGGCGCTCGGCGGCCCAGTGCTCCGCCGGGACGTCCACCGCGTACTGGTCCAGCAGGCTCGTCCACCGGCGCCCGCCCGGGGCGTCCCAGGCCACGGCTGCCGGGCGGTGCCGCTCGGAGACGGTGACGAAGCAGAACGGCATCCCGCCGGGCGACGTCAGGACGACGTGGTCGGAGGCGGCCACCTCCCGGGCGCCCGCGCGGACCGCGGCGTCGGCCGACGCCCGGACGTCCGCGACGTGCAGGTCCAGGTGCACGCCCGGCCCGCCGTCCTGCGTCCGCTGCGCACGGAGGAACGGGTCGCCGTCGCGCGGCACCAGCGTCACGAACTCGCCGTCCGGGCCGCGGCGCGACGACAGCGTGGTGGCGGTGACCGCCTGCCAGTACGCGAGCGTGCGGTCCCACGCGTCGGCGGGGCCGTCGAGGAACGCGGTCGTCCACAGGATCATGCGCCGACCGTAGTGCGGCCCGGCGGGCGCGCAGGCCACCCGGCGGGCCGCGCGACGCGACAAAACGCTTCGGGCCTGTCGGACCTGCGGCCTAGGGTCGACGCACGATGATCGAGGCCCCCACCGCACCGCCCACCGACCGCACGCGCGCCGCCGGCACGTCCGGCCCGCCCGCCGATCCCGCGCGGCGGCTCGACTGGCGCCGCCTGCGCGGCCCGGTCGCGGTGCTCGCGCTGCTGGCCCTCACCGTCGGCGCCGTCGGGTCCGCGCTCGGCACGGTGGTCGCCGGCCGGATCGCCGAGGAGCCGACGGCCGCGGGCGTGGCCCTCCTCGCGCTGTGCCTCGTGGGCGCCGCGCTGGTCGACACGGTCGGGCAGGTCGGGTGGGCCGGCGTGGTGGACCGCGCCGAGGGCAGGCTGCGCGGCGACCTGCTCAGCGCGGCCCTGCACCAGCCGCTCGAGACGCTCACCGAGCAGGCGGTCGGGGAGGTGCTGGACCGCGTGGACGACGACACGCACGCCGTCGGCACGCTCGTCCGCCGCCAGCTGTGGGGCGCGGGGCGCACCGTCGCCGGCGTGCTGCCGATGTGGGTGGTCGCGGGCGTCACGTGGTGGCCCGCGTGGCTGCTGTTCCCGCTGCTGGGGGCGCTCACGCTGCTCGTGGTGCGTCCGTCGCTCGGGGAGATCGCGCGCCGCAAGGTCGTGGAGGAGCGCGCGTGGACGGACAACGCCGCCGCGTTCGAGGAGGCCGTGGCCGCCCGCGACGACCTGCGCACGAGCCGCGGCCAGGCGTTCGCGGTCCGGCGGTTCGCGGAGGCGTCCGCCGCGGTGCACCGCACCCTCGACCAGGTGCTCGCCGTCGAGACGCGGATGACCGCGCGCGCCGGGGTGCTGCTGCACGCGCTGCTCGGCGGCGTGACCGTGGCGGGCGTGGCCCTCGCGGGGGCCGGGGACCTGTCCGTGGCGCGGCTGGTCACGCTGTTCCTGGTGACCGCGTCGTTCGTCGGGCAGTTCGACATGCTCGCCCGCCACCTCCCGGACATCCAGGAGGGCGTCGGTGCCGTCATCCGCATCCGCGAGCTCCTGGAGTCCCCGCCGGAGCCGGCCGGCGGTCGCGCCCTGCCCGAGGGGCCGCTCGACCTGGAGGTGCGCGACCTCGACTTCGCGTACACCGAGGGGGCGTTCGCGCTGCGCGGGGTCGGGCTGCGGGTGCCGGCCGGTCACACCGTCGCGCTCGTCGGCCGCACCGGGTCCGGCAAGACGACGCTGGCCTCGCTGCTGTCCCGCGCCGTGGAGCCGCCGGTGGGGTCCGTGCTGCTCGGGGGCGTCGACGTGCGCGACGTGGACCTCCAGGCGCTGCGCGCGGCCGTCGGCGTCGTCACCCAGCGCACCGAGATCCTCGCCGGCACGCTGGCCGAGAACATCGCGCTGTTCGCCGACGTGCCGCGCGGCATGGTCGAGGACGCGGTCGCCGAGCTCCGCCTGACCGACTGGGTCGCCGGCCTGCCCGACGGGCTCGACACCCTGCTCGGACCCGGGGGGACGTCGCTGTCCGCCGGCGAGGAGCAGCTCGTCGCGTTCGCCCGGCTGCTCGTGCGGGACGTGCAGGTGGTCGTGCTGGACGAGGCGACCGCCCGGATGGACCCGCTCACCGAGGCCCGGGTCGTCGCCGCGTCCGAGCGCCTGCTGGGCGGGCGCACCGGCGTGCTCGTCGCGCACCGCCTGGGGACGGTCGAGCGGGCCGAGCAGGTCGTCGTGCTCGACCACGGCCGCGTCGTGCAGCAGGGTGCACGGGAGGCGCTCGCCCGCGAGGACGGACCGTTCCGCGCGCTGCTGACCGCGAGCCGGAGCGAGGGCCACGACCTGGACGACGACGCGGACGAGCGCGCCGGTCGCCCCGGGGACCCGGACCGGGCGGACGCGGTGGACCCGACGCACGGGCTGCACCCCGTCGACGACCCCGGCTCCACCGACGGCCTCGGCTCCACCGACGGGCTCGGCTCCACCGACGGCCTCGGTGCGCCGCGCCGCACCGGCCCGCCGCCGGCGCTGTCCGACCCGGGGAGCGGCCCGAGCCTGGCCCGCGGGATCGCCCACGCCCTGTTCGTGCGGCCCCGCTGGGGGGTCGTCGGCGCCGCCCTGTTCCTGCTGTCGAGCCTGTTCGCGGCGCAGGGCGCGGTGACCGGCTTCCTGTGGGGACGCACGGTGGAGGGGCTCCAGGACGGTCGCAGCACCACCGCGCTCGTCGCGGTGCTCGTCGTCCTGCTGCTGCTCGTGGCGCCGTGCAACTCGCTGGCGTTCCGCCTGTACCCGAAGTGGTGGATCGAGCTCCTGCTGCGCGTGCGGATGTCCGTGCTCGTCGGCCAGACCCGGCAGCACCGGCTGCGCCGCACCCCTCCGGGGGAGGTCGTCGCGCGCGCCCTCGACGCCGACCGGTTCGTGCAGTACGCCGACCGGTGGGTCGACCTCGTGAACGGCCTGGTGCTCGTCGCCGTCGCGGCTCTGCTGAGCTGGTCGCTGCTGGCCGGCGGCGTGCTGCTGTCCGTGCTCGTCGTCAGCGCGGCGTGCGCCCTGATCGGCCGCCCGATCGCCGGCCGGTCCGCCACCCGGTCCGCCGCGGCCCGCGCGGTGTTCGGCCGCGCGCTCGTGTCGGCCCTCGACGCCTCGCGGACCGTCAAGCTGGCGGCGCGCACCCCGCAGGTGCACGCGCACCTGCGCTCGGTGGACTCCGGCCGGGTCCGCGCCGCGGTGTTCGAGCACCGCGTCCAGGCGGTCCTCGACGGCGTGCCGATCATCATGGTGCAGGTCGGGGTGGTCGTCGCCTGGGGCGCGCTGCTCGCGGGCGTGTGGGACCTCGGCAGCACGCTGCTGGTCGCCGGGGCGGTCGCGGGGTTCAACTGGTTCGGCGTGGTCGCGGGAGCGGTCGTCACCGAGGCGCCCGGCACGCGGTCCTGGCAGCGGGCCACCGCGACCTTCGCGGGCGGCACCGACCTGGCCGACGTGCCGGCGGGCGTGGACCTGGCGTCGGGTCGCGCCCCGCGGCCCGAGCCCGACAGCCGGGACCGGTTCGAGCGGCTGGAGCTGCGCGGCCTCGCCGCGGTGCACGACGACGGGACGATCGGCGTGCGGGACGTGGACCTCACGTTCGAGCGCGGGGAGCTCGTGCTGCTGCTGGGCCGCGTCGGCTCGGGCAAGTCCAGCCTGCTGTCGGCCCTCGCCGGCCTGATGGAGCACACCGGCCGCGTCGTCTGGAACGGCGTGGACGTCGCGGACGCCCAGCAGTTCCTGCGACCGGGCCGCGTGGCGCACGTCGCCCAGGTGCCGCGGGTCCTGTCCGGCACGTTCGCGGACAACGTGGCGCTCGACCACCCGCGGGAGGTCGCCGGCCCGCTCGACGCCGCCCGCATGTCCCAGGACGTCGCCGAGGCCGGCGGACCCGACGCGCTGGTCGGCCACCGCGGCGTGCGGCTGTCCGGCGGGCAGGTGCAGCGGCTCGCGCTCGCCCGGGCGCTCGCCACGGAGTCCGAGGTGCTGCTCGCGGACGACGTGTCCAGCGCGCTGGACGCCGCCACGGAGATCGAGCTGTGGCAGTCGCTGCGCGAGCGTGGCACGACGGTCGTCGGGTCGACGTCCAAGCGGGCCGCGCTCGCCCGCGCCGACCGGGTCGTCGTGCTCGAGGACGGAGAGGTCGCGGCCGTCGGGCCGTGGCGCGAGCTCGCGGGGCGCTGGGGGCACCTGGCCGGGTGAGGGCACGAGGCCGTGGCTAGTCTCGGGCCATGGCCACGCTCATCGCGGAAGACCTGCTGCTCCTGCTGCTCGACGACGAGAAGGGCACGTCGACGTCGTCGTACCTGGACACCGTGCTCGGCGGCGCGCTGCTGCTCGAGCTCGCCCTCGCCGACGCGGTCGTGGTGCGGGAGCGGACCAGCATCTGGTCGGGCGCGAAGGTCGTCGCCCGGCCCGGCGCGACGGTCGAGGACCCGGTCCTGCGGGCCGCCCTCGCGACGGTGGCCGACCGGGAGCGGTCCGCGAGCGACCTCGTCGGCCGGCTGGGCAAGGGGGCGAAGGACGCGCTCGCCGACCGCCTGGCGCAGCGCGGCGTGCTCGCCCGGCACGACGACCGGGTGCTCGGCCTGTTCCCGCGCACCCGGTGGCTGCCCGCCGACACGGCGCACGAGCAGGAGCTGCGCCGGGCGCTGACCGCGGTGCTCGTCCGGGGCGCGGAGCCCGACCAGCGCACCGGCGCGCTCGCCGCGCTGCTCTCGTCGGTCGACAAGGCGCCCACGGCGGTGGACCACCCCGGGGTGCCGGCGCGGGACGTGCGGCGGCGCGCGAAGCAGGTCGCCGAGGGGGCGTGGGCGGCGAAGGCGGTCAAGGACGCGATCGCCGCCTCGACGGCCGCGATCATGGCGGGCGTCACCGCGGCGACGATCACCACCACGACGACGTCGGGCTGATCCGGCGCCGCGTGCCTGGTGTGCCCCGTGCGCGTGCGGCTCGGTCGGTCAGGCGGGGTGGCGGTCGCCGAGCAGCTCCTCGATCGCCGCCACCACCTCGGGGGCGTCCGGCAGCACGCGCGGGCGGAACCGGCGGGCGACGCCGCCGGGGGCGACGAGGAACTTCTCGAAGTTCCAGGTGACGCGCCCGGCCTTCCCGGTGTCGTCCGGGATCCGCGTGAGCTCGCGGTAGAGCGGGTGCGCCCCGCGGCCGTTGAGCTTGACCTTCTCCGTCATCGGGAAGGTCGCGCCCCACGTGGTCGAGCAGTACTCCGCGATCGCGTCCTCGGAGCCGAGCTCCTGCAGGAACTGGTTGCTCGGGACGCCGACGACCGTGAACCCCTCCGGCCCGTACGCGGTGTGCAGCGCCTCGAGCTGCTCGTACTGGGGCGCGAGCCCGCACCGCGAGGCGACGTTGACGACCAGCGCCACCCGCCCGCCGGTCAGCTCGCCGAACGTGGTGTCCTGCCCGCGGAGCGTCCGGACCGGGATGTCGTCGAGCTGCATGGGGTCATCCTGCGCCCGTGCGGTGGCGCACCGCCAGCGGCCGGCCGCGCGACCACCACCCGGGTGCGGCTCGATACGCTCGCACAGACCCCCATCCCCGTACCGGAGGACCGGCCCCGTGGCTTCCTGGCAGACGCACGGCTCGACGACCGTCTACGAGAACGCGTGGATCCGCGTGCGCGAGGACCAGGTCACCCGGCCGGACGGCGGCAGCGGCATCTACGGCGTCGTCGAGGTGCGGCACCCGGCGGTGTTCGTCGTCCCGGTGACGGACGACGACGAGGTCGTGCTGGTCGAGCTGGAGCGGTACACGACCGGGGCCCTGTCGCTGGAGGTGCCGGCGGGCGGCTCGGACGGGGAGGAGCCGCTGGTCGCGGCCCGGCGCGAGCTGCTGGAGGAGACCGGCCTGCTGGCGGACGAGTGGCGGGACCTCGGCGCGGTGTTCTCGCTCAACGGCGTGTGCCACGCACCGGGCCGGGTGCTGCTGGCCCGCGGGCTGCACGCGCCGGTCGAGGCGGAGGGCCAGCACGAGGAGGGCATCGTCGGGACGCGGGTGCTGCCCTGGCCGAAGGTGCTCGGGCTCGTGCGCGACGGGACGATCACCGACGGGGAGTCGGTGGCGGCGCTGATGTACGCGGCGATCGCCCTGGGCCGGGTGGCCTGAGCCGGGTCTAGCCGCCAGCTCGTCGCCACGCCTCGAGCAGGTCCACGAGCTCGATCAGCGAGGCGCGCTGCGCTGCGGTCGCGCGGGGGTCGCTCAGCAGCGCGGTGGCCAGCTCGCGAGCGTGCTCCCGAGCCTCCGGCGTCAGCCGGTCGCCCCACATGCCCCCGATGATGGTCACGTTCAGCTCGTCGACGTCGAACGCCGCGTCGTAGTCGGCGTCCGTGAGGTCGTGCTGGGACGGATCCGGGTACTGGTCCTTCACCGCGCCGGCAGCACGGAGGGTGTCCGCCAGCAGGGGCGGCCGCACCGCTCGGCGCGACCGGCCACGGCTCGTCATCGGGCACCGGCGCGTCGCTCGACCACGGCGGGCGCGGGGATCACGACATGGGTGCGCACGGCTCCGCTCCTCTCGTCCGCAGGATGCGGCCTGGGGACGCTATGGCACCGACCTGCGTCGAGACGCGTGAACGGGTGCGATTTCACCCGTGCGGCGCAGATCGGGGACGCACGGCAGCGGCGCTCAGGACACCTTGCCCTGCAGGAGCCGGTTCCAGTAGATCGGCGGCTCGAGGTACCGGTCGAACAGCCGCAGGCTCCGCCGGGGCCGCGCGAGGTCGGGGAACCGCACGGTGGGCTCGGCGTTCCCGTCGCGGTCGAACTCCGCGAGCAGCAGCCGGCTCCCCGACGTGAGCACCGGGGCGACCGAGTAGCCGTCGTAGCGCCGCATCGGGGCGCCGGTGCGGCGGGCCTGGATGTTCCGCGCCACCACGGGCACCTGCTTGCGCAGCGCGCCGCCCGAGGACGACGTGCCGACGGTGGCCGCGTCGCCGAGGCCCCAGACGCGCGCGTGCTCGACGTGCTGGAGCGTCTCGGGATCGACGGCGACGAAGCCGTCGCTCGTGGGGGAGTCCAGGCCGCTCGCGGCCACCCAGTGGGGCGCGCGGTGCTGGGGCGCGAGGTACAGCGCGTCGTAGGTGAGCGACCCGCCGCCGACCAGGTGCAGGGTGCGGGAAGCGGAGTCGACGCGCTCGACCGTGGTGCGGGTGCGGACGTGGACGCCGAAGCGGTCGGCCGCGGCGCGCAGCTCACGGTCGGCCTCCGCGTGGTGCACGAGGGACGGGCCCTCGACCAGCAGGTCGACCTCGATGTCCCCCAGCACGCCGGCCCGGCGCCAGTGGTCCGCGGCGGCGAACAGCGGCTTCAGCCCGACGGGCGCGCAGGGGACGTGCCGGTCGGAGATGACGAAGACCGCTCGGCCGGACGTGAGGGCGGACAGCATCGTCCACGTCTTCGGTGCGAGGTCGAGCAGGTAGCTCGTCGACGCGTGCGGGGTCGCCACGGCCTCCTGCGACCCGGGGACGGCGTCCCAGTCGACGCGGGAGCCCGGGCACACCACGAGGTCCCCGTACGTCAGCTCGGTGCCGTCGGCGAGCGTGACCACCGAGCGCTCGGGGTCGACGTCCACGGCCCGGTCGCGGTACCAGTGCACGCCCTCGGGCAGCACCTCGACCTGGGGGCGGCGCAGGTCGGCGAGGGTCGCCTGACCCGACGCGACGTAGGACAGCAGCGGGCGGTAGTGGTGGATGTCCTTCGGCTCGATGACCGCCACGTCGCGGCAGCCGTCGCGCCGGACGCGACCGGCGAGGGAGAGGCCCGCGTTGCCGCCGCCGATGATGAGGACGTCGTGCCGGGGGAGCTGAGGGGACGTCATGGCCGGGCACGCTCCGCGAGGTGGGGGACGGGTCCCGAGCCACGCTAGGTGACCCCGCAGCGCCCCGCGCGGTGGGGCCGGGTCAGGCCGGACGGGGCTGGTCCGTGCCGTCCGCCGGCGGGTCGGACCGCAGCTGCCGCTCCCGCGCGCGCAGGTCGGCCTCCCAGTCGCGCAGCATGCGCTCGTGCTCGTCGTCCGAGGCGCTCAGCCCGGCGAGGAACGCGGGGTCGTCGTCGGGCGCGGCCGCGCGGGGGCGCTCGTACTCCGGGAAGCCGGCCGTCGCGGTGCTGGGCCACGCCACTCGCGGCGCCTGCGCGCCGCGCGCGGGACGCCCGGCCACCAGCCACGCGACCCCGCCCACCAGGGGCAGGAGCACGATGAGCAGGATCCAGGCGGTCTTCGACAGGTTCCGCACCAGGACCGAGTCGGTCTGGATGCAGTCCACCAGGCAGAACACGAGCAGGCCGAGCTGGATCAGGACCGGCAGCGCACGCAGCACGACGCCCCCTTCGTGAGATGACGGGGCAGGTCGGCGCCCGTCGGCGGGCACGACGGTAGGGGAGGGGGCATGCCGCTGTCCGGCGAACGGACCCCGGATCACCCGGGCGGGTGCTGGACGCCGGCTGGGCGACGACCGTGCCGGCGCAGTGCCTTTCCGGTGGCGCCGTGCCCCTCCGGTGGCGCCGGGGCGCGGACGGGCGTAGAAGAGGACCGACCCGTCCCGTCGAACGGCAGGAACCTGCGATGAAGCAGACCACCGGGCGCCTCGTCCTGCGCCGGACCGCGACCGCGCTCCTCGTCCTGGGTCTGGCGCTCGCCGGCCCACCGGCCCTGGCGGGCGGGACCCCGGGGCACGGCGGTGGCGGCGGGCACCCGGGGCACGGTGGCGGGCAGGGCGGCAGCGACGTCACCGGCACCCCGTACACGAACCCGGTCAGCGCCACGTTCGCCGACACCTACGCCGATCCCGCCGTGATCCGCGGGCAGGACGGCTGGTGGTACGCGTACGGCACGACGGACCCGCTGCGGGAGGGCGAGGGGACGCGGCACCTGCTGCCGATGTCGCGGTCGACGGACCTGGTGACGTGGGAGTACGTCGGCGACGCGTTCACGGAGGACACGCTGCCCGAGTGGGCGGACACGGACCCGGCGCGGCTCGCCGCACTGTGGGCGCCCGACATCCGCTACGTCGACGGCGAGTACCGCATGTACTACGTGGTCACGCAGACCACGGTGACCCCCGGCGCGAACGACGGGGCGATCGGCGTCGCGACGGCGCCCACGCCCACCGGGCCCTGGACCGACTCCGGGGACCCGGTCGTGGACCCGCGGCCGGGCGCCGGCGGGCCGGACGACTTCCTGTGGACGTTCGACCCGTCGCACGTGGTCGGGCCCGATGGCACGGAGCGCCTGTTCTACGGGTCCTACTACGGCGGGATCTGGGTGACCGAGCTCGACGAGACCGGCACCGAGGCGGTCGGCGCGCCCGTGCCGGTGGCGATCGACAACAAGTACGAGGGCGCGTACGTGCTGCAGCGCGACGGGTACTGGTACCTGTTCGCGTCGTCCGCGAACTGCTGCGCCGGGCCGACGACGGGCTACAGCGTGCACGTCGGGCGCTCGGAGTCGCTGGCCGGCCCCTACCTGGACCGCGAGGGCGTGCCGCTGCTGCAGTCCCGGGCCGGCGGGACCCCGGTGCTCGCGCCGAACGGCAACGCCTGGGTGGGCACGGGCCACAACGCCGTGGTGACCGACCTGGCGGGGCAGGACTGGATGGTCTACCACGCCATCGACCGCGCGGACCCGTACCTGGACGGGACGGACGGCATCAACGAGCGGCCGATGCTGATCGACCGCCTCGACTGGGTCGACGGCTGGCCGACGGTCCGGGGCGGCGCGTGGGCGTCCGAGGGCGAGCAGCCCGGCCCGGCGACCGGCGGGCGCGCGGTGACCGGCTTCGACGACGGGATCCGGCAGCCGTTCCGCGGAGCCTCGTGGGCGGCGGTGGCCGACGACCCGCAGGGCGGGCCGCACGCGGTCTCGACACGGCCCGGGACGCTCGTCACCCGGCACGCGGTCGACGGGGCCGTGCGGGTCGAGGCGGACGTCCGGCTCGACGGCGGTGCGGCGGGCGGCGTCGTCGCCGGGGTCACGGGCTCGGGCCGGGGGGACCGGTACGACGACGCGGACTGGGCGCGCGGGGACGGTGGCCGCGGGGGCCACGGCCGGCCGTCGGGCGCGAGCGCGGTCGTCGACCCCGCCGCCGGCCAGCTGGTGCTGCAGGCGGGCGGCCTGCGCGCGACCGCGCCGCTGCCGGCCGGCGTGGACTGGTCGGCCTGGCACGCGGTCGTGCTGGAGCTCGACGGGCGGACCGCGCGCGCGGAGGTGAGCCAGGCGCGGCTCGGCGACCCGCTCGCCGTCGTGACGCTCGACCTGCCGCGCCGGGTGCAGTCCGGTGCGGCCGGGGCCGTGGCGCGCGGTGCCGGCGTGCACGTCGACGACCTCAGCGCGCTCCCGCTCGCCCGCCCGGTGGGTGACCCGGTGCCGCTGCCGTCGACCGGGGCCCTGGTGGACGAGGCGACGTTCGAGGACGGGCTCGGCGACGGCTGGACGCCGCTGCGCGACCCGCAGGTGACCGTCGAGGGCGGCGACCTGGTGTGGCCGGTCGAGCAGACCGACCTGGTCGGCACGGGCAACACCGCCGGGGTCCTGCTGCGGGACGTCCCCGACGGCGACTGGACGGCGGAGACGGTGGTCGAGGTCGACCTGGGCACCGACGCGATCCGCAACTTCCAGCAGGCCGGCCTGGTGGCGTACGCCGGCGACGACCTGTTCGCCCGGCTGTCGCACGTCGCGATCTGGAACACCCGGCAGACGGAGTTCGGGTACGAGACGCCCTACGCCGGTCGGCTCCAGTACGGGGGCACGATCGTCGGCCCGCCGGCGCAGACGACGTGGCTGCGGCTCGTGCACCGCACGGACGACGCGGGCGAGCACGAGGTGCAGGCGCTCACCAGCACCGACGGCCAGACCTGGGTCGCCGGCGGGGTGTGGACCTTCCCGGCGGGCACGGACCTGCGCGTCGGTCTGGTCGCGCACGGCTGGAACGGCACCGACCCGCAGGCGACGGCCCGGTTCGAGCACCTGCGGGTGTGGGCGGACTGAGCCCGGCGGCGGACGGCGCCCGGCCCGCGTGCGACGATCCGGGCGTGGACGAGACGGACGTGTGGTCGCCGCTCGCGGCGCAGTGGGCGGCGCTGTGGGGCTCGTTCGCGGACCCGGCCCGCGCGGCCCTGCTCCGGGCGTGCCGCGTCGGTCCGGGCACCCGGGTGCTGGACGTCGGGTGCGGCAGCGGCGAGCTGCTCGCGCTCGCCGCGGCCCGCGGTGCGGTCGCCTCGGGCGCGGACGCGGCACCCGGGATGGTCGCGCTCGCGCGCCGTGCCGCCCCCGGTGCCGACGTGCGGGTGGCGCCCGCGGAGGCGCTGCCGTGGCCGGACGGCAGCGTCGACGTCGTCACCGCGGTGAACGTGCTGCAGCTGGCCGACGACCCCGCGGCGGCCCTCGCGGAGGCCGTGCGCGTCAGCGTGCCCGGCGGGCTGGTCGCCGTCGGCGGCTGGGCGGAGCGGGAGCGCAACGAGATCGACGTCGTGGAGGCCGCGCTCGCGCACGACGACGGCGAGCCCCTCGGTCCCGAGCACCCGCTGCGCGAGGAGGGACCGCTCCGGGAGCTCATGGGCTCGGCAGGCCTGGCCGTCGAGCGCGTGGAGCTCGTCGCGGTGCCGTGGCAGGCGGCGGACGACGCGGCGCTCGTGGCCGGCGTGCTGCTCGGCGAGGACGCCGCCGGGCTGGCCGAGCGGGGGCCGGTCGTCGTGGCGGCTGCCCGGCCGTACCGGACGGCGCAGGGCGGGTACCGGTTCCGCAACACGTTCCGGCTGGTGGTCGGCCGCGTCCGGGCGTGACGGGGTGGGGCGTGACGCGACCGCGCCGCGTCACCGACCGCGCCGCGTCACCGACCGCGCCGCGTCGTCGACCGCGCCGCGTCACCGGGCGAGCAGCTCCACGGCGCCGGCGAACACCGGCGGCAGCCGCACGGCCGCGGGGACCAGCGCGCCCCGCAGCGGGGAGGTCGCGGCGGCCACGAGCGTGCTGGTCAGCAGGCGGTAGTCGCGCGTCGCCGAGGACCACGCCCGCTCGTACCCCGCGGGGTCGTCCCGGTGCGCGACGGCGGCGCGCGCCTGCGCGAACCCGAGCCGCAGCCCCTCGCCGGTGAGCGCGTCGACGTACCCGGAGGCGTCGCCCACCAGCAGGACGCGGCCGGCAGTGCGGGCGCGCGTGCGCTGACGCAGCGGCCCGGCCCCGCGGTCGGCGGCGTCGACCGGGGCGCCGGCGATCCGCTCGGCCAGGGCGGGCATGCCGGCGAGCTCCGCGTCGACGTCCAGCGGGGCCGGCCCCAGGAGCGCGACGCCCACGAGGTCGGGCGCGACGGGCGTCACGTACGCCTCGGTGCGTCGCCCCCAGTGCACCTCGACCAGGTCGGTCCACGGGGCGACGCGGTAGTGCCGCCGCACGCCGAACCGCCGGCGCGGGTCGCGGGCGCCGCCGGCGGCGCTCAGGCCCCACCCGCCGGTGCCGCCGCGCGCGCCGATGCCGCCGCGCGCGCCGCGGGCCGGCACCTCCAGCCCGACGAGCCGCCGCACCGTGGAGTGCAGCCCGTCGCACGCCAGCAGCCAGCGCGCCCGCACCCCGGCGGCCGTCACGCCGTCGGCGTCCTGGTGCAGCTCGGCGACCCGGCCGGTGACCCTCCGGACCCCCAGCGCGTCGGCCCGGTCGGCGAGCGCCGCGTGCAGGACCGTGCGGCGCACCCCCCGACCGGCCGGCCCGGCGAACCGGTGCTCCGCGCGCAGGTCGCCGCGCACGTACGCGATGCCGACGAGCGGGTGCCCGGGCGGGTCCACGCCCAGGCGGTGCAGGGCCACGAGCGCCTGCGGCATGAGCCCCTCGCCGCACGCCTTGTCGACCGGCCCCTGCCGCGGCTCGACGACGAGGGCGGTCAGCCCCGCCAGCCGCGCCTCGACGGCCGCGGCCAGTCCGACCGGCCCGCCGCCGACGACGAGGACGTCGACGTCGGCGCTCACCGGCCGGCGGGCGGTGCTGTGGCCGGCGCCGGGCCGGTGGCCGCCCGGAGCGCGCGCTCCTCGGACGGGATGCGGAACCCGAGCAGGAGCACCGCGTTCAGCACGGTGAAGACCAGTGCCGTGACCCAGGCGGTGTGCACGAGGGGCAGTGCGACGCCCTCGACCACGACGGCCACGTAGTTGGGGTGCGGGATCCACCGGTACGGGCCGCGCCGCACCAGGTCGAGCCCGGGGACCACGATCACCCGGGTGTTCCACCGGTGCCCGAGCGTCGCGATGCACCACCAGCGCAGCGCCTGGCTGGCGATCACGAGCGCCAGCGCGGTCCAGCCGAGCCACGGGACGAAGGGGCGGTCGGCCAGGTGCACCTCCAGCACGCACGCGAGCAGCAGCCCGGTGTGCAACGCGACCATCGGCGGGAAGTGCCCCCGCCCGGACTCCACGCCGCCGCGCTCGAACGACCAGCGCGCGTTGCGGGCGGACACGACCAGCTCCGCCAGCCGTTCCAGCGCGGTCAGCGCCACCAGGACGTCGAACCACAGCACCGAGCTCATGCCGCCTCCTCCCCGGGCCACCGCAGGGCCACCAGTTCCGAACCGACGCCCGGGCCGAACGCCAGCACCGCGCCGAGCGCACCGGGCCCCGGCGGTGGTCCCGCGAGGGTGCCCGCCAGGACGTGCAGGACCGCGGCCGACGACAGGTTCCCCGTCCTGGCCATGACGTCGCGGCTGATCGCGAGCGCCTCGGGGGGCAGGCCCAGCGCGTCCTCGACGGCGTCGAGGATCTTCGGTCCGCCCGGGTGCACGACCCAGCGGGCGACGTCCGTGGTCGTGGCGCCCAGCGGTGCGAGCAGGGCGCCCACGTCCTCGGCGGCGTGCGCGGCGACCGTGTCGGCCATGCCGCCTGACAGCACGATGCGGAACCCCGACGAGCCGACCTGCCAGCCCAGGTCACCGGCGGTGCCCGGGTACAGGACGCTGCGCGTGCCGACGACGGACGGCCCGTCGAGCCCGAGATCCGCGGCGCGCCGGTCCCCGACCAGGACGGCCGCCGCCGCGCCGTCGCCGAACAGCCCGCAGGCCACGAGGTTCGCCGTCGAGTCGTCGTCGTGCTGCAGGGTCAGGGAGCACAGCTCCACCGACAGCAGGACGGCCACCTCGTCCGGGTGGCCGGCCAGGTGGTCGTGCACCCGGGCGAGACCCGCGGCCCCGCCCGCGCAGCCCAGGCCGAAGCTCGGCACCCGCCGCACGTCCGTCCGGAAGCCGAGCCGCTCGACCAGCAGGGCGTCGAGCGACGGCGCCGACACACCGGTCACGGTCGTGAAGAACAGGTGGTCCACGTCCGCGGGGCGCAGGCCGACCGTGCGCAGGGCGTCCAGCACGGCGCGGGCTGCGAGCTCGGCGCCCTCGCGCAGGAACACGTCGTTGGTCTCGGTGAAGGACGACAGGCCCGCGTACTTCTCCAGCGGGAGCACGAGGTGCCGCGTGTCGATGCCGCTCGACGCGTGCACCCGTTCGAGCAGCGCCCGGCGGCGGGGGTCCCGCGTCACCAGCCCGCTGATCTCGGCGGTGATCTCCGACTGCCGGTACGCGTGCTCGGGAAGCACCGGGGCGACGGACACGACGCGTGACATGCCCGGATCCTCTCGCGGGGCCTCGCGGCACGCGACTGGGAGGGGCGACGGCACGCGACTGGGAGCGCCGCGGCACGCGACCGGACGGCCTCGCGGGCGTCAGCCGGTCGCGACCAGCAGCACGACGGCGACCCCGGCGACGAGCATCGCCGCGGTGAACGGCCACCGGCCGCCCGAGCCTGCGCACGCGGCCATCACCGCCGCCCCGGCGGGGCCCCC
>NZ_CABEGA010000057.1 GCF_901521055.1 Cellulomonas hominis | reverse complement strand
CTCAGGCGGGGCCCAGCGGGCGGTCGGGGTGGCCGGGTGCACTGGGGGCTGTCGGCGCCACCGCGGCGCCCGCCCGCAGGAGGTGTCCCCATGGACCAGCACGACCCGGCCTCGCCGGCCGACCGCCCCGCCACCACGCCCCTCGCCGCGGAGCCGTACCGCCCGCCCCGCCGGGTCCGCCGCCGCCGGACCGCCGTGGCGCTGGTCGCCTCGGGAACCGTCGCCGCGGGCCTCGTGCTCGGTGGGTCAGCGGTCGCCCTGGGCTGGCCGCACGACACGTCCGACGGCACCGGCCTGGCTGTCGCGCCGCGGACGGGATCCGGCTACGGCCGCGGCACGACGGACCCCGGCGCCACCACCCCGGGGACGACCACCCCGGGCACGACCGCCCCGGGTGGCGCGGCCCCGTCCACCGGCCTGCCCGGGGCCGGGTCGTCCTCGACGGGCACGGCGACCCTGGACACCACGACCGCCACGGAGGCGCAGCAGGCGGGTGTCGTGCTCATCAGCACGGTGCTCGGCTACCAGTCCGCCGAGGCCGCGGGCACGGGCGTCGTGCTGACCTCGGACGGCCTGGTCGTGACGAACAACCACGTCGTCGAGGGCGCGACCGAGATCACCGTGACGGTCGGCGCCACGGGGGAGTCCTTCACGGCCACCGTGGTCGGCACCGACGCGACCGCGGACGTCGCGGTGCTGCAGCTGGACGGCGCGGCGGGGCTGACGACGGCGCCCCTGGACGACGACGACGCGGTGGCGCTCGGCGACGCGGTGACGGCGGTCGGCAACGCCGAGGGCGGCGGCGTGCTCATCGCTGCGGACGGCTCGGTCACCGGGCTCGAGGAGTCGATCACCACGCAGTCCGAGGGCGCGTCGGCGGGCGAGTCGCTGACCGGGCTCATCGAGGTGGACGCCGACGTGGTGTCCGGCGACTCGGGTGGCCCGCTCCTGGACGACGAGGGCGAGGTCATCGGCATCACGACCGCGGCGTCCTCCGGCTCGGCGGACATCACCGGGTACGCCATCCCGATCGGGGACGTGCTGGACGTGGTGACGCAGATCGTCGCGGGCCAGGACACCGACAGCATCACCCTCGGGTACCCGGCGTTCCTCGGGGTGCAGATCGCGACCGCCACCAGCCCGGGGGCCGCCACCACGTCCGGCGCGGTGATCGCGGGTGTCATCGAGGGCACGCCCGCCGCGCAGGCGGGCCTCGCCGCGGGCGACACGGTCACGTCCGTCGACGGCACGCCGGTGGCCGACGAAGACGCGCTGAGCGCGGCGCTCGCGGGGTACACCCCCGGCGACCCGGTGACGCTCACCTGGACCGCCGCCGACGGCAGCGCGCAGTCCGCGACCGTCACGCTGGTCGCCGGCCCCGCGGACTGACCGTGCACGGGGGCGGACCACGCCCGCCCGGCGGCCGACGCCTCCCGAGCGCGCCGGCCGCCGGGCTCTACGCTGGCGGGCGGTGGCCGTCGCAGCGCAGCGCGTCGCGAGCCGGCGCACCGCGCCCGACTCCAGGAAGGACCCCCGTGCCCCACGCCCGTCTCACCGTCGACCCCGAGCTCGTCGTCTCCCCGGTGCACCGCCGCACCTTCGGCTCGTTCGTCGAGCACCTCGGCCGCTGCGTCTACACCGGCATCCACGACCCCGGCCACCCCACGGCCGACGCGGACGGGTTCCGCGAGGACGTCCTGGAGCTCGTCCGCGAGCTCGGTGTCACGACCGTCCGGTACCCCGGCGGCAACTTCGTGTCCGGCTACCGCTGGGAGGACGGCGTCGGCCCGGTCGACCAGCGTCCCGCCCGGCTGGACCTGGCCTGGCACTCCCTCGAGCCGAACACCGTCGGCGTCGACGAGTTCATGCGCTGGACCCGCAAGGCCGGTGTCGAGCCGATGATGGCCGTCAACCTGGGCACCCGCGGCGTGCTGGAGGCCGTCGACCTGCTCGACTACTGCAACGGCACCGCGCCGACCGCCTGGGCGAAGCAGCGTGCGGTGAACGGCTCGCCGGAGCCCTACGGCATCCGCATGTGGTGCCTCGGCAACGAGATGGACGGCCCGTGGCAGACCGGCCACAAGACCGCCCACGAGTACGGCCGCCTGGCCGCCGAGACCGCCCGGGCGATGCGCCAGGTCGACCCGACGCTCGAGCTCGTCGCGTGCGGCTCGTCCGCGCCGGACCTGCCGACGTTCGGCTCGTGGGAGCGCGAGGTCCTCACCGAGACCTACGACCAGGTCGACTACATCTCGATCCACCGGTACTACGAGGTGAAGGGCGACGACTTCGCGTCGTTCCTCGGCTCGTGCGTCGACATGGACGCGTTCATCGACGACGTGGTGTCGACCGCCGACGGCGTGCGCGCGGCGCTCAAGGCCACGAAGCGGCTGAACCTCTCGTTCGACGAGTGGAACGTCTGGTACCAGTCCCGGGCCGCGTCGGTCCCGCCGGCCGGCGACGACTGGCCGGTCGCCCCGCCGCTGCTGGAGGACCACTACACCGCCGCGGACGCCGTGGTGGTCGGGAACATGCTCATCACGCTGCTGCGGCACTCGGACCGCGTGACCTCGGCGTCGCAGGCGCAGCTGGTCAACGTGATCGCGCCGATCATGACGGAGCCCGGCGGCCGGGTCTGGAAGCAGACGATCTTCCACCCGTTCGCCCAGGCGTCGTCGCTGGCGCAGGGCGTCGTGCTGCGGGTCGCCCCGCAGTCGCCGACGTTCCCGACCGCCCAGCACGGCGACGTCCCGTCGGTGGACGCCGTCGCGACCTGGGACGAGGAGTCCGGCACCGGCGCGCTGCTCGTGGTCAACCGGAACCCGGAGCAGGCCGTCGAGCTGGGAGTCGACCTGAGCCGGCTCGGCGACGTCCGCGTGGCGGCGGCCACCACGCTGCACGACGAGGACCCGTTCGCCCGCAACAGCGCCGACGACCCGGACCGCGTCGCCCCGCGCCCGCGCGACGACGTGGACCTCACCGGGGGCGTCCTGACGATGTCCCTCCCGGCGATCAGCTTCAGCACGGTCTCCCTCACCCGCGCCTGACGGACGCCCGCGTGCCGCCGCCCCGGTGTCCCACCGTGGGCGGCGGCGCCGCGCGCGCCCCCTCAGCGGGCGTCGGCGTCGGGACCCTGGATCGCGGCTCTGCCGGCCTCGAGCCGCGCGACCGGTACCCGGAACGGCGAGCAGGACACGTAGTCCAGCCCGACCGCGTCGAAGAACCGGATCGACTCCGGGTCACCTCCGTGCTCGCCGCACACCCCGACGACGAGGTCCGGACGTGACGCCCGGCCCTCCTCCACCGCGATGCGGACGAGCCGTCCGACACCCTTGGCATCGATGGTCTCGAACGGGGAGATGGTCAGGACCCCGTTCGAGAGGTACTCCGGGAAGAACGCTCCCTCCACGTCGTCGCGCGAGAACCCCCACGTGGTCTGCGTGAGGTCGTTGGTGCCGAAGGAGAAGAACTGCGCCACCTCGGCGATCCGGTCGGCGGTGAGCGCCGCGCGCGGCAGCTCGATCATCGCGCCGACGGGCAGGTCCAGCCGCACGCCCCGGGCCGCGCCGACCTCCGCCATGATCCCGAGCGCCTCGTCCCGGACCAGGTGCAGCTCCATCACGGAGCCGACCAGCGGCACCATGATCTCCGCGTGCGGGTCCCCGCCGGCCTCCACGCGGTCGGCGACCGCCTCGCAGACCGCCCGGATCTGCAGCGCGAACAGCCCGGGGACGACGAGGCCGAGCCGCACGCCCCGCAGCCCGAGCATCGGGTTCGCCTCGTGCATCCGCCGCACCGCCGCGAGCAGCCGCACGTCCCGCGGGTCGGCGCCGCCGCGCTCCTCCGCGAGGGCGACCTGCACCGACAGGTCGGTGAGGTCGGGCAGGAACTCGTGCAGGGGCGGGTCGATCAGCCGGATCGTGGTCGGCAGCCCGTCCATCTCGGCCAGCAGCGCGCCGAAGTCCGCCCGCTGCAGGGGGAGCAGCGCGTCGAGCGCCGCCTGCCGCTCGGTGTCGTCGTCGGCGAGCACCACCCGCTCGACGAGCACCCGGCGCTCGCCGAGGAACATGTGCTCGGTGCGGCACAGCCCGATGCCCTGCGCGCCCAGCGACCGCGCGCGGCGCGCGTCCTGCGCCGTGTCGGCGTTCGCGTGCACCCGCAGCCGCCGCGTCTCGTCGGCGTGCACCAGCAGCCGGTCCACGGACCGCACCAGGTCGGCGGTCTGCTCGTCGTCGCCCGCCTGCCCGAGCGCGGCGTCGAGCCCCTGCTCCAGGTAGGTGGAGACCGGCGACGGCACGACCGGCACCGCGCCGAGGAACACCTCGCCGGTGGACCCGTCGATGGCGATGACGTCGCCCTCGGCCACCTGGTGGCCCCCGACCTTCATCGACCGCGCCGTCGGGTCGATGTCCAGCTCGTCCGCGCCGACCACGCAGGTGCGGCCCATGCCGCGGGCCACGACCGCCGCGTGCGACGTCTTCCCGCCGCGCGCGGTCAGCACCCCGACGGCGGCGATCATCCCGCCGAGGTCGTCCGGGTTCGTCTCGCGCCGGACCAGCACCACGTCCTGGCCGTCCGCCGCCCACGCCTGCGCGGTCGCCTGGTCGAACACCGCCCGGCCCACCGCCGCACCGGGGGAGGCCGCCATGCCGCGGGTGAGCAGGGTGCGCTCGGCCGCGCGGTCGAACTGCGGGAACATCAGCATCGACAGCTGCGACCCGCTGACCCGCGCCAGCGCCTCGTCCTGCGTGATGAGGTGCTCGTCGACCAGGTGCGTCGCGATCCGGAACGCCGCCGCGGCGGTCCGCTTCCCGACGCGGGTCTGCAGCATCCAGAGCTTGCCGCGTTCGACCGTGAACTCCACGTCGCACAGGTCCCGGTAGTGGGTCTCCAGCCGGCGCATGGCCCGGCGCAGGTCCGCGTACGCCGCGGGGTCCACCTGCTCCATCTCCGCGAGGCTGAGGGTGTTCCGGATGCCGGCGACCACGTCCTCGCCCTGCGCGTTCACCAGGTAGTCGCCGTAGTCGCCCGTGCGCCCGGTCGCGGGGTCGCGGGTGAAGGCGACGCCGGTCCCGGACGTCGGGCCGAGGTTGCCGAACACCATCGACACGACGTTCACCGCGGTGCCCAGGTCGTCCGGGATGCGCTCGCGGCGCCGGTACAGCCGGGCCCGGTCGGTGTCCCACGACCGCAGGACCGCGACGATCGCCAGGTCCAGCTGCTCGCGCGGGTGCTGCGGGAACTCCCTGCCGGACTCCGTGCGCACGATCCGCTTGAACGCGTCCACCAGCTGCCGCAGGTCGGCGGCGTCCAGGTCCACGTCGTGCTCGACGCCCTTCGCCGCCTTGGCCTCGTCGAGCGTGTCGGCGAACAGGTCCCCGTCGATGTCGAGCACCGTCTTGCCGAACATCTGGATCAGCCGCCGGTAGGAGTCCCACGCGAACCGCTCGTCGCCCGAGAACTCCGCCAGGCCGACCACCGACGCGTCGTTGAGCCCGACGTTGAGGACCGTCTCCATCATCCCGGGCATCGAGAACTTGGCGCCGCTGCGGACGGACACCAGCAGGGGGTCGTGGAAGTCCCCGAGCCGCCGTCCCACCGTGTCCTCGAGGTGCCGCAGCGCGGTCGTCACCTCGACGCGCAGCTCCGGCGGCAGGTGCCCGGTCCGCATGAACGCGCGGCAGGCCTCGGTCGTGATCGTGAACCCAGGCGGCACCGGCAGGCCCAGCCGCGTCATCTCGGCGAGGTTCGCGCCCTTCCCGCCGAGGAGGTCCTTCTGGTCCATGCCCCCCTCGGAGAAGTCCTGGACGTAGCTGGCCACGTGCACCTCCGGGTACGACGGGGGAGCGCCGTTGCTCCCACCCCCCGATTGTCCTCCCGGGGGTCGTCCGAGGGCCAGGGACGACCGGCCCCGGGGGCGGGCGCGAATGGGCAGGCGGGGTGTCGGTGCGGGTCGGTAGGATGGCACCACCACCCCGCCTCTTCGAAGGAGCGCACGGCGTACGCCGAGCACATGGCCGAGACATCGCCCGATCGCCACGATCGTCAGCTCCCCGGCACCGCCGCGCGGGTCGAGCACCGGATCACGATCCCGTCCACCGTGTCGATGGTGGAGCTCCTCGGCCTCAACGACCAGGTGCTGCGTGCCATCGAGACCGGGTTCCGGACCGTGGACGTGCACGTGCGCGGGAACGAGATCACGCTCGCCGGCCCCGCCGGGGACGTCGCGCTCGTGGCCCGGCTGGTCGACGAGCTCGTCGAGATGGCCGCCGGCGGCACCCCGCTCACCCCGGACGTCGTCACGCGCTCCGTCGCGATGCTCACCGCCGGGACCGCCACGCGTCCCGCCGACGTCCTGACGTTCAACATCCTGTCCAGCCGCGGGCGCACCATCCGGCCCAAGACGTCCGGGCAGAAGGAGTACGTGGACGCGATCGACCGCAACACGATCACGTTCGGCATCGGCCCCGCGGGCACGGGCAAGACCTACCTCGCGATGGCGAAGGCCGTGCAGGCGCTCCAGGCGCGGCAGGTGAACCGGATCGTGCTGACCCGCCCGGCGGTCGAGGCGGGGGAGCGGCTCGGCTTCCTGCCCGGGACGCTCAGCGAGAAGATCGACCCGTACCTGCGCCCGCTGTACGACGCGCTGCACGACATGGTCGACCCCGACTCGATCCCGCGGCTCATGGAGGCCGGGACCATCGAGGTGGCCCCGCTGGCCTACATGCGCGGCCGCACCCTGAACGACTCGTTCATCATCCTCGACGAGGCGCAGAACACCTCGGCCGAGCAGATGAAGATGTTCCTCACCCGGCTGGGCTTCGGCTCGAAGGTCGTGGTCACCGGCGACGTCACGCAGGTCGACCTGCCGTCCGGCACCACGTCCGGGCTCCGGGTGGTGGAGTCCATCCTGGCGGACGTCGACGACGTCGCGTTCTGCCGCCTCGCCTCCTCCGACGTCGTCCGCCACCGCCTGGTGAGCGACATCATCGACGCCTACGCACGCTGGGACCACAACAGGTGAACGCACCGCACGACCACGTCCGACCCGCCGAGCCCGCCACGGAGGTCGCCGCGTGAGCATCGAGGTCAACAACGAGTCCGGCCACGAGGTCGACGAGGCGGAGTTCGCGGCCCTCGCGCGCTTCGTGCTCGACCAGATGCACGTGCACCCCCAGACGGACCTGTCGATCCTGTTCGTCGACACGGACGTCATGACGGACCTGCACATCAAGTGGATGGACGAGCCGGGCCCGACCGACGTGCTCTCCTTCCCGATGGACGAGCTGCGCCCCGGCCGCGCCGACGAGCCCACGCCCGCCGGGCTGCTGGGCGACGTCGTGCTGTGCCCCGAGGTCGCCGTCGAGCAGGCCCGCACCGCCGGCCACTCCACCGCCGAGGAGCTGCTGCTCCTCACCACGCACGGGATCCTGCACCTGCTGGGCTACGACCACGCGGAGCCGGAGGAGGAGAAGGAGATGTTCGGCCTGCAGCGCCAGCTGCTGCTGACCTTCCTCGCCGGGCGATGAACGACGTCCCCCTGGGGCTGCTCGCGGCCCTGACGGTCCTGGCCGTGCTCGTCGCGGCGGTGCTGTCCGCGGGCGAGGCCGCCGTCATGCGCATCCCGCGGAACACGGTCGCCGACCTGCTCACCGCCCGGCACCCCGCCGCCGAGCGGGTGCGGGCGCTGACCGACCAGCGCGCGGCCGTCGCCGGTGCCGCGGCGGTGGTGCGGCTGCTCTGCGAGATGCTCGCCGCCGTCTGCCTGACCCTCGCGGTCGCCGCCTCGTCCCTGAGCTGGTCCGTCGAGCTGGTCATCGCCGTGCTGGCCTGCGCGTTCCTCACGGTGGTGCTCGCCCGGCTCAGCCCCCGGTCGATCGGCCACCGGTACCCCCGCCAGGTCCTGACGGCGACGTCCCGGCTGCTCACGGGCGTGCGGGCCGTCGCGGGGCCGCTGGTCCGGATGGCCCCCTCCACCGGGACGGACCTGGACGAGGACGAGCTGCGCGAGATGGTCGAGCGGGCGGGCGACTCCCCGGCGATCGACCTCGACGAGCGCGCGATGGTGCGCTCCGTGCTCGGCCTCGGCGACACGCTGACCCGCGAGGTGATGGTCCCGCGCACCGACATGGTGACCACCGTCGAGAGCACGCCGCTGAGCAAGGTGCTCTCGCTCCTGCTGCGCTCGGGCTACTCGCGGGTGCCCGTCGTGGGGGAGCAGGTCGACGACCTGCGCGGCGTGCTCTACCTCAAGGACCTCGTGCGCCGGATGCAGGACGACCCGGCCGCCGGCGACGCCCCCGCGGGGTCGCTCGTGCGCCCGGCCGTGTTCGTCCCGGAGTCCAAGCCGGTCGACGAGCTGCTCCGCGAGCTGCAGGCCGGCGCCTCGCACATCGCCATGGTGGTCGACGAGTACGGCGGCATCGCGGGCCTGGTCACCATCGAGGACGCCCTCGAGGAGATCGTCGGCGAGCTCACCGACGAGCACGACCCGTCCGCGCCGCAGGTCGAGGACCTGGGCGGCGGGACGTACCTGGTGCCCGCGCGGCTCGGCCGCGACGAGCTCGGGGAGCTGTTCGGCGTCGAGGTGGACGACGACGACGTCGACACCGCGGGCGGGCTGCTCGCCAAGGCGCTCGGCAAGGTCCCGATCCCCGGGTCCGCCGGCGAGATCCACGGGCTGCGGCTGGTCGCCCAGGGCACGGAGGGCCGCCGCAAGCGGGTCGCCCGGGTGCTCGTGAGCCGCGCGCCCGAGCGCGAGCCCGACACCGACACCCGCGAGACGCGCGCGGTGCGGGACACTCGTGACACCCGCGACAGTCGTGACACCCGCGACACCGAGCCGGCCGCCGACCGGTCGCCCGCGTCGTCGAACCGCCCCGCAGACCAGTGACAGGAACCCCCGTGACCCACCGCTCCGGCTTCGCCTGCCTCGTCGGGCGCCCCAACGCCGGCAAGTCGACCCTGACCAACGCGCTCGTCGGCACGAAGGTGGCGATCACCTCCGGGCGGCCGCAGACCACCCGGCACACCGTCCGCGGCATCGTGCACCGCCCCGACGCGCAGCTGGTCCTCGTCGACACCCCGGGCCTGCACCGCCCGCGCACCCTGCTCGGCGAGCGGCTGAACGCCCTGGTCCGGGACACCCTCACCGAGGTGGACGTGGTCGGCTTCTGCCTGCCGTCGGACCAGCGCGTCGGGCCGGGCGACCGGTTCATCGCCGAGCAGCTCGCGCAGCTGGGCCGCCGCACGCCGGTCGTCGCGCTGGCCACCAAGGCGGACCTGGTCGGCAAGCAGCGGCTCGCGGAGCACCTGCTCGCCGTCCAGGAGCTCGGTGAGTGGGCCGAGATCGTGCCGGTGTCGGCGGAGACGGGCTACCAGGTGACGACGGTCGAGGAGGTCCTGATCTCCCACCTGCCGCCCGGTCCCGCGCTGTACCCGGAGGGCGAGCTGACCGACGAGCCCGAGGCCGTCATGGTGGCGGAGCTCGTGCGGGAGGCCGCGCTGGAGGGCGTCCGCGACGAGCTGCCGCACTCGCTCGCGGTCGTGGTGGACGAGATCGTGCCCCGCGAGGCCGCCGAGGGGCAGGCGCCGCTCCTGGACGTGCGGGTCAACCTGTACGTCGAGCGCGACAGCCAGAAGGCCATCATCATCGGCAAGGGCGGCTCCCGGCTGCGTGAGGTCGGCACCCGGGCGCGACGGGGCATCGAGGCGCTCCTCGGCTCCCGCGTCTACCTGGACCTGCACGTCAAGGTCGCCAAGGACTGGCAGCGGGACCCCAAGCAGCTCGGGCGGCTGGGCTTCTGAGCGTCGGGGCCACGCAGGAGGAGCAGCGGGTCCCCGGGCCGGAGCGACGCGTCGGGGATAATCAGGGCGTGCGTTACCCGACCACCGCGGGGACCGTCGTGGGGGCGATCGTCCTCGCGGTCCTCGGCGCACTCATGGGCCCGCAGTGGGCGCCCGTGCCGATGACCGACCCGCTGACGGTCCAGTCGTCGTCCACGGCGATCGCCGGCGCCCCCACGACGGGTCCGTACCCCGTGCAGTCCTCCGTCGTCACGGTGCAGCTCGACGGCGCGGACGTCGAGGCGCAGGTCCTCATGCCCGTCGGCGTGGAGGGCGACGTGCCCGGCGTGGTCTTCGTGCACGGCGCGGGCACCGGCAGGCACACGGGCGCGTTCGTCGACCAGGCGCACGCCCTGGCCGAGGCCGGCGTCGCGACGATCGTCCCCGACAAGCGGCTCGACACCTACACCGTCCGGCACCGCGACTACGTGACGATGGCCGAGGACTACCTGCGCTCGTTCGACGTGCTCCGCTCGCTCGACGGCGTCGACCCGGACCGGGTCGGGGTGTACGCGGAGAGCGAGGGCGCGTGGATCGCGCCGGTGATGGCGGTCGACGAGCCGGACGTGGCGTTCGTGGTGCTCGTCTCCGCGCCCGTCGTGCCCGCGCGGCAGCAGGCGGCCTTCGCCGTCGACAACTACCTCCGCAACACGGGCGTCCCGCAGCAGGTGTTCCGGGCGATCCCGCGCGCCGTGGGGATGTCCCTGCCCGGCGGCGGCTTCGAGTACGCGGACTTCGACGTGGCGCCGTACCAGCGCCGCACCACGCAGCCGGTGCTCGTGGCCTACGGGACGGCGGACGCCTCCATGCCGCAGGTCCAGGGCGCGGAGCAGATCATCCGCGACCTGGCCATCGCCGGGAACACCGACTACACGGTCCGGTACTACCGCGGCGGCGACCACGGCATCCGGGTGGACGGCGAGGTCGCCCCGGCCTTCCTGCGCGACCTGACCGGCTGGGTGCAGGGGCTGCCGGACACCGGCTCGGCGTGGCCGCGCATCGCGGGGGACCAGCCCGAGCAGCTGTACTGGGCCGCGCCCGTCGCGCAGCCGCGCTGGCTCGGCGACGGGGACGTGCTCGTGTTCCTGGTGGTCGGCGCGGTCGGCCTGGTGGTCGTCCTCCCCGCGGGGCGGTGGACCACGGTGGGCGTGCGGCGCCTCCGCGGGCTGCCGCCCACCCCCGCGGACCGGGGGCTCACCCAGCGGCTCGCCCTGCTGTCGCTGACGTCCGTCGCCACGGTCGGCGCGCTCGTCTGGTACCTGGTGGCCGTCGCGCGGCTCGCCCTGGGCTACGAGCGCAACGGCTGGATCGTGCAGGGCGGGTGGCTGGGCGTCCGGCTCCTCGGGCTCGCGGCGGTCATCGCCGCCTCCGCCGTGGCGGTCCGGCTGCGCGCGTTGCGCCGGACGGGTGAACCGCTCGCGCGAGGTGTCGTGGGTCACGTCGAGCTGTGGGGGACGTGCGTCGCCTGCGCGGCGCTCCTGGTGGTGCTCGCGTACTGGGGCGTGTACCAGCTGGGGATCTGACCGACCGCCTGGGTGAGTGGTGCGCGGGCACCGCCGGGACCAGGCACGATGGTGTCCGACCGACCGCCCTGATCCGACCGAGGAGATCGAGTGCGCACGACGTGGGGTTCCGCGACCGACCGCGGGCGCGTGCGCGCGCTCAACGAGGACGCGCTGCTGGCCCACCCGCCGGTGTTCCTGGTCGCCGACGGCATGGGCGGGCACGAGGCCGGCGACGTCGCGAGCCGGCTGGCGGTGGAGGAGTTCGCGCGGCTGGCCGGGCTGTCCACCGTCGACCCGTCGGACCTGCACGCCTGCTTCCGCAGCGCCGCCCAGCGGATCCGCGCCGCCTTCGAGCGCAAGGAGGGCGGCACCACCGTCTCCGGCGTCGCGCTCGGCGAGCACGACGGTGCCGCGCACTGGCTGGTGTTCAACGTCGGCGACTCCCGCGTCTACCGGTGGGCGGACGGCGAGCTCGCGCAGCTGACCGTCGACCACTCGGTCGTCCAGGAGCTCGTCGACTCCGGCGCCCTGTCCCGCGAGGCCGCCGAGCAGCACCCCGAGCGGCACGTGCTCACCCGGGCCCTCGGCACCGGTGCCGACCCGGAGCCCGACTACTGGATGCTGCCCGCCCGCCCGGGCGACCGGCTGCTGGTGTGCTCCGACGGCGTGACCGGGGAGCTCACCCCCGCGGAGGTCGCCGCGGTGCTCGCCGGGGCGGGCGGCGCCGGCGAGGCCGCCACCGAGCTCGTGCGGCGCGCCGTCGAGGCCGGGGGCCGCGACAACGCCACCGCCGTGGTCGTGGACGCCGCACCGGTCGCAGACGATTCACCCGAATGGCTCGCGTTCGGGGCCGGTCCTGCCGATAAGACGTGGGACGAGACGGTCGACGGAGCAACCGTGCCGCGACCCCGGAGCCACCAGGAGGACCCTCGGTGATCGTGCCCGAGTACACCCCAGGCGACTGGTACGCCGTCGTCGCCGGCGGCGTCGTGCTGCTGCTCGCCCCGTCGACCCCGCCGGAGGTGGTCCGCGACGTGTGGGCCGCCGCCCCGGAGCGCGGCGGCGGCCTCGGCGCCCAGCTGGACGCGCTTGTCCGGCACGGCATCGGCGGGCTGCACCCGTTCGCCGCCGTCGACCTCACCACCGGTGCCGTCCACACGGCGCTGCGCGGGGACGTGGAGGTCGAGGTCGTGCGCGGCACCCGCGCCGAGGTGCTGGCCGCGCCGCAGGTCGTGTCCTGGTCCGAGCGGTCCGTCGGCAGCGCCGACGAGGTGACGGTGCGCGCCTCCGGCGCCGGGCGGGGGTCCACGCTGCCGATCGTCAGCGGGGTCGTCCGGGCGTCCCGCGTCCGCGTGCGCCTCGCCGGTGCCCCCGACGCGCCCGAGGCGTCCGCGTCCGGGCCGGTCGTGCTCGCCGCCGCGCCCACGCCGGTGGCGGTCGCGCCCGTGGCCGACGAGGCGCCGGTCGTCGAGCAGGCGCCGGTCGTCGACGAGGCGCCGGTCGCGGAGGCTGCGCCGGTGGCCGACGAGGCGGTCGTCGTCGAGGCGCCGGCCGAGGCCGAGCCCGCCGCCGAGGAGCCCGAGCCTGTCGCGGTCGAGCCCGAGGTGGTGGAGCCGGAGCCCGAGGCCGTCGCGCCCGTGGCCGTCGCGCCCGAGCCCCTCGAGCCGGACGCACCCGCCGAGGACCTCGCCCCCGCCACGCCCGAGCCCGCCCCGGCGCCCGAGCCGTTCGTCCCGCCGGCACCCCCGGCGCCGGTGCTGCCCGGCCCGGCGTCCGCCGACGACCACGACGGCCTCACGATCCTGAGCGGTGAGCTCGCGTCCATCCGGCAGCACCTGCCGTCGTGGGCCGTCTCGCAGACCGGTGACTGGCCGTCCGGCGGCATCGTCCCGACGCCGTCCCCGGCGCCCGGCGCGTTCGGCACCGCCCCGCGCGGCACCGGGGCGATCCCGGTGACCGGTGTCGGGTCCGGCACGGCCCCGACCGCGCAGGCGACCGTCCCGCGCCTCGCGCTGTCGACCGGTGCGCTCGTGCCGCTGGACGCCGTGGTGCTGATCGGCCGCGCGCCGCAGGCCACCCGCGCGCCCGACGGCGCCGAGCCGCGCCTGATCACGGTGCCGAGCCCCGAGCAGGACATCTCCCGCACCCACGCGGAGGTGCGCCTGGAGCTCGGCCGCGTGCTGGTCACGGACCTGTACTCGACGAACGGCATCACCGTCGCGAGCGGCGGCCTGCCGCCGCGGCGGATCACCGCCGGCGAGCCCGTCGCGGTCGGCGACGGCGACGTCGTGGACCTCGGCGACGGCGTGACGTTCACCGTGGAGCCGGGTGCGTGAACCGCGGACGTGAGGCCTCGCAGCCGCCACGCCTGCCCGGGTACACCGTGCAGCGGCTGCTGGGCTCGGGGGGCTCGGCGGACGTGTTCCTGTACGAGCAGGAGCTGCCGCGCCGGTCGGTGGCGGTCAAGGTCCTGCTCGCGACCGTCGACGCGCAGACGCGCGAGGCGTTCGAGCGCGAGGCGGACCTGACCGCCCGGCTGTCGCACCACCCGTCGATCGTGACGGTCTACCAGGCGGGCCTGTCCCCGGACGGCCGCCCGTACCTGGTGATGGAGTACTGCTCGCGGCCCGGCCTCGGGCAGCGGTACCGCTCGGAGCGGTTCGAGATCGCCGAGGTGCTGGAGCTCGGGGTGCGGCTGGCGTCGGCCGTCGAGACGGTGCACCGCGCGGGGATCCTGCACCGCGACATCAAGCCGGGCAACGTGCTGACGAACGACTTCGGCCGGCCGGTGCTCACCGACTTCGGCATCGCGTCGACGGTGGACGCGGGCGGCCCGGCGGTCGGCATGTCGATCCCGTGGGCCGCGCCGGAGCTGCTGGCCTCCGAGCCGCACGGCGACGCCCGCTCGGACGTCTACTCGCTCGCGGCGACGCTGTTCTCCGCGCTGGCCGGCCGGTCGCCGTTCGAGCGCCCCGGCGGGAGCAACGAGGCGGCGGACCTGGTCGGCCGCATCGAGCGCGGCGCGCCGGTGGCGCCGACCCGCACGGACGTCCCGGAGCGGCTGCGCACCGTCCTCGCGCGCGCGATGGCCCGCGAGCCGCAGCTGCGGTACCCCACGGCGCTGGAGCTCGCGCACGACCTGCGGGCCGTGCAGGCCGACCTCGGCCTGCCGCTGACCCCGGTCGACGTGGAGGACGTCGCGTCGCTCGCCGGCCCGGGCGACGGTGCGGGCGGGGCTGCCGTCGCCGACGCCACCCGCGTCCGCTCGGTCGTCGAGGTCGCCCCGGGCCCCGCCCCGCAGCCGCGCACGACCGTCCCGGCCGGGCCGCCGCTCGACATCGGCGCCGGCGCGGAGTCCACGCGCCTGCGCCCCGTCGTGACCGTGCAGTCGGACCCGACGCCCGAGGCCGCCCCCGCACCTGCGCCCGTGCACGAGGTGCACCCCGGTGGCCCGTCGCGCTCGCGCACCGGCCGCGTGCTCGCCGCGACCGGGTCGGTCGTGGCCATCGCCGGGGCCGTGCTCGCCGTGGTGCTGCTCGCGAACCGGCCCGACGCCGCGCCCGCGCCGGGGGAGGGCTCGGAGTTCCCCGGCCCGCAGGGCACCGTCGCGGCGACCGTGCCGAGCCCCACCAACCTGTTCGGCACCCGCAACGCCGACGGCACCGTCGAGTTCACCTGGACCAACCCCGACGAGCAGGACGGCGACACGTACCTGTGGGGCCGGCGCACCGCGACCGGCGAGCCGCAGCTCCAGGTGGTCGAGGACCAGCGCGTGACCGTGCCCGCGGACGGCGGCGGTGAGGTGTGCGTCGAGGTGTCGATCGTCCGGGCCGACCGCCGCGCGTCGGCCACCCCCGCGGAGGTGTGCGTCCCGTGAGGCTCCGCTGGAACCGGCGGCGGGCCGCGTCCACCGCCGCGGTGGTGACCGTCCCCGCCGTGATCGCGACCCTGGCGCTGGTGAACCCGGGCTTCCCGCTCGCGCAGGTCGACCTCAACGACGGCGCGGTCTGGCTGACGTCGACCAGCACGCTGCAGGTCGGCCGCTACAACGCGCAGGTCGAGGAGCTCAACGCCGGCCTGGTCGCGACCAGCACGGAGTTCGACGTGCTGCAGGACGCCGGCGACGTGCTGATCGTCGAGGCCGGCACGCTGTCCGTCGTCGACCCCGCCGGCGTCACCGCCGCGTCGCAGGTCGCCGTGCCCGCGGGCGCGCAGGTCTCGATGGCCGGCGGCACCGTCGCCGTCATGGACACCGAGGGCCGGGCGTGGGTGCGGTCGTTCGCCGACCTCCCGATGCTCCAGGTCACGACCGACGAGCCCGACGCGGACGTCGGCGCGGGCGGCCTCGTCACGGCGTCCGTCACGGGCGACGCGTTCGCCGTCGCCGCCGAGACCGGCGAGGTCACCCGCCTCACCCCGGCCCCGGGCGGGGCGACCGAGGCCGCCGAGGCGCCGTCGCTGGACGGGCCCGTGGACGCGCTGACCGCGGTCGGCGACGTCCCGGTGGGCCTGGACGGCGAGACGGTCCGCACGCCCGGCGGCTCCAGCAGCCTGGGGCTCGCCCAGCCCGTCCTCCAGCAGCCCGGCCCGGCCGCGAGCACCGCGCTGGTCGCGGGCAGCACCGGCCTGGTCGAGGTGAGCCTGTCGTCCGGCGACGTCGCCGCCGAGCACCAGGCCGGCGGCGCCGGCACGCCCGCGGCGCCCGTCCGCGTCGGCTCGTGCGCGCACGCGGCCTGGCCGACGGCGGCCGACAACTACCTGGAGCTGTGCGACGGCGCGCAGCCGCAGGTCCTCGACCTGGACGGCGTCACGAGCGCCGACCAGCTGGTGTTCCGGGTGAACCGCCAGGTCGTCGCGCTGAACGAGACCGTGAACGGCCGGCTCTGGCTGCCGCTGGAGGACACCCAGCTGCGCGAGCCCGACTGGACGGACGTCGTGCCGGAGGAGGAGCCGGAGGACGAGACCGAGCAGAGCGAGGGCGAGCGCACCACGCAGGAGCTCGTGCCCGAGTGCTCGCCGACCAGCGCCGCCCCGACCGCCGTCGACGACGCGTTCGGCGTCCGCGCGGGGCGGACGACGATCCTGCCGGTCATCGACAACGACACGTCCTCGGACTGCGGCATCCTCGTCCTCACCGACGTGGACCCGCTGCCGGGGGAGTTCGGGACGCTGCAGCAGGTGTACGGCGGTCGCGCGCTCCAGCTCGCGGTGCCGGCGGACGCCACGGGGAGCGTGACGTTCTCGTACTCGGTGAGCGACGGCCGCGGCACCGCCGCCCCGTCGACCGCCCAGGTCACGCTCACCGTCCGCGGCCCCGGCCAGGACGAGCCGCCGGTCCAGGAGCGCACCGGGGAGATCCGGGTCGAGCAGGGCGCGACCGCGACCTACCCGGCGCTCGCCGACTTCGCCGACCCCGACGGCGACCCCCTCACGCTGGTGGGCGCGGTCGCCGAGTCCGGCACCGCGCGGTTCCGCCAGGACGGCACCCTGACGTACGTGGCGGACGGGGGCGAGCTGGGCCGGACCGTCGTGCACGTGGTCGTCTCCGACGGGGTGTCCACCACCGAGGGCACCGTCGACGTCGACGTGCGCGCGCCCGGGTCGCTGGACCTGCAGGTCGACCCGGTGCACGCGGTGACCTACGTCGACCAGGACGTCCTGCTGCGCCCGCTGGACGCCGTGCGCTCCTACGGCTCGGAGCGCCCGCGGCTCGCCGGCGTCGAGGAGGTCACGGGAACCACCGTGACGCCCGACCTGGAGGCGGGCACCTTCTCGTTCCGGGCGGCGACGGCCGGCACCTACTACGTGTCGTTCACGGTGACCGCCGCGCCGCAGCAGGCCACCGGGCTCGCGCGGATCGACGTGCGCGCCCGGCCGGACCAGCCCGAACCGCCGGTGGCGGTGCTGGACGACGCGCTGCTGCCCGGCGGCGGCGAGACGACGATCGACCCCCTGGCGAACGACAGCGACCCCGCCGGCGGGGTGCTGGTCCTGCAGAGCGTGGACGCGCCCGCCGGTCTGCGCGTCGCGATCCGTCAGCGTCAGCTCGTCACCATCTCCGCGGTGAGCGCGCTGACCGAGCCGGTGACCCTGCAGTACGTCGTCTCCAACGGCACCGCGAGCGCGACGGGGCAGATCATCGTGTCGCCCGTGCCGCCCGCGACCACGTCGCAGCCGCCCGTCGTGGAGAACGCGACGGCGGACGTCCGCACCGGCGGGGTCGTGACGATCCCGGTGCTGGAGGGGGCCTACGACCCCGACGGCGACGCGATCTCCCTCAAGCCGGAGTTCGCGGAGCCGCTCGGCGAGGGCCAGGGGCTGCTGTTCGTGGCCGGGGACGTGCTGCGCTACCAGGCGCCCGACACCCCGATGACGGCCTACGCGACCTTCGTCGTGCGGGACGCGACGGGGAACGAGACGGCGGCCACGGTCACGGTCCGCGTGCACGAGTCCGACCCCGCGACCAAGGCCCCGCCGCGCCCGCGGGCCCTGACCGCCCGCGTGTTCGCCGGCGAGACCGTGCGGATCCCCGTGCCGCTGGTCGGCATCGACTCCGACGGTGACGGCATCACGCTGCTCGGCGTCGCGTCCGCGGGTACCAAGGGCCGCGTGACCTCCGTCGGCGCCGACTACCTCGAGTACGAGGCGCTGCCTGGCGAGGCCGGCACCGACGAGTTCACCTACGCCGTCGAGGACTGGACCGGTCAGCGCGCCGTCGCCACCGTGCGCGTCGGCATCGCCGCCCGCCCGAACGACAGCAACCGGGTCGTGGCGCGGGACGACACGATCACGATCCGGCCGGGCCAGCGCGTGGAGGTCCGCGTCCTGGAGAACGACACCGACGTGTCCGGGGGCGACCTGACGCTGGTGGACGACCTGGAGGTCGACGCCGGGCTGACCGCGTCCGTGTCGGGCAGCCGGATCCTGGTCCGGGGCGACCAGGCGGGCGTGCTCAACATCGCCTACACGGCGCAGAACTCGCGCGGTTCGCGCGCCGGCGCGGTGCTGTCGGTCACGGTCGACCCCGACGCCCCCGTGCTCGCTCCGATCGCGCGGGACGTGGTCGTGCCCCCGGTCGACACCGTCGGCCGGACGAGCGTGGACGTCGACGTGCTGGCCGTCGCCCAGAACCCCAGCGGCCCGCTGAGCGACCTGGAGGTCTCGGTGCCGCGCAGCGCGGCGGGCGCCGCCACCGTCGCCGCCGACGGCACCGTCACCGTCACGCTCGCCGAGCGCGCCCAGACCATCCCCTACCTGCTGACGAACCGGACCGCGGAGGGCGTGCGCGCGTACGCGTTCATCTCGGTCCCCGCGCTCGGCTTCTTCCCGCCGACCGCGCGACCCCGCGCGCCGGAGCTGCGCGTCGCGAGCGGTGAGACCCTCACCATCCCGCTCGACGAGCAGGTGCAGGTCGCGCCCGGGCGCACCGCGCAGGTCGCCGACGCCACCGCGGTGACGGCCACGCGCTCCGACGGCTCGGCGCTCGTGGCGGACTCGACCACGGTCCGGTTCACGTCGGCGGCCGGCTACGTCGGCCCGGCCTCCATCACCGTCCCCGTCACGGACGCGACCGGCCCGGGCGACGCGACGGCCCGCACCTCGGTGATCACCCTGCCGATCACGGTGTTCACCGAGGACGACTACCCGCCGACCTTCGTCCCGGCCGACCTGGAGGTGGGTCCCGGCGAGACGGCGACCACCGTCGACCTGCTGGCGTTCACGCAGGGGGTCGAGGGGGCCTCCGGTGCGCAGACGTACACCTACCGGCTGTCCGGGGACGTCCCCGCCGGGTTCTCCGCGTCGCTCGACGGCACCCGGTTGAGCGTCTCCTCCGCCGTGGGCACCCCGAAGGGCACCCGCGGCACCCTCCAGCTGACGCTCGGCTACGGCCGGTCGGGGTCGATGGACGTCCAGGTGAACGTCCGGACGATCGCGAGCACCCGGCGCGTGGCCTTCGTGCCCGACCGCGCGGTGAACGACGGCGTGCAGGGTCAGGAGGCGGTCGTGGACATGCTGAGCGCCGCGTCGAACCCGTTCCCGGACCAGCCCCTGCGCATCGTCTCGGCCACCGTCGAGACCCCGGGGACCGGCACGGCCAGCGTCTCCGGCGGCTCCGTCGTGGTCCGCCCGTCCGGTGACCTGGTCGGCCAGATGGTCGTGCGCGTCCGGGTGCGGGACGCCACCGACGACCCCGACCGCGAGGTGGCCGCCAGCATCACGCTGCGCGTGCGGGGCAAGCCGGCGACGCCCGGCGCGCCTCGTGTGGGGGAGGTCCGCGACGGGACCGTCGTCCTGTCCTGGGACGCCCCCGACGCCCGCGGCGAGCCGATCCGCGGCTACCGCGTGACCGCGAGCAACGGCGGCGGCACGACCTCGTGCGCGAGCACCACCTGCACGATCACGGGGCTCACCAACAACGTCGAGTACACGTTCACCGTCGCCGCGGAGAACGCGGTCGGCTGGTCCGACCCCAGCCCGGCGTCGGCCGTCGCGCGCCCGGACGCCGTGCCGGACACGCCCGCGGCGCCGGTGTGGACCAAGTTCGGCGACGGCGAGCTGACCGCGACGTGGGCGCCGCCGAGCAGCAAGGGCTCACCCGTCACGTCGTACACGCTGATGCTCTCGCCCGGGGGCGACCCCGTGACGACGTCCGGCACGTCGTACACGTTCCGGGGCCTCACCAACGGCACCGCGTACACCGTGCAGGTGCGCGCCCACAACCGCGCGCCCGAGCCGAGCGCGTGGAGCGCCCCCTCGGTGATCGAGGTCCCGGCGGCCCCGCCCCAGGACCCGACGGTGAGCGCCGGCCGCGTCGGCACGCCCGTCGGCGGCCAGATCAACGTCTCCTGGTCGCCGCGCGCCACCAACGGCGACCCGATCAGCGGCTACGAGCTGCGGATCAGCGGCGGCGGCATCAACCGCACCGAGACGCTCGGGGCGGACCGCACCACCTACGCGATGACGGACGCCGCCAACGGCGTCGAGTACCGGTTCGACGTCGTGGCGATCAACAAGGCGGGCCGGTCCCAGCCCGGGTCCGCGACCGCCAAGGCGTACGGCCGCCCGACCACCCCGGGCTCCGCGCAGGTCTCGGCCTCGGGACCGGACGCGGGCTGGGGCCAGGGCTGGGCCCGGATCGCGTGGGCCGAGGCGGACGGCAACGGGCAGACGATCGAGGGCTACGAGATCCTCCGGGACGGCGTCGTCATCGACCGGACGAACGCCTGGGCTCGCGACTACCGGCTGAGCGGGCTCACCGGCGCCCAGACGATGACCCTCCAGGTCCGCGCTGTGCACGACGGTGGGCAGAGCGACCTCGCGGGTGGTCAGGTCACCGTGTCGACGCGCCCGAGCGACCCGGGCCGGCCGACGATGACGCAGACGCCCTCCGACCCGTCGCAGCGGCCCACGTCCGTGCGGGTCTCGTGGCAGGCCAGCACCTCGGGCGAGGCCGGCAAGGCGGTCACGTACCGCTACCGCGTCGTCGACTTCCCCGGCCAGGACTCCGCCTGGCAGACCACGGGCGCGACCTCGATCGACCTGGCGGTGCCGGCGACCGCCCGCAGCGGGTTCCGGTTCCGCGTCGAGATCGAGGCCTTCACCACCGACGGGCAGCCGTCGGGACGCGTGGGTCAGTGGGACCAGCACACCGTGACGTGGACCGAGGCGCCGCCCACGCCGCCCGAGCAGCCGGAACCGCCCGGCACCGGAACCTCTCCGTGAGCCCCGGCCTGCCGATCGGACGACCGGGACCTCCCGCGCCGCCCGCGACCGCACGCCAGCCCCGACAGACCCGCCAGCCCCGACAGGAGTCGAGCACCCGATGACCCCCGAGCAGTCCGCATGGTTCTCCGAGACGTTCACCGCGCTGGTCACCAACGTGTCCCGCGCGGTGCTCGGTGCCGACCGTCCGGTGCGGCTCGTGCTGACCGCGATGGTCGCCGAGGGCCACGTCCTGCTCGAGGACGCCCCGGGGACCGGCAAGACGTCCCTGGCCAAGGCCATCGCGGCCTCGGTGCAGGGCACGCACCAGCGCATCCAGTTCACCCCGGACCTGCTGCCGTCCGACGTGACGGGCGTGACGATCTGGGACCAGGGCGCCCGGACCTTCCAGTTCCACCCGGGGCCGGTGTTCACGTCGGTGCTGCTCGCGGACGAGATCAACCGCGCCTCGCCGAAGACGCAGTCCGCGCTGCTCGAGGTGATGGAGGAGGGGCACGTCACGGTCGACCGGGACACGCACCCGGTGGGCCGCCCCTTCGTCGTCATCGCGACGCAGAACCCCATCGAGCAGGCGGGCACGTACCGGCTGCCGGAGGCCCAGCTCGACCGGTTCCTGGTCCGCACGTCGCTGGGCTACCCGGACCGGACGTCGACGGTGGAGATCCTGTCGGGCGCGCGGGACCGCACCAGCACGCTCGACGCCGTCGTCACGACCGCCGGCATGGTGGAGATGGCCGAGCTGGCGCACACGGTCCACGTCGACGGCTCGGTGCTGGACTACGTCGCCCGCCTGATCGAGGGCACCCGCGAGGACCCGCAGACCGCCCTGGGCGCCAGCGTCCGCGGCGGGCTCGCGCTCGTCCGGTGCGCCCGGGTGGCGGCCGCCGCCGCGGGCCGGCCGTACGTGATCCCGGACGACATCAAGGAGCTCGCGGTGCCCGTCCTGGCCCACCGGCTCGTGCTCGACCCGGAGGCCGACTTCCTCGGCGCCACGACCGTCCAGGTCGTCGAGCGCGTCCTGTCCGCCACGCCGCCGCCGGTGGCGCGCGCGTGAGGAGGACGGGGACGTGGGTCCGTCGGGGCGTGGCGTGAGGCGGTCGCACACCCGGCTGTCGGGCGTCGGCTGGGGCGCGGTGCTGCTCGGTGCGGCGGCCGCGGCCGTCGGCGTGCTGCTCGGCTGGGTGGAGCTCGCGTCCGCCGGCGCCGTCGGTGTGGCGGCGGTGCTGGTCGCCGTGGCGATGACGTGGGGGCGGCTGCCGCACGACGTGCGGCTGGACCTCGCGGACCGGCGCGTGCGCGTGGGGGAGCGGGCCTTCGGCGGCGTCGTCGTGTCCGCACCCGGCGGGCGCCGCACGCGGGCGGTGCGCCTGGAGCTCCAGGTCGGCGCCGGCCGCGCCGAGCTGGACGTCCCGGCGCTCGCCCCCGGCGAGGAGCACGAGGAGCTGTTCGCCGTGCCCACGGACCGCCGCGCCGTCGTGACGGTCGGGCCGGTGCGCGCCGTCCGCGGCGACCCGCTCGGGCTCGCCGTCCGCCACGCCGTGACCACCGGCTCCGAGGACCTGTACGTGCACCCGCGCGTCGTCATGCTCACCGGCGCCGACGCCGGCCTGCTGCGCGACCTGGAGGGCGGTGCCACGCGCGACCTGTCCGACGCCGACCTCGCGTTCCACGCCCTGCGCGACTACGTGGTCGGCGACGACCGCCGCTCGATCCACTGGCGCACCACAGCGCGCCGCGGGGTCATGACCGTCAAGCAGTACGAGGACACGCGGCGCACGCAGACCGCCGTGGCCCTGGCGACCGACCCCCGCGACTACCGGCACGCCGACGACGACGCCGAGCTGGAGCTCGCCGTGAGCGTCGTCGCGTCCGTCGGCGTGCACGTGCTCGGCGAGGAGCACCCGCTCGCGGTGCTCGCCGGCTCCGGCCGCGTGCGGACCACCGCGCGCCGCCCGTTCCTGGACGACTGCTCCGGCATCGCCGTGGGCCCCGACGGCACCGGCTCGTCGCTGCTCGGCCGGCGGATCGCCCGCGAGGCGCCGGACGTGACCCTGGCGTTCCTGGTCACCGGCTCGGTCGTCCCCGACGCGGACCTGCGCGCCGCGGCCCGGCACGTGCCCGAGGGCACCCGCACGCTCGTCGTCAGCTGCGTCCCCGGCGCCGAGGTCCAGGTCCGCACGCAGCGCACCCTGAGCCTGGTGCGGCTCGGCTCCCTGGACGACCTGCCCCGCGCCCTCCGGCTGGCGGCCGCGGCATGACGACGACGAGCACGCCCGCACCCCCGGCCGCCGGGACCACGAGGACCGTGCCGCCGGTCACGACCGCGGTGCTGGTCGTCGTCGCGGTCCTCGCGGGCGGGCCGCTGGCCACCCCGTCCGAGGCGCTGGGCGGCGTGCTCCCGACCCCTGCCTCGGTCGTCTCGGTCGTGCGCGGGTCCGCGCTGGGCTGGAAGGACGTGCTGACCCTCCAGCCGCCCCTCGGCGGCTCCGGCTGGCTGCTCGTCCCGCCGTACCTGCTCGCGCTGGTCGGCACCGCGGTCGCGGTCCGCCTGGCGCTCGGCCCCGGGCGCGCCGCACCGGCCGCCGCGCTGCTGCCGCCGCTGTGCCTGGCCGCCGCCGTCCTGCTCGGCACGCACACCACCGTGGCCCCCGTGGCCGTCGGCGTCGCGCTGGCCGCGGGGCTGCTGGTCTGGGCGTCCTGGCGCTCCGGGCAGCTGCGCGTCCGGCGGCCCGTCGCGCTCCTCCTCCTGGTCGGTCTCGCGGCGGGCACCGGCGTGGTGTCCGGCGCGGTCGTCCAGGAGCAGCGCGACCGGTACGTGCTGCGCGACGCGCTCGTCCCGCCGTTCGACCCCCGGGACTACGCCAGCCCCCTGTCCGCCTTCCGCGCGTACGTCAAGGACGACGACACGGTCGAGCTCTTCACCGTGTCCGGGCTGCCGGAGGGCGGCCGCATCCGCCTCGCGACCTTCGACCGGTTCGACGGCGTGGTGTGGAACGTCGCCGGCGACGGCTCGTCCCGCGCGTCGGGGGAGTTCCGGCGCGTGGGGGAGACCGTCAGCGAGCAGACCGTGGAGGAGGCGGCCGCCGTCGAGGCCTCCGGCACCGGCGGCTCGCGCGTCGAGGTCGAGGTCCAGGTCGGCGAGCTCGACGGCGTCTGGCTGCCGACGGTCGGCGACGCGGTCTCGGTGCGCCTCGAGGACACGGAGGCGCAGTCGCGGCTGCGGTTCAACGACGCGACCGGCGCCGCGGTGCTCACCGGCGGCCTGGACACCGGCCTGCGCTACACCCTGGACGCCGTGGTGCCCCAGGAGCCCGACGACGAGCAGATCGGCTCCGCCGCTGCGAGCGGCCTCGACCTGCCCGAGGCGCAGGGCGTGCCCGACGCGGTGGTCGCTGCGGCGTCCGACGTCGTCCGCGATGCCGAGACGCCCGTCGAGGTCGCCCGGGCCCTCGAGCGGTCGCTGTCCGAGGGCGGGTTCTTCTCCCACGGGCTGACGGACCGCGGGGACTACCCGTCGCTGTCCGGCCACGGCGCCGACCGGGTCGCCGCGCTGCTCGGCGGCGACCTCATGGTCGGCGACGACGAGCAGTACGCGTCCGCGATGGCGCTGATGGCCCGCGAGATGGGCCTGCCCGCGCGCGTCGTCATGGGCTTCGCACCGGCCGACGACGAGGCCGCGGAGGACGCAGCCGCGCCGGTCGACCCGGCCGACCCCGACGCGCCCGTCGTGGTCACCGGCGCCGACGTGAGCGCCTGGGTCGAGATCGCCTTCGAGGGCTACGGCTGGGTGACGTTCGACCCCGCGCCGCCGGAGAGCCAGACGCCGCAGGACGAGCAGGAGACCAGCCAGGCCGACCCCGAGCCGCAGGTCGCCCAGCCGCCGCCCCCGCCGCCCGCGCCGGTCGACCCGCCGGAGGACGACACCGAGCAGCCGCAGACGCAGGACAGCGAGGACGCCGCCACCTGGCCGCTGTGGCAGCGTGTCGTCCTCGCCGCCGCCGCCGGCTCCGGGCTGGTCCTCGTGCTGCTCGCGCCGTTCCTGGTCATCGCCGGGCTCAAGGCCCGCCGGCGTCGGCAGCGGCGCCGGGCCGCCGAGCCGCTGCGCCGCGTCGTCGGGGGCTGGCAGGAGGTCCTCGACCTCGCGACCGACCTCCGGCGCGACGTGGACCCCGTCGCGACCCGGCGGGAGGGCGCGCGGGACCTGGCCGACGGGTTCACCGCACCACCCCCGCCGCCGGAGCGCCGACGGAAGCGGAAGCCCACCGCACCCGCCGCTGCCCCGGCCGCGGCTGCACCTCCGGCCCCGTCGCCTGCCGCGGCCGAGGCCGCCGCGGCGGTCGTGGCGCTCGCCGAGCGGGCCGATGCGGCCGTGTTCGGCGCCACGGACCCGACCGTCGCCGACGCGCGCGACTACTGGGCGCAGGTGGACCGGGCGCTCGCCCGGATGCGGGCCGCGACACCACGCAAGCAGCGCCTGCGCGGGCGCATCACCACCCGGTCGCTGCGCCGGTCCGCCCGGGCCGGCGAGCGGCGCGCGCGACGAGCACGACGGAGCACAGGAGCAGACCGATGAGCAGCACGAACGGCAGCGGCGTCCCCGGGGCGTACGGCGCGCCCCCGGCACCGCTCGGCCGCCGCGTCGCCGCCTGGCTGCTGGACGGTGTACTCACCTCCCTCGCGGCGGCGCCGCTGTGGCTCGCCCAGCTGCCCGTCCTGACCGCGTCGCTGCGGGACGCGGCGGCCGCCGGGACCGCGAGCACGACGGCCCCGGAGCCCGTCGCGCCGAACGCGCTGCTGCTGGTGGTCGGTGCGGTGCTGCTGCTCGCCTGGGCGGGGTTCCAGTGGTGGTGCCACGGCACCCGCGGCTGGACGGTGGGCCGCCGGGCCCTCGGGCTGCGGACCGTCGACGTGCGGACCGGGCGGCCCATCGGCCTGGGACGGGCGCTCGGCCGGTACCTGGTCGTGGTGCTCGGGGCGCTCGCGTGCGGCATCGGCCAGGCCGTCGTCCTGCTGTCCCCGCTGTTCGACGGCACCGGCCGGCGCCGCGGTTGGCACGACCGGGTGGGCGAGGCGATCGTCGTCGACGTGCGCGGGCTCGCCACGACCCGGCGCGTCGCGTCGTGGGACGGGCGCGCCCCCGCGACGACGACCGGGTCGCTCGCGGCCCGCGTCCCCGGCGGGCACGAGCAGCCGGCGCAACCCGGCACGCCCGCGCTCCCCGCGCCGGCGCCGTCCGTCGACCCCACGCCGTCGGAGCCCACGCGCACCCGCTGGACCACCCTCGCCACCGAGCGCCAGCTCGACGGCCCCGGCCTGGTCCTCCCGCCGCTGGGTGCCCCGGGCCCCGGACCCGACGTCGACACCCGGCAGATGCCCGTCGTGCCGCCCGCAGCCGCCCCCGCGCACCCCGCCGCGCCGACCGTGGTGGCGCCCGGCTGGCCCGCGATGGCGCCGGCACCGCAGCCGCCCACGCTCCCGGCGCCCGCGTCCCCGCCGGCACATACGGCCCCGACGGCCCCCGCGCCCTGGGCCGCGCCGGCCCCGGCGTCGCTGACGGCACCGCCCGCACCGGGGTACGGCGTGCCCGCGCCCGCCGCTCCGGTGGACGCCGGTCCGGCGCACCCCGTCCCGCTGGGCGCCGTGCCCGCGAACCCCGTCCCGCTCGGCCCCGGCCCGCTCGACCCCGGCTCGCCCGACCCCGGCTCCCCGGACTCCGCGCCCGGCGCCTGGGGCCGGCACGCCGCCCGCCCGGCCGCGCGGTCGTGCTGGTCGACGACCGGACCGACTCCGGGTGGACGCTCACCGTGGCGGCGCGGCTGCTCCGGCAGGCCGGGGCCGCGGCGGTGCTGCCG
>NZ_CABEGA010000056.1 GCF_901521055.1 Cellulomonas hominis | reverse complement strand
CCACCCCGAATGAGGCGACCACCCGAGCCGATGAACCATCTTGGCATCAACTACTTGGCACACTGTTGAGTTCTCAAAGAACAGACGCGCATCCCCCACTCACCCTTGCGGGCTCCTGGCCGGAGGCTCGGTTCCAATCTACCAGAGTTCCTGGCGGGCTTTGTCGTCGTTTCCTTCGACTCGGCTCGTCCTGAACTCTATCAGAGTTTTTGTCCCGCCCTGCCTCTCTTTCGAACCGGCCTGGCGTTTCTCAACTCTACCAGAGCTTCTGGACCGCCTTGCCGGCTTGTTCTTTCCGGCGAGGCTTTCCTTCACTCTACCAGGCTTTCCGGCCCGCATTGTCGGCGTTCATTCCGACATTGCGTGTCCTTCTGCCCGGTCCCGGCACGACCGTCCGGACGCCGAGGCGCCTGTCGATCTTGCCGAGGGGGTGGCCACCCGCGGGACCAGCCACCGGGTTGATCCTCGGTGTCCGTTCCTCCCTGCCGGGCGACTCGGAGAACATTACGCGGACGTTTCGCTCACCGTCAAGCCGGCGGGCTCCAGTGCCGCGCACGCACTCCGCACCCCGCCTGACCTGCGCTTTCGCGCCCGGCCCGCCGGGGTGACCCCTGGTGCACCGCGACGGGGCCGGTGTGACGCCCGTCGCTCTGCACCCAGGATGCGCCGTCGCCACCGAGCGCGCAACCCCTCGGGAGGGACCGACCCGGGACGACGAAGGGGCGGTCCCGTCGAAACGGGGCCGCCCCTGGGTCGTGCCGCGAGCACGCGGGTGTCAGTCGGACGTAGCCCCGACCTGCGCGACCGCGAGCGTCCGCTTGCCCCGCCGCAGCACGAGCCACCGCCCGTGCAGCAGGTCCCCCGCCTCGACGACGGCAGAGTCGTCCGTCACCTTGCGGTTGTTGACCGACGCGCCGCCCTCGGCGATCGCCCGGCGGGCCGCCCCCTTGCTCGTGACCAGCCCGGTGGCGGCCAGCACGTCGACGACCGGGTCGCCCACCGCGACCTCGGCCGTGGGCAGCTCGGCCACCGCCGCGCCCAGGGTCGCGGCGTCGAGCTCGGCGAGGTCACCGCCCCCGAACAGCGCGCGGCTGGCCGCGATGACCTTCTCGGTCGCGTCGACCCCGTGCACCAGGGACGTGACGTCGTACGCCAGGGCCCGCTGCGCCTCGCGGGCTGCCGGCCGCTCGGCGACGGCCTGCTCCAGCTCCCCGATCTGCTCGGGCGTCCGGAAGGTGAAGACCTTGAGGTAGCGCACGACGTCGGCGTCGTCGGCGTTGAGCCAGAACTGGTAGAAGGCGTACGGCGACGTGAGCTCGGGGTCGAGCCACACGGTGCCGGACTCCGTCTTGCCGAACTTGGTGCCGTCGGCCTTCGTGATCAGCGGCGTGGTCAGCGCGTGCACCGCGGCGCCCTCGACCTTGCGGACCAGCTCGACGCCGGACAGCAGGTTCCCCCACTGGTCGCTGCCACCGGTCTGCAGCGTGACCCCGTGCCGGCGGAACAGCTCGAGGTAGTCCATGCCCTGCAGGATCTGGTAGCTGAACTCGGTGAACGAGATGCCCTGGTCCGAGCTCAGCCGCCGGGCGACCGTGTCCTTCGCGAGCATCGTGCCCAGCCGGTAGTGCTTGCCGACGTCCCGCAGGAAGTCGATGGCCGACATCGGGGCGGTCCAGTCGAGGTTGTTCACGAGCGTCGCGGCGTTCTCGCCGTCGAACCGGAGCAGCGGGGCGATCTGCCGCCGGATGCGCTCGACCCAGCCGGCGACGACGCCGGGCTCGTTGAGGGTGCGCTCCCCCGCCATCTTGGGGTCGCCGATCAGGCCGGTCGCGCCGCCGACGAGGGCCACGGGCCGGTGCCCCGCGTCCTGCAGGCGCCGGACGGTGAGGATCTGCACCAGGTTGCCGATGTGCAGGCTGGGCGCGGTCGGGTCGAAGCCGCAGTAGAGGGTGACCGGTCCGGCGTCGAGCGCCGCGCGCAGCGCGTCGAGGTCGGTGGTCTGGGAGACGAGGTCGCGCCAGGCGAGCTCGTCGAGGATGTGCGTCACGTCAGTGCTCCAGGTGGTCGCGCGGCTCGGTGGCCGCGCCGTCGGCGGGTCGGGTCATGCCGGCGTCGTCCCGCGCTGCGGGCTGCTTCCCGACGCCGGCCGGCGATACGCCGGCCGGAAGGCGGACACGGTGGGCTCCCCGGTGATCCAGAACCGCCACGGGTGGCGCGCGGGGTCGCCGCCGGCGCCGGCCACGCCGACGCGCGGGCCGGTCGCGTAGGCGGGGGTCACGGCGTCCGGGTCGCGGTGCAGGACGATGCGGCCGCCCGGCTCGGTGATGTCGGCGCCGTTCGCCTCCATCGCGATGCCGAGGGCGACGGCCATGCGGGCGGGACCCCGGGCGATCTGCCGGTCGGAGTCGACGACGCCCGAGCTCGCCCGCCGGGCACGCGCCAGGCCCACGCCGTCGACGACCTCGCCGGCGCGGAGCAGGACGGCGGACGCGGCCCCCGCGGGGCCGGTGACGACGTTGAAGCAGTGGTGCAGGCCGAGGTGCCGGTACACGTAGAGCCGACCGGGCTCCCCGAACATCACGGCGTTGCGCGGGGTGCGGCCGCGGAACGCGTGCGAGCCGGGGTCCGCCTCGCCGTCGTAGGCCTCGACCTCGGTGAGGCGCACGGTGACGTCGCCCTCGTCGGAGCGGACGGTCAGGTAGGCGCCGAGCAGGTCCGGCGCGACCGCGAGCACCGGCCGGGAGTACCAGACGCGGGCCGGCACGATCCCGGGCGCGCCGGACACCGCCTCGGTGCCGGGTCCCGTCGAGCTCACCGGGCCATCCTGCCCCATGCGTCCACGCGGACGTCGGCCCGTCCGCGCGTGCCCTCCCGCGCGAAGTGCGCCGCCTCGTCGCGCATCCAGCGCTCCCAGTGCGGGCGCGCGCCGGCGCCGTCGCGCGCCAGCCCGCGCTCCAGCCGCGTGGCGGGCTCCGCCTCGACCCACACGAGGACCCCGAGGACCGGGGCGACGTCCCGCCGGCCGGACCCGCAGCCCTCCAGCACCAGCACGTCGGGTACCGGGACGTCCACCCAGTCCGCGAACCGGCCGGCCTCCCAGTCGTACCGCTGGAACCGGCCGGGGCGGCCGCGGCGCAGCGGCTCGAGCACCTGGGCCGACAGCCGCGGCCACAGGTCGCCGTCGAGCCCCGTCCACCCGGCGTAGAGGTCGTCCATGTGCACCACCTGCGCGCTCGCGCCGGCGGCGACGCAGCCCGCGGCGACCGCGGCGGCCAGGGTCGTCTTGCCGGAGCCGGCAGGCCCGTCGATCGCGACCACCCGGATCCGGCCGAGCCGCGGCGGCGCGGACAGCAGGAGGGGCACGACGACGCCGGCCGCGTCCTCGTGCCCCTCCTGCCGGGTGGTCGGGTCCGCCATGTGGGGGCTCAGCGCCCGCGGAGCTCCGCCGCGCGGGCGCGGGCCCGCTGGAGCTGCTCGGCGACCCGGACCGGTGCCGTGCCGCCGTGCGCGGACCGCGACGCGACCGACCCCTCCACCGACAGCACGCTGCGCACCTGGGGCGTGAGGTGCTCGGAGACCGCCGCGAGCTCGTCGTCGGTCAGGTCCCAGAGCTCGACCGGCGGCTCGTGCTGCTCGCACGCCCGGACGCACGCGCCCGCGACCTCGTGCGCGACGCGGAACGGCACGCCCTGCCGGACCAGCCACTCGGCGATGTCCGTCGCGAGCGAGAACCCCCGCGGCGCGAGCGACGCCATCCGCTCGGTGTCGAACCGCAGCGTGGCGACCATCCCGGCGAACGCGGGCAGCAGGACGGTCAGCGTGTCGACCTGGTCGAACACCGGCTCCTTGTCCTCCTGCAGGTCGCGGTTGTACGCGAGCGGCAGGCCCTTGAGCGTGGTCAGCAGCCCGGTGAGGTCGCCGACCAGCCGGCCGGCCTTGCCGCGCGCGAGCTCCGCGACGTCCGGGTTCTTCTTCTGCGGCATGATGCTCGACCCGGTCGAGTACGCGTCGTCCAGCTGCACGAAGCCGAACTCGTGCGTCGACCAGAGGACGACCTCCTCCGCGATCCGGGACAGGTCGACACCGAGCATCGCGGACACCCAGGCGAACTCCGCGACGACGTCCCGGGACGCGGTGCCGTCGATCGAGTTCTCCACCGGGGCGTCGAAGCCGAGCTCGGCGGCGACGGCCGCCGGGTCGAGGCCGAGCGACGAGCCGGCGAGCGCGCCGGAGCCGTACGGGGACACCGCGGCGCGGCGGTCCCAGTCGGCGTACCGCTCGACGTCGCGCAGCAGCGGCCACGCGTGGGCGAGCAGGTGGTGCGCGAGCAGGACCGGCTGGGCGTGCTGCAGGTGGGTGCGGCCCGGCATCACCGCGTCGCCCGCGGCCTCGGCCTGGGCGATCAGCGCGTCCACGACGTCGAGCACCAGGCCGGTGATGGCCCGCGCCTCGTCCCGCAGGTACATGCGCACCAGCGTGGCGATCTGGTCGTTCCGGGACCGCCCGGCGCGCAGCCGCCCGCCCAGGTCCGCCCCGGCGCGCTCGATCAGGCCGCGCTCCAGGGCGCCGTGCACGTCCTCGTCGGACTCGGCGGCGACGAACGCCCCGGACTCGACGTCGGCGCGCAGCCGCTCCAGGGCGTCGAGCATGCCCGCCAGCGCCGCGTCGTCCAGCAGCCCGGCCGCGTGCAGGACCCTCGCGTGGGCGCGGGACCCCGCGATGTCCTGCGGCGCGAGCCGCCAGTCGAACTGGGTGGACTTGGACAGGGCGGCCAGCGCGTCGGCGGGGCCGCCGGCGAACCGGCCGCCCCAGAGCGCACCCGCCTGCTCAGGCACCGGTACCGCCGATGCCGCCCTGCGAGCCGAGGTCCTCCGCGTTGCCGAACTTCACGTCGCGCGCGGCGGCGAGCTTGGAGGACAGCCCGTAGATCTCGATGAACCCGCGCGCCGCCGACTGGTCGAACGAGTCGCCGGAGTCGTAGGTGGCCAGGTTGAAGTCGTACAGCGAGGACTCGGAGCGGCGCCCGGTGACCGTCGCCCGGCCGCCGTGCAGCACCATGCGGATCTCGCCGGAGACGTAGCGCTGGGTGTCGTCGATGAAGGTGTCGAGCGACTTCTTCAGCGGGGAGAACCACTGGCCGTCGTAGACCAGCTCGGTCCAGCGCTGCTCGACGGTCCGCTTGAACCGGGCCTGCTCGCGCTCGACGGTGACGTTCTCGAGCTCCTGGTGCGCGGCGATCAGCGCCATCGCGCCGGGGGCCTCGTAGACCTCGCGGGACTTGATGCCCACGAGGCGGTCCTCGACGATGTCGATCCGGCCGACGCCCTGGGCGCCCGCGCGGCGGTTCATCTCCTGGATCGCCTGCAGCGGGGTGACCGGCTGGCCGTCGAGCGCGACGGGCACGCCCTGGTCGAACGTGATGACGACCTCGTCCGCGACCGGCGGGAACGTGGGGTCGTCGGTGTAGGTGTAGACGTCCTTGGTCGGCTCGTTCCAGATGTCCTCGAGGAAGCCGGTCTCGACGGCGCGGCCCCAGACGTTCTGGTCGATCGAGAACGGGTTGTGCTTGGTGGTCGCGATCGGGAGCTTCTTGCGCTCGGCGAACTCGATCGCCTTGTCACGGGTCAGCGCGAGGTCGCGGACCGGGGCGAGGCACTTGAGGTCCGGGGCGAGCGAGGTGATGCCCACCTCGAACCGGACCTGGTCGTTGCCCTTGCCCGTGCAGCCGTGCGCCACGGTCGTGGCGCCGAACTGCCGCGCGGCGCGCACCAGGTGCTTGACGATGACCGGGCGGGACAGCGCGGAGACCAGCGGGTACTTGTCCAGGTACAGGCCGTTGGCCCGCAGCGCCGGCATGCAGTACTCGGCGGCGAACTCGTCGCGGGCGTCGGCGACGTACGCCTCGACCGCGCCGCAGTCCAGCGCGCGCCGGCGGATGACCTCGAGGTCCTCGCCGCCCTGGCCGACGTCGACCGCCACGGCGATCACCTCGGCGCCGGTCGCCTCCGCGATCCAGCCGATGCCCACGGAGGTGTCCAGGCCGCCCGAGTAGGCGAGGACGACGCGCTCAGTCATGTGTCTTCTCTTTCGTGTGTCCGGTCGTGCAGGAGTGGTCAGGGGCGACGGGGCGTCAGCCGGTCGTCGCGAGCTCGAGGAACCGGGCCGCCAGCGCGGTCCCCTCGGGGCCGTCGGCGCCCTCGCGGGCGATGACGAGGACGGTGTCGTCCCCGGCGATCGTGCCGAGCACGCCGGGGAGGACGGAGTGGTCGATGGCCGACGCCAGGAACTGCGCGGCGCCGGGCGGAGTGCGCAGCACGACGAGGCTGCCGGACGCCTCGGCGGTGACCAGCAGCTCGGAGCAGAGCCGGGCCAGCCGGGAGGCGAGCGCCTCCGCGTCCACGACGGGCGCGGGGGTCCGGTCGCCGCCCTCCCCCGGCGCCGCGTAGGCGAGCGCGCCGGTGGGCGTGCGGATCTTCACCGCGCGCAGCTCGACGAGGTCGCGGGACAGCGTGGCCTGCGTGACCGTCACGCCCTGGTGGGCCAGCAGGTCGGCGAGCTCGGACTGCGAGTGCACGGACTGCCGGGACAGCAGGTCGCGGATCAGCGCGTGCCGGGCGGCCTTGGTCGCCGGGACGCGGCCGGTGGTGGCGAGCGGCTCCTCGACGGGGCCGGTGGCGGCGGTCACGAGCGCTCCAGGAGCCAGGTCAGCAGCGCCTTCTGCGCGTGCAGCCGGTTCTCGGCCTCGTCCCAGACGACCGACTGCTCACCGTCCAGCACCTCGGCGGTGATCTCCTTGCCGCGGTAGGCGGGCAGGCAGTGCAGCACCAGCGCGCCGGGCGCAGCGAGGGCCAGCGCGGCGGAGTCGAGCCGGAACGGGACGAACGGCTGCTCGCGCTCGGCGGCCTCGGCCTCCTGCCCCATCGACACCCAGGTGTCGGTGGCGACCGCGTCCGCGCCCGTGACGGCCTTCGCGAGGTCGTCGGTCACCTCGACCGAGCCGCCGGTGCGCGCGGCGATCGCCGCCGCGGCCTCGACGACGTCCGCGTGGGGCTGGTACGCCGCCGGGGTCGCGATCCGCACGTGCATCCCCGCCGTCGCTCCGCCCAGCAGGTAGGAGTGCGTCATGTTGTTCGAGCCGTCGCCGGTGTACGCGAGCGTCCGGCCGGCCAGCGCCGGTACGCCGCCCCAGTGCTGCGCGAGCGTCAGCAGGTCCGCGAGGATCTGGCAGGGGTGGAAGTCGTCGGTCAGCGCGTTCACCACCGGGACGCCGGCGTGGGCCGCCATCTCCTCCAGCCGGGACTGCGCGTAGGTCCGCCAGACGACCGCGGCGACCTGCCGCCCGAGCACCCGCGCCGTGTCCGCGACGGACTCCCGCACGCCGATCCGCGCGAGGTTCCCGTCGACGGCCAGCGGGTACCCGCCGAGCTCGGCGACGCCGGCCGTGAAGGACACCTGGGTGCGCAGGGTCGGCTTGTCGAAGATGATCGCGACCGCGCGGGGCCCCTCGAGGGGCCGCTTCGCGAACCGGTCGGCGCGCAGGGCGAGGCCGAGCTCCAGGACCTCGGCCTGCTCGGCCGGGCTCAGGTCGTCGTCGCGCAGGAAGCTGCGGGGGCTCATGCGCCGTGCTCCTGACCGAGGTCGTGCGGCAGGTCCGCCAGGAGCTGCGTGAACGTCGCCGCCTGCTCGCGGGTCAGCACGTACGGCGGGGCGAGCCGGATCGTGCTGGGCGTGCACGCGTTGACGATGAACCCGGCGGCCAGCGCCCGGGCGGCCACCTCGGCGGCGACCGCGTCGGTGAGCTGGATGCCGATGAGCAGGCCCTCCCCGCGCACCTCCGCGACCAGCGGGTGGCCCAGGCCGGCGATCTCGGACCGCCACCAGGCGCCCAGGTCGGTGACGTGGGCCAGGAGCCCGTCCCGCTCGACGACGCCGATGGTGGCCAGCGCCGCCGCGGATGCGACGGGGTTGCCGCCGAACGTCGTGCCGTGCTGCCCGCGGCCGAGCAGCGTGGCCGCCCGCTCGCCGTACGCGACGACCGCGCCGACCGGGAACCCGCCGCCGAGGCCCTTGGCGAGCGTCACCGCGTCGGGGCGGATGCCGCCGCCGAGGTGCGGGTGCTGGTGCGCGAGCCAGGTGCCGGTGCGGCCCATGCCCGTCTGCACCTCGTCGAGGATCAGCAGGGCGCCGTGCGCCTCGGTGAGCTCCCGCGCCCGGACCAGGTACCCGGGCGGCAGCGGGATGACGCCGGCCTCGCCCTGGATCGGCTCCAGGAAGACCGCGGCGACCCGGTCGCCGTCGGCACCCTCGAACGCGGCCTCCAGCGCGGAAGTGTCGCCGAACGGCAGGAACTCCACGCCGCCGGGCAGCGGCTCGAACGGCTCGCGGTAGGCGGCCTTGGAGGTCAGGGCCAGCGCCCCCATCGACCGGCCGTGGAAGGCGCCCTCCAGCGCGAGGACGCGGGTGCGGCGCACGCCGCCCGGGCCCTCGCTGTTGCGGCGCGCCATCTTGAACGCCGCCTCGTTCGCCTCGGTGCCGGAGTTCGTGAGGAACACCCGGGAGCCCTCGGGGGCGTCGGCGACCTCCAGCAGCCGCTCGGCGAGCGCGATCTGCGTCGGGCTCGCGAAGAAGTTCGAGATGTGGCCGAGCGTGCCGAGCTGTGCCGAGATCGCCGCCGTCAGGGTCGGGTGCGCGTGCCCCAGGGAGTTGACCGCGATGCCGCCGAGCAGGTCGAGGTAGCGCGTGCCGTCGGCGTCCCACACGTACGGGCCCTCGCCGCGGACCAGCACGCGCTGCGGCGCGCCGAACGTGTCCATCAGCGCGTGGCCGTACCGCTCGGTCCAGTGCGCCACGGAGTCGCGGCCCGCGAGCGCGGCCGAGTCGGGCGGCTCCGGCGTCAGGTGCTGCTCGGTCACTCAGCTCACCTCGGGGTTCTGGTGGAGGGTCGGGACGTCGACCGCCGGGGCCGCGACCTGCGGGATCGGGGCGGTGAACGGCGAGGGCACCGGCTCGTCGTCCGGCAGCACCATCGTGCCGATGCCGTCGGACGTGAAGACCTCGACCAGGATCGAGTGCGCCTGCCGGCCGTCGATGACGTGCGCGCGGCCCACGCCGCCCTGCACCGCCCGCCAGCACGCCTCCATCTTCGGCCGCATGCCGGCGTCGAGGGACGGCAGCAGGTCGGCGAGCTCGCCGGCTCGGATCCGGCGGGCCAGCGAGGTGCGGTCCGGCCAGCTCGTGTAGAGCCCCTCGACGTCCGTCAGGACGATGAGCTTGCGGGCGCCGAGCGCGACGGCCAGCGCGGCCGCCGCGGTGTCGGCGTTGACGTTGAGCACCTGCGTCGGGTCGTCGATGTCGGGGGCGACGGTCGAGACGACCGGGATGCGGCCCGCGTCCAGCAGGTCGTGCACGGCTCCGGGGTTGACCTCGACGACGTCGCCGACCTGGCCGACGTCCACCTGCTCGCCGTCGACCGTCGCCGTGCGGCGCCGTGCCCGGAGCAGGCCGCCGTCCTCGCCCGACAGGCCGACCGCGTAGGGCCCGTGCGCGTTCAGCAGCCCGACGAGCTCCCGGGACACCTGGCCGGTGAGCACCATGCGGACGACGTCCATCGCCTCCGGGGTCGTCACGCGCAGCCCGCCACGGAACTCGGACGCGATGCCGAGCCGGTCGAGCATCGCGTTGATCTGCGGGCCGCCGCCGTGCACGACCACCGGCCGCAGCCCGACCTGGCGCAGGAACACCATGTCCTCGGCGAACGCCCGCTTGAGGTCGTCGTCGACCATCGCGTTGCCGCCGTACTTCACGACCACGAGGGCGCCCGCGAACCGCTGCAGCCACGGCAGCGCCTCGATGAGCACCTCGGCCTTCTGGTCGGGACGCAGGTCCGTGCGGGTGTTGAACACGAAGTCCTCGGGGACCGGGGTGGTGTCGCTCATGTCGAGTACGCGCTGTTCTCGTGGACGTAGTCGTGCGTCAGGTCGTTGGTCCAGACGGTCGCGGTGGCGTCGCCGGCGTGCAGGTCGACGTCGACGCGCACCTCGCGGGCCGCGGCCAGGTCGACGCCCTCGCGCGGGTCGCCGACGCCGCCGGCGCGGCACACCTGGACGCCGTTGATGGCGACGTCGAGCAGCGCGGCGTCGAACGGCGCGACGTCCTCCGGGACGGTCCCGACGGCGGCGAGCACGCGGCCCCAGTTCGGGTCGTTGCCGAACACGGCGGCCTTGAACAGGTTCGACCGGGTGACCGCCCGGGCCACCGCGACGGCGGCCTCCTCGGTGGTCGCGCCGGTCACGGTGACCGCGATGTCGTGCGAGGCGCCCTCGGCGTCGCCGACGAGCTGCCGGGCGAGGTCGGCGGACGCGGCCGCGACGGCCGTGGCGAAAGCCTCGGGGTCCGGGGTCACGCCGCTCGCACCGGACGCCAGCAGCAGCACGGTGTCGTTCGTCGACATGCAGCCGTCGGAGTCCACCCGGTCGAACGTGGTGCGCGTGGCCCCGCGCAGCGCGGCGTCGGCCTGCTCCGCGGTGACCACCGCGTCGGTGGTGAGGACCACGAGCATCGTGGCCAGCCCGGGGGCGAGCATGCCCGCGCCCTTGGCCATGCCGCCGACGGTCCAGCCGTCGCCGACCACCGCGGTGGTCTTCGCGACGGTGTCGGTGGTCATGATCGCGGTCGCCGCGTCCGGGCCGCCCTCGGCGGACAGCGCGCCCGCCGCCGCGTCGACCCCGCCGAGCAGCAGGTCCATCGGCAGCCGCTCGCCGATCAGGCCGGTCGAGCAGACCAGCACGTCCCCGGCCGAGGCGCCCAGCACCTCGGCGACGTGCTCCGCGGTGCGGTGCGCGTCGAGGAAGCCCTCGGGGCCGGTGCAGGCGTTCGCGCCCCCGGAGTTCAGCACCACCGCGGTGGCGACGCCGTCGGACACCGCCTGGCGCGACCAGACCACCGGCGCGGCGACCACGCGGTTCGAGGTGAACACCCCCGCGGCGACCTGCAGGGGGCCGTCGTTGACGACCAGCGCGACGTCCGGCTTCCCGGAGGCCTTGAGGCCCGCAGTCACGCCGGCGGCCCGGAATCCGGCCGGGGCGGTGACGCCCTGCGGCTCGATGTCGGTCACGGGGCGACTCCCTCGGTGGTCAGTCCGGTGCGCTCGGGCAGGCCGAGCGCGAGGTTCAGCGACTGCACCGCGGCGCCCGCGGTGCCCTTGACCAGGTTGTCCAGGACGCACAGCGCGACGACCCGGCCGGCGGCCTCGTCGACCGCCACCTGCACGAGAGCGGTGTTCGCGCCGGTGGTGGCGGCGGTCGTGGGCCACTCGCCCTCGGGCAGCAGCTCGACGAACGTCTCGCCGCCGTAGGCCGCCTCCCACGCGGCGCGCACCGACGCGGCGTCCGCGCCGGGGGCGAGCGGGGCCGTCACGGTGGCGAGGATGCCGCGGGACATCGGCACGAGCACCGGGGTGAAGGACAGGCCGGTGCGCGCGGCGCCGGCGACCCCGAGGTTCTGCGCGATCTCGGGGATGTGCCGGTGGGTGCCGCCGACCGCGTACGGCTGCGCGGAGCCGAGCGCCTCGGAGGCGAGCAGGTGCGGCTTGAGGGTGCGGCCGGCGCCGGTGTAGCCCACGGCCAGCACGGCGACGACGTCCGCGGGGTCCACGAGGCCGGCGGCGACGCCCGGCTGGAGCGCGAGGGTCACGGCGGTGACGTTGCACCCCGGGACCGCGATCCGCCGGGCCTGCGCCAGCGCGGCACGCTGCGCCGACGGGGCGGACTCCCCCGCATGCAGCAGCTCGGGCATGCCGTACGGCCAGGTCCCGGCGTGCTCGGTGCCGTAGAACCGCCGCCAGGCCTCGGGGTCGGTGAGCCGGTGGTCCGCGCCGAGGTCGACGACGAGCGCGTCGTCGCCCCGGTCCGCGAGCGCCGCGGCGATCTCCCCGCTGGCCCCGTGCGGCAGCGCGAGGACCACGACGTCGTGCCCGGCGAGCTCGTCGACGGACGTCGGGGTCAGCACCCGGTCCGCGAGCGCCCGCAGGTGCGGCTGGTGCGCGCCCAGGCGGGTGCCGGCGTTGGAGTGCGCGGTGAGCGCGCCGATCTCGGCGTCGGGGTGCCCGAGCAGGAGGCGCAGGGTCTCGCCGCCGGCGTACCCGGAGGCGCCTGCGACCGCGACGGAGAAGGACATGTGCATGAGCATACATCCGAATGCACACCTATCCATGCAGGTGCGGCGTGCCGCGCGTCTAGGGTCGGGCGGGTGACGTCCGAGACCTCCGCCCCTGCCGTTCCCGACCCCTCGCACGCTCCTGCCGCCCGTGCCGTCCTGCACGACGGCCCCCCCGTCGCCGGCCCCGGCCGCGGAGCGGTGCTGGTCCTGCCCGGTGGCGGGTACCAGATGCGTGCGGCCGACGAGGCCGGCCCCGTCGCGGCGTTCCTCGCGTCCTCCGGGGTGCGGGCGCACTGGCTCGACTACCCCGTGGCGCCCGCCCGGTACCCGGTGGCGCTGCACGAGGTGCTGATCGCCCTCGCCGACCTGCGCGCCGGCCGTCGCGGGGGCGAGCCGGTCGACGGGCCGGTCGCGGTGCTCGGGTTCTCGGCGGGCGGGCACCTGGCCGGGACGGCCGCGACCGCCACCGACGCCGAGCTCGCGGACGCCGCGGCCCTCGCCGGGATCGACCCCGCGGAGGTGCGCCGGCCCGACGCCGCGGTGCTCTGCTACCCCGTGATCTCGCTCGTCGACCACCCGCACCTCGGGTCGCGGCTCAACCTCGTGGGCAGCCCCGACGACGCCCCGGCGCGGGCGCTGTCGGTGGAGAACCGGGTGGACGCGGCGACGCCCCCGACGTTCCTGTGGCACACCGCGGAGGACGCGGCGGTCGGGGTCGAGCACTCCCTGACCGCGATGCGGGCGCTGCGGCGGCACGGCGTCCCCGCGGAGCTGCACGTGTTCCCCCGCGGCGCGCACGGGCTGAACCTCGCGATCGGCCAGACCGCCGGCGAGTGGACGTTCGCGGCCGTGCGCTGGCTCGGCGAGCAGGGCATCGGCTCCGTCGTGCGCTGACGCCGCACCGGGACGGGCTGCCGGGATGCGCTGCTGGAATGCTGCCGGAATGCGCTGCCGGCCCGTGCCGTTGCAGGCCACATGCACGCAGTCCTCGCCACGGAGCCCGGTGGTCCCGACGTCCTCGCGCCCGACGAGCTCCCCGACCCGTTCTTCGGGCCGCGCGACCTGCTCGTGCGGGTGAGCGCCGCCGGGGTCAACTTCATCGACGTCTACCACCGCAACGGCACCTACCCGATGCCGTTCCCGCACGTCCCCGGCTCGGAGGGCGCGGGCGTGGTCGAGGCCGTGGGCCGCGAGGTCCGGGACTTCGCGGTCGGCGACACGGTCGCGTGGGCGTCGGCCCCGTCGTCCTACGCGGAGCTCGTCGTGGTGCCGGAGGTGATCGCGCTGCCCGTGCCGGACGGCGTGGGCGACGAGGTGGCCGCCGCGCTGCCGCTGCAGGGCATGACCGCGCACTACCTCGTGACCTCGACGTTCCCGGTGCAGCCGGGCAAGGACGTGCTGGTGCACGCGGGCGCCGGCGGCGTCGGCCTGCTGCTCACGCAGCTCGCCGTCGCGCGCGGCGCCCGGGTGATCACGACCGTCGGCTCCGCCGAGAAGGAGGCGCTGTCGCGCGCCGCCGGGGCCGCCGAGGTGATCCGGTACACCGAGCTCGGCGACCTCGGCACCGAGCTGCCGGAGATCGTGCGGGACCTGACGGGCGGTGCGGGCGTGCACACGGTGTTCGACGGCGTCGGCCGCGACACCTTCGAGGCCTCGCTGGCGTCGCTGCGCCGCCGCGGCGGGCTCGCGCTGTTCGGCGCGTCGTCCGGCCCCGTGCCACCGTTCGACCCCCAGCGGCTCAACGCCCTGGGCTCCCTGTTCCTCACCCGGCCCACCCTGGGCCACCACACCGCCACCCGGGAGGAGCTGACCTGGCGGGCGGGCGAGCTGTTCGACGCCGTCGCCGCCGGCACCCTCGACGTCCGGGTCGGCGCGACGTTCCCCCTCACCGAGGCCGCCGAGGCGCACCGCGCGCTCGAGGGCCGCGCGACCACCGGAAAGGTGCTCCTCACCGCATGACGAACACGACTGAGCTGACCGTCGAGATCTGGTCCGACATCGCCTGCCCCTGGTGCTACATCGGCAAGCGCCGGTTCACCGCCGCGCTGGAGGCCTTCGAGCACCGCGAGCACGTCCGCGTGACGTGGCGGTCCTTCGAGCTGCAGCCCGACGCCGAGCCGTCCTCCGCCCACCCCGGGCTGACCGAGGCGACCATGCTCGCGGAGCGCAAGGGCATGCCCGTGGAGCAGGTCCGGCAGATGTTCGCCCAGGTGACGGCCGTGGCCGCCGAGGTGGGGCTGGCGTACGACTTCGACACCGTCGTGCCCGCCAACACGTTCGACGCGCACCGGCTGGTGCACGTCGCGGGCGAGCTGGGCGGGGCCGGCGCGGCGGCGGACGTCGTCGAGCGGCTGATGAGCGCGCACTTCGAGCACGGCCGGGTCGTCGACGACCCGGACGTGCTGGTGGCCGTGGCCGGCGAGGCCGGGCTCGACACCGACGCCGTGCGCGCGGCGCTGGCGTCCGGTGCGGGGGCGGGCGCCGTCCGCGCCGACGAGGCCGAGGCCGCGGCCATCGGCGTGCAGGGCGTCCCGTTCTTCGTCGCCGACCGGCGGCTGGCCGTCTCGGGGGCGCAGCCCGTCGAGGTGTTCGCCCGCCTGCTCGACCAGGCGTGGCAGGACGCGCACCCGCGGGTGACCATCCCGACGCTGGCCGGCACCGCCGAGGGCGAGGCCTGCGGGCCCGACGGCTGCGCGATCTGAGCCGGCCGGGTCCCTCGCACGACGAGGCCCCGCCTCCCGGGAGCGTCCCGGGGGGCGGGGCCTCGTCGTACCGGCCTCCAGCGGGTCAGCGCCGGACGGTCACCGTCACCGGGGCGCTCGTGCTGCTCGCGACCACGTCCGGCTTCGAGGGCACGAACGTCGCCGTGTACTGGTGCTCCCCGACCGGAGCGGTGCGCGGGACCGTGCCGAGCGCGAGGCCCAGCAGCACCGGCGACCGGCCGATCACGCGGTCACCCTCGCGGAACTCGACCGTCCCGGACGGGAACCACGTGCCGTCGACCTGGACGCGCGCGACCAGGAGCGTCGGCAGCCACGTCCCGTACGGCTGCGTCGACCGGCTGGCCGACAGCGTCGTCGTGGACGGCGTGAGCACCGGGCCCTCCGGCTCCGCCACGGTGAGCGGCAGCGTCACCGTCGTGCCGCTCGGCGCGGCGACGAGGGTCAGGGTGTGCGCCCCGGCCGTCGTGCCCGCCGGGACGGTCACGGCCACCTGCGCCGCGCCGGCCGTGACCGCCGCGGAGCCGATCGACGTGCCGTCCAGCTGCACGTCGAGCGTGGTGTTCTGCGGGGCGCCGAGGCTGGTGAGGTCCAGCCCCGTCACGGGGAACGTGAGCTCCTCGCCCGCGGTGACCTCCTCGGGCAGGGCCGGGACGCCGACCGCCCGCTCGTCGAACTCGGGCGACAGGCCCGGGTTCGCCTCGAGGTACGCGATCCACGCGTCCCGGTCGATCAGCCCGGAGTCGGCGGTGTCGGAGCCCTCGGCGAAGACCCGGAAGTTGTCGCCGCCCTGGGCCAGGAACGAGAACGTGCCGATCCGGTACTCCGCGGCCGGGTCGATCGGCGCGCCGTCGACCGTCACCGAGGTGATGCGGCTGCCCAGCGGCTGCGTCTCGTCGTACGTGTAGGACACGTTGTCCGAGAGGCCGAGCTGCAGGTACGGCCGCGACGGGATGGTGCCGTCCGCGTTGGTCTGCCACTGCTGCTCGAGCATCGTGACGACCTGGTCGCCGGTGAGCGTCGTCGTCCAGAGGTTGTTCACGAACGGCAGGACCGCGTTGGCCTCGGCGTAGGTGATCGTGCCGTCGGGCGCGTACAGCAGCTCCGCCCGCAGGCCGCCGGGGTTGACGACGCCGATCTGCGCGCCGCCCCGCTCGTCGGACGCCAGGGTCTCCAGCAGCGCGTCGGCCACCAGGTTGCCGAGCGCGGACTCCTTCGAGCGGTCGTCCCGGGTGGGACCGACGTACGTGCCACCGGGACCGGTGTAGCCGCCGCCGGAGTAGGCCGTGGTGATGTCGGCGGTCACCGAGCCCTTCGGCTGGTTGCCGACGACGGCCGCAGCGGCGATCGCCGCGTCCACGATGGCCTTGACCTCCGCGACCCGCGGGTACTGCGCCACGAGCGCGGCCTGGAAGTCGGCCGGGGTCTGTCCGGCCGCCGGCGCGAGCCGGGCGACGTTCGAGCCCGCGAGCGCGGACACGGCGTCGGTGGCCGGGTCGTAGGTCAGCGTGACCTTGCCGATGTTCTCGCCGTACGAGCCGGTCTGCACGATCGGCCGGGTCCACTCGCCCTCGGTGTCCGGTGCGGCGGGGCCGTACCAGGCGTACTGCTTGTGGGTGTGGCCGGTGAACACCACGTCCACGTCGGCCGAGGTGAGCGTCGCGATCTCCGAGAAGGCGCCGCCCGCAGCGATCTCCTCCTCCAGGGTCGCGCCGTCCGGCGTGCCGGCCCCCGCGCCCTCGTGGTACTCCGCGACGACGACGTCGGCCTCGCCGTTCGCCTCGTCGCCGTCGGAGAGCTGCGCTGCGACGCGGTTGACGGCGTCCACCGGGTCCCCGAAGTCGAGGTCCGCGATGCCGCCGGGGCTGACCAGCGACGGCGTCTCCTGCGTGACGGCGCCGATGACGCCGACCTGCACCCCGTCCACGTCGATCAGCGCGTACTCGTCGAGCGCCGGGTCCTGGGTGCCCTTCGCGTACACGTTGGCGCCCAGGTACGGGAACTCGGCGTTGGTGCCGCCCGCGATCACGCGGTCGACCAGGTCGGCGAACCCGCGGTCGAACTCGTGGTTGCCGACCGCGGACGCCCCCAGGTCGAGGGCGTTCAGCACGTCGATCGTCGGCTGGTCGTCGGCGACGGCGGAGGCGAACAGCGACGCCCCGATGTTGTCGCCGGCGGACAGGAACAGGGCGCTGCCGCCCGCCGCCTCCGCCTGGGCCCGCTGCTGCTCGACCGTGCCCGCGAACGCCACCGTGTTGGCGTCGATCCGGCCGTGGAAGTCGTTGATGTTCAGCAGCGTGAGGTCCACCGGGCCGTCCGGGGCGGCGTCGCCCGCGTCGAGCCCGACGAGCACCGGGTCGTGGTCGGAGGACCGGTACGGGTCCGGCGCGTAGAACAGCGTGCCGTGCGCGTTGTAGCGGCTGTACTCCAGCGCGACGGACTCGCCCGCGTTGATGTTCCACACGTCCGCGCCCGTCGCCCGGTCCAGGGCCGCCTCGTTCAGCAGCACGTGGTCCAGCGAGCCCGACAGGCCGGAGAACGAGTACGAGTACTCCCCCGCGTCGAGCGCCGTCGTGGCGTCGGTGTAGCCCGCCTCGTACAGCACCTGCAGCGGGTCCTCCTGGGTGTAGGAGTTGAAGTCGCCGAGCAGCGCGACCGCCTCGGCGTCACCTTGCACCGTGGGCACCCAGTCGCGCAGCGCCTGCGCCTGCCGGACGCGGGACTCGTTGGACGCGCCCTGGCCGTCGCCGGTGTCGGCGTCGCCCGCCCACGGGCCGGCCGAGCCCTTCGACTTCAGGTGGTTCACCACCACGAACAGCTCCTCGCCGCCGCCGACCGGGGCGAACGCCTGACCGATCGGCTCGCGCGCGTTGCCGAACGCCTGGTCGTCACCGGACTGCGTGCCGAGCGCGCGGGCCTCGCCCACGGTCTCGACGGCCGCCGGGCGGTAGATCAGCGCGTTGGTGATGGTGTCCTGCTGGTCCGCCGCAGGCAGCTCGGCCGACGAGGGCACGTACGCCCACGTCCCCGCGCCCGCGGCGGCGTTCAGCGCCTCGACCAGGGTGGCGAGGGCCTCGTCGGGCACGCCGTCGACCCGGGCGGAGTTCTCGATCTCCATCAGGCCGACCACGTCCGCGTCCAGGGCGTTGATCGCGGCGACGATCTTGTCCTGCTGGCGCTGCAGGTCCTCGGGGTCCCACGCGCCGCGCTGGTCGCAGCCCTCGCGCACGGTGACCGGGTCGCCCGTGCGGTCCGGGTACGCGACGCAGGACGCCGTGTCCGCGCCGAGCGTCGTGAAGTAGTTGAGCACGTTGAACGACGCGACCGTCACGTCGCCGCCCAGGTCCTCCGGCGCCGCGGTGCGGTCGTCCTCGAAGGCCACCGGGACGGACGCCGGGTTCGCGGCGTCCACCGGCAGCGTCGGGTTCAGCTTCCAGAGGTTGTTGCGGTAGTCCACCACCACCGGGGCGGTGAAGGTCGCCGCCGCGCCCACGCGCACCGGGTCCTCCAGCGACACGTACGGCGGGGTCAGGCCGGTGTTCGCGGCCGACAGGAAGTTGGTGCTGGCGCCGTCGTCGAGCACCACGGCGCGCGCGGCGTTCTCCGCGACGACCTGGTCGTACTCCGGGGTGCCGGGGCGCGCGACCTCGGTGGGCTGCAGGAGCGGCGTCGCCCCGGCGGCCAGGCCGACCTCGCCGTACTGGTTCGTGCTGTAGGTGTTGCTCACCGTCAGGTCGCCGGACGGCAGGTAGAGCATCGACTCCAGCGCCTCGCGGGCTGCGGCGTCCGCGGGCCACGTGCCGGTGACCGGCTCGACGGCCGCGTCGCCGTCCAGGTGCACCAGGCCGGCGGTGCTGGCGACGGTGATCTCGGTCAGGCCCTGGTACTCCGAGACCGCGCCGGTCACCTGCACCAGGTCGCCGATCGCCACGGCGCCGGCCGTCGCCTGGGAGAAGACGAACACCGCGTCCGACGCCGTCCGCGCCGCCGGGTCGGTGCCGCCGCCGGTGCCCGGCGTCTGGATGACGTACCCGCGGTAGCCGCCCGTGGCGTAGACCGCGGTGACCACTCCCGTCGTCGTGACGGTCTGCCCGGCCAGCGGGGACGCGTCGCCCGTCCCCTGGACCTGCGCGATCGTGTGCGTGTCCTCGGCCGCGACCGCGGGGGTCGCGGCGAGGGGTACCCCGACCAACGCCCCCACGGCGGCGAGGCTCGCCACCCACCTCGTGCGTGTGCGTACAGCGCTCACCGATGTTCTCCGATCCCCCGGGGCGATGCCCTCGTCAGCAGGCCGCATCACAGTCGTCACACAGCCGGTGACAACGTATGGGCGGTATGTCCGGATAGACAAGCACGAGGGAGGGACACGAAGGTTGCGATCGGGTGAACGCCGGGGCGCCGGGGGTGGTCCGGACGGGCGGCACGGGCAGGACGACGACGGCCCCGCACGCCGACCTCGCGGGGTCGGCGTCCGGGGCCGTCGTGGCGCCGGTCCTACGCGCGCAGGGTCGCGCCGAACCGCCGCTCCGCCTCCGCGACGACCGCCTCGCGCACCGCTGCGGTCTCGTCCGCCGTCAGCGTGCGGTCCGCCGCGCGCAGCCGGAGGGCGAACGCGAGCGACCGGTGCCCGGCGCCCACCTGCTCGCCGGCGTACACGTCGAACAGCCGCGCGCTCTCGAGCACGTCGCCCGCGGAGCTCGCCGCCGCGCCGTCGCGCACCGCCGCCAGCACGTCCGCCACCGGCACGGAGTCCGGCACGACGAGCGCCACGTCCTCCTTGGCCACCGGGAAGGTCGACACCTCGTGGGCGACGACCTCGCCGCGCGGCGCGGCGGTGAGCAGCACGTCGAGGTCGACCTCGAACGCGCACGCCCGGGCGGGCAGGCCGAGGGCCGTCACGACCTTCGGGTGCAGCTCGCCGGCGTGGCCCACCAGCGCCCCGTCGACCGTGCGGAAGCGCGCGCAGCGGCCGGGGTGCCAGGGCGCCCGGTCGGTGTCGGCCTCGACCACCAGCTCGACGCCCAGGGTCTCGCCGAGCAGCCGGACCGCGTCGATCGCGTCGGCGTGGTCGGCCGCACGCCCGGCGCCCCACCAGCCGGCGGGCTCCCGCAGGCCGGTCAGCACGCCGGCGACGTGCCGGGGCTGGGCGGGAACGGCCGCGCGGATCGCGTCGAGCACGTCGTCCGAGGGACGCGCGGCCACCGGCGGGACCGGGGCCGGCGCCGTGCCCGCACGCGGCAGGGTGACCGCGCCGACCTCGAACACGGCGAGGTCCGTGGTCCCGCGCGCGACGTTCCGCCGCGCCGTGTCGAGCAGCGTCACGAGCAGCGACGAGCGCAGGTACGGCTGCTCCTCCGACATCGGGTTCGCGAGCCGCAGCATCGACCGGCGCTCGTCGTCCTGGGGCAGCGACAGCGCGTCGAGCTGCGCGGTCCCGACGAACGGGTAGGACAGCGTCTCGACCCAGCCCGTGTCCGCCAGCACGTCGGCGACGCGGCGGCGGCGGCGCTGCGCGGTCGTCAGCCCGAGCCCGACCGGCGAGCGCGGCACGACCGACGGGATGACGTCGTACCCGTGCAGGCGCGCGACCTCCTCGACCAGGTCCACCGGCTCGGTCAGGTCGGGACGCCACGTCGGCACCGTCACCGGCACCACGGCGTCCGCCCCGGCACCGACGACCTCGCCGACCGTGCAGCCGATCGCCCGCAGGTACCCGGTGACCGCCGCGACGTCCAGGTCCAGGCCGATCAGCCGGCCGGGCAGGGCCACGGGCAGGGTCAGCACCGGCGGCGGGGTCGTGCGGTCGACGTCCGTGAGCACCGGGTCGGGCGTGCCGCCGCCGTGCTCGGCGAGCAGCTCGACGACCCGGGCCACCGCCGCGCGCGGCAGCTGCGGGTCGACACCGCGCTCGAACCGCTTGCTCGCCTCGCTCGGCAGCTTGTGCCGGCGGGCGGTGCGCGCGATCGTCACCGGGTCGAAGTGCGCGGCCTCGATCAGCAGGTCGGTGGTCGACGCGGACACCTCGGTGTCGGCACCGCCCATCACCCCCGCCAGCCCGAGCACGCGCCCGGCGTCCGGCCCGTCGGTGATGAGCAGGTCCTCGGCGTCCAGCGCCCGGTCGACCCCGTCGAGCGTCGTCAGCCGCTCCCCCGCGCGCGCCCGGCGGACCACGATGGGCTCCGCCAGGGTGGCCAGGTCGTAGGCGTGCAGCGGCTGCCCGAGATCGAGCATCACGTAGTTCGTCACGTCCACGGCCAGCGAGATCGGGCGCATGCCGGCCTGCGTCAGGCGCTGCTGCATCCACGACGGCGACGGCGCGCTCGCGTCGACGCCCCGCACGACCTGCGCGACGAACCGGTCCGCGCCCGGGACGCCGTGCACGGGCGCCTCGTCGCGCAGCTCCACCGCGAAGCCGCCCGTCGTCGCGACGCCGTCCGCACCGGCCGCGCCGACCAGCCCGCGGTCGGTGAACACCGCACCGGTCGCGTGCGAGTACTCACGGGCGACGCCCCGCATCGCGAAGCAGTAGCCGCGGTCCGGGGTCACGTTGATCTCCAGGACCTCCTCGCCGAGCCCCAGCAGGGCGCGGGCGTCGGTCCCCGGGGCGGCCTCGATGCCGAGCTCCGACAGCACGATGATGCCGTCGTGGTCCTCGCCCAGGCCGAGCTCGCGGGACGAGCAGATCATGCCGTCCGAGACGTGGCCGTAGGTCTTGCGGGACGCGATCGCGAACGGCCCGGGCAGCACCGTGCCGGGCAGCGCCACGACGACGTGGTCGCCCACGTCGAAGTTGTGCGCGCCGCACACGATGCCCCGCGGGGTGCGGGAGCCGTCCTCCGCCGTGCCGTTGTGGTCTCCCACGTCGACCTGGCACCAGTTGATCGTCTTGCCGTTCTTCTGCGGCTCCGGCACCCGCTCGACGACGCGCCCGACCACGAGCGGGCCCGAGACGGCGGCCGGGTGCACGGCCTCCTCCTCCAGACCCACGCGGACCAGGTCGGCGGCGAGCTGCTCGGCCGTGATGTCGTCAGGGAGCTCGACGTGCTCGGCGAGCCACGTCAGGGGGATGCGAGGCATCAGATCACCGCCCGGAACTGGGTGGAGAAGCGCACGTCGCCCTCCACCATGTCGTGCATGTCCGCGATCTCGTGACGCAGCATGAGCGTGCGCTCGATGCCCATCCCGAACGCGAAGCCGGAGTACACCTCGGGGTCGACGCCCGCCGCGCGCAGGACGTTGGGGTTGACCATCCCGCAGCCGCCCCACTCGATCCAGCCGGGGCCGCCCTTCTTCTGCGGGAACCACAGGTCCATCTCGGCGCTGGGCTCCGTGAACGGGAAGAACGACGGCCGCAGCCGCGTGCGCGCGTCCGGGCCGAACATCGCCTTCGCGAAGTGGTCCAGCGTGCCCTTGAGGTGCGCCATCGTCAGGCCCTTGTCGACCGCGATGCCCTCGACCTGGTGGAACACGGGGGTGTGCGTCGCGTCGAGCTCGTCGGTGCGGAACACCCGGCCCGGGCACGCGACGTACAGCGGCAGCTCCCGCTCGAGCAGGCTGCGCGCCTGCACCGGCGAGGTGTGCGTGCGCAGCACCAGGTGCGGGTCCGGCTCGCCGTCCGGCGCGGCGACGTAGAACGTGTCCTGCATCTGCCGGGCGGGGTGGTCGGGGCCGAAGTTCAGGGCGTCGAAGTTGAACCACTCCGCCTCGACCTCGGGGCCCTCGGCGATCTCCCAGCCCATGGCGACGAACACGTCGGCGACGCGCTGCTGCAGCAGCTCCAGGGGGTGGCGGGCGCCGCGGGCCCGGCGGTCGGACGGCAGCGTGACGTCGACCGACTCCTCCGCGAGCACGCGGGCGTCGCGCTCGGCGGCGAGCTCGGCCTCCCGGGCGGCGATCGCGGCGTTGACCCGGCCGCGCGCCTGGCCGACGGTCTTCCCGGCGACGGCCTTGTCGGCCGGGGCCAGGCCGCCGATGGCACGGTTCGCGAGGGCCAGGGGGCTCCGCTCGCCGGTGTGCGCGAGGCGGGCGGCCTTCAGCTCGTCGAGGTCGCGCGCGGCGGCGAGCGCCGCCAGCGCGTCGGACACGGCGTGCTCGACGGCGTCGGCGTCGAGCGGGGACAGGGGTGTGTCGGGCGTGGACATCCAGACCTTCTCTGCTGGCACAGCGGGAGCGGCGGCGCGACGGTCGCAGCGGGGGTGCACCCCGCGCGAACGCACCGGCCAACGGGCGAGTCTAGTGGCGCCCGCTCCGGGGCCCGGGAACCGTCCGCGGCGGAGCCGGACGGGACCTGTGCTGCGCGTCAGAGGGAGCCGACGACGGACCCGGGAACGGGCCCGGGAAATCGGCGGCTCGACCGCGAGGGCGTGTCAGTCACGCGTGCCATGCTGCCACAGGGGCCCGGGGCGCGGGCCACCCCTTTCCCGGCGGACGACGAGGAGAGACCATGGCCGCCGCACCCACGGGTCCGGACGACGGTCCGGCGCAGTTCGTCGACGCCGACCTGCGCGGCGCCCGGTTCGTGCGGGCAGACCTGTCGGGCGTGGTCATGCGCGGCGTCGAGCTGGACGGCGCCGACCTGGACGCCCCGTGGCTGCTCGACGGCGGCTCCCTGCTCGTCAACGGGGTGGACGTGGTGCCGTTCGTCCAGGCGGAGCTGGACCGGCGGTTCCCGGGCCGCTCCGCCCGGCGCGCCGACGACCCGGACGGCCTGCGCGCCGCGTGGGCGGCCGTCGAGCGCACCTGGGAGGCCACGCTCGAGCGCGTCGCCGCGATGCCGGCCGGCACGGTCGACGTCTCCGTGGCGGGCGAGTGGTCGTTCGCCGAGACCCTGCGGCACCTGATCATGGCGACCGACACCTGGCTGCGGGGCGCCGTCCTCGGGGTGGAGCAGCCCTACCACCCGTACGGCGTGCCGAACGCCGAGTACGCCACGGACGGCTACGACACGTCGGTGTTCACCACGCGGGCCCCGACCTACGCCGAGGTGCTCGAGGTGCGCGCCGGCCGGGTCGCGATGGTGCGGGACCTGCTCGCCGGCGTGACACCCGAGCTGCTCACCGGGACGCGCGCGAACCCCTGGGCCCCGGGGAAGCCGGAGACCGTGCTCTCGTGCCTGCACGTGGTCCTCGAGGAGGAGTGGGAGCACCACCGCTATGCGGTCCGCGACCTCGACGTGATCGCCGGGCGGCCCGCGGCCGGCTGAGCGGCGGGGCGCCGGGTCAGTCCGCCCCGTCGGCCCCGAGCGGCCACGCCGCGAGCGTCCGGTACAGGGGCCCGCCTGCACGCCCCTCGCCCGGGCGCGACTCGGCGAGCACCAGCTCCGTGACCGGCCACCGCGGCCCCCGGTACACCGCCAGCGCGTGCACCAGCAGGTCGCCCGGGTCCGGCACCGCGAGGTCCCGGCGCCGGCGCCCCCCGCGCGGCTGCGCGACCCGGCCGAGCGTGAGGTGCGGGCGGGACCGCACGCGGTCGTCCTGCCGGGCACCGATGATCTCCCCGGCGTCCCGGCAGCCGTCCACCAGCGCGTGGACGGCCTCCACCTCCCCGCCGACGCCCGCCCAGAGGGTCCGGTGCGCGAACACCCCGGCGCCCGTCAGGGCCAGGTCGAACGGGTGCCCGCCGGCCGCCACGTCGGCGAGCTCCTCGGCGAGCAGGTCCACCCGGCCCTCGCCGACGTCACCGAAGAACGCGAGCGTGACGTGCCAGTTCTCCGCCGCCGTCCACCGGACCCCGTCCGGGCCCGAGCGGCCCGGTGCCGCCTCCGGGTCGACGCCGATCGCCGTCGTCAGCGCCCCGGCGAGGTGCTGCCGGACCTCCGGTGTGGGCCACAGGCCCGCGAAGACGCGCACCGCACCAGCATGCCCGACCCGGGGCGACCGGGCGCGGGGCTCGCGCTCCCGGCCGTCAGCGGTGCGCGCGCGACGACGCGTACAGGCAGACGGCCGCCGCCGTGCCGAGGTTCAGCGACTCCGCCCGCCCCCGCAGCGGCACCCGGACGACGGCGTCGGCGCGGTCGCGGTCCTCGGACGGGAGGCCCCACGCCTCGTTGCCGAACAGCCAGGCGGTCGGGGCGCGCAGATCGGCGGCGGCACCCGTCCCGGCGTCCCGGGCGGCGGCGTCCTGCAGGTCGTCCAGGTCCAGGTCGCCAGAGCCGTCCGCCGCGAGCACGGCCAGCCCGGCGGCGCGCAGGGCGGCCACCGCGTCCGTGACCGGGACCCCGGACACCACCGGCAGGTGGAACAGCGAGCCGGCCGTGGACCGGACGACCTTCGGGTTCGTCGCCTCGACGCTCTCCCCGGCGATGACCACCGCGTCCGCACCGGCCGCGTCCGCGACGCGGATCACCGTCCCGGCGTTCCCGGGGTCCCTCACGCGCGCCAGGACGGCGACGAGCGACGGCCGGGTGGCGAGCACGGCGTCGAGGGCGCCGGCGTCCAGCGGGCCGACCAGGCCGGTGTCGTCCGGGCGGCGCTCCCCCGGTGCCGCGTCCGCGACCACGAGGACCCCCTGCGCGTCGGGCGACATCGCGGTCAGCACCTCCTCCGTGCCGACATGCAGGTGCAGCCGGGCCGCCGCCGCGTCCTCGACGATCTCCGCGTACCGGTCGGCGGCCTCCTGCGTCAGGTACACGTCGACGACGAGGTGCGGCGCCCAGCGCACGACCTCCCGCACCGCCTGCGGCCCCTCGACCAGGTACCGGCCGGCGCGCCGGCGCCCCGCACGGGCCGCGAGGGCACGGACGGCCTTGACGCGGTCGGCGTGCGGGTTGGCGAGCAGGGGGGCGAGCGGCGGGCGTGCGGCCCCGGGGCCGGGGTGCGAGGTGCTGGACACGGGACCATCCTCCCGCACGCCTCCGGCCGGCCGGCGCCGGCGCCGCCCGTCCCGGCACCCGTCCGGCAGGCCGACCCCGCACGCCGCGCCGGCGGTCGCCCCGCAGCCGGCCCCGCACAAGGACTGCGCCCCTCCGCGGCGACCGCGCCCCGTGCAGCGGGCGCAGTCCCGGCTACCGGGCGCAGTCCCCGCTACCGGGCGCAGTCCCCGCTACCGGGCGCAGTCCCGGCTACCGGGCGCAGTCCCCGCCCGGAGGCGCAGTCCCGGGCCCGGCCGCGCTCCCCGGCCGGTGGCGGCAGCCCCGCGCCCGGGGCTCCGGACGCGCGAGACCCCCGCGTGCCCGGGGGCTCGCGGGGGTCTCGAGGGTGCGGGGCGCCGGCGGACCGGCGCTGCGCGGGTGCTGCGGTGCGTCAGGCCGCGGCGCGCGGCGCGTTGACGTCGGCCGGCAGCGCGTTCTTGGCGACCTGGACCAGCGCGTTGAACGCCGGCGCGTCGTTGACGGCCATGTCGGCCAGCACGCGACGGTCGACCTCCACACCCGCGAGCTTGAGGCCCTGGATGAGGCGGTTGTAGGTCATGCCCTGCTCGCGCGCCGCCGCGTTGATCCGCTGGATCCACAGCTTGCGGAAGTCGCCCTTGCGCGCCTTGCGGTCGCGGTAGGCGTACACGAGGGAGTGGGTGACCTGCTCCTTGGCCTTGCGGTACAGGCGCGAGCGCTGCCCGCGGTAGCCGCTGGCGCGCTCGAGGGTTGCCCGGCGCTTCTTCTGGGCGTTGACCGCCCGCTTCACGCGTGCCACGTGATGCTCCTTGCTTCGTTATCAGGTCGGCGTGGGGCCGCGGCGCTCGCGCGCCGACGGGTCACTTGCCGAGCAGCTTCTTGATCTTGGGGGCGTCGGCGGGCGACATGACCTGGTCGGCCGCGAGGCGGCGCGTGCGACGGCTGGACTTGTGCTCCAGCAGGTGGCGGGCGTTGGCCTGCTCGCGCATGATCTTGCCGGTTCCGGTGATCCGGAAGCGCTTCTTCGCACCGGAGTGCGTCTTGTTCTTCGGCATGGCTGCCGTGTCTCCTTGTCGTCGCATCGCGCCGAGGGGCGCGACTCGTCCGTCCGGTCCCGGCGGGGTCCGGGCGATGGTGGTGCTGGTCAGGCGTTCTGCGACCCGCCGGACGACTGGCCCCGGGGGGCCGGTCGCGCCGAGGGGCGCGGGCTGGGTGCCGGCCGCGGCGCGGGCCGCGGGGTGGGCGTCGCCGTCGTCCCGGCGCAGGATCCGGGCGTCGGTCAGGGCGTGCAGCACGTCGTACACCGCCTGGACGGAGACCGTCGGCAGGGCGGTGCGGGCGTGCCGGAGGACGGCGTCCGCGTCGGCGTGGGGCAGCGCCTCCA
>NZ_CABEGA010000055.1 GCF_901521055.1 Cellulomonas hominis | reverse complement strand
TTGCAGACAGGAGCCGGCATCCGAGATAGGGTAGCGTCTCTTGGGCAGGGAGGTGGGTATAAGAGACAGCCCGTGCGCGTGGCCCGGCGAGCGGTCCGGTGCACGGTCCCTCGGGGCGCGGCCGGCGGACGACGCGGCGGCAGGGTCGCCACCGGTCCCACCGGTCCCACCGGTCCCGCCGCGCACCGGTGCGGCGACCGGCCGCCGGGGACGTCCCGCCGCGAGGGCGGCGGCGTGCGCCGTCTGCAGGTCGTGCGACGGCAGCAGCCCGATCTCGTCGAGCGCGGCCGCGGCCCGCAGGTAGGCCAGCACCGCCTCGCCCGCGCGGCCCTCGGCGGTCCGCGCCCGGACCAGCAGCGCCCACGCCCCCTCGCGGTAGGGGTCGCCGTCGAGCGCCCGCTCGGCCGCCTCGGCCGCTCGTGCCGGGTCCGTGGTGAGCAGTGCCCGGGCCAGCGCCTCGTGCGCGCCTCGTCGTGCGGCCTCCAGCCGCTCGGCCTCGGCCTGGACCTCCGGCAGGTCCGCCTCCGCGCCGAACGCCGGCCCGCGCCAGAGCGCGAGCGCGTCCGTCAGCACGTCGGCGGTCGCACCCCCGGGGAGGCGGTGCCCGGCGTGCACCGCCTGCCGCACCGCCCGGTCGAACCGGTCGGCGTCGAGGTCCTGCGGGTCCAGCCGGTACCCGCCGGGGACGGCCCGCAGGTCCGCGCCGACCAGCGCACGCACGCGCGACGCGTGGCTGTGCAGGGTGTGCTCCGCACTCGGCGGCGGACCGTCCGGCCAGAGCGCGACGATGAGGCGCTCGCGCGGGACCAGTGCCCCGCGGTGCGCCAGCAGGACCGCCAGCAGGGCGCGCTGCCGCGAACCGCGGACGGGTTCGCTCCCGTCAGCGGTCACGAGCTCCACGGGACCCAGGACCCCGTACCGCATGGGCTGATGGTAGGGGCGCGGCGGCCCCCGGCGGCAGGGGGTGACGGCAGCGGGTGGCAGGGGAGTGCGCGCGCCGGGCGGGCCGGGCTCGCGGGGCGGCGGTAGCGTGCCGCCAACCGCCGCACCGAAGGGACGCCACCCCGCATGGCCCTCGACACCACCCCGACCACCGACCGCACCCGCGCCGCCCGGCTGCTCGACGCCGCCGAGCCGCTCGACGCGCGCTGGCTCGCGCTCTACCGCGACCTGCACGCGCACCCGGAGCTGTCCGGGCGGGAGCACCGCACCGCCGCCGCCCTGGCCGGCGAGCTGCGGGCGTCGGGGCTCGAGGTCACCGAGGGCGTCGGCGGCACCGGCGTCGTCGGGGTCCTGCGCAACGGCGACGGCCCGGTGGTGATGCTGCGCGCGGACATGGACGGGCTGCCGGTGCTGGAGGAGTCGGGCGTCCCGTACGCGAGCCGGCACACGGACGTGAACCCGGCGGGGGAGACCGTCCCGACGATGCACGCGTGCGGGCACGACATGCATGTGACGGCCCTCGCCGCGGCGGTCGACGCCCTGGCGGGTGCGCGCGACGCGTGGCGCGGCACGCTGCTCGTCGTCGGTCAGCCGGCGGAGGAGACGGCGAGCGGGGCGAACGCGATGCTCGCCGACGGGCTGTTCACCCGGTTCCCGAAGCCCGACGTGGCGCTCGGGCAGCACGTCGGCCCGCTCCCCGCCGGGGTGGCGAACCACTCCCGCGAGCTGCTGATGGCGGCGGCGTGCACGCTCGACGTGACGATCCACGGCCGCGGCGGGCACGGCTCCCGGCCGTTCGTCACCGTCGACCCGATCCTCACCGCGGCGTACGCGGTCACGCGCCTGCAGGCGATCGTCGCCCGCGAGACCTCGCCCGAGGACCCGTTGGTGGTGACCGTCGGGACCTTCCACGCCGGCACGAAGTCGAACATCATCCCGGACACCGCGACCTTCACCGTCAACCTGCGCGCGCGGTCCGACGCGTCGATGGAGCGGGCGGTCGCGGCCGTCCGGCGGATCGTCGAGGCCGAGGCGGCCGCCGCAGGGTGCCCGCAGCCGCCGACCATCGGGATGCGCGAGAACCCGCCGGCCACGGTCAACACCGCCGAGGTCGTCGACCGGGTGATGGCGGCGCAGGCGGCCGTCATGCCCGAGGGTGCCATCCGGGTCGCCGACCCGCTGATGGGGTCCGAGGACTTCTCGGAGTACGGGCTGCCGCGGGGCCGGTACGAGGGCGACCCGGTGCCGTACGCGTTCTGGTTCTGGGGCGGCATGGACCCCGCCCTGTTCCCCGCCGGCTACACCACCGGTGTGGTGCCGTCGGTCCCGGGCAACCACACGGCGCAGTTCGCGCCGCTCGACGCGCCGACCCTCGCGGCCGGCCGGCGCCTGCTGGTCGCCGCCGCCCTGGAGTTCCTGGGCTGACCGCGTCCGGGGGATGATGGCGGGCGTGCCCGCGCTCGACATCGTCCACCTGACCGACCCCGACGACGAGCGGCTCGCCGACTACGTCTCCCTGACCGACGTCGCGCTGCGCTCGCGGCACGAGCCCGAGAAGGGCCTGTACATCGCCGAGAGCTCCACGGTGCTCGGGCGCGCGCTGGACGCCGGGCACCGTCCCCGGTCGGTGCTCGTCTCGCCGCGGTGGCTGCCGGACCTCACCGCGATGCTCGAGTCCCGCGACCCCGACGGCGAGCCGGTGCGCGTGTACGTCGCCGAGCCGGCCGTGCTGGAGGCCATCACCGGCTTCCACGTGCACCGCGGGGCGCTCGCCGCCATGCACCGGCCGCCGCTGCCGACGGTCGCGTCGGTGCTGGCCGGCGCGCGCGGGGGTGCGGGCGCGCGGCGGGTGGCCGTGCTGGAGGACGTCGTCGACCACACGAACGTCGGCGCGGCGTTCCGGTCCGCCGCGGCGATCGGCGTGGACGCCGTGCTCGTCACGCCGCGCTGCGCGGACCCGCTCTACCGCCGCTCCGTCCGGGTGTCGATGGGCACGGTGTTCCAGGTGCCGTGGACCCGGATCGACCCGTGGCCGTCGGGCGTCGAGGTGCTGCGCGAGGCCGGGTTCGTCACCGCGGCGCTGGCGCTGTCGGACGACTCGATCAGCCTCGACGCGCTGGAGGCAGACCCGCCGGAGCGGCTGGCGCTCGTGCTCGGCGCGGAGGGCGACGGCCTGAAGCCGGCCACCATCGCGGCGGCGGACCTCACGGTGCGGATCCCGATGGCCGGCGGGGTCGACTCGCTCAACGTCGCGGCGGCGGGCGCGGTGGCGTTCTGGGCGACGCGCGTGCGGGACTGACCGTCGTCAGCGTGTCGAACGGGCACGCGGCACGCCGAGCGCGCACTCCGCGGAGTACGCGCTCGGCGCGTCGCTGCCGCGCTCGGGGAGGCCCGGGTGCGCGCCGGGGAGCCCGGCAGGGGGACTCAGGCGCCGCGGCCGGTCTTGCCCTGCAGGCGGTCGATCAGCTCCGAGGCCTGCGCCTTCGTGAGGTCGTCCGGGACCTCCTCGCCGGCCTCGCGGGCCAGCGTGCTCAGGTAGGAGCGCTGCGGGCCGGTCATCGGCTCGTCGCCGGTGGTCCAGTCGGCGGGGTCCTTGGTGGCGTCGGTCGTGGGGTCCGGGGTCTGGTCGGTCATGGCGCCACGCTAGGTCGGGCCCGGGGCGTCCGCACGGCGTGCGTCGCCCGGCCCGCGGCTCAGTCCCCGAGCACGAACCGCCGGATCGCCTCGACGGCTGCGCCCCGCGCCCACTGGCCGAAGTCCGGCGGCTGCACCGCCAGGGCGGGGTCGTGCGCGAGGGGGTCGCGGTCGGCGTGCAGGCCGTCGGCCACGGCGTCCGGTGCGGCCGTGGCCAGGCCGGCGCCCTCGCCGCCGAGGACCACGAGCGGGGACAGCGTGAAGTTCGCGGCCGCGGCGAGCAGCCGACCCAGCGCGCGCCCCGAGTCGCCGACGACGCGCACTGCGGCGGGCTCCCCGGCGGCGGCGAGCCCGAGCACCTCGGCGTAGCCGACCGGCCGTCCGAGCGCGAGCCCGACCTGGGCGGTGATCGACGGCGTGGTGAGCATCGCCGTGGCGCAGCCCCGGTGCCCGAGCGGGCAGACCGGGCCCTGCGGATCGAGCGGGTGGTGCCCGAGCAGGCCGAGGCCCGCGTCGGCGGCGCGCACCGGCCGGCCGTTGGCGACGAGGCCGTAGCCGACGCCGGCGCCGATGGTGACCAGGGCGAACGTGGGCACGCCGCGCCCCTCGCCGAACCAGTGGGTCAGCGCGGTGAGCGCGTCGACGTCGTTGGCCAGCACGACCGGCACGTCGGTGCGGGCGCGCAGCAGGTCGAGGAACGGCACGTCGGACCAGTCGAGGAACGGCGCCCGCACGACGTGGGCGGCGTCCTCGACCCGGGCGCCGATGCTCACGCCGGCACCGGTCACGGGCAGCCCCTGCGCGGTGCCCCAGCCGACGAGCTCCGCGGTGAGGTCGGCGACGGCGCCCGGCCGGTGGTCGGCCAGGGGGCGTTCGGTCGCGGCGACCACCTCGGCGCGGAATGTGACGAGCACGGCGTGCGCACGGTCGCCGGTCAGCTTCACGCCGACGAAGTGGTGCGCGTCGGCGGCGACGTCGAGCGGCTGGGACGGCCGGCCGACGCGCGAGGGGCGGGTGTCCGGGACCTCGACGAGCACGCCGTCGGCGACCAGCGGGCCGGTGAGCCGGGTGACGCTGCCGGGGGAGAGGCCGACCCGGCGCGCGAGCTCGGCGCGGGACACCGGGCCGTGCAGGAGCACCTCGAGGGCCAGCGGGTGGGCAGGACCGCGCGGCACCCACGGCCCGGGCACCGCGGTCGGCGGCGTGGCGTCGGGCTCCCTGGTCACGCGGATATGTTCGCACCCGGAACCAACGCCGCACCAGCACCCGCGCGGACGCCCGGGTACGCCTGCCTTGACGCCCTCGTTAGTTCCGCACTAGAACCTATTCCATGGCCGACGACGACGTCCGATCCGCGACCCCCGACCCGGGCCCCGACCCGGGCCCCGACCCGGGCGCCGACCCCGCCGGCACCGTGCCGCTGCACCTGCGGGCCGGCGGCGTGAGCGTCGTCCTGGACACCGCCGGCGCCCGCCTGCCCCGGGTCCTGCACTGGGGGCCCGACCTGGGCGACCTCGGCGACGCCGAGCTCCGCACCCTGCGCGCGGTCTCCGTCCCCCCGGTGACGTCCGGGACCACCGACGAGCCGGTCGACCTCTCGCTGGTCCCGGAGCAGTCGGCGGGCTGGCTGGGCACCCCCGGCCTGACGGGTCACCGCGACGGCGCCGACTTCTCCACCTGGTTCGCCGTCCGGGAGGTGCGGGTCGTGGCGGACGTCGAGGACGACGGCGTCCCGGTCGCCCACGAGGTGACCGTCGACGCGCGGGACGAGGACGCCGGCCTGGCGCTGCGGTTCGTCCTGCAGGTGATGCCCAGCGGCCTGCTCCGCACCCGCGCGACCGTCACGAGCACCGGGGCGGGCACGTTCACGCTCGGCACGCTGGACCTCGTGCTGCCGCTGCCGGCCGAGGCGGACGAGATCCTCGACTTCACCGGCCGGCACCTGCGCGAGCGCAGCCCGCAGCGCCACCCGCTGGTCGCCGGCACGCACCTGCGGGAGTCGCGCCGGGCACGCAGCCACGACGGGACGCTCCTGCTGACCGCCGGGCGTCGCGGTTTCGGCTTCCGGTCCGGCCAGGTGTGGGGCGTGCACGTCGCGTGGTCCGGGAACACCCGCACGTTCGCGGAGCAGGCGATGCCGTCGGGGCAGCGGCTGATCGGGGCGGGCGAGCTGCTGCTCGCGGGCGAGGTGCGGCTCGCCGCGGGGGAGTCGTACGCGACGCCCTGGGTGTACGCGTCGTACGGCGACGGGCTCGATGCGCTGTCGGCCCGGTTCCACGACTTCCTGCGGTCCCGGCCGCAGCACCCGCGCACGCCGCGCAAGGCGCTGATCAACGTGTGGGAGGCCGTCTACTTCGACCACGACCTCGACCGCCTGACGGCCCTGGCGGACGCGGCGGCCGCGGTGGGCGTCGAGCGGTACGTGCTGGACGACGGCTGGTTCCTGGGCCGCCGCGACGACACGAGGGGCCTGGGCGACTGGGTGGTGGACACCACGGTCTGGCCCGAGGGACTGACGCCCCTCGTCGAGCACGTGCGCGGGCTCGGCATGGAGTTCGGCCTGTGGTTCGAGCCGGAGATGGTGAACCCGGACTCCGAGCTCGCCCGCGCCCACCCCGAGTGGATCCTGCAGACCGGCCGTCGCCTGCCGCCCGAGGCGCGGCACCAGCAGGTGCTCGACCTCGCGCACCCCGGGGCGTGGCAGCACGTGTTCGGGCAGATCGACGCGATCCTGTCGCAGTACGCGATCGGGTACGTGAAGTGGGACCACAACCGCGACCTGGTCGACGCGGGGCACACCACCACCGGCGCCGCGGGGGTGCACGAGCAGACGCGGGCGGCCTACCGGCTGATCGACGCCCTGCGCGCCGCGCACCCGGACGTGGAGTTCGAGTCCTGCTCCGGCGGCGGCGGGCGGGCCGACCTGGGCATCCTGGAGCGCACCGACCGGATCTGGACGTCCGACTGCATCGACGCCCTGGAGCGGCAGGTCATCGAGCAGTGGACGGGGCTGCTGGTGCCGCCGGAGATGCTCGGCTCGCACATCGGGTCGCCGCACTCGCACACCACCGGGCGCCGGCACGACCTGGCGTTCCGCGGCGCCACCGCCCTGTTCGGGCACCTCGGCATCGAGTGGGACCTCACGCGGGCGTCGGAGGCCGAGCGCGCGGAGCTGGCCTCCTGGGTCGCCGCGTACAAGAGGCACCGGGACCTCCTGCACCACGGCCGGTCCATCCGCGCGGACGTCGCGGACCCGGCGCTGCGCGTGCACGGCGTGGTGAGCCACGACGGCGCCGAGGCGGTCATCGCGGTCGTGCAGCTGACCACCGCGGTGTCCTCGCCGCCCGCCGCCGTCCGCGTCCCCGGGCTCGACCCCGACCGCCTGTACGACGTCCGGCCGCTCCCACCGGGCGACGGCAGCACGGGCGCGTACGGCCAGGGCGCGCCGCCGTGGTGGACCCAGGGCGCGCGCCTGTCGGGCCGGTCGCTCGCGGCCGTCGGCGTCCGCGTGCCCGCCCAGTTCCCCGAGCACACCGTGCTGCTGCACCTCACGGCCGCCGGCTGAGACCGGCGGCGGCCCGGCCCGCCGCGAGCGGTTACGGTGGGCCCGGCCGCGCCCGCGCGCCGATCGGACCGACCCGGAAAGCCGCAATGCCCCGCACCTCCGCGCCCGCCCGCGCCACCACGACGGCCACCCCGACGGACGACGGGCTCGGCCACGGCCTGCGGCCCCGGCACCTCACGATGATGGGCCTCGGCTCGGCGATCGGGGCGGGGCTGTTCCTGGGCAGCGGCGTCGGGATCGCGACCGCGGGGCCGGCGGTGCTGGTCTCCTACGCGATCGCCGGCGTGCTGGTGGTGCTGGTGATGCGGATGCTCGCCGAGATGGCGGCGGCGGTCCCGGCGAGCGGCTCGTTCTCGGTGTACGCGGAGGCGGCGCTGGGCCGGTGGGCCGGGTTCACGCTCGGCTGGGTGTACTGGTTCACGCTGATCATGGTGCTCGGCGCCGAGATCACCGGCGTGGCCCGCATCGTCACGGGCTGGGCGCCCGGCGTCCCGCAGTGGGCGGTGGCGCTGGTCGTGGTCGCCCTGTTCGCGGTGGTGAACCTGGCGGGCGTCCGGCGGTTCGGCGAGCTGGAGTTCTGGTTCGCGCTCGTCAAGGTCGCGGCGATCGTGGTGTTCCTGGTGCTGGGCGTGCTGCTCGTGCTCGGGCTGCTGCCGGGCACGGACCCGGTCGGGACGACGAACCTGCTGGGCCACGGCGGGTTCGCGCCGGAGGGCGTCGGGGGAGTGGCCGCGGGGCTGCTCGTCGTGGTGTTCGCGTTCGGGGGCATCGAGATCGTCACGATCGCCGCCGCCGAGGCGCAGGACCCGCAGCGTGCCGTCGGCCGGGCCACGCGGACGATCCTGTGGCGGATCCTGCTGTTCTACGTCGGCTCGGTCGCGATCATGGTGCTGGTCCTGCCGTGGGACGCGCCCGTGCTGCAGGAGGGCCCGTTCGTCGCCGTGCTCGACGCGGCGGGGCTGCCGGGGGCGGCGCGGCTGATGGAGGCCGTGGTCGTCGTGGCGCTGCTGTCGGCGTTCAACGCGAACGTGTACGCGACGTCGCGGATGGCGTACTCGCTCGCCGGGCGGGGCGACGGGCCGCGGGTGCTGCGCCGGGTGTCGTCCCGCGGGGTGCCGTGGGTGGCCGTCCTGGTGTCGGTCGCGTTCGGGGTGGTCGCCGTCGGGCTGAACTGGGCGCTGCCCGACACGCTGCTCGGCATCCTGCTCAACGCGGTGGGCGCGGCGCTGCTGGTGGTGTGGGTGCTGGTGGCGGTCGCGCAGCTCCGGCTGCGTCCGCGGCTCGAGGCGCAGGCCCGGGCCCGCGGCGAGGCGCTGCCCCTGCGGATGTGGGGGTACCCGTGGCTCACGTGGGCCACCCTGGCCGCGCTGGCGGGGCTGGTGGTGCTGATGCTCGCCGACGGCACCGCGCGCGGTCAGCTGCTGTCGACGGCGGTGCTGGTCGCGGTGGTGCTGGGCCTCTACGGCGTCACGGCGATGGTCCGCCGCCGCTCGTCCCGCTCGGCGCCGGACGCCGCGCGCTAGACGCCGCGGAGCAGCCCCACGGCGATGGCGGCCATCACCAGCGCGATGACGCCGTCCAGCACCCGCCAGGCACCGGGGCGGGCGAACAGCGGGCGCAGCAGCCGCGCGCCGAAGCCCAGGCCGGCGAACCACAGCACGCTCCCCAGCACGGCGCCGCCGCCGAACCACCAGCGCTGGTCGCCGTGCGTGCCGGCGACCGACCCGAGCAGCACGACGGTGTCCAGGTACACGTGCGGGTTCAGCCAGGTCAGCGCCAGGCACGTCGCGAGCACCGGCCACAGGCGGGTCGGGGTGTCGCCGTCCTCGGCGGTGAGCGCGCCCGTGGGCCGGATCGCGCGGCGCGCCGCCACCACCGCGTAGCCGAGCAGGAACACCGCCCCGGCGACCCGGGCGACCGCCAGCACCCCGGGCGCCCGGTCGACCAGCGCGCCGAGCCCGCCGACGCCGGCCGCGATGAGCAGCCCGTCGGACACCGCGCACACCGCCACGACGGGCAGCACGTGCGTGCGCCGCAGGCCGACGCGGAGCACGAACGCGTTCTGCGCGCCGATGGCGACGATCAGCGACAGGCCGAACACGAGTCCTTGGGCGGCGGCGAGGGCGGGAGGCACGACATCGACGGTAGGGTCGCTGCCACGCATCAGTCCAACGACTGCTCGCGATGCTCCATCAGCCGCGCTGATGGGAATCTCCCTCCTTCGACCGAGGCGACCTGTCCGAGGCCGCGGATAGCGTGGCCGGACCGTCCCGCCGCCACACCCTCAGGAGAGCCCCGATGCCGTTCCTGTCCCGCCCCGTCGTCGCCGCCGTCACGGGCGTGGCGACGACCGCGTACTACGCCACGCCCGACGTGCTCCGGAGCCGCCGCGCGCGTGGTGTGGCCAAGGTCGCGCTCTCGGCCGTGATCGTCGCGGCCGCGGTCCCGGAGGCGCGTCGCGGCGGGAAGGCGGCCGCCGACGGGCCGGCGATCGTCGAGGAGAGCGCCGAGGGGAGCCCCGAGACGCCCGGCTGGCAGGCGGCGCTGGGCTCGCTCTCCCCGGCCCGCAAGGCGGCGCTGGCCGTCGTGCCGGCGGCCTTCCTGGCGGCGTCGGTCGCCTCGACCGTCGCCGCGGAGCGGTGGGTCTTCCGCCACGGCGAGGCCCGGGCCGCGGCGGGCCGCCGCCTCCCGCACACCCTGCCCGCGCTCGCGTACGGCGCGCTCGCGGCGGCGCTCGCGCTCCTCCCGCCGGGGCCGGACCCCGACGCGAGGGTCTGAGCCGCCGGTGGCCGACGTCGACCTGCCCCAGCTCCGCGCGCTGCTCGCGGTCGTGGACGAGGGCTCCTTCGAGGGCGCCGCCGTCGCGCTGCACCTCACGCAGTCCGCGGTCAGCCAGCGCATCCGCGCCCTGGAGACGGCGGTCGGCCAGGTGCTGGTCCGCCGCACCCGTCCCGCCGGCGTCACCGACGCGGGCGCCGTCTACCTGCGCCTGGCGCGGCAGGTGCAGGGCCTCACCGACGAGGCCCGCGCCGCCGTCACCGCCGACGAGCGCGCCGGCCGCCCGGTGCTCCCCGTCGCGGTGAACTCGGACTCGCTCGGGACGTGGGTGCTGCCGGCGCTCGCGCCGCTGGCCGGCGAGATCCTGTTCGACCTGCACCGCGAGGACCAGGACCACTCCGCCGACCTGCTGCGGGACGGCACGGTGGTCGCGGCCATCACCACGGCGGCCCGCCCGGTCCAGGGCTGCACCTCGCACCGGCTCGGCGTGCTCCGCTACCGGCCGATGATGGCGGTCGACCGCGCGGCCCGGCACCTGCCCGACGGCCCGACGCCCGACGCGCTCGCCGCCGCGCCCCTGGTGGTGTTCGACCGCAAGGACGACCTGCAGGACGGGTACCTGCGCGAGCGCGGCGTCGACCCGGCGCTCCCGCCCCGGCACCACGTGCCGGCGTCCGCGGACTTCGTGCTCGCGGTCCGGCTCGGGCTCGGGTGGGGCATGCTCCCGGAGCGCGACGCCGCGGCGGGCGAGCGGGACGGCGTCCTCGTCGACATCGACCCGGGACGGCACGTGGACGTCACGCTGCACTGGCAGCAGTGGACGCTGCGCACGGCGGCGCTGGACCGCACCGGCGCGGCGGTGCGGGCCGCCGCCGCGGCCTACCTGCGCTGACGGGCGCGGCACCGGCGGGACCTCGGCGCTCGTGCACCCTGGCCAGCGGGTCCGCCACGTGGGAGGATCGCCGCGACCGCGCACCCGGGCAGGGCGCGCGGGAACGCGTGTCCACCTCGGCGGCACGCCGGTGCCACTGCCGAGAGGCGGTCCGTGTGCGGCGGACGACGAACCGGATAGCTGTGGAGCAGGCGGAGGGCGCGACGGTCGTGCGCCTGACGGGGGAGATCGACGCGGCGTTGCGGGGGCAGGCCGGCGCGGCGCTCGCGGCGGCGCTGGGCGGGGGCCGACCGGTGGTGCTGGACGCCGCCGGCATCCGGTTCGCCGACTCGACGGGGGTCGCGTTCCTCCTGCAGTGCGCCCGCGCGTGCGAGCGCGCGGGCCTCGCCGTGACGCTGCGGGACCCGCCGCCGCAGGTCGTGCGGGTGGTCCGGCTGCTCGGTGTCGAGGACCTCCTGCCCACGGTGCGGTCGGCCGACGAGCGCCTCGTCGTGCCTGGTGGGAGAGTGGGCGCCTGACGGTCTTCGGTCACGAGAGTCCGCGACGGGGCGGACGGCTCGTGCACCCGGCTGCGGTCTCCTGTCACCCGGTCGTCGTGACCGCGCGCCCCGGCAGGGCGCGTCGGGTGGCGTGTGTCCAGCGCGACGGCACACCGCGGGGCCAGGGGTGAGGGAGGCGGTCCGGTGCGCTCAGCAGCAGGGACCATCGTCGCGGAGCAGGCGGACGGCGTCACGGTGGTGCGCCTGTCCGGGGAGATCGACGGCGCGTTGCGCGACCAGGCCAGCAGGGCCATGGCGCGCGCGCTGACGGCCGGCATGCCGGTCGTCCTGGACGCCAGCGGGACCCGGTTCGTGGACTCGCGGGGCGTGGCGTTCCTCATCCAGTGCGCCCGCGCCTGCGAGCAGGTCGGGCTGACGGTGACGCTGCGCGACCCGCCGGCGCAGGTCCGGGGTGTCATCGCGTACCTCGGCGCGGAGGAGATCCTGCCGCTCGCGGGCGCGGGCGCGGGCGCGCGCGCGGGCGGGGGCGCGGACCGGCCCGGGGCGCCCGCCGGGGACGCGTGACGGGCGCGGGTCCGGTGAGGGACCCGCGCCCGCCGCGGCGCCGGCGCGTCAGGCCGGCTCCACCTCCTCGAGGATCGCCGCCAGCTCCTCCCGGGTCGTGGAGTCCAGCACCCGCTGCACCCGCTCGCCGTCGGTGAACACCAGGGCGATCCGCGACAGCAGCTCCAGGTGCTGGTTGCCGACCCCCGCGATGCCCACGACGACCCGCACCGGGTTGCCGTCCCAGTCGACCGGCTCCTCGTACCGGATCAGGCAGAGCTCCGACCGGCGGATCTCGCCCTTGGCCTCGTCCGTGCCGTGCGGGATGGCCAGGAAGCTGCCCATGTACGTGGACACCACCCGCTCCCGGTCGAGCATCGCCTCCACGTACTCCGGGTCGACCGCGCCCGAGGCGACGAGCAGGTCGCCGGCCTCCCGGATGGCCTCGGTCTTCGTGGTGGCGCGCCCCGCCGGCACGATCAGCTCCGCGCTGAGGGTCCCTGTCATGACTGCGTCCTCTCCGCCGTCTCCTGCTGGGCCGCGCGCACGACGTCGTCGTACACGGGGCTGCTGAGGAAGTTGTCCACCGACACGTGCCGCGCGCTGGGTGCGTGCCGTCGTGCGCGGTCGGTCAGCTCCCGCTGGGTGATGACCAGGTCGACGTCGTCCTCGAGGTTCGCCACCGCCCGGTTCACCACGGAGATGTCGCTGCGGCCGGCCTTCTTGAGCTTGTCCCGCAGGATGCTCGCGCCCATCGCCGACGACCCCATGCCGGCGTCGCACGCGAACACGATGGACCGCACGGGCCGGGTCCCCGCCGTCTCGTCGGCGACGGTGGCCGAGGCGGCCCCGGTGCCGACGGTCTGCGAGAGCGCCCCGAGCGCGGACGACGACTTGCCCTTGTTCGCCTCGGTCTGCGCGATGGCGGCCTCGAGGTCGCCGCCGCCCGACGCGAGGTCCCGCTTCCGGGACGCCCGCAGGATGACCGCCGCCACCAGGAACGTCACCACGCAGGACAGGACCACGGACAGGGTCACGCCCACGAAGGAGTCCCGTGGCGTCGCGGCGTACACCGCGATGATCGACCCCGGGGCCGCGGGCCCGCGCAGGCCGCTCCCGAACACCACGTTCGTGGCGATGCCCGTGGCGCCGCCGAGGATCGCCGCGATGATCAGCGTCGGCTTCATCAGCACGAACGGGAAGTACACCTCGTGGATCCCGCCGACGAACTGCACGATCGCCGCGCCCGGCGCCGACGAGCGCGCCGCCCCGATGCCGAACACCGAGTACGCGAGCAGGATGCCCAGCCCGGGGCCGGGGTTCGCCTCCACCAGGAACAGCAGCGACTTGCCGGTCTCGACGACCTCCGAGGCACCGAGCGGCACCAGGACGCCGTTGCCGATGGCGTTGTTCAGGAACAGCACCTTGGCCGGCTCGACGACCACCGACATCAGGGGCATCAGGCTGTTGTCGGCCATCCACCCCACCAGGCTGCCCAGCCACTCGGACACCTGCGTGATGATCGGGGCGAACCCGAAGAACGCCCCGACGGCCATCGCCGCGCCCGCGATCCCCGCGGTGAACATGTCCACGAGCATCTCGAAGCCGGGCCGGATCCTGCCCGCCCAGAGGCCGTCGATCTTCTTGAGGACCCACGCCGCGGCGGGGCCGACGATCATCGCCCCGAGGAACATCGGGACCGTGCTGCCGGTGATCATGCCGACCGCGACGATGGAGGCGACGACGCCGCCGCGCTCCTTGTAGACGAGGCGGCCGCCGGCGTTCGCGATGAGGATCGGCAGCAGGTACGTGACCATCGGGCCGACCAGTCCGACGTACTGCTGGAACGTCGTCCCGTCCTCGGCCAGCGCGAGCTGGGTGGCCGCGCCCTGCCAGCTGCCGGCGTCGTCGGCGTTGCCGAAGCCGCCCAGGATCTCGTTCGGCAGCCAGCCGACGGCGATGAACAGCGAGGTGATCAGCCCCCAGGCCAGGAACGCCGGGAGGTTCGGCATGATCATGGCGCTGAGGAACGCGCCGAACCGCTGGACGCGGACCTGGGCCTGCTTGGCCCGCGAGGGGGCGGGAGCGGGAGCAGCCGCGGCTGTGGTGGCGGACATGCTCACGCCCCCGGTCGGGGGATCGGCCGGGCGCTGCGGCCCGGCGCGGAGTGGATCGGCATTGACCTGCTCCTTCTGGACTGGCGTGACGGGGGGACCGTCACGGCTCGATGGTGACCTTGATGCCCGCACCGGAGCGGACGACGTCGATGCCCTCGGCGACCTGGTCGAGCGGCAGCCGGTGGGTGATGAGGTCGGCGACGGGCACGCTGCCGTCGGCGATGTGCGCGAGCGCCTGGCGGTTGTGCTCCGGGCTGGACCCGTTCGCGCCGAACACCGCCAGCTCGCGGTAGTGCACGAGGTTCGAGTCGAAGGTGATGGTCGGCCGGTCCTTGGGCAGACCGCCGAACAGGCTGAGCCGGCCCTGCGGGGCGAGCATCTGCAGCGCCTGCTCCTGCGCGGCCCCGGACGCGGCGGCGGTGATGACGACCGACGGGCCCCGGCCGTCCGTGGCCTCCTTGACGGCGGACACCGGGTCGACCTCGCCCGCGCAGATGGCGACGTCGGGCTCGACGACCGCGGCGGCCAGGTCGAGGCGCTCGCGGCTGAGCTCGACCAGGATCACCTTCTCGGCCCCGCGCGCCCGGGCGAGCCGGACGTGCAGGCAGCCGATGGGGCCGGAGCCGACCACCACGACGACGTCGCCCTTGCGGACGTCGACGATCTCCTGGGCGTTGATCGCGCAGGCGAACGGCTCCGCGACGGAGGCCTCGGCGTAGGAGACGTTCTCCGGGATGCGGTTCAGGCCGTCGACCTGCAGCACCTCCCGCGGCACGATCATGTACGGCGCGAACCCGCCGTCGAAGTCGTAGCCCATCGAGACCTGGTTCGGGCAGATGGTCATGGCGCCGCTGCGGCAGAACTCGCACTCGCCGCACGGGATGGCCGCGATGACCTGCACCCGGTCGCCGGGGACCCACCCCTCGACGCCGGCACCGACCTCGACGACCTCCCCCGCGATCTCGTGCCCCATGACGCGGGGCGGCACGATGCGCTGGTGCCCGGACGTCGAGATCTTCACGTCGGTGCCGCACATCGAGCAGGCGCGGACGCGGATCTTGACCTCGCCGTCGGCGGGGGAGGGCTCGGGGCCCTCCTCCAGCCGCACGTCGCCGGGGGCGTAGAAACGGAAGACCTTCATCATTCTCCTCGGTGTCCGGGCGGCGCTGCAGCGCGCCGTCCTGGGTTCTCAGGCCCGCACGACGCGCGGGCCGGCCGTCTCGATCTCCTCGGCGAGCTCCGGCGCGACGCCGGAGTCCGTGACCACGGCGTCGACGCTGCTCAGCGGCGCGACGACCGCGAGCTCCGTGCGGCCGATCTTGGAGTGGTCGGCGAGCACGACCGTCCGGGCGGCGGCCCGGACCAGCGCGCGCTTGACGGCCGCCTCGGCGAGGTCCGGCGTCGACAGCCCGTCCTCGACGGTCAGCCCGTTGGTGCCCAGGAACGCCACGTCGACCCGGACGTCGGCGAGCGCCTGCTCCGCCCAGGTGCCGACGGCGGCGAGCGTCCGGCGTCGCACGGTGCCCCCGATGAGGTGCAGCGTCACGTTCGGCAGCGCGGCGAGCGCGGTGGCGACCGGCAGGGCGTGGGTGACGACGATCAGCTCGCGGTCGGCCGGCAGCATCTCCGCGAGCCGCACGGTCGTGGAGCCGGCGTCGATGAGGACGGAGCCGCCCGCCGGCAGCTCGTCGAGGGCGGCCTTGGCGATGCGGTCCTTCTCGGCCGCGAGCACGTTCTCCCGCTGGGCGAGCGCCGGCTCGTAGCCGAGGCGCTCGACCGGGACGGCCCCGCCGTGCACCCGCCGCAGGAGCCCCATGCGCTCGAGCGCCGTCAGGTCGCGCCGCACCGTCTCGGGCGTGACCTCCAGGTCGTCGGCGAGCCGCGCGACCTCGACCCGGCCGGCGGAGCGGGCGGTCGTGAGGATCACCTGGTGGCGTTCCGGGGGGTACATGACGACGGTGTCCTGGTCCTCGTGCCGGCGGCAGCGGTGCCGCGCCGGGACGGTGGCCGCCCTGGCAGGACCCACTGTGGCGTGGGTCACCCGGTGGAGTCAACATGATCGGAGAAACTCGGAGCGAACCGGACATGCAGACGGAGCCAAACACAGGGCGCGCGGCCTCGTGACCCCAGGAACAAGCCGACGGTGCCGTGCGTTGAGGAGGGCGGTATGAAGAAGCGATACGAAGACCTCGAGCAGGACGACGGCACGGTCGTGCGCTACCAGCGGCACGACAACGGCGGCGGGTTCGTCGCCAAGGGCGCCGTCGTCGACGACAGCGCCTACGTCGCGGAGTCGGCGTGGGTGGACCCCGGGGCGCGCGTGGAGGCGCGTGCCCGCATCGGGCAGCACTGCTGGGTGGAACCCGGCGCGCACGTGGAGGTGGCCGCGACGGTCGGCTCGCACGTGCACCTCGGACGGGGTGCACGCGTCGGCGCCGGCTCGACGGTGGGCCTGCGCAGCGAGGTCGGGCCGGACGCCCGGCTGGAGCCCCGCGCCGTGGTCGAGCCGGAGACGCGCGTCGAGCCCGGCGCGGTCGTGCCCGGCCCCCGCCGCCTGGACCGGCGCCTCACCGCCTGACGCGTCCGCCGGGCGCCTAGCGGCCCGTCGGCGTCCGCTCGCCCGCGCGCACCGCGAACGGCAGCGTGTTGCCCGCGGGCGGCAGCGGGCACGTGCCGTGGTCGCTGAACGCGCACGGGGCGTTCTCCGCGCGGTTGAGGTCGAGCACCACCGTGCCGTCGGCCTCCGGGCGGACGGCGAGCACCCGGAACGCCGCCGTCTCGTGGCCGTTGGTGGCGTCGCGGAACCAGATCGCGGGGTGCGCGCCGCCCGCGACCTGCAGCACGTGCTCGGCGCCCGCGGAGGTGAAGCGCACGTGGCCGGCGACGGCCTGCACGTGGCGCACGCCCGCCGCGACGGAGCCCGTCTCCGCCACCAGACCCTCCTCGGCGGGCACGAACGTGCCGGTCAGGCGCCACGCCGGGTCGTGGTCGAAGCGCGGGACGCCCGTGAACGCCCGCAGCGCGGGGGCGTGCGGGTCGCGGACACGCACTCCCCGGGTCAGCGGGCCGCGCCCCAGCGGCTCGAGCCGCCGGTCGCCGTGCCGGAGGTCCCCGGTGGCGCCCGCGTCCGCCGTCCACACCGTCGTCACGGCCGTGACGGGCGCGGCGTCCAGCGTCAGGCCCGGGTCGGGCGCGGTGCCGGGGTCCACGTGGATGCCGTCGGCGTCGGCCCACCAGGTCCCGGGCAGGTCGCCGAGCGCGGCCGGGGCCGGTCCCAGCCAGTGCAGGGCCGTGAGGCTCAGCCAGCCGTGGGGGCTCGCGAGCTCCGCGTCGCGCGCGGCGGCCCACGCCCGCCAGGTGGCGGCGTCCGTCGTGGCCGGGTCGTCGAGCCGTGCCGGTGTGCCGGGCATCGCGTGTCCTCCTGCTGCGCGGCCGTCGGGGCCGCTGCGGTCGCGCCACGCTAGCCACCGCCGGTGACGCCGTCGCGCCGCGTGCCCGTCCGTGAGACGACGTCACCGGCCGGGACGGCCCTCGCGTGGTGACCTACGTCCCACGCCCTCGGTCCCCGGACGGACCACGCTGCTCTGCGTCGGCCGCGGACCCGACGCGGAGGGAGCCTCATGCCCGGTGCCGAGCCCCGGCACGCGCCGCCCGAGCCCCTCGCCGCGGCGCGGCGGGTGCAGCTGCTCCGCGCGCTGCACCGGCGCGGGTCGAGCACCGTGGGGGAGCTCGCCGTCGAGGTGGGGCTGCACGAGAACTCGACCCGGGAGCACCTGCGGCTGCTGCTGGACGCCGGGTACGTGGCGCGCGAGGCCGGTGTGCCGGCCGGGCGCGGACGGCCCCGCATGCGGTACCGCGCGGTGCGCGCCCTCCCGTCGCAGGACCCCGCGCCCGTGCCGCAGGAGGCCGCCGCCCGCGACGCGGCGGCTGTCGCGCACGGTGCGCTCGCGCGGGCGCTGCTCGACGGCTACGGCACCGCCGCGCGGGACGTGGCGGAGTCCGCGCGCCGGCACGGGTTCCGGGCCGGCGCGGCGCTGCCCGGCGGGACGCCGCGGGCTGCCGCGCCGGGCGGAGCCGCGGGCGCCGCAGCCCAGGTCGCCGACCTGACCGCGCACCTCGAGCGGCTGGGGTTCGACCCGGAGCTCCGGCCCGGTGCGTCGGCGTACCACCTGCGACGCTGCCCGTTCCTCGACCTGGCCCGCGAGCGCCCGGACGTGGTGTGCCAGGTGCACCTCGGGCTGGCGCAGGCGCTGCTGGCCCGGACCGGTGGCCCGGTGCGGGCCGAGGGGATCGAGCCGTTCGCGGCCCCGGGCGTCTGCGTGCTGCGGCTGGCGGGCGCGCCCCCGGTCTGACGGCGTGCGCGGCCGGGCGGCCTGGGCCGTTGGGCCCAATTACCACGGTCGGGGCCGTTGAAAACTGTGCGCATGACGCCGCCCCCCGCACCCGCCGCCGCCCCCGACCTCGGGCACGTCCTCGTGGTCGGCGCCGGGATGGTCGCGCACCGCTTCGCCGAGCAGCTCTGCCGCCGCCCCGACGCCGGGGCGTTCCGGATGACCGTCGTCGGCGACGAGCCGTGCCTGCCGTACGACCGGGTGCACCTCTCGGACGTGTTCGGCGGCCGGGCGGACGAGGACCTGGCGCTCGACCCCGCCCCGTGGCAGGACCCGCGCGTCGAGCTGGTCGTCGGGGACGCCGCGGTGGCGCTGGACCGCACCACCCGGACCGTCCGGACGGCGTCGGGCCGGCAGCTGACCTACGACACCCTCGTGCTGGCGACCGGGTCCCGTGCCTGGGTGCCGCGCACCGAGGGGACCGACCTGCCCGGCGTGCTCGCGTACCGGACCGTCGCGGACGTCGGGGCGCTGCGCGACTGGGTCGCCGGCCGCTCGGCCGCGCTCGGCCGTCCGCTGCGCGGGGCCGTCGTGGGTGGCGGCGTCCTGGGCCTGGAGGCCGCGGCGGCGCTGCAGACGCTGGACGTCCTGCCCACCGTCGTGGAGTTCGCGGACCGGCTGATGGCCGTGCAGCTCGACGCGGGCGGCGGCGAGGCACTGCGCGTCCTCGTCGCGGGCCTCGGCATGGAGGTGCGGACCTCCGCCGCGGCGACCCGGGTGGTCGCCGCCGGCGACGGCGCGGTGGGCGGGCTGGAGCTGTCGACGGGGGAGACCGTCCCCGCCGACGTCGTCATCTACTCCACGGGCATCCGGCCCCGCGACCGGCTCGGCCGCGAGGCCGGTCTCGCGGTCGCGGAGCGTGGCGGCATCGTGGTCGGCCCGACGTGCCGGACGTCCGACCCGGCGGTCTGGGCGATCGGGGAGTGCGCGAGCCACGAGGGCGAGTGCGCCGGTCTGGTGGCACCGGGCAACGCCATGGCGGACGTCGTGGTGGACCGGCTGTGCGGCGGGGACGCGGTGTACACGCGGGCCCCGGACGGCACGAAGCTCAAGGGCGTCGGCGTGGACGCGGCCAGCTTCGGCGACGTCCTCGCGCTGACCCCCGGGGCGCTGGAGGTCACGTTCGCCGACCCGGTGGCGCGCACCTACCGCAAGCTCGTGGTCTCCGACGACGCGCGGGTGCTGCTCGGCGGCGTGTTCGTCGGCGACATCGCGCTGTACTCGTCGCTGCGGCCGCTGCTGGGCCGGCCGCTGGGCGCGGACCCGTCGGCGTTCCTCGCCCCCGAGGGCGGCGCGGCGCCGGCGCAGGCCGACCTCCCGGACGACGTGGTGCTGTGCTCGTGCTCGAACGTCTCCGCCGGGACGGTCCGCGCGGCCGTCACCGAGCACGGCTGCCGCAGCGTGGGCGAGGTCAAGACGTGCACCCGCGCGGGGACCGTCTGCGGCTCGTGCGTGCCGCTGCTGACCACGGTCGTGAACCGCACGCTGGAGCGCGCCGGGATCGCGGTGTCGACCGCGATGTGCGAGCACTTCGCGATGTCCCGCGCGGAGCTGTTCGCGCTGGTGCGGACCGAGCGGCTGCGGACGTTCTCCGAGGTCGTCGCCCGGCACGGGCAGGGGCGCGGGTGCGCGGTCTGCCGGCCGGTCGTCGCGTCGATCCTGTCCTCCCTCGGCATCGGCCACGTGCTGCAGCCGGACCAGGCGCCGCTGCAGGACACCAACGACCACCTGCTCGCGAACCTGCAGAAGGACGGCACCTACTCGGTCGTCCCGCGCATGCCCGGCGGGGAGGTCACCCCGGAGAAGCTGCTCGCGCTGGCCGAGGTCGCGCGGGACTTCGGCCTGTTCACGCGGGTCACCGGCGCGCAGCGCATCGCGATGTTCGGCGCGCGCCAGGACCAGCTGCCGGCCATCTGGCGACGGCTCGTCGACGCCGGGTTCGAGTCCGGGCAGGCGTACGGCAAGTCGCTGCGCGCGGTGAAGACCTGCGTCGGGCAGGCGTGGTGCCGGTTCGGCGTGCAGGACTCGGCCAGCATGGCCGTCCGCCTGGAGCTGCGGTACCGGGGGCTGCGGTCGCCGCACAAGTTCAAGGTCGGCGTCTCGGGCTGCGCCCGGGAGTGCGCGGAGGCCCGCGGCAAGGACGTCGGCGTCATCGCGACGGAGAAGGGCTGGAACGTCTACGTCGGCGGCAACGGGGGCTTCACGCCGCGGCACGCGGACCTGCTCGCGGAGGACCTGGACGACGAGACGCTCGTGCGGGTGGTCGACCGGTTCCTCGCGCTCTACGTGCGCAGCGCGGACCGTCTGCAGCGCACCGCGGCGTGGGTCGCGGCGTTCCCGGGCGGCATCGCCGAGCTGCGCCGGGTGGTCGTCGACGACGCCCAGGGCATCGGCGCCGAGCTCGAGGCCGAGGTGCAGCGGCACGTCGCGGGGTACGTCGACGAGTGGCGCGCCACGCTGGAAGACCCCGAGAAGCTCCGCCGGTTCACGCCGTACGTCAACGCGCCCGGGCTCGGCGACCCCGACCTGGCCTACGTCCCCGAGCGCGGCCAGGCGCGCCCCGCCCGGCCGGGCGAGACGGGCAGCCCCGACCTGCTGACCGCCCGTGCCGCTGCCGTCACCCTGGAGGTCGCCCCGTGAGCACCGTCCGCCCGACCGAGGGCCCCGTGCGGGTCTGCCGGCTCGACGACCTGCTGCCGGAGCGCGGCGCCGGCGCGCTGCTCGGCGAGCACCGGGTGGCGCTGTTCCGCCTCGCCGACGACCGCGTCGTGGCCGTGCAGCAGCGGGACCCCTACTCCGGCGCGAACGTGCTCAGCCGCGGGATCGTCGGCGACGTGGCCGGCGTGCCGACCGTGACCTCGCCGATGTACAAGCAGGTGTGGGACGTGCTGACCGGCGCGTGCCTGGACCCGGTCGGCAAGGAGCCCGTGGACCTGCGCTGCTACCCGGTGACGGTCGTCGACGGCGACGTGCTCGTGGCGGTGGCGTCATGACGCTCCTCGCGGGCCTCGACGTCGCCGGGCGGCCGGTCCTGGTCGTCGGCGGCGGGCCGGTCGCGGCACGCCGCGCCCGCACCGCGGTCGACGCGGGCGCGGACGTGCTGGTGGTCGCCCCGGAGGTCGTGGACGACCTGCTGGAGCTCGAGGCCTCGGGCGCGGTGCGGCTGCGGCGTCGTCCGGTGCGTGAGGCGGACGTCGCGGACGTGTGGTTCGTCTGGACCTGCACCGGCCTCGCCGCCGTGGACGACGCGGTGGTCGGCTGGGCGAGCGCGCGCCGGGTGTTCTGCGTCGCCGCCGCCGACGCGCGGACGGGGACCGCCCGGACGCCGGCCGCCGCGCGGATCGGCGGGCTGCTGGTCGGCGTGCTCTCCGAGGGCGTCCCCGACCCCCGTCGTGCCGCCGCGGTGCGCGACCGGATCGTGCTCGCGCTGCTCGACCCCGCCACCGACACCCGCGCGGGCCGCCCGGAGTCGACCGGCCCCGACGTGCTGCAGCCGGGGGAGGTCGCGCTGGTCGGCGGCGGGACCGGCGACCCGGCCCTGATGACGGTCCGCGCCCGCACGCTGCTCGCGCAGGCCGACGTGGTGGTCACCGACCGGCTCGGTCCGACCTCGGTGCTCGCCGAGCTGCGGGAGGACGTGCGCGTGATCTCCGTCGGCAAGGCGCCCGGCGTCCACACGCTGCCGCAGGCGGGCATCAACGCGGTCCTGGTCGAGCAGGCGCTGGCCGGCCGGCGCGTCGTCCGGCTGAAGGGCGGCGACCCGTTCCTGTTCGGGCGCGGCGGCGAGGAGGTGCTCGCGTGCCGGGCCGCGGGGGTGCCGGTGCGCGTGGTTCCCGGCGTGACGTCCGCCGTGGCGGCCGCCGAGGCCGCCGGGATCCCGGTGACGCACCGCGGGACGAGCGCCCGCCTGCACGTGGTCAACGGCCACGGCTCCCTGACGGAGCTCGACCTCGCCGCGCTGCGCACGCCCGACGTGACCGTCGTCGTGCTCATGGGCCTGTCCTGGCTGGACCGGCTGACCGCCGAGGCGCTGGCGGCCGGGGTCGACCCGGCGACGCCCGCCGCGGTGGTGTCCCGCGCGACGCTGCCCGACCAGCGGGTGGTCCGGGCGCCGCTGTCCGGGCTCGCCGCCCGGTGCGCCGCCGAGGGGCTGCCGTCGCCCGCCGTCGTCGTGGTGGGCGAGGTCGCACGGCCGGGGCTGCTCGACCCGCTGCTCGTGGCGGGTGCGGGCGTCGAGGACGCCGGGGCCGGCGTCGCCCTCGCGGGGGCGGGGCGATGACGGCCCCGGTGCTCGTCGCGTGCGCGCACGGCACCCGCAGCCCCGAGGGCCGGGCCACCGTGCGCGCGCTCGCGGCGGACGTCCGGGCGCTGCGTCCCGGGCTGCGGGTCGTCGAGGCGTTCGTCGACGTGCAGGAGCCGGCGGTCGGCGACGCCGTCCGCGACGTCCTGGCCGCCCGCGCCCCCGGCGCCCGGGGGACCTGCGCGGTCGTCACCCCGCTGCTGCTGTCCACCGGGTACCACGTCCGGCACGACATCGGGGCGGCGGTGGCCGGGCTGCCCGCGACAGCCGCGGAGCCGCTCGGGCCCGACGAGCGCCTGGTCACGGTCCTGCTGCAGCGCCTCGCCGAGGCCGGTGCGAGCCCGGGCGACGCGGTGGTCGTCGCCGCGGCCGGCTCCAGCGACCCCGAGGCGGCGCGCGCCGTCGGGGTCGTGACCAACGCCGTCCGCGAGGCGTGGCAGGGGCCGGTGACCGTCGGCTTCGGCGCGTCGGCGACGCCCAGCGTGACCGACGCCGTCGCGGCCGCCCGCGCCGCGGGGGCGCAGCGGGTGGTCGTCGCCGCGTACCTGCTCGCACCCGGGCACTTCCACTCCGCGCTCGCGGCCGCGGGGGCCGACGTGGTCACCGCGCCGCTCGGACCGCACCCGCTGCTCGCGCAGGTCGCGCTGGACCGGTACGACGAGCAGGTCGCCCGCGACTGAGCTGCCGCCGCTACACGCCGGTGACCAGGCGCACCCCCTCGCCGATCGTGGCCATGAGGTACGCCGGCAACCGGCCGGCCGGGTACGGCTGGCAGTACTCGCGCGAGACCGGACCGGTCTGGGAGACGACCGCGACGGAGTCCTTGTCCAAGCCGGACACCAGCCCCGGCACGAGCACGTTCCCGGGGAACGCGTCGAGCGCGAGGTTCGACGTCAGCGGCACCACGATCACCGTGTTGATCTCCGTCGCGAGCAGCCAGTCCTCCTGCAGCACGACTGCCGGGCGCATCTTGGCGGGAGCCGATCCGCGCGGGACGCCGAAGTCGACCCAGACCACGTCGCCGCGGGCGATCACCAGTCGGTGCTCTCGGCCATGATCCGCGTCGACTCACCGACGAAGACGCCGTCGGCCGAGGGCTGTCCCGCCCGGGCGATCACCGCGTTGGCCAGGTCGGTCAGCTCGCTGCGGCCCTCGAGCCGGTCGGCGAGGCCGGCAGCCGCGAGCCGGTAGAACTCCGACCGGTTCATCCCGTGCCGCCGGGCGACGCGCTCGAACCGCTCGAAGTCCTTGTCGGGAACAGAGATCGCCGTCTTCATGGCCCCAGTATGACGGGTTATACCGCCGTGGTCGACCCCTCGCCGACACGGAACGCCCGGTGTCGGGACGGGGCGGCGACGGCCTGACGCGCGGCTCCGCGCGGGGCTGCCGATACTGGGTCGATGACGACGATCGCCCAGCTCGCCGCCCGCACCGAGGACCGCATCAACTCCGTCGTCGGCCGCGCCCTCGCGCGCCGCGGCTACACCCCGCGCCTGGTCACCTACCCGTCGTACGGGACCGTCGACCGGGTGCGTGCCCGCGGCCGCGTGCTGCTCACCGCGCCCGACGCGCCGACCCCCGGGAGCGTCGCGCGGCGGGGCTGGCGGAACCTGCTGTCCGCCGAGCTGCCGGGTGCCGTCGTGCGGGTGCGGACCGAGCCGGGCGGCCCGGACCTGGCCGTGACCCGCACCGACCGCAGCGGGTACGTCGACGCCCCGGTGGACATCGCGCTCGAGCCCGGCTGGCGTCAGCTGTGGATGTCCGTCGACGGCGGGGACGGCGAGGTGCCCGCGCCGGTGCAGGTCGTGGACCCGGCGGCCACGCACGCGATCGTCAGCGACATCGACGACACCGTGCTCGTGACGATGGTGCCGCACCCCCACATCGCGGCCTGGAACTTCCTGGTCCGGTCCGAGGCGCGGCGCAAGGCCGTCCCCGGCATGCCGGAGCTGTACCGGGACATCACCGCGTCGCACCCCGCCGCCCCGGTGTTCTACCTGTCGACCGGCGCGTGGAACACCGCGAGCGCCCTCGCGCGGTTCCTGGACCGGGTCGGCCTGCCGCAGGGCTCGCTGCTGCTCACCGACCTGGGGCCGACCGGCACGGAGCTGTTCCGGTCGGGGCGCGCGCACAAGTCCGCGACGCTGCGCCGGCTGGCCGAGGAGCTGCCGCACCTGCGGTGGATCCTCGTGGGGGACGACGGCCAGCACGACCCGCAGGTCTACGAGACGTTCGCCGCGGAGCACCCCGGCAAGGTCGCGGCGATCGCCGTCCGCGAGCTGTCGGTGCAGGAGCAGGTCGCCCAGAACGGTCTGCCGGCCCCGACGCCCGCGACGCGAAGGGCGGTCGACGACCTGGACCGCTCGTCGGTGGTGCTCGCGCACGCACCCGACGGGAACGCCCTCGCGGAGCAGCTCCGCGAGGCGGGCGTCATCGCGTAGCCGACGCCGCCAGGGCGTCCTGGCGGCCGAACACGTCCTTGAGCGCCCGGCGGGCCGCGTACCAGCCGGACAGGCCGTGCACCCCGGGGCCGGGCGGGGCGGACGCGGAGCACAGGTAGACGCCCGGCGCCCCGCTCGCGAACGGGTCGAGCCGCAGCGCCGGCCGGGTCGCCATGCCCCACACGGAGATCGCGCCGCCCGCGATGTCGCCGTGCACGAGGTTCGCGTCGTGCTCCGACAGCCGGGCCGCGGGGATGGCGTGCGACGCGACGACCGTGTCGCGGAACCCGGGGGCGAACCGCTCGACCTGCCGCAGCACCGCCTCGGTGGGGTCCACGTCGGAGCCGGCGGGCACGTGCGCGTACGCCCACACCGGGCGCTGGCCCGCCGGTGCACGGCCCGGGTCGACGACCGCCGGGTCGGACAGCAGCGTCAGCGGGTGCTCGGCGTGCCGGCCGCGGCCGACCTCGACCTCGGCGGCGACGACCTGGTCGCGGGTGCCGCCGAGGTGCACGGTGCCGGCGCGGCCCACCTCCGGGTGCGCCCACGGGATCGGGCCGTCCACCACCAGGTCGACCTTGGCGGCGGCGTTGCCGTACCGGAAGCCCGCGTAGGCGCGGACCAGGTGCGGCGGCATCGCGTCGCCGAACACCTGCGCGACGGTGCGCGGGGCGGTGTCGAACAGGTACGCGCGGGCCGGGGGGAGGTCCGCGCGCCGGGCGACGGGGTGGCCGGTGACGACCCGGCCGCCGAGCCGCACGAGGTCCGCGTGCAGGGCGTCCACGATCGACTGCGAGCCGCCGCGGACGACCGGCCAGCCGTGACCCGCGTGCGACAGCGTGGTGAGCAGCATGGCGGTCCCGGCCGCCGCGAGCGACGGCAGCGGGGTGATGGCGTGCCCCGCGACGCCGGTCAGCAGCGCCGCGCCCTCCTCGGTCCGCAGCGTCGACGGCACGAACGCGGTGCCGTTGCGCAGCGCTCCTAGGGCGAACTGCACCGCGGTGACCACGGACCGGGGCGTCGCGCCGGCCGGGATGCTGCGGTGGTCGCCCAGCACGAGGGCGACCACGTCCCGCCACCGCTCGGACAGCGGGCCGAACAGGTCGCGCCAGGCGGCGCCGTCCGGGCCCAGGTTCTCCGCCGTGCGATCCAGGTCGTGGTACGCCACCGCGGCCCGGCCGCCGTCGAGCGGCTGCGCGAACGACGCCTCCGGGGTCAGCAGGTCGAGGCGCTCGTGCAGGCCCAGGGCGCGGAAGAACGGCGAGGCCCACGCCATCGGGTGCACCGCCGAGCAGATGTCGTGCCGCACCCCGGGCGCCAGCCCGAGGTCGAGGGTCCGCGAGCCGCCGCCGACGGTGTCCTGGCCCTCCAGCACGAGGACCTCGAGGCCCGCGTGCGCGAGCGTGACCGCCGCCGCGAGGCCGTTCGGGCCCGCGCCGACCACCACCGCGTCGACCTCCCGGCCGCCGGGGACGGGATCCGCCGCGTGGGCCGACCGCCGCGCGGGGGCGGCCCCCGCGCGGGCTCCGTGCCGCGGGGCGGCCGCGCTGCCGGTGGGGCCAGGTCGGTCGGATCCGGGCGTGCTGCCGTGTCGCGAGGTCACGAGCCCGACGGTAGGCGCGATGCTCGCGGCGCGCAGGCCCAGGAGCCCCTCAGGCCTTGCCGACCTCGCGTGCCAGGCGCACGGCCTCCACCACGCCACCCGTCCACGGCTCCCCGTGCCCGGGCAGGACGACCTGCGCGCCGGTGGCCGCCAGCGCGTCCAGCGTCGCGAGGTTCAGTGCGCTGTCGGCCGTGGCGGCTCCCGCGACGATCCGCGGCCCGGTCCGCCCGGTGTACGGGTCGAGCGTGACCAGGGCGTCGCCGGACAGCAGCACGCCGGCGTCGGGCAGGTGCAGCGCCACGTGCCCGTAGGTGTGCCCCGGGCAGGCGATCACGTGCGGGCGGCCCGGGACCTTGAGCTTCTGGCCCGGGACGAGCGACCGGACGACGCGCACGCCCTTCACCCGCGCGGCACCGGCACCGAGCATCGCGGCCAGGATGCGCGCGGCGCGCGGGTGCGACAGCGGGTAGATCGCGCGGGGGTTCTCGTGCGCGTAGCGGTACGGGTGCGCTGCCAGGCGGGCGTCCTCGGGGTGCACCCAGACGTCGACGCCGAGCTCGTGCAGCGCCCGGCGGGCGAAGCCCACGTGGTCGAAGTGCGCGTGGGTCAGGACGAGGGCGCGCACATCCGCCGGCGTGCGGTCCACCGCCGCGAGCGCCCGCGGGAGCATCGACCACATGCGGGGCAGCCCGGCGTCGACGACGGTCGCGCCGCGCTCGTCGGCGAGCACGTAGCAGTTGACGTAGGCGTGCTCCAGGCGGGCCACGCCCGGTGCGGGCACGGTGATCTTCACGGGATGCTCCTCTCCTGCGCCGCGACGGGCTCGTCCGGGCGGGGCACCTCGTCGTCGGTGCGGAAGCCGATCGCCTTGTGCGAGCCGTCGCAGAACGGCTTGATGCCCGACGCGCCGCACCGGCACAGCGCGACGGTCGCGCGGCGGCGGGGGACGACCCGGCCCGCGGCGTCGCGGATCTCGACGTCCCCGCGCACGAGGATGGGGCCGTCGGGGGTCCTGTCTCTTATACCCCTCTGACGCTGCCGACGAACGCTTAGGTGCACGCCCTGGCGTCCCCCGCAGCGTTCAATTATAACCACTTCCC
>NZ_CABEGA010000054.1 GCF_901521055.1 Cellulomonas hominis | reverse complement strand
TGTTTTTTCAAAGCAGAAGCCGGCAGAGGGGATGGCGTGGCGTCTGGGGGGCTGGGAGAGGTGTAGAAGAGACGGGTCGTGGGGATCGCGGCGTCGTGGCTGATCTTCGACGAGCGCCCAGCACCAGCTCCCCGGTCGCCGGGCGCTCGTCGAAGATCAGCCACGACGCCGCGATCCCCACGACGGGCACCAGCATCGAGAACGGCGCCACCACCCCCGACGGGTGCCGCGCGAGCAGCGCGGTCCAGATGCCCGACCCGACGACGGTCGCCACCAGGACCGTGAACGCCAGCCCGGCGAGCGCCCACGCGGCGGTGGGCGTGCCGAGCGTCGTCAGCGACCGCCCGATGGCCGCCGGCCCGTCGACCGCCAGCGACAGCGCGAGCATCGGCAGCGGCGGCACGACGGACATCCACAGCATGAACCGGAACGGGCTGTCCGGGTGCGCCTGCCGGCTCGACACGTTGCCGAACGCCCACCCCAGCCCGCCGCACAGCGTCAGCACCACGGGCAGCAGCCCCGCGGACGCCCCGGCGCCGGCGCGCAGGGCCGCGATGCCACCGAGCCCGCAGAGCGCCAGGCCGACGCCGACGGCCTGCCGCGCGCTGATCCGCTCCCGCAGCCACGCCGCGCCCAGCAGCACGGTGAACGGCGCAGACGCCTGCAGGACCAGGGACGCGAGCCCGGTCGGCATGCCGGTGTCCATCGCGAGGTAGAGGAACGCGAACTGGAGGACCCCGAACCCGATGCCGTACCCGAGCAGCCAGCGCACGGGCACGCGTGGGCGGGGCACCAGCAGCAGGGTCGGCACGGCCAGCACGGCGAACCGCAGCGCGACCAGGAAGAACGGCGGGAACTGCTCGAGGGACAGGTGGATGGCCGGGAAGTTCAGTCCCCACACCAGGGCCACCGTGAGGGCGAGGAGGCGGTCGCGCAGCGGCATGGGTCGATGATGCGCGGGCGCCACCGTCCAGCACCATCGAAAGATCCGTGACCGACCATGTAGCGTCGCTGCATGGACACGCGGCACCTGGCGACGCTCCGGGCGGTCCGGGACCACGGCGGGGTCACCGCGGCGGCCGCCGTCCTGCACCTCACCCCGTCGGCGGTCTCGCAGCAGCTGCGCGCGCTGGCCCGCGACGCGGGGGTCGACGTGGTCGAGCGGGTCGGCCGGGGGATCCGGCTGACGGGGCCGGGCCGGGCGCTCGCCGACGCGGCCCTGGACGTCGCGGTCGCCCTGGAGCGGGCGGAGGCGGCGGTGGACGCGTTCCGCTCGGCCCCGCAGGGCACGGTCCGGGTGGCGGCGTTCCAGTCGGGAGCGGAGCTGCTGCTGCCGGGGCTGCTGACGCGGGTGCAGGCGATGGCCGGCGTGCGGGTGGAGCTCGGCGACGAGGACGTCGCCCAGGAGGACTTCCCCGCGCTGACCACCGAGTTCGACGTCGTGGTGGCCCACCGGCCGGACTCCGCGTACGAGTGGCCGGCGGGGCTGGAGGTCGTCCCGCTGCTGCGCGAGCCGCTCGACGTGGCGCTCCCGCCCGGGCACCCGCTCGCCGCCCGCGACGTGCTGACGCCGCACGACCTGGCCGACCAGCCGTGGATCGCCGTGCGGGAGGGGTTCCCGGTCGCGGGGGTGCTCGACGCGGTGACCGCCGCCGTGGGGGCACCGCTGCGGATCGTGCAGCGGTTCAACGACTTCGGGGTCGTCGAGGCCCTGGTCGCGGCGGGCCACGGCATCAGCCTGCTGCCCCGGCACACCGCGGGGCTGCGGGGGGTGCGGCTCGTGCCGCTGGCGGGCGTGCGCGCGGGCCGGCGGATCGACGCGCTGGTGCGCCCCGACCGCGCCGAGCGCCGGGTCGTGGGCCGTGTGCTGGAGGCCCTGCGCACCGAGGCGGCCCGTTTCGACGGTCCGGCGCACCGGCCCCGGTAGCCTTGACCCTTGTGAGCCTGCGCCTGTTCGACACCGCCACCCGCGAGGTGCGCGACTTCGTCCCCGTGGTCCCGGGCCGGGTCGGCATCTACCTGTGCGGCGCGACCGTGCAGGCGCCCCCGCACATCGGCCACGTGCGGTCGGTCGTCGCCTTCGACGTGCTGGTCCGCTGGCTGCGCCGGACGGGGCACGACGTGACGATGGTCCGGAACGTCACCGACATCGACGACAAGATCCTGGCCCGCTCCGCGGAGGCCGGCGTCGAGTGGTGGGCGTGGGCGATGCAGAACGAGCGCGCGTTCACCAGCGCGTACGACGCCCTCGGCGTGCTGCCCCCGACGTACGAGCCGCGCGCCACCGGGCACGTGCCCGCGATGGTCGCCCTCATGCAGCGGCTGGTCGACACCGGGCACGCCTACGTCGCGGGGGAGGGGGACGTGTACTTCGACGTCCGCTCCTACGCGGACTACGGCTCCCTGACCAGCCAGCGCCTGGACGACATGGCTCCCGCCCCGGACGGCGCGGGGGGCGACAAGCGCGACCCGCACGACTTCGCGCTGTGGAAGGCCGCCAAGCCGGGCGAGCCCGGGACCGCCGCGTGGGACACCCCGTTCGGCCGCGGCCGCCCCGGCTGGCACCTCGAGTGCTCCGCCATGGCGCAGCGCTACCTGGGCGACACGTTCGACATCCACGGCGGCGGGCTCGACCTGCGGTTCCCGCACCACGAGAACGAGCAGGCGCAGTCCCGCGCCGCCGGGTACGGGTTCGCCCGCTACTGGCTGCACAACGGCTGGGTGACGCAGTCGGGCGCCAAGATGAGCAAGTCGCTCGGCAACGGCCTGCTGGTCAGCGCCCTGCTGGAGACGGTGCGGCCCGCCGTGCTGCGGTACGCCCTGACGGCCGTGCAGTACCGGTCGATGCTCGAGTGGACCCCGGACACGCTCGCCGAGTCCGAGGCCACCTGGGACCGGCTCGCCGGGTTCGTCGACCGCGCCACCGAGCGCGTGGGCGCCGTGCCCGCCGCGGAGCTCGCGACGACCGACCTGCCCGAGGCGTTCGGCGCGGCGCTGGACGACGACCTCAACGTGCCCGCCGCGCTCGCGGTCGTGCACGAGCACCTGCGCGCCGGGAACTCCGCCCTCGCGGCGGGCGACGACGCGGCCGTGCGCGCCGGGCTGGTCGCCGTGCGCGCGATGCTCGACGTGCTCGGGCTCGACCCGGCCGGCGAGCAGTGGGGTGCCGGCCGCACCGACGACCGGCACGCGGAGGCGCTGGACGCCCTCGTGCGTGCCGAGCTCGACGCGCGGGCCGCGGCCCGCACCGCCCGGGACTGGGCCACCGCGGACGCGATCCGTGACCGACTGGCGGCCGCAGGCGTGGCCGTCGAGGACAACGCCACCGGCGCGCGCTGGTCACTCGCCGCGCGCCCGACACCTGAGGACGAGAACTGATGGCCGGGAACTCCCAGCGCCGGGGCGCGACGCGCAAGCCGGGCAGCAAGAAGGGCATGAGCGTCGGGTCCGGCGGTCAGCGCCGCCGCGGGCTCGAGGGCAAGGGCCCCACCCCCAAGGCCGAGGACCGCACGTACCACCCGGCCGGCAAGAAGAAGGCTGCGGCCGAGCGCCGGCAGAACGTCGCGGGCGGCCGCCCCTCGGGCAACCGCCCGGCCGGACGCGGCGGTGCGGCGGCCGGCCGGAAGCGCGGCGCGGGCGTCACCGAGGTGGTCGCCGGTCGTAACTCGGTGGTCGAGGCGCTGCGCGCAGGCATCCCGGTGTCGGCGGTGTACATCGCCAGCCGCCTGGAGTCCGACGACCGCACGCGAGAGATCCTGCGCACGGCCGCCGACGAGGGCTACCCCCTGCTCGAGGTCACCAAGCCGGAGCTCGACCGGATGACCGACGGCTCGGTGCACCAGGGCGTCGCGATCCAGGTGCCGCCGTACGAGTACCGGGACGTCGAGGACCTGCTGGACGTGGCCACCGCGAGCGACCGCGCGCCGCTGATCGTCGCGCTCGACGGCGTGACCGACCCCCGCAACCTCGGTGCCGTGCTGCGGTCCGCCGGGGCGTTCGGCGCGCACGGCGTGCTCGTCCCCGAGCGCCGCGCCGCGGGCGTGACGGCGTCGGCCTGGAAGGTGTCGGCGGGTGCCGCCGCCCGCGTGCCGGTGGCCCGTGCGACGAACCTGGTCCGGGCGCTGGAGCGCCTGCACGAGGCCGGGTGCTTCATCGTCGGGCTGGACGGCGGCGGGGACGTCTCCGTGCAGGACCTGCCGTACTCGACGGACCCGCTGGTGCTGGTCGTCGGCTCCGAGGGCAAGGGCCTGTCGCGCCTGGTGCGGGAGCACTGCGACGCCATCGCCTCGATCCCGATCACGTCGGAGGTCGAGAGCCTGAACGCCGGCGTGGCCGCGGGCATCGCCCTGTACGAGGTCGCCCGCCAGCGCACCAGCTGACGCGCCCGTCCGGCGGCCCGGGTGCGGGACACCGCACCCGGCCGCACGATGGACGCATGCCCACCGACACGAACGACGCCGTCGCGACCGTCGCCCGGCTGCTGCGCGACCAGCGGCTCGGCGTGCTGACCACCGTGGCCCCCGACGGCACCCTCGTGGCGCGCCCCATGGCGCTGCAGGAGGTGGAGTTCGACGGCGACCTCTGGTTCTTCGCCGAGCGCACCTCCCGCAAGCTCGACCACGTCGCCGCGCACCCGGGCGTGAACGTCGCCGTCGGCTCCGGCGCCACGTGGGTGTCGGTCGCCGGCACCGCGCAGGTCGTCGACGACGCCGAGAAGAAGCGTGAGCTGTGGAGCGCCGGCGTCGAGGCGTGGCTGCCGGACGGCCCGGACTCCCCGCAGGCGGTGCTGCTGCGCGTGCGCGCGGAGTCCGCCGAGTACTGGGACGCCCCCGGGGGTCGCGTCGCGACGCTGCTGAGCTTCGTGAAGGCGAAGGTCAGCGGCGAGCGGCTCGAGGCGCCGAACGAGCGCGTCGAGCTCTAGGCCGGGCCGCGCGCGGCCGCGGGGTCAGTCCGTCGCGGCGGGCAGGGCGTCCGCGTCCTCGCGCAGGTCCGCGGCGGAGACGCCGAGCACCGACTCCTCGTCCGGGCGGTTCGGCAGGATGTCCTGGACGTAGGACTGCACGGCCTCGCGCATCGGCACGTCGCGCCCCCGGCCCTCGGACAGGAACCAGCGGTGGTCGAGCAGCTCGTGGTAGAGCTGCGCGGGCTCCAGCTTGGGCCGCAGCGCGCGGGGGACGGCGCGGACGGCGGGCTCGAACACCTCGGTGAGCCAGTCGTGTGCCACGAACGTCTCGTCGTCGTTCTGGCGGTCCGTGGCCGCGCGGAACTGGTCGAGGTCGTTGAGCAGGCGGCGGGCCTGGTTCTCCTGCACGTCCAGCCCGGTGAGCCGCATGAGCCGCCGGGAGTGGTGCCCGGCGTCCACGACCTTGGGCTGGATGCGGACGCTGGTGCCGTCGACGTCGGTGGTGATGTCCAGCTCGCCGACGTCGAAGCCCAGGTCGTTCAGCCGCTCGATGCGCGCCTGCACCCGCCACCGCTCGTCCAGGCCGAACGACTCGGCGGTGGTCAGCGCCACCCACAGCTCCTCGTACCGCTCGACCAGCATCGCGCCGATCGCGACGGCGTCGACGTCCTCCTCGAGGAACTCGCCGGCCTGCAGGTCCATCAGCTCGCCGATGATGTTCACGCGGGCGACCTCGAGGTCGTACCCGCGCTGCCCGTCGGTCAGGGTGTCGTGCAGGTCCCCGGTCTCCGCGTCCACCAGGTACGCGGCGAACGTCTCGGCGTCGCGGCGGAACAGGGTGTTCGACAGCGACACGTCGCCCCAGTAGAAGCCCGCGAGGTGCAGCCGGACCATGAGCACCGCGAGGGCGTCGATCAGGCGGGTGGCGGTGTCCGGCCGCAGGGACTGGCTGAACAGCGCGCGGTACGGCAGCGAGAAGCGCAGGTGCTGCGTGATGAGCACGGCCTCCAGCGGCTCGCCGTCCGGGGCGGTGCGGCCCGTGATGACCCCGACGGGCTCGACGCTCGGCACGTCCAGGCGGCCCAGCTGGCGCAGCAGCTCGTACTCGCGGTAGGCGACGCTCTCGCCGATCTCCTTGATCGCGATCACCCGGCCGGACAGCCGCGCGAACCGCACGGTGTGCCGGGAGATGCCGCGGGGGAGGGCGGCGAGCTGGTCCGCGGGCCAGTCGGCGAGCGGCACGTCCCACGGGAGGTCCAGGAGCGCCGGGTCGGGCGCGGCCGCGGTGATCTGCAGGCGCGTGCGAGGGGTCATGGGGTCGATTCTCCCATCGGACGTCGAAGGGGCGGGACCGGTGGTGTGCCGGACCCGCCCCTTCGACGTGGAGGTGCTGTGCTCAGACCGCGATGCGCTCGCCCGAGCCGGCGTGGAACAGGTGCTGCTCGCCGGTGCGGATGCGGACCCAGATCTTCTCGCCCTTGGCGGGGACCTGGCGCGGGTCGACGCGGACGATGACCTGCGAGTCGCCGGCGCCGGACGTGACCTGCGCGGCGCCGACCTCGGCCGCCAGCGAGCCGTAGACGAACGCGTCGGAGCCGAGCTCCTCGACGATGTTCACGACCACCGGGATGGCGTCCGGGGTGCCCTCGGGGACGACGTCCAGCGACTCCGGGCGGAAGCCGATGGTGATGGTGTTGTTGTCGTCCGCCTTGAGGACGCCGAGGGCGTCGCGCGGGACGGCGATGCCGGCGGTGCCGACCTTCGCCACGCCGTCGGTCAGCGGGAACGTGCCGATGTTCATGGCCGGGGAGCCGATGAAGCCGGCGACGAACACGTTGGCCGGGGTGTCGTACATGTCGCGCGGCGTGCCGACCTGCTGGAGCAGACCGTCCTTGAGGACCGCGATGCGGTCGCCCATGGTGAGGGCCTCGGTCTGGTCGTGCGTGACGTAGACCGTGGTGACGCCCAGGCGGCGCTGGAGCGACGCGATCTGCGTGCGGGTCTGCACGCGGAGCTTGGCGTCCAGGTTCGACAGCGGCTCGTCCATGAGGAAGACGCGCGGCTGGCGGACGATGGCGCGACCCATCGCGACACGCTGACGCTGACCACCGGAGAGCGCCTTCGGCTTGCGGTCGAGGTACTGGGTGAGGTCGAGGATCTTGGCGGCCTCCTCGACGCGGGTGCGGATGTCGGCCTTCGGGGTGCCGGCGATCTTGAGCGCGAAGCCCATGTTGTCGGCGACCGTCATGTGCGGGTACAGCGCGTAGTTCTGGAACACCATCGCGATGTCCCGGTCCTTCGGCTGGACGTCGGTGACGTCGCGGTCGCCGATGAGGATGCGACCGGCGTTGACGTCCTCGAGGCCCGCGAGCATGCGGAGCGAGGTCGACTTGCCGCAGCCCGAGGGGCCGACGAGGACGAGGAACTCGCCGTCCTCGATGTGGAGGTCGAGAGCGTCCACCGCGGGGCGCTCCGTGCCCGGGTACACCCGGGTGGCCTTGTCGAACGTGACCGTAGCCATCAGTGATCAGTCCCTTCACCGGCAGGTACGTGCCGGACGATCCGTCGTGAAGAGTGTCAGTGTGTCTTCGCTGACACGGGTCGAGGGAGGTCGGGTGACCCCCCTCGGTCCAGTGGTCATCCTGCCACACCCGGGCCCCGGCGCGCCGACCTGCGCAGACACCCGTCCGGGGGACCGCTCGGCTCAGTTGAGGACCAGCACGTCGCCGGCCCCGAACGCCAGCAGGTCGCCCTGCCACGCCCACACGCCCTGCACGTCGTCGGGGAGCCGGGTGGCCCACGCGAGCTGCCCGTCGCCCAGCGAGTAGGCCAGGACCGTGCGGGAGCTCGCCGGGGTCTCGGAGGTGACCGCGCCGGTGGCCGGGTCGATGCTCACGCCCGCGTCCGCCGCCGCCCGGGTGGCCGCGAGGACCAGCAGGTGCCGGCCGTCGGTGAGCACGCCGCCCGTGTCGTTCGCGACCGGGGACGGCGTCCGCCACGTCTCGCGGCCGGTCGCGACGTCGACGGCCCACACCGCCTCCCGGTCGCCGCCGTACAGCACGCCGTCCAGCAGCACGAAGCCGGAGTCCACCCACGCGGAGCGAGGCAGCGTCCACAGCGTCTCGTCGGCGGTGACGTCGTAGCCGACCAGCTCCCGCCGGCCGCCGTCCTGCACGACCAGCAGCTCGACGTCCGGGACCGAGCCGTCGTCGACGGTCAGCGCCAGGGGCGAGCCCGGCAGCGTCGCCAGCGTCCGGCCGTCGGGGCCCAGCACCTCGGCCGGCGTCCCGGGCGACGTGAGGTGCCCCCCGCGGGTGAGCGTGAGGTAGTCGACGCCCTCGCGCTCGAGCGCCCCGTCGGCGGCGGCCAGGGCCCACGACCCGAGGTCGCCCTGGACCAGCACGTGCCCGCGCACCACCGTGACGCCCGGCGGGTAGGTCAGGGACTGGGGCGTGGCCGCGTCGGTGCCCAGCGGGAGCTCGGTGCGCCAGCGCGGCTCCCCGTCCGGCGCCCCGCCCTCGGGCCACGCGGTGACCACCAGCGCGCCGTCCGTGACCGACGCGAGGACCTGCAGGCCGTCGCCGGCGTCCCAGCCGGACACCGGCGGGACGTCCTGCTCGTCGCGCGCCCGGCCGGTCGCCGGGTCGAACGACATCAGGCGGCCGGCGGTCGGCGGGCCGGGGATCCAGGCGCCGTCCTCGACCTCGGTGGCGGTGTCCATGGTCCGGTCGAGCACCAGGCAGCGCACCGACGTGACCGGGTCGCCCTCCGGCAGGCACAACGGGTACTCGGCCCCGAGCCCCGGCTCGCCGGGCTCCCAGGAGCCGCCCCGCTCGAGGGACGCGCGCCAGACCGTGTCCCCGGCGGCGTCGACGGCGACCAGCTCCCGGGGGCCCTCCCAGGGGTCGTTCCCGGGACCGATCCGCAGGTCGCCCGCCACGACGCCGCTCAGCACCACCGCGGCGACGTCCTCCGGCACGCGGCGGGTGGGCTCGAGCGCGGGGTCGACCGTGCGGAGCACGCCCTCGACCTCCTGCCGCGCGGCGACCCGCTCGCGCTCGCGAGCGTCCAGCACGGTCTGCGTGCCCACCGCGAGGACGACCGCCACGACGGGGACGGGCCACCAGCGCCGCAGCAGCCGCCGGCGGCCGGCCCGCCGCCGGGCGCGCTCCGCCTCGGCCGCCGGGTCGTCCTCGGCCGCGACCGGGTCGAAGGCGGGCGCACCGGTGTCGACGTCGACCATCTCGACGTCCTGCATCGCCACGCGGCGCGCCCTCACCGGCGCTGCCCCCTCATGGGGCGCTGCCCGTCATGCGGGCAACCTACGCCCGGCCGGCGGGACCTGCCTCCGCGTCCGCGGACCCGTCGGCGACGCCGTGCGCGAGGTCCGCCAGCAGGCCGGCGAGGGCCTCCGGGTCGGCGACGCGGTACCGGGCCACGGTCGCCCCGTCGCCCACCTTGACCGTCACGTCGTCCGGGCCCAGCGCACGGAACGCGTTCTCGTCGGTGACGTCGTCACCGGCGCAGACGACCACGCCCGCCCCGAGCTCGTCCCGCAGCGCGACCAGGGCCGCCCCCTTGTCGGCGTCCAGCACCGACACCTCGACGACCTTCTTGCCGTGCAGGACCTTGGAGCCCAGGCGCTCCCCGACGGCCAGGGCCTCGCGCTCCGCCTCGTCGCCCGTCGCGGGGTCGGCCATCCGGGTGTGCACCGCCACCGCTGCGGGCTTGGTCTCGACCCAGACGCCGTCCCGGCCCCGGGCCACGGACTGCAGCTCCCCGCCCAGCGCCGCGAGCCGGTCGGCCTGGTCGTCGGTCAGCCGGATCACGTCGCGGTCGAGGCCGTGCTCCGTGACGCGTGCCCGCTCGGCGCCGTGGCTGCCGATCAGCACCGTCCCCGGGGGGACCTCCGCGAGCCGGTGCAGGTCGCCGAGCGCCCGGCCGGACACCAGCGCCAGCCGGACCCGGTCGGGTCGCGCAGCCAGGTCGGCGAGGGCGGTCACGGCCTCGGGCAGGACGCGGGAGTCCTCCGGGTCGTCCTGGAGTGGGGCGAGGGTCCCGTCGAAGTCGAGCGCGAGCAGCAGCGGCCGGCGCGCGGGGTCGGCGACCAGCGCCCGCAGCGACCCGCGGAGCTCGTCCTCGTGGGTGGTGTCGTGCACGGCCGGGCCCCTCACACGTTCCGCTCGCGCACCGGCACGGCGCTCAGCACGGACAGGAACGACTCGGACCAGTGCGCCACGTCGTTCTCCAGCACGCGGCGGCGCAGACGGCGCATCCGCTTGCGGCCCTCGCGCGGGTCGATGAACGCGGCGTGCTGGATGGCGTTCTTCAAGCCCGCGATGTCGTGCGGGTTCACCAGGATCGCCGCCCCGCCGAGCTCGTCCGCCGCGCCGGTGAACTCGCTCAGCACCAGGGCGCCGCGGTCGTCCGAGCGCGCGGCGATGTACTCCTTGGCGACCAGGTTCATGCCGTCGCGCAGGGCGGTCACGAGCATGACGTCCGCAGCCAGGTACAGCGCCGCCATCTCCTCCATCGGGTAGGAGTGGTGCATGTAGTGGACCGCGGCGTGGCCGAGCTCGCCGTGCTCGCCGTTGATCCGCCCGACCAGCACCTCGACGTCGTCCCGCAGCTGCTGGTACGCGCCGACGTTCTCGCGGCTGGGGGAGGCGACCTGCACGAGCGTCGCGTCCGGCACCGTCAGGCGCCCGTCCTCGAGCAGCTCCCCGAACGCCTTGATGCGGTGCCGGATGCCCTTGGTGTAGTCCAGGCGGTCGACGCCGAGCAGCAGCACCTTCGGGTCGCCGAGCTCGTGGCGGATCTCCTTCGCGCGCTGCTGCACCTCGGGGGTGCGGGCCAGCCGGTCGAAGGCCTTGGAGTCGATCGAGATCGGGAACGCGGAGGCGCGCACGTGCCGCTCGGTCCGGCCGTCGGCGTCGGTGATCGAGATCATCTGCCCGCGCGTCGGCCGGTCCGTCAGGCGGCGCACCACCCGCACGAAGTTCGCCGCGTCGCCGCCGCGCTGGAACCCGATGAGGTCCGCGCCGAGCAGGCCCTCGACCACCTGCAGCCGCCACGGCAGCTGCGCGAAGATCTCCAGCGGGGGGAACGGGATGTGGTGGAAGTACCCGATGCGCACGTCGGGGCGCAGCTCGCGCAGGTACTTTGGGACCAGCTGCAGCTGGTAGTCGTGCACCCACACGGTCGCGCCGGGGGCCGCCTGGGCCGCCGCGGCGTTCGCGAACCGCCGGTTCACCTTCTGGTACGCGTCCCACCAGAGCCGGTGGAACGTCGGGGGCTGGATCACGTCGTGGTAGAGCGGCCACAGCGTGTCGTTCGAGAAGCCCTCGTAGTAGTACTGGAGGTCGTCCGCGGTGAGCTGCACCGGGACCAGGCGCATGCCGTCGGCGTCGAACGGCTCCAGCTCGAGGTCGGCGGAGCCTCCCCAGCCCACCCACGCGCCGTCCGAGTTCTGCACGACGGGCTCCAGGGCGGTCACGAGACCACCGGGCGACCGGTCCCAGCTCGGCTTGCCGTCGTCGTCCAGCGTCACGTCGACCGGCAGTCGGTTCGCGACGACGACCAGGTCATAACCAGCAGATGCCACTGATCCTCAGCTCCTTGGTGTCGTCCTGACCTTAACGTGACCCTCCGGACCCCGCCCGCGATACCGCGTGCCACCTGCGCCTCCGCGGCCCGCTCCGGGCCCGCCCGCGCGGCGACCCGCGGTGCGCGCGTGCGGCGGCTACCGTGCCGTGGGTGGAGCGCATCGGGCTGTCGCCGGGCGCCGAGATCGGCGGGTACACCATCCTCGCGCCGCTCGGCTCCGGAGGCATGGGCACGGTGTACCGGGCCGTCGACGGCGGGGGCACGGCGGTCGCGCTCAAGCTGCTGCACCCGCACATCGGGGCCGACCCGTCCTCCCGGGAGCGGCTGCGCCGCGAGGTGCTGGCCCTGCAGCGGCTGCGGCACCCCGGGGTCGCCGCGGTGCTGGACGCCGAGGCCGACTCCACCGAGGCGTTCCTCGTCACCGAGCTCGTCCCCGGGCAGGACCTCGCCGAGCACGTCCGGCTGCGCGGACCCCTCGACGCCGCCGCCCTGCACCGGCTGGCGGCCGGGCTCCGCGACGCCCTCGAGGCCGTGCACGCCGCCGGGGTGGTGCACCGCGACCTCAAGCCGAGCAACGTCCTGGTCACCCCGGACGGGCCCGTGCTCATCGACTTCGGCATCGCGCAGTCCGTCGACGAGACCCGCGTGACGTCCGCCGGCTTCGTCGTCGGCACCCCCGGTTACCTCGCGCCCGAGCTGATCGACGGCGCCGAGCCGACCCCCGCGACCGACTGGTGGGGGTGGGCCGCGCTGCTCGCGTACGCCTCCACCGGGCGCGCACCGTTCGGCACCCGCCCGCTGGAGGCCGTGTTGGTGCGCACCCGCAGCGGCGACGCGGACCTCGCGGGGCTGGGCCCGGTCACCGCCGGGGCCCTCTGGGACGCGCTCGCCGCCGACCCCGCGGACCGCGCCGAGCCCGACGAGGTGGTCGAGGCGCTCGCCGAGGCTGTGCGCCGCGGCGAGCGGTACTCGCCCGAGGCCGCGACCGTGGCCCTCACCGCGGGCGCGGCGCTCGCGGGGGGCGCCGCGGCCGCCACGCGGGCGGGCGGGACCGTCGCGTTCGGCGCGGGGGACGCCGCGCCGACCCTCGCGCACCCCGCCGCCACGGGACCGGTGCCGCCCGGGGCGCTCGCGGTGGCCGGCAGCGGCGCGACCGAGGTGATCGGTGCCGGTGGCTGGGCCGACGCGACCGGCGCGCCCGGCAGCGACGGCACCGCGGTGCTCGCGCCCGCGCCGACCGGCGCGCAGGACGGCACCACGCGGGCGTTCCTGCCGCCGTCGGTCGCGCCGGGCGGCGACCGGTCCGTCGGCGACCGGTCCGCCGGCGACCGGTCCAGCGGGTACGGGGACGCGCCGACGCAGGTCTGGGCGGCGGACGGCGCAGGCGACGCCGCGCACCCGTACGACGCCCCGTGGGGCTCCGGGGAGCCGGACGAGGGCGACCTCGGACCCGGTGTGCCGGCCGCCGAGCCACCCCGCCGCACGGGGACGGTGCTCGCGCTGGCGCTGCTGGTCGTCGCGGCGGCCGCGCTCTACCCCGGCGTCGTGCTCATCGCGCTCGTCCCGCTCGTGCTGCTGGCCCGGACGGTCGGCTCCGTCTCCGAGGCCCTGGCCCGGCGTCGCGAGCGGGTCGGCGCCCGCCGCAGCGACGGGCTGCGCGCCGTCGCGTCGAGCCCCTGGCACCTGGTCCGCGCGCTCGTCACCCTGGTGCCGTCGCTGCTGGTCGCGGCGAGCCTCGTCGTCATCACGCTCGGCGTGGGCTGGTGGCTGGTCGGGTCCGGCACGCTCGACGCGGGGCCGCTGCGCGCCGACGCGGACGGCCCGACGGGGACGGCGGCCGCAGTGCTGCTGGCCGTCGCGACGGCCGCCGGCCTGGCGGCGCTCTGGTGGGGTCCGCTCGCGCGCACCACCCGCACCGGCGCCCGCCGGGTCCTCGGCGCCGTCGCACCCGGACGGGGCGGGGCGACCGCGGCGGTGCTGCTCGCGCTCGCCGCCGCCGCCGTGCTCGTCGCGTTCGCGGCCACCGGGTCCGGCGTCGACTGGGCGCCGTTCGCCGAGCCGTCGCTGCCGACCGGGGGCTGACCGGGCGACTCGGCGACGCACGCCGGGCCCCGAGGACCCAGGTCCGGTCCAGGCGGAGCCCGTACGCTGGGCCGCATGACCGGGACGGCCGACGCGCGGGTGCCGCACGCCCCCGTGCCCGGCAGCGCGCCGGGCCGCGTGCCCGACCGCGCCGGCCGGCTGCTCGCGACCCCGCTCCTCACGGCCCTGGCGTCCCTGCTGGCGCTCGGCGGGGCGGTCTGGCTGGCCGGGGTCCGCACGCTCGTGCACCAGTGCGTGCACGTCGACGGCCCGCTCGCGGTGCTCGGCGTGCGGCTCACCCTGCTCCAGGACGCCGCCGACTGCCCGACCGGCACGCTCGCCGTCGCACCCGCGGCGTCGCACGGCGCGGTGCTCGCGCTCGGCCTCGTGCTGCCGGTCGTCGCCGCGCACGCCGCGCTGGGCGCCCTCGGCCTCGGCCTGACCGCGCTCCTGCTGCGGGCGGCCGGCACGGCCCGGCGCGTCCTCGGCGCCGTCGTGCGCGTCGTGCCCCGGCCCGCCGGGCCCCAGCCGGCGGGCTCCCGGCGCGGCCTCCCCGTCGCCGGGGTGGTGCGCCTGCCCGCCGCCGTCCTCGCCCGGGCGCGGCACCCGCACCGTGGCCCGCCCCCGCCGGCGTTCGCCTGAGCCCACCGCCCGGACGTCCGAAGGAAGCAGGACCCCCATGACCAGCAGCACCCCGCGCCCCGGCGACTCGCCGCGGCCCACCAAGGCCGAGCGTCGCGACTCCGCCCGCGAGCAGGCCCGCGCCATGCGCGAGCAGCAGGCGAAGCGCGACCGCCGCAACAAGATCGTGGCGATCGGCGGCCTGTCCGCCGCGGTCGTCGCCCTCGTCGCGGTCGTCGCGGTGATCGTCGTGCAGGCGAACCAGCCCGGCATCGCGTACTCCGCGGACGACGTCGACTCGATCACGCTCGAGGACGTGGCGGCGCCGTCGACCGCGGAGCCCTCCGGCGCGATCCCCGTCGGCGCCGACGGTGCCGCGGGCGAGCCCGCCGCCGAGGACGACGTCGTCGTGTCCGTGTACTTCGACTACATGTGCCCCTACTGCGGCATGTTCGAGGACGCGAACGACGCCGAGCTCGAGACCCTCCGCGAGGAGGGCGGCGTGACCGTCGAGTACCACCCGCTCGCCTTCCTCGACAACCAGTCGCAGGGCGCCGAGTACTCCACCCGCGCCGGCAACGCGGCGGCTGTCGTCGCCGACCAGGCGCCCGAGCAGTTCTCCGCGTTCCACTCGGCGCTGTTCGAGAACCAGCCGGAGGAGGGCACCAAGGGCCTGTCCGACGACGAGATCGCGAACCTCGCGGAGGAGGCCGGCGTCCCGCAGGACGTCATCGACGAGTTCACGGCCACCGCCCCGGACGCCGACTGGCGGACGTTCGCGCCGTGGCTCGCGGCGAACAACAACCAGATGAAGTCCGACCTCGGCAAGCTCGGCACCCCCACCGTGCTGATCGACGGCGAGGAGTTCAGCGGCGACCTGTACACGACGGGGCCGCTGACCGAGGCGATCGAGGCCGCGAAGGGCTGACCCGCCCCGCCCGTCGGTGGAGGGCCGCGCCGGTGACCGGCGCGGCCCTTCGCTGCATCGTGCACGTAGACTCCCGCGGTGCCCTCCCTGCTCGTGGACCTGACGCCCCTGCGCGTCAGCCCCGAGTTCCGCCGGCTGTGGTGGGGCCTGTCGGTGGCCAACCTCGGCGCGCAGCTGACGGTCGTCGCGGTCGGCCTCCAGGTCTACGAGATCACGCGCTCCACGCTCTCGGTCGGCCTGGTCGGGCTGTGCGCCCTGGTGCCGCTCGTGGTGTTCGGCCTGTACGGCGGGGCGATCGTCGACCACGCGGACCGGCGCACCGTGGCCCTCGTCGCGTCGGCGGTCAGCTGGGTCGCCACGCTCGGCCTCGCGGTGCAGGACTGGGGCGGGAACACCCACGTCGGCGTGCTGTACGCGCTGATCGCCGTGCAGTCCGGGGCCGGTGCGGTCAACAGCCCCGCGCGCTCCGCGATCATCCCGCGGCTGCTCGAACCCCGGCTCATGCCCGCGGCCAACGCCCTGCAGACCGTCGGCTGGAACGTCGCGCTCACCCTCGGCCCGCTGCTCGGCGCCGGACTCGTCGCGGCCCTCGACTACGGCATCGTCTACACGCTCGACGCCGTGCTGTTCACGTTCGCGTTCACCGCGCTGCTCCGGCTGCCGCCCATGCCCCCGGAGCCGTCCGGCACCCGCCGCGCCCGCGCCGGGCTGGGGTCCGTCCTGGACGGGCTGCGGTACCTCGGGACCCGGCCGAACGTGCGGATGACGTTCCTGGTCGACCTCGTCGCGATGATCACGTCGTCCCCGCGCGTGCTGTTCCCCGCGGTGGGCATCGTCTACCTGGGCGGCGGGGAGACGACCGCCGGCGTGATGACCGCCGCCGTCGCCGCCGGGGCGATGCTGGCCGGGCTGTTCTCCGGCGGCCTGGCCCGGGTCCGCTGGCAGGGGCGCATCATCGTGCTGGCCATCACCGCCTGGGGCCTCGCCGTCGCGGCGTTCGGTGCGGTGCTGGTCGTCGCCGGCCGCGGCCACCCGGACCACGTGCTGTGGCTCGCGCTGGCGCTCGGGGTGCTCGCCCTGGCGGCCGCCGGGGCCGCGGACGCCGTCAGCGCGGTGTTCCGGCAGACGATCCTGCAGACCGCGACCCCGGACGACATGCGGGGGCGGCTGCAGGGGGTGTTCGTGGTCGTGGTCGCCGGCGGGCCGCGCCTCGGGGAGCTGCTGCTCGGCACCGCCTCGGAGCACGTCGGCGAGGGCGGCGCGGCACTCGCCGGCGGGCTCGCGTGCGTCGTGGTCCTGTGGGTGCTCGTGCGCTGGCAGCGCGGGTTCTGGCGGTACGACGCGCGGGACCCGCAGCCCTGATCCGCGCGCCGGGTGGCCGGTAGGCTGGTCGCCGCACGCGCCCCGCGGGGTGCGCCGCGCCTCCTTAGCTCAGCTGGCCAGAGCAGCTGTCTTGTAAACAGCAGGTCGTCGGTTCGAATCCGACAGGGGGCTCCCAGCCCGACGCGCTTGCCGTGGCGCGGCCGTGGGCGCACCCTCGGCGCGCGCGTCTCACCGAAGCCGGCGACGCTCGCGCACGTGCCAGACGAGCAGGTAGACGCCGATCGCGCACTGCACCGCGCCGACGACCGCGGCGAAGGTGCGACCGTCGGCGATGGCTGCCCCGCAGAGAACGGCACCGACGAGGACGAGCACGGCCGCGGCGATGACCTGCACGCGGCTCCCCGGTGCGCGGCTCCCCGGTGCGCGGTCTCCCGCTGCGCGAGCCCGATCGTCGGCGACCATGCGCCGATCCTGGCAGAGGGCGACGCCACGCGTCCGCCGTTCCGGCGGCGGGCTGCCGGCGCGGCGCGGCACCCGGCAAAGGGTGAGGGCCGAGGTGAACGTCCCCGCCGCGCCCCTGATCCGGGACCTTCGTCCGGCAGGCTCCCGCAGGGGCCGGCCGCGTCAGCGGTCCGGCCCCGACCCACGACCGCCTTCGCGGGGCGTGGACAGCCGGAGCAGCAGGAGGACACGTGCAGCACAGAGCCAGGTCAGCGTCCCGTCGGTCAGCGGCGACCCAGCAGGGCCCGGGACGGGTGCGGCGGGCCGCGCTCGCGGGTGTCACGTCGGTGACGGTCCTGGCCGCCGGCGTGCTGCCGGTCGCGCTCGCCCCCGCCGCGCTGGCCGACCCGGCCGCCGCGGCCCCGAGCTCCGCCTTCGGCGTCGGTGCCGTCGCGGGGGTCGTGCCCGACGGCGTCTGCGCGGTCGACGCCGTCGTCATCGGTGGCGCGGGCGGTCGCTCCGCCGCGGGCGCCAACGGGATCGGCTCGAACGGCGGCGCCGCGCGCGTCGTCGCGACGTTCGCCGTCGTGCCGGGCACCGCCTACGCCGGCACGGTCGGCGGCGGTGGCGGCGAGAACAGCGGGAACGCCGGCGGCTCCGGCGGCGCGAACGGCGGCGGCGCCGGCGGCTCGGTGACGGGCCAGCACGGCGGCGCGGGCGGCGGCGGGTACAGCGAGCTGACCCTCGGCGGCGACCTCGCCGTCCTCGCGGGCGGCGGCGGCGGTTCCGGCGGCGGCCACTCGGTGTCGAGCGACGGCTTCGGCGGCGACGCCGGCCTCCCCGTGACGGCGGGCACCGTCGCGCCGGGTTCCGCGGGCACCGACGGGTACGAGGGCCAGACGGCCGCGGCCGAGCGCATCGGCGTCGGCGGCGGCCAGGGCGGTGGCACGAGCACCGCCGGTGCCGGCGGCGTGCACAGCGTCGACGCGACCCTGGACGGCCTGCCGGGTGCCGGCCGCACCGGTGGCGCCGGCGCGTTCGACCCGAACTACGACGCGGGCGGCGGCGGAGGCGGCGGCTACCTCGGCGGCGGTGGCGGCGCCTCCACGCTGATCCAGAACACCGAGGCCGACGGGTCGGGAACGGTCGTCAACACCGTCGCCGGCGGTGGTGGCGGTGGCGGGTCCAGCTTCGTGGCGGCCGACGCGACGGGCGTCCAGGCCAGCGCGGTCGGGCGTCAGACCGGGACCGGCGCGGGCGCCGCGGGCTCGATCACCCTCGACTGGGTCGAGTGCGACTACGACCTGGCCGTGACCAAGACGGTCTCCGTCGACGGCGGGCCGGCGGGCGCGACCGCGTCGGCGGCCGCCGGGGACGTCCTGACCTGGACCGTGGCGATCACCAACCAGGGCCCCGCGGCGATGACCCGCGGCGACCTCGTGACCCTGCGCGACGTCGTGCCCGGGACCGGCCCGGCGGTGCTCACGTCCGTCACGTCCTCCGGCGGCACCAACGCCGCCCTCGAGCGGGGCTCCGTGACCTGCGACGCCGGAGCGGGCGACCCCCTGCCGGCCGAGCTGGAGTGCGCGCGGCCGTTCGCGCTGCTGGGCGAGGCCGCCACGGGCAGCCGCGGCCTGGACGTCGGGGAGACCCTCACCGTGGTCGCCACGCAGACCGTCGCGGACGCGCCGGGCAGCACCCTGACGAACGTCGCCGCCGTCGAGGACCGCGGCGACGCGTCGGACAACACGGCGAGCGCGACGGTCGACGTCGTCGCGCAGCCGGCCGCCGTCGACGACGCCGACACCGGCAACACCCTCGGCGACGCCGTCACGGTGGACGTGGTCGGGAACGACGCCGGCGACCTCGACCCCGCGACGGTCCGCCTGGTCGACCCGGTGTCCGGCGACCGGGTGAGCACGCTGGTCGTGGCCGGCGAGGGCACCTGGTCCGCCGACCCCGCGACGGGCGAGATCACGTTCACGCCGCTGGCGGGCTTCCACCGCAACCCGACGCCCGTGCGCTACGAGGTCTCCGGCCCCGTGGGCAGCCCGGTCACGGCGGAGGTGGTGGTGACCTACCTGCCGAAGGCGCAGGACGACGCCGACCGGGACAACGACCGCGGCACCCGGGTGACGGTCGACGTGGTCGGCAACGACCGGGGGAGCCTGGACCCGACGACGGTGCGGCTCGTGACCCCCGGGAACGGCGCCCTGGTGACGGAGCTGGTCGTGGCCGGCGAGGGCACGTGGACCGTGGACCCGGCGACGGGGGCGATCACGTTCACGCCGCAGCCCGGCTTCACCGGTGACCCCACCCCGGTCGGGTACCAGGTGAGCGACGTCGACGGCAACGTCACGGCGGCGCAGGTGCTGGTCACCTACCGCGACGTGGCCGCCGCCCCGGCTGCGGCCGCGGCACCCGGGGCGCCGCTGGCCGTCACCGGTGCGGAGATCGGGGCGGGGGTGGGCGCGGCGCTGCTGCTCCTGCTCCTCGGTGCGGGTCTGGTCGGCTGGCGCCGCCGGACCGGCCGGGCCTGACCGGTCCGCGGGCGGCTCCCCCGGCCGCCCGCGGACCGACGAGCCCCGGCGCGCCGCTCCCTGGCGCGCCGGGGCCGCGTCGTGCCGGGACCGCGTCGTGCCGGCAGGCGGGCCGGTCCGACCGCTCACATCCCGGTCGCGGCGGCCGAAGGGGTCCGACAAGCACCGTCGTCCCCGCTGGAGAGCCCCATGAGCACCACGCTGGCCCCGAGCCGCCCGAACCCGCTGACCCGCGTCACGGTCGAGCACGCCCCGTCGTGCCACCGGCCGGGCTGGCACCTCGACACGAGCCCCCGGCGGTTCGGCGTCGTCGTGGCCCGCTGCACGTGCTGCGGCGCCGTGGAGTGGCGCGCGCACTGAGCTCGTCGTCGAGCGCGGCCGGGCACAGAGGGCGGGCACAGGGGGCCGGGCACAGAGAAGCCCTCGGCCGCGCAGGGGGCAGGCGACCGAGGGCATGCCTACTGTAACCCAGGACCGGCCTCCCGGGGAACGTCCTCACCCGATCGGCGGCCGACGCCCGCCCGGTGTCAGGACGGGTCGGCGCTCGCGCTGTACGGCTTGCCGGGCCAGTAGGCCCACTCCTCGAAGTGCTCGACGCGGCCGTCGGGCGCGAAGCGCAGCACCCACAGGTCGCGGTACTCCTGCGGCTCGTCCCCGCCGTACCGGACCTCCACGCGGACGACGGCGTCCGCACCGTCCGCCGCGACGACCTCCGCGTCCATCGTGAACGGCGTCGGGTCCCGCCAGAAGTCGCGGATCGCGGCGAGCCCCTCCAGCGGGGCCTCGTACGGGGAGCGCAGGTACCGCGCCTCCTCGGTGAACAGCGTGTCGACCGCCGGCACGTCGTCGTCCCGCCACGCCTGCTCGTAGGCCGCCACCCAGGCCATCACGTCCGCGCGTCCCATCGCGTGCCCCCTCGCTGCGTCGGTGCGGACCATCGTGCTCCGCCGGTGCCGGGGGTGTCGAGGGTGTCGACGGTCAGGTCGCGCGGCCGGTCTCCTCGAGCAGCCGGAGGGCCGCGGTGACGCGGGGGTTGCGGGACGGGTCGGCGTCGATGCCGAGCGTCGCGTAGACGCCGTTGATGTGGTTCTGCACCGACTTCTCGGTGATCTTCAGCGCCTCGCCGATGCCGGCGTTCGACAGGCCCTGCGCCAGCAGCCGGAGGACGGCGTACTGCCGGTCGGTGAGCCGCGCCACGGCGGAGCCCGCACGTGGGGCCATCCGGTCCAGGAGCACGGGGTCGAGCGTGGTCCGCCCCGCGGCCGCCGCCTGGATCGCGTGGACGAGGGTCTGGGCGCTCGTCGACGACGTCTTGGACAGGTACGACCAGCCGTGCGACACGTCCGGGGGCAGGTCCAGCAGCAGGTCCATCGCGTCGTGCGCGGACAGCAGCAGGATGCCGAGGTCCGGCTGGTGCCGGCGCAGCGTCACCCCGAGGGCGATGCCGTTGCCGTCGGGCAGGTCGATGTCGAGGACGGCCACGTCGGCGGCGCCGGGCCGCAGCGCGGCGGCGCCCTCCTTCACGGTGCCGACCGCCGCGACGACGCGGACGCCCGCGACGGCCTCGAGGGTGAGCTCCAGCATCGACCGGAAGAGTGGCTGGTCCTCGACGACGACGACGCGGACGGTGTCGGGTGCGGAGTCGGACATCCCGGACAGTATGGTCGTCCGGACCGCGGATCGCGGCACGGCACGCGGGCCCGGTCCGCGCGGGGAACGGGTGATGACGGATGCCGACGGCTGTGGCGCAGGACGCGGCCGCGACCCGCGCCGACCGGCGGGCTCTGCTGGCGGCCTCCGGCACCGTCATGACGGCGTTCGCCGTGGGCGCGGCCGTCCAGACCGCGTGGGTCTACGGCAACCAGGGCGGGCACGTGCCGGTGACGGACCGGATCCTGGCGAACCTGACCGCCGTGGTGTCGATGCTCGTGATCCTGGCGCTCACCGGGGTGCCCCTGCCGCAGCGTGGCCCGCTCGCGCTCGTGGTGGGCGTGCTCAGCGCGGGGGTCACGGCGTCGGGCGTGCGGTTCGGGTCGCAGCTGCTGCTGGACGTCTACGTGGACCCGCCGCGGTCGGTGATCGTCGCCGAGCTGGGCAGCGGCGCCGCGGTGGCGTGGATCGCGGCGGGCATGGGCCTGGCGGCGATGCTCTCGCAGCGCCGGCTGCGCACGCAGGTCGCCGCCGCCGCGGAGAGCCGGATGCAGATCGAGCTCGCGCTGCAGGCGCTGCAGCACGAGGAGGTCCGGGTCCGGCGCGAGGTCGCCGAGGGCCTGCACGGCAGCATGCAGCAGCGGCTGGTGCTGGTGGTGGCCCGGCTGGACCGGCTGCTGGACCGGCTGGCCGGCGGCACGGCCACCGAGGACGACCTCGCGCTGCTGCGGGAGGTGCGCGAGCAGATCGAGACGGTGCGCGAGGCCGACGTCCGGGCCACCAGCCGGATGCTCTACCCGGACCAGCTGGAGGTCGGGATGGTGCCGGCGATCCGGTCGCTGCTCAGCCGGATCCCCACGTCGGTGAACACCCGGCTCGGCGTCACGGACGAGGTGCGCGCGCTGGACGACCCCGCGGCGCCGCAGCTGACCCGCTCCGAGCGCCTGATCCTGGTGCGGGTGGTGGAGGAGGCGATCAGCAACGCGCTGCGGCACGGCCACGCGGAGGTGGTGGACGTGCGGCTGTCCGTGGTGGCCGGGGCCCTGGAGGTCCGGGTGTCCGACGACGGCCGGGGCTTCGGCACGGACGCCGGGGCGCCGTCCGGCACCGCGCGGCTGTCGGACCGGCTCCGGCTGGCCGGCGGGGACCTCCGCGTCACCTCCGTGCCCGGCGACGGCACCCAGGTGGTCGCCAGTCTTCCGGTGGAATCACTGGGGTCATCAGTGCTGTGACCTGCGGAGAGACGTTTTTCACCCACCCGGATTGTCCGGTTTGCCCGGATAAATGTCGTGGTGACGGGGTTGACGTGCCGGGGGAGGGGTGCTGCCACCCAGAAAGGGCTTCCCGGGGGTGCGCCGCGCGGCCCTAGGGTGCGCGAGCCGTGTCGCCGGGATCCCCCTGCTCCGACGCCGCGGTCGGCACGCCCCCGCCCACGGCTCTGCGGGACGCGCCGCGCCTGCCAGAGCTGCGTCGTCCGAGGAGATCCATGTCCGTCGCCACCGCCCTGCCCGCCACGTCCGGGACGCCGGCCGCCCCCCGCCCCCGCCGCACGGTCCGCCGCAAGGTCGTCGCGCTCACCGTCGCGGGCCTCGGCATCGCCGGCCTGGGCCTCGCGTCCGCGGCCCAGCTGAACCTCACCGCCGGCGCGCTCGGCGCGGGCACCACCGTCGTGGCGTCGTGCGACTCCGACGGCGTGCAGGTCGCGTTCAGCAACGCGTTCGCCGCCGCCGCCAAGGGCTACACGGTCACCGAGGTGAAGCTCTCTGGCGTCGCCGCGGGCTGCGCCGGGCAGAACGTCACGGTCGACCTGCTGAACACCGACCCCACCGACGCCTCCACCGGCGCCTCGCTGCGCCAGGTCACCGGCACGGTCGGCGCGTCCGGCGGCACCGTGACCCTGAGCGTGCCCGGCGCGATCAAGGCGGCCGACGTCAAGGGCGTCGCCGTCGTCATCGCGAGCTGACGCCGCAGGACGCAGCATCAGCGCGCGGCACGCCGGGCCGGCCGGTGCGGGCAGCACGACTGCCCCGCACCGGCCCCTCGGCGTCCCCGCGCGCGCCCGCGCGGCGCTCTCCGTCGGGCGGGGCGGGCACGGTGGCGGGCAGGGTGGCGGGCGGCTGCGGGGCGCGCTCGGGTGGGCGTTCACGGCGGCGGTCGTCGGCGTGCTCGTGTGGTTCGGCTGGCCGAGCACGCTCGGCGGCTGCACGACGCTGACCATCGTGTCGGGCCACTCGATGGAGCCGACCTACTACACCGGCGACCTCGTCGTGTCCCGCTGCGGCGTCCCCGCGGCGGGCGACGTGGTGGTCTACACCCCGCCCGGCGTCCCCGACGGCCGCGTGATCCACCGGGTCGTCGACGGCACCGCGGCCGACGGGTGGGTCATCCAGGGCGACAACAACGACTTCCTCGACCCGTGGCGCCCCCACCAGGAGGACGTCCTGGGCATCGCCCGGGTGCACGTGCCCGGGCTCGGCCGGGTCGCGGCCGTGCTGCTCGACCCCTGGGCCTGGCTGTCCCTGATCGTCGTGGCCGGCGGCGTGCTCCTGTGGCCGAGCCGCCCGGAGCCCGCGACGTGACCGCGCGCGCCCGGCTCGTCGCGCCGGCCGCCCTGGTCGCGGTGGTCCTCGCCCTCCTCGCCGCCCTGGCGCTCTCGCCGGCGAGCGCCGCCCGGCTCCCCGTCGCCGCGCGGCAGATCACCACCGCGGCCGCTGCCCCGTGCACGGCCGCCGCGCTGGGCGCCACGGCGGGCGGCACGTCGGCCTCGGCGACGCAGGTCGTGCTGTCCGGCGTCCCCGCCGCCTGCCGCGGGAAGGTCGCGACGCTGCGCCTCTTCGCCGCGGACGGCACGGCGCTCGCGGGCGCGGACACGTCGGTCACGCTCCCGGCGGCCGCGCGCGCGACGGTGACCGTGCCTTCGTACGCGACGTCTCGCGTCGCGGGCGTCGCCGTCACCGTCGGGGGGTGGGCGGTGCCGGCCACCTGGACGCCGCGGACCCCTGCCGGTCCGGTGACCCCCGGCCCCGGGACGACGTTCGGCACCGTGACGTGGAGCCAGATCGCGTCGTCCGGGACGCAGGCCTGCGTGAGCGTGCCGGTCTCGGGCGCGGCGGGCACCGTCTGGCGCGTCGACCTGCACCTGGACCAGCGGCCGTTCAACGGCGTCACGTCCGGCGCGGGCTTCCAGGTCCAGAGCCCGTGGTGGGGGCAGGTCCTGTCCGCCACCCCGTCCGGCGGTGTCGTCTCCGTGGGCGGCCGGCCGGGCTCCGACCGGCTCGCCGCGGGGGAGACGATCACCGTGACGGTCTGCCACTACGCGCTGCCCGCCCCGGTCCACGACCCCGCCCTGCCGTACACGCAGGTCTCGGCGGCACCCGACGGCAACGTGGGCTACGCCTGCTTCGCGACGACGGTCGGGGTGACCGGCACGCCGCAGTTCTACGCCGGCTGGCGCGCCGACGTCGACGTCGCCCCGCTGGTGGCCTGGTTCGCCGCGCGGGGCCGGACGGTCGACCTCGCGGACCTCACCGTGCCCGGCAGCTACGCGTTCGAGGCCCGTGGCGGGACGGTCTACCGGGTGACGCCGACCGCCTGGGACACCTGGGGCGTCCGGGACGACACGACCCGCACGTTCGACGTCTGCCTGCACTCCTGACGCGCGCCACCGGGTGAGGCGCGTCCCCCGGACGGGTGGCGTGCCGCCCCGGGTGCTCAGCACCCGCCGCGGACGGACGATGGGCCCGCCAGGTCGACGGATCGACCGGGCTGGTCCATGGAGGGGGCGCCGATGGCGCACGAGCACATCCGTGCACGCCGCGCGGCGGGGGTGACCCTGGCGTGGCTCGGCTGCGCCGGGCTCGCGGTGTCCATGGCCCGCGCCCTCACGTGGGACGGCGGCGACACCGCGCCTGCCGGGGCCTGCGTGGTCAGCAGGATCAGCGTCGACTACGACGTCGACTACGTCGCCGCGCTCGGCGGCTACGGCGTCACGCGCGCGTCCCTGGCGGACGTGCCGGAGGGCTGCGCCGGCCGCGAGGTGGCGGTGACCCTGCACGGCCCGGACGACGAGGCGCTCGCGGAGGCCCGCACCCCCGTGACCGCCCCCCGCACGTCGGTGACGCTGGACGGAGCCGGGGTGGCCGTCGAGGACCTCGCGGGGGTGTCGCTGGCCCTGGTGACCGACGAGCCGGTCACCGGCGCGGCCGACCCCGCCACCGGTCGCTGACCCGGCTCAGACCTCGGTCAGCTGCGGCAGCTTCGCGACGCGCGCGTCACCGGAGGAGCGCCCCCGCAGCCGCCGCGTGGCCCACGGGTACGCGTACATCCGCAGCCACCGGGCGTCCCGGCGGGCCTGCTCCGCGCGCGGGAGCCGGGGCTGCGGGGCGAGCGGCTCGTCCCACGCCGGGTCGTCCGGCTCGAGCCCGAGCGCGACCAGGGCGCCCTGCGCGACCCGCGCGTGCGCCTCGGTGGTGAGGTGGATGCGGTCCGGGGACCACATCCGGATGTCCTTGAGGTGCCGCATGCCCCACAGGTCCAGCACGTGGGCGCCGTGCCGCCGCGCCATCGACCAGATGTGCGCGTTGTAGATCCCGACCCGTGCGCGGGTCGACTGGACGAGGGGCGACCCGGCGGAGTCGAACCCCGTCGCCAGCAGCACGTCGGCGCCCGACGCCCGGACGCGCGCGACGGCCTGCTCGAGGCCGCGCGCGAGCCGGTCCGGGTCGGCGCCGGGCCGCAGGATGTCGTTGCCGCCGCCGACCAGGCTCACCAGGTCGGCGTCCATCGCGAGCGCCGTGGGCACCTGGTCGACGACGATCGGCCGGAGCAGGCGGCCCCGGATGGCCAGGTTCGCGTACTGCAGCGGCTCGGCGCCGGCCGCGCGGCGACGCTCGGACAGCAGCCCGGCCAGCACGTCCGCCCAGCCCCGGACCGGTCCCTGGTCGCCCTCCGGCGTGTCCCAGAGCCCCTCGGTGAAGGAGTCGCCGACCGCGACGTACCGCTCCCAGCGGGGCGGCTGCGTCGTGGTCGGCCGGTCGTCCGTGCGTGCGGCCGTCGCCGCCCCCTCATGCGTCGTCACCCTCGCAGTCTGCCCCCCGCCCCGGGCGCCTGTCAGGCCCGGTTCCCTCACGCCGGCGGCGTGCGGCGCCCCGGCGTCAGGGCAGCGACCAGTCGACCGGGTCGGCGCCCTGCTCCGCGAGCAGGGCGTTCACGCGGGAGAACGGGCGCGAGCCGAAGAACCCGCGGCTCGCCGACAGCGGGCTCGGGTGCGGGCTCGCGACCACCGGCACGCCGCCGAGCGCGGGCGTGAGCGACTGGGCGTCCCGGCCCCACAGCACGGCGACGAGCGGGCCACCGCGTTCCACCAGGGCCGCGATGGCGCGGTCGGTGACCGTCTCCCACCCCCTGCCGCGGTGCGAGGCCGGCTCCCCGGGCCGGACCGTCAGCACCCGGTTGAGCAGCATGACCCCGCGGTCGGCCCAGGGGGACAGGTCGCCGCTGCTCGGCTGCGGGACGCCGAGGTCGGACCGGAGCTCGGTGAACACGTTGGCGAGCGACCGGGGCAGGGGCCGGACGTCGGGCTGCACGGAGAACGACAGCCCCATCGGGTGCCCCGGCGTCGGGTACGGGTCCTGGCCCACGACGAGCACCCGCACGTCGGCGAGGGGGCGGGTGAACGCCCGCAGCACGTCGGGTCCCGCCGGCAGGTACCCGCGGCCCGCCGCGACCTCCGCCCGCAGGAACGCGCCGGCGGCGTGCACCTGCGGCTCGACCGGGGCGAGGGCGGCGGCCCAGTCGGGGGCGACGAGCGAGGCGAGCGGGGCGGCGTCCACGGGCCCCGACGCTAGCCGGGTCGCACCGCCGCCGCGAGGAATGACAGCCGTGTGATTCCGGCCGTACGATGGCCGCTGACCCAGGGGCACCGGCACGGGAGGGCGGCACGGATGGACGCGACGGCGGAGCGCGGCGACGGCACGGCCGGCCGGCCGACGCTGGTGGCCGTCGACGGCGGCACCGCGGCCCCCGCGGGGAGCGACCCCTCCGGCCTGTCCGAGCGCGACCAGCAGGTGCTGGCCTTCGAGCGCCAGTGGTGGAAGTACGCCGGCGCCAAGGAGCAGGCCGTCCGCGAGCTGTTCGACATGTCGGCCACCCGGTACTACCAGGTGCTGAACGCGCTCATCGACTCGCCGGCCGCGCTCGCGCACGACCCGATGCTGGTCAAGCGGCTGCGGCGCATGCGCTCCACCCGCCAGCGCGCCCGCAGCGCCCGCCGCCTCGGCGCCGACGCCTGATCCCGGCGCGCGTGGCCGGTCCCACCAGCGCGAACCGTTAGCCTGTCCGCCGTGAGCAAGGGCAGCGACCGGTACCCGGAGGACGAGTTCGACGCCGCACCGGCGGAGGATGCGCCGATCGGCGTGCACCGCGCACCCCGGAGCTGGTGGAGCCGCTGGTGGCCGTTCGTCGCCGTCGTCGTCCTCGTCCCGGCGCTGACCGTCGTGTTCGTCCTGTGGGCCTCGTCCTGGGACGGCCGCATCCCCGGCTTCGGGACCTCCGAGACCCCCGTCGCCTCCGCGCCCGCGCAGCCCGAGACGGAGGCCCCCGCGGAGTCGGCCGCCCCGAGCGAGCCCGCCGTCGGTGGCCGTGGTCCCCCCGGCGGGCCGGCAGGCGGTCACCCGTCTCCTATACACATCTGACGCTGCCGGCGAAGGCTTATGCGTCGTGCTCGGTTGCCTCCGCCGCACCGATCACAAACCACTACTTACTCTGCT
>NZ_CABEGA010000053.1 GCF_901521055.1 Cellulomonas hominis | reverse complement strand
GGGCGGTGGGGATCGGGGTGGTCATCGCGGGGCTCCTGGTCTCGGGGGACGTCTGGTCCATGCCCTCGACGCTAGGAATCCGGGGTACCCGCCCTCTAGCCGCCCGCGACGGAACTCCGCGGCCTGCATCCTTCGACGCAAGGCCTCCGCCCCGCGGCGGGTCGCGGCCCGCTCAGTCCTCCCCGGGGACCGTGACCACCCGGTTCTGGTACGCCCACACGACCGCCTGCAGCCGCGACCGGACGCCGAGCTTCGGCATCATCCGCGCCAGGTGCGACTTCACGGTCGACACCTCGACCACGAGCTCCGCGGCGATCTCCTCGTTCGACATCCCGCGGGCCAGCAGCAGCAGGATGTCCCGCTCGCGCGCCGTCAGGACGTCCGCCCCGCGCTGGAGGGTCACGGGCTGCAGCCGGCGGCGCCCGGCGAACTCCCGCAGCACCCGGTGGGTGAGCGCCTGGTCGAGCGTCCCGCGGCCGGCGGCGACCTCCCGCACCGCGTGCACGATCGTCTCGGGGTCGGCGTCCTTCAGCAGGAACCCGGACGCGCCGGCCTCCAGCGCGCCGAACACGTAGTCGTCCAGGTCGAACGTCGTCAGCACCAGCACCGGAACGGGGTGTTCGACGTCGGGCCCGCACAGCTCCCGGGCCACGCTGATCCCGTCCCGCCCGGGCATCCGGATGTCGAGGCACACGACGTCGGGCGCGGTGCTGCGGGCCAGCGCGACCGCCTCCTCGCCGTCGGAGGCGACTCCCACCACCTCGATGTCGTCCTCCGCCCCCAGCAGCGCGGACAGGCCCGCGCGCACCAGCGCCTGGTCGTCGGCGATCAGCACCCGGATCACGCGGTCTCCTCCTCGTCGGTCGTGCGGTCGCGCGGGACGCTCAGCCGGACCTCCCAGCCGCCGTCCGGTGTCGGGCCGTGCCGCAGCGTGGCCCCGACCAGGGCGGCGCGCTCCTGCATGCCCTGCAGGCCGTACCCGCCGGACGACCGCGGCGCTGGTGCTGTGGTGGACGCGGCGGACGTCGCGGGCGCGCCGTTGCGGACCGTGAGCACCACGGCGTCGGGCGCGCGGTCGTCGACGGTCACCCGGCACGGCGCCCCCGGGGCGTGCGAGCGCGCGTTCGCCAGCGCCTCCTGCACCATCCGGTACGCGGCCAGCTGCGCGAGGGGGCCCACGCCGGCGCCGAGCGGGCCACCGCCGGGCGCGTCGAGCACCTCCAGCGTCACGGCGTCACCGGCCGCGACGCCCGGCGCGGCGACCAGCCCGGGCAGGGCGGCGAGCGTGAGCGCCGACGTCTCCGCGCCGTCGTCGTCGCGGAGCAGCCCCACCAGGCGCCGCAGGTCGGTGAGCACCACCCGGCTCTGGTCCCGCACCTGGCGCAGGCCCTGCCGGGCGGAGTCGGGATCGGTGGTGATCTGCCGGTCGATCGCCGACGCCATCAGCGCGATGCCGGACAGGTGGTGCGCCGCGATGTCGTGCAGCTCCCGCGCCATGGCGGTCCGCTCGGTGGCCAGCGCCGCCTGCAGCCGCGCCTCTCCCTCGCGCTGGAGCGCCCGCAGCTCCCCGGCCTCCGCGGACCGCAGGGCCCGGCGCGACCCGACCACCAGCGCCGGCACCAGCCCCAGCAGGACGACGCCGAGCGCCTGGCCCGTCGCGGCGGCGAGCACGGCGACCGGGGGCGCCCCCGCGTCCAGCGGGCCACCGCCGACGGCCGACGCGACGGTCAGGAGCAGCACGGTGCCGGCCAGCGCGGCACGCACGCGCGCCAGGGGCTGGTCGACCACGGCCCGGTAGACCACCACGAGGACGGCGAGCGTGACGATCCCCGACACGTCGCCCGGCCGGACGGCGGACAGCAGCAGGGGCACCGTGCCGACGGCCAGCAGCGCCGCGCGCGGAGCGGGACGGGCCCAGGCGACGACCACGGCCTGCGCGACGAGCGCCACCAGGACGGCCCACCAGCGGGCGGCGCCGACCGGCGGCAGGCCGGTGAGGGGCTCCGCGGGCTCCATCGCCGCGAGCGCCGGCAGGGCCAGCAGCCCGGCGACGCTCACCACCAGCGTCACCGCCGCGGCGACGACGTCCGGGCGGCGCGGTACGGCCCGCCGGGGGGCGGCGGCGGTCGGGGTCCGCTCGGGCACGTCGGGCATCGTCCCACGCAAGCCCCGCGCGCTCACCCGAATCCGCGCACCCCCGCACCCCTGCACTCCGCACCCCCGCACCCCTGCACTCCGCACCCCTGCACTCCAGGGCGCCGAGATGGCACTCCTCGCCTGCGGGATCGCGCGCCGGCAGAGGCCGGCTTTGCCATCTCGGTGACCGGCCGGGCGCGGCGGGCGGGCGCGGCGGGCGGGCCCGGCGGCCGGCGGGGTCAGCCGTCGAGCGCGACCAGGGCGGCCGCCTCCGGGCCGAGGTCGCGGAGCCGAAAGTGGCCGTCGAGCACCGCCACCGCCGTCCACGGCAGCCAGTGCCGGTTCAGCCCGTACCCGCGCCGCGGGCCGAAGCCCCAGTGCTCCTGCTGCCACCCGGCCCCGGCGAGATCGAAGGGCCGCTGCGCCGTCGCCAGCATCGCGAGCGACCCGTGGTGCACGAGCCGGGCGACCCGGGCGGGCCAGTCCTCCCCCGAGCGCAGTGCGAGCTCAGCGAACAGCGCGGCGTCCACCACCAGGAACCCGTCGGACATGGTGACGCCCGAGGTGATGAGCTGCAGGCCGACCATGGACCGGCCCGGCTTCCAGTGCAGGTCCGCCCACGGCGCGTCCGCCGGCACGGGCAGGTCCACCAGGTGCACCCAGGACTCGGCGACCCGCGCGGCGTGCAGCGCGCGTCCGAGCCACCGGTCCTCACCGGTCCGCCGGTGGAGGGCGAGGAAGGCGCGCGCCGCGAGCAGGGCGCCCTCCTTGTCGACGACGTCCGGGTTGTCGAGCGTCGCGCCGGCGTAGGCCAGGTGCTCCGCGGCTCGGGCCCACGCGTGCTCGCCGGCGCGGACGGCCGCCTCGGCGAGCCCGGCGGCGAGCAGGAACGGGACCACCGTCGCCGTCGCCGTCGGGGACTGCTGCAGCACAGCGCCCGTCCCCGCCCGCCACGCGCGCGGGAACGACCCGTCCGGGCGCTGCTGGTCCACTAGGAACGCAGCGCCGCCCAGCGCCCAGTCGCGCCACGCCCCGCCCTGCGCCGCGGGCACGCGCTCGGCTGCCCGCAGCGCCGCGTGGCAGCCCTCCGCGACGGCGCGCGCGAACACCGCGGGCTCGCCGTCGAGGTCGCGGTACGTGGTGGGCGCCCCGGACACGAGGTCCCAGCCCTCCCCCGCCGGCGGGTCCAGGGGCAGCCGGGCGAAGGCGTCCAGCACGGCGCGGCCACGCTCGGCGAGGTCCGCCGCCTCGTCCGCCAGCGCCTCGGCCGCGAGCGCCTCGGCCCCCCGGAGCAGGCACAGGCCCACGTCCGTCCCGGCTCCGACGAAGCCCATCACCGACGCCGACGCCCCGGGCACCGGCACGCCCCGCAGCGGGTCCGACTCCAGCGCCACGCCGGCCAGCCCCAGTGCGGGCCGCTGCACCTGGCTCGCCAGCACCCGCGCGACGGGCAGCAGGTAGCCGGCGGCGGGCACGGGCTCGGCGACCGGTCGGTACCGCGTCCAGGCGCGGTCGCGCGCGTGGGCGAGCACCCCGAGCCGGTCGCCGCCGCTCGTGGCGGTCCAGCCGAGCGCCACCTCGTGCCGGAGCCCGTCCCGCAGCGGGTGCAGCGTCTGGCGCCACGCGCGCAGGCCGGTCAGCGGCAGGCCGCCGCTGGTGTAGGTCCACTCCCCCTCGGCCGCGGGGTACGTGCCGCCGACGGCCACGCCGGCCGGTCCGGCGCGGCCGCCGAGCGCCACCAGGTCGACGCGCTCGTCGACGAGGGTCCCGCCGTGCTCGTGGAGCCCGTCGGCGGCCACCGTCGCCCGGGTCCCGCCGTCGCGGTGCACGGTGAGCGCGACGCCGTCGGGGTACCGGACGGTCAGGTGCGGGGCCGACAGCCGGTCCTCGCGCACCAGCACGTCGCGGACGCCGGCGGCCCGGGCGTCCGGCCCGCCGATCGTCCACGCGCTGACCGGGCGGGCGTCGCCGTACACCAGGCCGGGCGCGAGGACCTCGAGCTCCGCCCAGCCGTGCGCCCCCCGCGCGAGCGTCACGGCCGTCGCGAACCCGCCCGGCGCGTCACCACGGACCTCCACCGCGCGCCGGACGGACGCCTCCTGGCCGCCGCACCAGAGGTCGACGACCCGCACTGTGCAGCCAGGCGTCACGTCGACCGCGGCGGCCCCACGGAGGCCGCCGCCCGCGGCCGGCACCACCTCGTCGTACGGCACGGCGAGGGTCCGCGGCGCGGGCTCCCCCGGCCCGGTGACCAGCACCTCGACGGGCGCGGCGCTCGACCACGTCCCGGTCGGGCCGGTCACCGCGATCCCGCTGCCCCCCTTGCCGGGGACCGCCCGGACGGCGAGCGGTCCGGGCACCGGCGCGACCACCGCCGTCAGCCCTTGATGCCCGAGCTGGCCAGGCTCGGCACGATGAACCGCTGGAACACCACGAACATCACCACGACGGGGATCGTCAGCAGCACGACGCCGGCCATCTGCACGGTCGGCAGCGTGTAGTTCTGCGCCTGGAGGCTGTTCAGCCCGACGGTGAGCACGAACTGGTCGGGGTCGTTCACCATCGTCACGGGGATCAGGAAGCTGTTCCAGGTCCACGTGCCGGCCAGGATCGCCTGCGTCGCGATGCCCGTCATGGCGAGCGGCACGCCGATCTGCAGGAACACCCGGAACCGGCCGGCGCCGTCCACGGCGGCCGCGTCGTCCAGCTCCGGCGGGAGCGTCGAGAACGTCTGCCGCATGAGGAAGATCAGCAGCGGGTTCACGATGAACGGCACGACCAGCGCCACCAGGCTGTTGAGCCACCCGTAGGACGACACCTGCAGGTACAGCGGGATCAGGTACGCCTGGAGCGGCACGAGCAGGATCGCGATGACGCCGAGCATGAGCCACCGCCGCCCGGCGAACCGGAACCGCGCGAGGGCGTACCCCGCGAGCGTGTTGACCAGCACCGCGCCGCCCACGACCAGCGCGGTGACCACCAGGGTGTTGCGGTACCAGGTCCCGACGGGCGCGTGGTCGAACACGTAGGCGTAGTTCTCGAGCGTGAGGTCCCCCGGGCCGACCAGCTGCAGGTACCGCCCCGGCGGCAGCAGCGACACGTAGAGCCCGAACACGAGCGGCGCCACCATGACGACGGCGACGACGCAGAGCACGGCGAGCTGCGCGGTGCGGGTCGCCCGGGACCGGGTGCTGCGGGTACGTCCGGCGCTCATGCGTCCGCCCTCCGTGCGGCGACCCGGCTGACGAGGCCCGCCGCGAGGATCGCGACGAGCAGCACCACGGTGGCCGCGCTGCCGTAGCCGACGGCGTTCATGCGGAACGCCTGCTGGTAGATGAAGATGACGATCGTCGAGGTGGCCCCCGCGGGGCTGCCCAGGGTGGTGCCCCCGGAGATCACGTAGGCCTGGTCGAAGACCTGGACGGCCTGGATGAACCCCGTCAGCAGCACGAACACGGTGAACGGGCGCACGCCCGGCACGGTCACGGACCAGAACCGGCGCAGCACCCCCGCGCCGTCCATCTCGGCCGCCTCGTACAGGGAGGGGTCGATCGACTCCATGCCGCCGACGAAGATCACGATGTACAGCCCGACGAACATGTAGACGTAGACGAAGACCAGGAAGTACAGGGCGGTCGACGGCTCCGCGTACCAGGTCCCGCCCGGCAGCCCGATCCCGTCGAGGAACGACGACACCGGCCCGCCGGACACGAACAGCTGCATGAAGATCGTCGTGACCGCGACGGTCGACGTCATGTAGGGGACGAACACCGCGGTGCGGAACGCCGCCCGGCCCCGGGTGACGGACACGAGCAGCGACGCGATCAGCATCGCGAGCACGGTCTGGGCCGGGACCACCAGCGCCACGAAGGTCGCGGTGATGCCGAGCGAGCTGCCGAACGCCGGGTCGGCGAACAGCTCGCGGTAGTTCGCGAGCCCGACCATGGTCCGCTCGTCGAAGTGGAACTTGTTGACGTCCTGGAAGCTCAGGACGACCGACTGCACGATCGGGTAGACGAACCACCACAGCAGCAGGACGACGGCGGGGGCGACCATGACCCAGGCCGTCAGGTTCTCCGGGAGCCGGGCGCGCCACCGGGCGGCCCAGCCCCGCGGGCGCGTCGAGGACCCCTCTCGCCGACGGTCCGGCCCGGCGGTCGCGCCGCCGGGCCGGACCGTCAGGTCACTGGCCATAGGTGGCCTGGAGCTGCTCCAGCAGCTCCTCGGGCGTCTGCTTGCCGGGGTTGAACACCAGGTCCTGGAAGCCGGCCACCAGCGCGTTGCCGAACTCGGTCGTCTCCAGCGGGTAGTCCAGGGTCCGGCCGTTCTCGATGACCTCGTCCGTGAACGCGGCGTACGCCGGGGTGGCCTCGCGGTACTGGTCGATGAACGTGGTCATCGCCGGGACCTGGGTACCGGACGCGAGCAGGTCGGCCTGCGCCTGCTCGTCGGTCATGATCTCCAGCACGGCCTCGGCGGCGGCGGTGTTCTCGGACCGCGCGTTGACCGAGAAGCCGCCGCTGTACGTGACGAGCGACTGCTCGCCGGCCTCCTGCCCGGGCAGGGGGAGCAGCTGGTACGGGGCGTCGGGCGCGGTCGCCTCCATGAACGACACGTACCAGGGGCCCGCGTCGGACAGGGCGGCGCTGCCGGCGCCGAACGCCTCGCCGTCCCAGGTGGCGCCGAGCTGCTTGGCGGTCTGCGCGTCGCCGTCGGCGAACAGGTCGACCAGGTAGGTCAGGCCCGCGACGTTCTCCTCGGAGTCGATCGTGCGGCCGTAGTCGTAGCCGCCGCCGAACGCGTAGAGGTACTGGCTGATGTGGAACAGGGTGTCGAGGAGCACGACGCCGCTGGCGTCGGTCTTCTCGGTCACCGCCTGCGCGGCGGCGGCGTACTCGTCGAGCGTCTGCGGCGCCTGGGTGATGCCGGCCTGCTCGAGCAGGTCGGTGCGCGCCGCGATACCCGAGTGCTGCAGGAACAGCGGGACCCCGTAGAGCTGGTCGTCGATCGTCCAGCCCTCGATCAGCGAGGACGGGTACACCGACAGGTCCTTGCCGCTCTGCTCCACCCAGTCGTCGAGCGGCTCGATCACGCCCTCGCTCGCGTACTGCGCGATGGCAGCGGCGCCGTCCCACTGGATCAGGTCGGGCGCCGTGTCACCGGCGAACTCGGTCGGCAGCTGGTTCAGCTGGTCGTCGTACGTCGGGTAGACGACCGGGGTGATCGTGAGGTCCGGGTACTGCTCCTCGGCGCGGGCGATCGTGGCGCGCAGGTACTCGCCCCACTCCCCCTCGCCGGACCAGCCGATCGTGACCTCGCCGGAGATCTCGCCGCTGGACGCGGTGCCGGAGTCGTCGGATCCGCCGGAGCCGCACGCGGCGACGCCGACGAGCACGAGCGCCGCGGCGCCGGCCGTGACCACCGGACGGCGCCGGGACAGGGGTCGGGACATGGAAAGCCTCCTTGCCTTCATGAACTGCGGGGGGATGACGCGCGGCCCCGGGCGGCGCCGCGCGGGTGACTCTCGGGGGGCGTCAGGCGACGGGCAGCCAGACCCGCATCTGCGTCGGGCCGCGCTCGCCCCACTGGTGGTACGGGCGCAGCTCGACGTCGAAGCCGCCGGGCGCCGTCCCGGCCGTCCCGGACGCGGTGCTCGGCGCACCGGGCGCACCGGTGGGCCCGGCCAGCCGGGTGGCGCGCACGACGGCGGACCCGTCGGCGCCGGCGCGGGGCGCCTCCGCCGTGCGGACGACGACCACGTCGTGCAGGTCGGTGCCCTCGGGCAGCGCGACGGACTCCAGGCAGAGGACCACCGGGCCCTGCTCGACCGCGACGCAGCCGCGGACGGAGTCGACCCGCGGGTCGGGCTCGGTCCACCGCGGGGCGACCGGGAGCGTCAGGACGACGGTGGCGCCGGGTGCGAGCGGGCCCGGCACGCGGACGCTGTCGCCGTCGACCGTCAGGGTGGCGCCGTCCACCTCGGCGGTCGCGCCGGCGGCCCAGGCGGGGACGCGGAGCCGGAGCCCCACCTGTGCGGGCGCCTGCTCGACCTCGACCTCGACCCGGCCCTCGACGGGGTAGCCGGTGCGCACGCGCAGCGCGACGAGCGAGCCGTCCGCCGCGGTGGTCCGCACGGTGCCGGGCAGGTGCTGGACGAGCGCCAGCTCGTCGCCGTCCCAGGCCGCCGCGTACGCCCCGAGGCTGGCGACGGTCCGGGCGACGTTCGTGGGGCAGCAGGACACGTGGAACCACGGCGCGCGCTCGCTGGACGCGGCGCGGGGGCTCAGGCCCTCCGGGTCCACCGGTGCACCGGCGACCCGCTGGTGCAGCGGGTTGGCGTAGAAGAACGCCTTCCCGTCCTCGGCGGGCGACGTGGCGACCACGTTGTAGAGCACGCGCTCGACCAGGTCGGCGTACCGCATCTCGCCGGTGGCCAGGAACAGCCGCCAGGAGAACATCACGGCGGCGATGCCGGCGCAGGTCTCGGAGTAGGCGCGGTCCGGCGGGAGCTCGTGGTCCAGGCCGAACGCCTCGCCCGTGTGCCGCGACCCCATCCCCCCGGTCAGGTACGTCCGGTGCGCGACCGTGGCCTCCCACTGCCGCACCAGCGCGGCGAGGAGCTCGTCGTCGCCGGTCTCGACCGCGACGTCCACGGCGCCGGCAGCCAGGTAGAGCGCGCGCACGGCGTGGCCGCGCAGCACGGTCGCCTCGCGGACCGGGACGTCGTCCTGGAAGTAGTCGCGCCCGAGCTCGATGTCCGCGAGCACGCCGTGGCCACGGCGCTCGACGAACACCCGGGCCTGCTCCAGGTACTCCGGCCGGCCGGTCGCGCGGGACAGCTCCGCCAGCGCGACCTCGATCTCGGGGTGCCCGCACACGGACTCGATGCCGCCCGGCCCGAACGTCGCGACGACGTGGTCGGCCACGCGCAGCGCCGCGCGGACCAGCTCGTCCTCGCCGTGCGTGCGCAGCCGCGCCACCGCCGCCTGGATCAGGTGGCCGGCGCAGTACAGCTCGTGGCCCCACTCCAGGTCCGTGTACCGGGCGGGCTGCCCCTCCCGGCCGAACTGGGTGCCGAGGTACCCGTCCTCGGACTGCGCCGCAACGACGCGGGCCGCGAGCGCCCGGTAGACCTCCTCGACGTGGGCGTCGCCGGAGCGGCCGGACTCCCACGCGAGCGCCTCGAGGATCTTGTACGTCTCGGAGTCGGCGAACTCGCGGCCCGCGCGGGCCCCGCCCTCGCCGCGGGCGGCGGCGTCGAAGTTCGCCACCCAGCCGAGGCGCTCCAGCCAGGACACGCAGTGGTCCAGCGTCGCCTCGCGGTTCACCTGCTGACGGGCGCCCCAGAAGCCGCCCTCCAGCCGGACCTCGTCGATGCCGAGCGGCGCGCGACCGCCCCGGCGGGGGGCGACGGGAGCCACCGGTGCGGTGACCGGGGACAGGGTCGTCGGTGTCATCTGCATCCTCGCTCGATTACCGAAATCGCTTTCGGAAACCGAAAGTAGACCCGTCGGCGGGGGTTCGTCAACGCGGCGGTGCCGCCGCCCGCCCCCCGCCTGCCTCCGCTACGCTTCGTGGCGCAGGTGCAGCGGGAGCAGGAGCGACGAGGGGGACTAGGCGATGGCGGTGGAGCCGGACCAGGAGCGACGGGTCACGCTCGCCGACGTCGCGCGCCTGGCGGGCGTGTCACCGGCCACCGCCTCGAAGGCGCTGAACGACCGCGACGAGGTGCGCGCCGAAACACGGACACGGGTTCTTTCGGCCGCGCGGACGCTGAACTTCCGCCCGCACGCCTCCGCCCGGCACCTCGCGTCGGGCCGCTCGCACACCATCGGCCTCATCACGCACGACCTCGAGGGCCGCTTCTCCATCCCGACCCTGATGGGCGCGGAGGACGCCGCGGGAACCGGGGACGTCTCGGTCCTGCTCTGCGACGCCCGCGGCGACGCGATCCGCGAGCAGCACCACCTCCAGGCGCTGCTCGGCCGCCGCGTGGACGGGCTGATCGTCGTCGGGGCGCGCACGGACCCGCGCCCGTCCCTCGGGCGGCTCGCCGTCCCGGTCGTCTACGCGTACGCCCCGTCCGAGGACCCCGACGACATGTCCGTCGTCACCGACGACGTCATGGGCGGCCGGCTCGCGGTCGAGCACCTGCTCGCCCTCGGCCGGCGCCGGGTCGCGCTGGTCGCGGGCGACGTCGGCTACCTGGCGGCGCGCCAGCGGACCGAGGGCGCCACGCAGGCGCTCGCCGAGGCCGGCCTGGAACCCGTCGGCGGGGCCGCCCTGTACGGGGCGTGGACCGAGGAGTGGGGCCGCACGGCCGCCGCGAGCATCCTGACGCACCACCCCGAGACCGACGCCATCGTCTGCGGCAGCGACCTCGTGGCCCGCGGGGCCCTGGAGATCGCGCGGGAGCGGGGCCGTCAGGTGCCGCAGGACGTCGCCGTCGTCGGGCACGACAACTGGGACATCATCTCCGCGGGCGCCCGCCCGCGGCTCACCAGCATCGACATGAACCTCGAGGAGCTCGGCCGGCGGGCCGCCGCGCTGCTGTTCGCCGCGATCGACGGGGACCGGCGGCCGGGGGTCGACGTGGTGCCGAGCCGGCTGGTGCCGCGCGGGTCGACGGCGGGCTGAAGCGGGCGGGCCGGCGGGCACGCGACCCCGGCTCAGGGCATCGGGATCGTGTCCGGCGTGGCCCGGCCGCGCGTGTCCAGCAGGTGCCCCAGGTGCTTGGTCGTGCGCAGCACCACGGACCGGTCGGCGATCGTGACGCCGGGCAGCCGCTCCTCGATGATCGCCTCGAGCCGGCCGACGTCCTGCAGCGTCCGGAGCCACACCGCGACGACCACGTTGTACTCGCCGACGGTGGTGACGACGAGCCGCACCTCGTCCATCCGGCCGAGCTGCGGGCCGACGCGCGCGACCATCGCCGCGGGCACCCGGAGGAAGTACCAGGCGTAGATGGGCCACGGGGTGTGCGCCCGGGCCACGTCGACGCGCATCACGAACCGGCCCGACGCGCGCATCGTCGCCAGGGCGTCGCGGGCGCGCCGCGGCGTCATGCCGGCCCGCGCGGCGAGCTCCGCGATGCCGATCCGCGGGTCCTCGGTGAGCGCCACGCTGATCGCCCGGCCCTGCTCCGGCCGGACGGTCACCGCGCCGCCGGTGGGGCGGGTGTCCAGCGCGGCGACCCGCGCCACCTCGTCCTTCGACAGCGCGCGCATCCGCCAGCTGCGCGCGTCGGTCACGACCTCGGACACCAGGTGCGTGCGCATCGCCCGGACGCCCGGGACGCCGCGGATCCGCTCGAGCGTCCACGACGCCACCGCCTCGGTGCCGGCCGCGCCGAGCGTCAGCATGATGTCCCGGCCGCCGGCGGTGAGGTCGATGGTGAACGCCTCGCGGTCCGCGGCGAGCGCGTGCGCCACCGCGAGCGTCTCGCCGGGGCTGCACTCGATCTCGATCAGGGACAGCTGACCCTGGTCCCAGCCGTAGCCGGTCACGTAGACCAGCCCCTCCTGCGTGAGCCGCGCCCAGCGCCGGGCCAGGGTGACGGGATCCGCCCCGAGCACCGGCGCGAGGCCGGACCACGGCGCCCGCGGGCTGATCTGGAGAGCGTGGATCAGGCGCTGGTCGAGGTCGTCGAGCGCATCTTCCTGCACAGAGCACCGCCTTGGAGTCAGTTTCCTGCAGTCTGCCCCATCGCCGCGACCGGCGCTCCTAGCGTCACGCCACCTCGTCGGCCCGTCCCCACAGGAGACCTCATGACCGCCTCCGCTCCGCCCGGCACCACCGCGCCGGCCCGCACCGCGCTCCGCGGCGTCGTCGGCTTCCTCGTCGTCATGGAGCTCGGCTCCGGCATGCTCCAGGGCTGGTACCCGGTGCTGCTGTCCGCGATCGGCACGGAGTTCGGCGTGACCGCCGCGACGCTGAACTGGGTGAGCGCGGCGTACATGCTCGCCACCGTCGTCTGCGTCCCGATCATCGCGAAGCTCGGCGACCGGTACGGGCACAAGCGGATGCTCACGATCGCCGCGGCGCTGGTCGCGGTCGGCTCGGTCGTCGTCGCGCTGGCCCCCAGCTTCGGGGTGCTGCTGCTCGGCCGCGCGCTGCAGGCGCCGCTGGCGGCGTTCCTGCCGCTGGAGTTCGCCATCGTGCGGGACCGGGACCCGAAGTCCGCCGGGCGGTCCATCGGCAAGCTGGTCGGCGCCCTGACCTTCGGGGCGGCGATCGGCTCGTTGGGCGCCGGCATGCTGTACACCGCCGTCGGCGACCTGCGCGCCGTCCTGTGGGTGCCGGCCGTGTTCCTGCTGCTCTGCGTGCCGGTCGTCGCGTTCCTGGTCCCGGAGTCACGGGTCCGCGCCAGCGGCACCACCGACTGGCTCGGCGCGGCCCTGCTCGGCGTCGGCCTGCTCGCGGTGCTCGGCGGCATCTCGAACGCCCCGGCCTGGGGCTGGACCAGCCCGGTCACCGCGGTCGCCGTCCTCGGCGGGATCGCCCTGCTGGTCGCCTGGGTGGCCGTCGAGCGCCGGGTCGCCCACCCGCTGATCGACGTGACGCTGCTGGTCCGCGGGGGCATCGGCCTGCCGATCGTGATCGCGTTCCTGTTCGGGGCCCAGCTGTTCGGCAGCCAGACCGCATCCACCGTGTTCATCCTCAGCGACCCCGACGTCGTCGGGTTCGGGCTCGGGCTCACCTCCGCGGCGGTCGGAGTCGTCTCGCTCGTCGTGGCGCTCGCGGCGTTCGTCGCGGCCAGCGTCGGTGACCGCCTCGCGACCCGGGTCGGCGTCCCGGGCGCGGTGGCGCTCGGCGGCGTGCTGCTGGCCGTCAGCTACGCGGGGTTCCTGCTCGGCTCCGGCTCGGCCCCGCTCGTCTTCGCGGCCATGGTGGTCGGCGGCCTGGGCAACGGCGTGCTGATCTCCGTGCTGCCGACCATCGTGGTCAACCGGGCCCCCGCCGACTCGGTGGGCATCGCGTCGGCGCTGTACAACACGTCGCGCACCGCCGCCGGTGCCGTCGCCGGCGCCGTCTTCGCGCTGCTGATGGCGAGCTTCGTCGCCACCTTCGGCTCGGGCGACGCGGCGGTCACGACCACCTCGTTCACCGGGTACGTCGCCGTCTGGGGCGTGTGCGCCGCCATCGGCGTCGCGATCACCGTCCTGGCGCGGTTCCTCCGCTCCCCGGCACCCGCTGCGGCACCCGCCGAGCCCGCCGCCGTCGAGATCGCCCCCGCCGCCACCGTCCCCGCCGTCCAGGCCGTCCCCGCAGGAGAGCACGCATGACCGTCACCCACACCACCGACGCCGCCGTCGGCACCGTCCTCCTCGACGCCGCGGAGGCCCGGCGCCGCACCGCCGAGGTCGTGCGCCACTGGGAGAACCGGCTGCTCGCGATCAGCCACGAGATTCACGCGCACCCGGAGCTCGCGTTCGCCGAGCACCGCGCGGCGGAGCTCCTGGCCGGTGCGCTGCGCGACGCCGGGTTCGACGTCACGGTCGGGGCGTTCGGGCTGGACACGGCGATCGAGGCGACGGCGGGTTCCGGGGAGCTCGTGGTCGCGGTCTGCGCGGAGTACGACGCCCTGCCGGGCCTCGGGCACGCGTGCGGGCACAACATCATCGCGGCGGCGGGGCTGGGCGCGGCGGTCGCGCTGGCGTCGGTCGCCGACGAGGCCGGGATCACCGTGAAGCTGCTCGGCACGCCCGCGGAGGAGCACGGCGGCGGGAAGGTCCTCATGCTGGAGGCCGGCGCCTGGGAGGACGTGACGCTGTCGCTGATGGTGCACGGCTCCCCCGGCGTCGACCTCCGCTGCGACGACTTCACGTCGCAGGCGGTCGACCGGTTCGAGGTCGTCTACACGGGGCGGGCCGCGCACGCGGCGGCGGCGCCCCAGGCGGGGATCAACGCGCTGGACGCGGCGACGATCGCGCTGACGTCCATCGGGCTGCTGCGGCAGCAGCTGCCCGGGACGGTCCGGACGGCCGCGGTCCTGACCTCCGGCGGCGAGGTCACCAACATCATCCCGGCGCGCACCGTCCTGCAGGCCGAGGTCCGCTCGTTCGACCTGGACGAGCTGCGCGACGCCAAGCGCCGCGTGCTCGCGTGCTTCGAGGCCGGCGCCGTCGCGTCGGGCTGCACCTGGGAGCAGCGGCGCACCGAGCCGCGGTACGACCCGCTCCGCCAGGACCCGTTCCTGGCGCAGGCGTGGAACGCCGCGCTCGCGGACCTCGGGCGCCCGACCGTCACCTTCACCGGCGCCGCCGGCGGCTCCACGGACATGGGCAACGTCTCGCAGGTCGTCCCGTCCATCCACCCGGCGATCGCCGTGCACGGGTCGACCGCGGCGCCGCACACCGTCGGGTTCGCCGCCGACGCGGTGTCCCCGGCCGCCGACGCGGCGGTCCTCGACGCCGCGACGGCGCTCGCGTGGGCGGCGTGCGCGGCCGCGCTCACGCCGGAGGCCCGTGCGGACCTGCTCGCCCGGCAGGCCGCGCGGCCGGCCGGCGCCACGACCACCCCGCAGGGGGACGAGTGACGGCAGCAGGCGTCGCCACGCGCGAGGATGTCGGCGTGTACGTCTCCGCGCTCGAGCTGTTCTCCATCGGGATCGGCCCGTCCTCGTCGCACACCGTCGGCCCGATGCGGGCGGGTGCCGACTTCGCGCGGCGGGCGCTCGCCGCGCTGCCGGGCCGGGTGACGCGGGTCGAGGCGGTGCTGTACGGCTCGCTCGCCGCCACCGGCCTCGGCCACGGCACGCCCGACGCGCTCGTCGCCGGGCTGACCGGGCTCGCGCCGGAGACGTGCGACCCCGCCGCCGTGCGCGGCGCCTGGTCCGGCCACGCCGCCGGCGAGCCGCTGCTGCTCGGCGGCGTGCTGCCCGTGCCGTTCGACAGCGCCGACGTCGTGCTGGAGCCGCGCGTCCGGCGGCCGGGGCACCCGAACACCCTGGTGCTGCGCGCCTGGGCGGACGGGGCGGACGAGCCCGCGCTGGAGAGGACGTACGAGTCCATCGGCGGCGGGTTCATCCGGTGCCTCGGCGACGAGCCGCCGGCGCCCGACGGCGGTCCCGCGGGCGGTTCGGCGGACGGCGCGGCGGGCGGTTCGGCGCGCGGCACGAACGGGGCGTCGTTCCGCTCCGGCGCCGAGCTGCTGGCCCTGTGCCGCGACGGCCGGACGGTCGCCGACGTCGCGTGGGCCAACGAGACCGCGCGCCGCGACCCCGCCGACGTGCGTGCCGGGCTGGACGCCGTGTGGGCCGCGATGCAGGCGTGCGTCGAGGCCGGGACGGCGACGGAGGGCACGCTACCCGGGGGCCTGCGCGTCCGGCGCCGCGCCGCCGCGATGCGCGCGAGCCTCGAGGCCGCCGAGGCGGAGGGCCGCCACGTGCAGGCCGAGTGGCTCCAGGTGTACGCGCTGGCGGTCAACGAGGAGAACGCGGCCGGCGGCCGGGTCGTCACGGCGCCGACCAACGGCGCCGCCGGGATCCTGCCCGCCGTCCTGCACCACTACTGGCGGACGGAGCCGTCGGCCTCGACCGACGGCGTGCACCGGTTCCTGCTCACCGCGGCCGCGATCGGGTCGCTGATCAAGGCCAACGCGTCGATCTCCGGAGCCGAGGGCGGCTGCCAGGCGGAGGTCGGGTCGGCGTGCGCGATGGCCGCCGCCGGGCTGTGCGCGGTGCTCGGCGGGACGCCCCAGCAGGTCGAGAACGCCGCCGAGATCGCGATGGAGCACCACCTGGGCCTCACCTGCGACCCGATCGCGGGCCTCGTGCAGGTCCCCTGCATCGAGCGCAACGCGATCGCCGCGACCACTGCGGTCACCGCGGCGCGGCTCGCGCTGCACGGCGACGGCTCGCACATCGTGTCGCTGGACGCGGTCGTCGAGACGATGCGGCAGACCGGCGCCGACATGAGCGACAAATACAAGGAGACCAGCCGCGGCGGGCTCGCGGTCAACGTCGTCGAGTGCTGACCGGGAGGCGGCCGACGCGCTCGGTGCGCCGCTCCGCCCCCAGGATTCGAACCCGGACCTCGAGGCACCAAAGGCCTGCGTGCTGCCGTTACACCAGGGCGGACCGCGGACGACCCGCCGCCTCGGCCGGTCCCGCGTCGGGCGTCAGTCTGCCAGCCGCGGGCGCGCAGGGCTGAGCAGGACCATCGCCTCATGTGCGCCACCTGAGAGGATGGCCCGATGACGTCCGAGCCTCGGCGCGCCCCGCGGGTGCCCCGCGCCCGCATGACCGCGACGCAGCGGCGCGAGCAGCTGCTGCAGGTCAGCCGCCAGCTCTTCGCCGAGAAGGGCTTCGACGGCACGTCCGTCGAGGAGATCGCGGCGCGCGCCGAGGTGTCCAAGCCTGTCGTGTACGAGCACTTCGGCGGCAAGGAGGGCATGTACGCCGTCGTCGTGGACCGGGAGATCCAGGCGCTGACGACGGCCCTGACCGGGGCGCTCGACGAGGGCGGCCACCCGAAGGTGATGGTCGAGCGGTCGGCGCTGGCGCTGCTGGACTACATCGAGGACAACGAGGACGGCTTCCGCATCCTGGTGCGGGACTCCCCGGTGGCGCAGGCGACCGGCACGTTCTCCAGCCTGATCGGGGACGTGGCGACCCAGGTCGAGCACCTGCTCGCGGACCAGTTCACCCGGCAGGGCCTGGACCCGCGGACCGCGCCGATCTACGCGCAGATGCTCGTCGGGATGGTCGCGCTCACCGGGCAGCACTGGCTGGACGCCCGCAGCCCGAAGAAGGCGGACGTGGCCGCGGCGCTGGTGAACCTCGCCTGGAACGGGCTGTCCGGGCTGGAGCGCCGGCCCCGGCTCACGAGCGAGTCCGAGCCCCGGCGCCGGACGCGCACCACGAAGAAGGCGGACGAGCCGGCGCCGACGGAGCCGTGAGGCGCCCGACCAGCGCGCTCCGCCCGGCCACCTCACCGGTGCCGGGCAGCCGGTCGAGTAGCCTCGCCCGCATGTCGGCTGCCGTTCCCCCAGCGCGGGACCCGCTCGGGCACGGCGCGGCCGAGCCCCGGGACGAGGTCGACCGCATCGTCGAGGCGTGGGCCCGCGAGCGCCCCGACCTGGACGTCGCGCCGCTGTCGGTGCTGTCGCGCGTGACCCGGCTGTCCCGGCACCTGGACCTCGCGCGGCGGCAGGCGTTCGCGCGGCACGGGCTGGAGCCGTGGGAGTTCGACGTGCTGTCGGCGCTGCGCCGCGCGGGGGCGCCGTACCGGATGTCCCCGGGAGCGCTCCTCACCCAGACGCTGGTCACCAGCGGCACGATGACGAACCGCATCGACCGGCTCGCCTCCCGGGCGCTGGTCGAGCGGCTGCCCTCCCCCGACGACCGGCGGGGCGTGCTCGTGCGGCTCACGGACGAGGGCCGCGCCCGGGTGGACGCGGCCATGTCGACGCTGCTCGACGTCGAGCGGGGGCTGCTGGACGGCCTGGGCGCCGACGACCGCGACCGCCTCGCGGACCTGCTCCGCACGCTGGTCGCCCCGTTCGACACCCCCTGAGACGCACGGACGCGCGCGGCACCCCCCTGAGTGCCGCGCGCGCCGTCCGCGGGTGTCAGGCAGCCTTGGCCAGGGCCTCCGACAGCTTGACCCGGCGCCCGGTCCGGAGCACGGAGCGGGAGTAGATCCGGGCGCCGATCGCGGTGACGACCACGGCGGACACCGCCAGGATCGCCAGCGACAGCAGCGGCTCCCACCACGCGGCCTGCCCGAGGAACAGCCGCACCGGCATGCCGACCGCGGCGCTGAACGGCACATACGACATGACGGTCAGCACGGTGTCGTTGTCGTTGAACAGGATGACGCCGAAGTACGGGATCATCACGAGCATGATCACCGGCGTCAGCACGGAGCCGGTGTCCTCGATGCGGGACACGAGCGACGCGGCGGACGCGAACAGCGCGGCGAGCAGCACGAACCCGACCAGGAAGAACAGCACGAACCACGCCACCGGCGCGCCGATCATCCCGAGGACCTGGTCCTGACCGGTCACGACCAGGCCGATGACCGCCACCGCGCCGATCGCGGCGATCTGGCCGACCGCGAGCGCCGTGTTGCCCAGGATCTTGCCGCCGAGCAGCGCCCGCGGCGGGACGGTCGACAGCAGGATCTCGACGATCCGGGACTGCTTCTCCTGCACGGTGTTCTGCGCGATGGTGCCGCCGAACGACGACGCCGCCATGAGGAACACCAGCCCGAACAGCAGCGACACGAGGTACCGCAGGCCGTCGGAGGTGGCGGACTCGTCGAGCAGCTCGACCGGCGGCGTGACCGCGAGCGCGGCCAGCACGCCGTCGGGCGCGGAGTCCAGGCCGACGACCACGACGCCGAGCTCGTTGTCCGGGTCCTCGTCGGGGAGCACCGCGGCGGAGACCTCCTCGGACTCCACCAGCGCGCGGGCCTCGTCGGCGTCCGCGGCGTCGACCGCCTCCAGGCCGTCGACGTCCGCGATCACCGAGGACGTCTCGGGGACGACCGCGACCTTGGTGTCACCGCCGCCGATCTTGTCCCCCAGCAGGGAGGACAGGACGATCCCGCCGAGGACGAGCACGAGCAGCACGGCGGTCGAGATGAGGAACGACTTGGTGCGGACCTGCGACATGATCTCGCGCTCGGCGACCATGAGGGTGCTCTGCACGGCGCTGGGCGTGGCCGGCCGCGGGCGGTCCGACCCGGGGGTGGGCGTGGGGGTCGGGGTGCTCATCGGACCGTCTCCTTCGTCCGCGCGGTCGCGGTCTCCTCGTCGTGGCGCTGCTCGTCGCGGACGATGTCGCGGAAGATCTCCGCGAGCCGCGGCCTGACGGGCGCGAACTGGCTGACCGGGGCGGCGTCGAGCGCGGCACGCAGCACCCGCTGGGCGGTGGCCTCGTCCGCGTCGAACAGGGCGTAGCCGCCGTCGAACTCGACGACCTGCACGCCGGGCTCGGTGCGGAGCCAGCCCATGTCGCCGCCGGACGTGATCTCGTAGCGCGGCTCGGCGTACCGCTGCCGCAGCGCCTCCTTCTCCCCCGCCGCGCGGATCTTCCCGCCGGCGATGACGACGACGTCGTCGCACAGCCGCTCGACCACGTCGAGCTGGTGGGAGGAGAACAGCACCGGCACCCCGCGGGCCGCGTGCTCGGACAGCACGCCGAGCACCACCTCGACCGCCATCGGGTCCAGGCCGGAGAACGGCTCGTCGAGGATCAGGACCTCGGGCTCGTGCACCAGGGCGGCGGCGATCTGCGCGCGCTGCTGGTTGCCGAGCGAGAGGTCGTCGACCGGGTCGTCCAGCCGCTCCTCGAGGCCCAGCTTCACGAGCAGCTCGCGGGCCCGCTCGGTGGCGGTGCGCCGGTCGTAGCCGTGCAGCCGCGCGAGGTACGCGATCTGCTCCAGCACCTTCATCTTCGGGTAGAGCCCGCGCTCCTCCGGCATGTAGCCGAACGCGCGGCGCCGGTCGTCGCCGAGCGGGCTGCCGTCGAGCGTGATCGTGCCGGAGTCCGGCGTGAGCACGCCGAGCACGATCCGCATCGTGGTGGTCTTGCCGGCCCCGTTGCCGCCGACGAACCCGGTGAGCTTGCCCCGCTCCACCGTGAACCCGACGTCGTCGAGCACCAGCCGGTCCCCGAAGGACCGGTGGATCCCGTCGAGCTGCAGCATGTCGTCTCCCGTGTCTGCCCCTGGCGGACCGGTCCGTCCGCCGAGGTCCACGCTAGGAGCCGCGCCCCGCCCGGCACCTCGGCCGCCGGGCGGAACTTCACGGGACTGCCGGCCTCCCCCTCGGGGCGGAGGCGCGACGGGGCGTCAGTCCGTCAGGCCGTTCTCGAACGCGAAGACGACGGCCTGCACCCGGTCCCGCAGGCCGAGCTTGGTCAGGACGTTCGACACGTGCGTCTTGACGGTCGCGCGGCCCAGGACGAGCTCCGCGGCGATCTCGTCGTTGCTCAGCCCGCGCGCGACCAGGCGCAGCACCTCGAGCTCGCGCTCCGTCAGCCCGGCGGAGGAGCCGGCGGACGAGCCCGCGACCGGGCCGCCCGGCGTCGGCACCCCGCTCCGCCCCGGGGCGGAGCCGGCGGCCATGGCCCGCGCGATCACGGCCCGGGTCACCTCGGGCGACAGCAGCGCGTCCCCGGCCGCGACGGCCCGCACGGCGTCGGCGAGCTGCTCGGGCCGGGAGTTCTTCAGCAGGAACCCGGCGGCGCCGGCCTGCAGCGACTCCAGCAGGTAGTCGTCGCGGTTGAACGTGGTGAGCACGAGCACCGCGGCGGACACGTCCGGGTCGGCGACGATCCGGCGGGTCGCCTCCAGGCCGTCCATCTCCGGCATCTGCACGTCCATGCACACGACGTCGGGCTGCAGGGAGCGCGCGAGCTCCACCGCCTCGCGACCGGTGCCGGCCTGCCCGACCACCTCCAGGTCGGGCGCCGCGCCGAGGATCGTCGCGAGCCCGGCGCGCAGCAGCGCCTGGTCGTCGGCGAGCAGCACGCGTACCGGCCGGCCGGGCCCGAAGGCCACCTCCGTGCCGTCGGCCTGCGTGGTCATCGTGCCCCTCCCGTCCGGGGTGCGAGCGGCACCCGCGCCCGCACCAGGTACCCGCCGCGCCCGCGCGCGCCGGTCTCGAGCGTGCCGCCGTCGGCGGCGACCCGCTCCCGCATGCCCACCAGGCCCAGGCCGCCGGACGTCGTCCGCCCGGACCGCCGCCCCCCGGTGCCGTCGTCCGCGATCTCCAGCTCCACCGCGTCCGTGTCGTACCGCAGCCGGACGTCCACCCGGGCCCCCGCTCCCGCGTGCTTGCGCACGTTCGTCAGGGCCTCCTGGCAGATCCGGTACAGGTTGAGCGAGGTCAGCGGCGGCACCCGCACCGGCTCGCCGACCACCTGGAACCGCGCGGCGAGCCCGGTGTCGGTCGCCTGCTGCACGAGCTCCGGAAGCCGGTCGACGCTCAGCGAGCCGACCGCGGACGTCTCGGCGTCGGTGCCGGACTCCCGCAGGGTGCTGAGCAGGCCGTGCAGCTCGTCGACGGCCTCGCGCGCCGAGTCCTCGACCTGCTCCAGCGCCGCGGCCGCCCGCTCGGGGTCCGACCCGAGCACGACCCGTGCCGCCGCGGCCTGCACGCCCATCATCGACACGTGGTGCGCGACCGCGTCGTGCAGCTCGCGCGCCAGGCGCAGGCGCTCGATCGCGACGGCCTGCTCCTCCACGCGGCGGCGCTCGCCGACCAGCTGCCGGCCGCGCCAGTCGGTGCGGGCGCGCTCGCGGGCGGCGTTCCACGCGTGCTCGCCGAACCACCACGACCCCGCGAAGTACAGGACGTTGGTGAGCAGCTGGATCAGCAGGTACGCCACCAGGGGGGAGAACGCCCCGGCGTTGGAGAACCCCTCGATGCCCTCGGGGTCGGTCACCGCCTCGAACATGGCGATGAGCAGCCACACGAACATCGCGACGACGACGACGGCCCGCACCCAAGCGGCCCGCGTGCGCCGCGGCTCCCAGGCGCCCACCGTGTACAGCGCCATGAACAGGGCGATGTTGGCGAACAGCGTCTCCGGGACCTGGAGCTCGGCCGAGACGATGAACGCCACGGCCACCACCACCGCGACCGCCGACGGCCAGCGGCGGCGCAGCGCGAGCGGGGCGGTGATCGCCAGCAGCATGAGGACGCCGACCCAGCCCTCCGCGGGCTCGTCGTACATCCCGGCGGTCTGCCCCAGCGCGAGGCTCAGCACGGCGCCGATCAGCAGCCCGGCGGCCAGCAGCGCGTCGTAGCGGCGCTGGTCGTCGGTCAGCGGCGGGCGGTGCCAGCCCGGGGCGTCCGGGTCCTCGACGACGGACGGGACGGGGCCGGCGGTGTCGCCGTCGGAGCGCAGCACGGGGCCACCGTAGCGGTCACCGCGCCACCCGACGCCCGCCCGGCGCCCGCCCGACCCTCGCCCGCCGCCTAGTCTTGACCGAATGGCCCACCTGCTCGGCGGCGAATCGCTGCACCTGTCCTTTCCCACCAAGAACGTCTTCGACTCCGTGACCGTGGGCCTCAACGAGGGCGACCGGGTCGGCATCGTGGGCCGCAACGGCGACGGCAAGTCCTCGCTCCTGGCGCTGCTGGCGGGGCGCCTGACGCCCGACTCCGGCCGCGTCACCGTGCGCGGCGGCGTCCGGATCGGCGTGCTGGACCAGACGGACACCCTGGACCCCGCGCTGACGGTCGGCGCCGCGGTGGTCGGCGACCGCGTGGAGCACGAGTGGGCGGGCGACCCGCGGATCCGCGACGTCGTGTCGGGGCTGGTGGGCGACCTGCCGTGGGACAAGCTCGTCGCCGACCTGTCCGGCGGCCAGCGCCGCCGGGTCGCCCTCGCCGCCCTGCTGGCCGGCGACGACGACGTGCTCATGCTCGACGAGCCGACCAACCACCTGGACGTCGAGGCGGTCACCTGGCTCGCGCGGCACCTCAAGCGGCGCTGGTCCGCGAACGCCGGCGGCCTGCTGGTCGTCACCCACGACCGCTGGTTCCTCGACGAGGTCTGCACCGCCACGTGGGAGGTGCACGACGGGATCGTCGAGCCGTTCGAGGGCGGGTACGCCGCCTACGTCCTGCAGCGCGTCGAGCGCGACCGGATGGCGGCGGCCAGCGAGGCCAAGCGGCAGAACCTCATGCGCAAGGAGCTCGCCTGGCTGCGCCGCGGTGCGCCGGCCCGCACGTCCAAGCCGAAGTTCCGCATCGAGGCCGCGAACCAGCTGATCGAGGACGAGCCGCCGGTCCGCAACGCCGTCGAGCTGTCCCGGATGGCGACGGCCCGGCTCGGCAAGGACGTCGTCGACATCGAGGACGTCTCGGTGTCGTACGGCGACCACGAGGTCCTCAAGCAGGTGACGTGGCTGATCGCGCCGGGCGAGCGCACGGGCGTGCTCGGGGTCAACGGCGCCGGGAAGTCGACGCTGCTGGGCCTCGTCACGCGCGACGTGAAGCCGACCAGCGGCCGGGTCAAGCACGGCAAGACGGTGAAGGTGGCCACCCTCACCCAGGAGCTCGCCGAGCTGCGCGACATCGCCGACGACCGGGTCAACGAGGTCATCGCGCGCTACCGGACGTCGTACGTCGCGGGGGGCAAGGAGATGACCCCCGGCCAGCTGCTCGAGCGCCTGGGGTTCACCAACGCCCAGCTGCAGACGCCCGTGAAGGACCTCTCGGGCGGTCAGCGCCGCCGGCTGCAGCTCCTGCTGATCCTGCTCGACGAGCCGAACGTGCTGGTGCTGGACGAGCCGTCGAACGACCTCGACACCGACATGCTCGCCGCGATGGAGGACCTGCTCGACACCTGGCCGGGCACGCTGCTGGTCGTCTCGCACGACCGGTACCTGCTGGAGCGCGTCACCGACCAGCAGTACGCGGTGCTCGACGGCCGGTTCCGGCACGTCCCCGGCGGCGTCGACGAGTACCTGCGGCTGCTGGAGCACCAGCGCTCGGGGACGTCGGTGTCGACCGGGGCCCCGACGGAGGCGACCGGCGGCGCGGCGTCCGACGGGCCGTCGACCGGCCTGGACGGCGCCGAGCTGCGCGCCGCGAAGAAGGAGCTCGGTGCCCTGGAGCGGCGCATCGCGAAGCTCACCGGCCAGATCGAGGTCCTCGACCGGAAGATGGCCGAGCACGACCCCGCGGACTACGGCGGCCTCACCGCCCTGGGTGAGGAGAAGCACGCCCGGGAGGCCGAGGTCGCGGAGGTCGAGGAGCGGTGGATGGCGCTCGCGGAGGCCGTCGAGGGCTGACCTGGGCGGACGCCGTGCGGCATTCGCCCGGCTCGTCCGGGCGAGCCGGGCAGGCGCGTCGCAGCGGGCGGACGAGTGCCGCGGCGTTCACCCGTCCGGGGGTACGGTCTGCGGTCGTCCCACCACCTCGCGACAGGACTGCGCCGTGCCCGACACCACGCCCGACGACCGCCTCCAGCGGGGCCTGACCAACCGCCACATCCAGCTGATCGCCATCGGCGGCGCCATCGGCACGGGCCTGTTCCTCGGCTCCGGCCGCACGATCTCCCTGGCCGGGCCGTCGGTGCTGATCGTCTACGCGGTGATCGGCTTCATGCTGTTCTTCGTCATGCGCGCCATGGGCGAGATGCTGCTGTCGAACCTCGACTACAAGTCGTTCCGGGACATGGCGGCGGACGTGCTCGGGCCGTGGGCGGGCTTCGTCACCGGCTGGACGTACTGGTTCTCGTGGATCGTCACCGGCGTCGCGGACGTCGTGGCCGTCGCCGGGTACGTCGACTACTTCGCGCCCGACCTGCCGCAGTGGGTCCCGGCGCTCGGGCTGGTCGCGCTGCTGCTCACGCTGAACCTCGTGGCGGTGCGCCTGTTCGGCGAGCTGGAGTTCTGGTTCGCGATCATCAAGATCGTCGCGATCGTCGCGCTGATCGTCACGGGCGTCGTCCTGGTGGCCACCGCGTTCCGCGGGGCCGACGGGGTGCAGGCGTCGCTGAGCAACCTCTCCGCCGACGGCGGGCTGTTCCCGCACGGGTTCACCGGGTTCCTCGCGGGGTTCCAGATCGCGATCTTCGGGTTCGCCGGGATGGAGCTGGTCGGCACCGCCGCCGCCGAGACGCACGACCCCGAGAAGACCCTCCCCCGCGCGATCAACGCGATCCCCGTGCGGGTCGGCCTGTTCTACATCGGCGCGCTGGTCGTGATCATGGCGGTCACGCCGTGGAGCCGGATCAGCCCGGACGTGAGCCCGTTCGTCGAGATGTTCGCCCTGGTCGGCCTGCCCGCCGCAGCCGGCGTCATCAACCTGGTGGTGCTGACGTCGGCGGCGTCGTCCGCGAACAGCGGGATCTTCTCGACCTCCCGGATGCTCTACGGCCTCGCGCACGACGGCGTCGCTCCCCGGTCGTTCCGGCTGCTGTCGCGGCACCACGTGCCGGCGCGCGGGCTGGTGTTCTCGTGCGCGTGCCTGGTCCCGGCCGTCGCGCTGCTGTACGCAGGGAGCTCGGTGATGGAGGCGTTCACGCTGGTCACGAGCGTCGCCACGCTGCTGTACCTCGCGGTCTGGACGATGATCCTCGTCTCGTACCTGGCCTACCGCCGGCAGCACCCGGAGCGGCACGCCGCCTCGCGGTTCCGGATGCCGGGCGGGCGCGTCATGTGCGGCGTGGTGCTGACGTTCTTCGCGTCGATGGTCGTGGTGCTGGCCCTGGAGCCGGACACCCGGCGCGCGCTGCTCGTCACGCCGGTCTGGTTCGGGCTGCTCGCGGTCGCCTGGCTGGTGCTGCGCCGTCGCGGGGCGGGCGGTCGGGCGGCAGGGGCCGGCGGCGCCGAGGCACCGGAGACGCGCGAGCCCGTGGACGTGGGCGGGTTGCGCGGGCGCCCGTAGGCCCTCACTAGGATCGACGCATGTCCCGCATCCTGTCCGCGGTCGCCTGGCCCTACGCCAACGGCCCGCGTCACATCGGCCACGTCGCCGGCTTCGGCGTCCCCTCCGACGTGTTCAGCCGCTACATGCGCATGGCGGGCCACGACGTCCTCATGGTCTCCGGCACCGACGAGCACGGCACGCCGATCCTCGTGCAGGCCGAGCAGGAGGGCGTCACGCCGCAGGAGCTCGCCGACCGGTACAACCGCGTCATCGTCGAGGACCTCACGCAGCTCGGCCTCTCCTACGACCTGTTCACCCGCACCACCACGCGCAACCACTACGCCGTGGTGCAGGAGATGTTCCGCACGGTGCACAAGAACGGGTACATGGTCGAGAAGACGACCATGGGCGCGATCAGCCCGTCGACGGGCCGCACCCTGCCCGACCGGTACATCGAGGGCACCTGCCCGATCTGCGGCTACGACGGCGCCCGCGGCGACCAGTGCGACAACTGCGGCAACCAGCTCGACGCGATCGACCTCAAGAACCCGCGCAGCCGGATCAACGGCGAGACCCCGAAGTTCGTGGAGTCCAACCACTTCTTCCTGGACCTGCCGGCGTTCGTCGACGCGCTGGGCGACTGGCTGCGGACGCGCACCGAGTGGCGGCCGAACGTCCTGAAGTTCTCGCTGAACCTGCTGGACGACGTGCGCCCGCGCGCGATGACCCGCGACATCGACTGGGGCATCCCCGTCCCGCTCGAGGGCTGGGAGGACAACCCGTCCAAGCGGCTGTACGTGTGGTTCGACGCCGTGATCGGCTACCTGTCCGCGTCGATCGAGTGGGCGCGCCGGTCGGGCGACCCCGAGGCGTGGCGGCAGTTCTGGACCGACCCGGAGTCGCTGTCCTACTACTTCATGGGCAAGGACAACATCACCTTCCACTCGCAGATCTGGCCGGCCGAGCTGCTCGGCTACGCCGGCGGCGGGTCGAAGGGCGGCGAGCCCGGCCCGTACGGGCGGCTGAACCTGCCCACCGAGGTCGTGTCGTCCGAGTTCCTCACGATGGAGGGCAAGCAGTTCTCGTCCTCCCGCGGCGTGGTCATCTACGTGCGGGACATGCTGAGCCGGTACCAGCCGGACGCGCTGCGCTACTACATCTCGACGGCCGGGCCCGAGGCCCAGGACGCCGACTTCACGTGGGCCGACTTCAAGCGCCGGACCAACGACGAGCTCGTCGCCGGCTGGGGCAACCTGGTCAACCGCACCGCGAGCATGATCCACAAGAACGTCGGGGCGATCCCCGAGCCCGGTCCGCGGCTCGGTGTCGACGAGGCCCTGCTCGCGCAGACGACGACCGCGTTCGGGCGGGTCGGGGAGCTCATCGGCACCCACCGGCACCGCGCGGCGATCGCCGAGGCGATGCGGGTGGTCGGCGAGGCGAACCGGTACATCTCCGAGACCGAGCCCTGGAAGCTGAAGACCGACCCTGTGCGCCTGGGCACCGTGCTGCACACCGCGGCGCAGGCCGTGAGCGACTGCAACACGATGCTCTCGCCGTTCCTGCCGCACTCGGCGCAGCAGGTGCACGAGGCCCTGGGCGGCACCGGGACGTTCTCCCCGCTGCCCCGGATCGACGAGGTCACCGACCTGGACGACAGCGCGCGGCACTACCCGGTCATCACGGGCGACTACCGGCGCGGCGAGACGCTCCCCGCGTGGCGGCCGCGCGCGATCGTCCCCGGCACGCCGGTCGAGAAGCCGACGCCCGTCTTCACCAAGCTGGACGACGACGTGGTCGAGGCGGAGCTCGACCGCCTGCGGCAGGGCTGAGTGGCGCGGTCCCGCAACCGGCCGCGGGGCTGGGCACCCTCGCCCGAGCCGCTGCCGGTTCCCGTGGTCGACGACCACACGCACCTGGAGTCCGTGCTGTCCGTGCGGGCGGACGCGGGTGAGGACGCGGACGGCGAGCCGGCGCCCGCGACGCTGGACGACCACCTGGACCGGGCGGCCGCCGTCGGGGTCCCGCGCATGGTGCAGGTCGGCTGCGACCTGGACGCCGTCGCGTGGACGGACGCCGTGCTGCGGGTCGACGCCGGGGTCGAGGGCGCCGCGGCCCCGGTCCCCCTGCGGGCCGGGCGCCGGGCGCTGCTCGGCGCCGTCGCGATCCACCCGAACGAGGCCGTGCTGCACGCCCGCGTCCACGAGGTCGCACCCGACGGGCTGGAGCCCGACCCGCAGGCGCGGCACGACGCCGACCTGGACGCGGCGCTGTCCCGGGTGACGGAGGTCGCCCGGGCCAACGACCGCGTCCGGGCGATCGGCGAGACGGGGCTCGACTTCTTCCGGGCCGGGCCGCGGGGTCGCGAGGTGCAGCGGGAGGCGTTCCGGGCGCACGTGGCCCTGGCCAAGGAGCTCGGGCTCGCCCTGCAGATCCACGACCGCGACGCGCACGACGACGTGGTCGACGTGCTGCTGCGCGACGGCGCACCGGAGCGCACGGTGTTCCACTGCTTCTCCGGCGGGCCCGCGCTCGCCGAGGTGTGCGCGCGGCACGGCTGGTTCGCGTCGTTCGCCGGGCCGGTGACCTACGGGGTCAACGACGACCTGCGCGCCGCCCTGCGGGTGCTGCCGCTGGACCTCGTGCTGGTCGAGACCGACGCGCCCTACCTGACCGCGCACCCCCTGCGCGGCCGCCCGAATGCCCCGTACCTGGTGCCGCACACCGTCCGCCCTGTCTCTTATACACATTCTGACGCTGCCGACGAAGGCTTAGGTGTAGATCTCGGTGGTCGCCGTATCATTAAAAAAAAAAAAAAGCAGGATTGCTTAGGTCACACAGTTCTAGTTAAAACAAGCAAAGACTCAATAGGGCGCTACCATACAGTAAGTACGTCCACACCGGCTCAGCCAGCTATCACACACTGTTCGACTCGTACTATTAGTAGCTGGTCGGTCACGATCCTGCTGTGTATGCCTGTACAGCAAGATGTAGCTTCTCATATGCACG
>NZ_CABEGA010000052.1 GCF_901521055.1 Cellulomonas hominis | reverse complement strand
GAGCCCACCCCGGCCCCGACGCCCACCGCGTCGGGGCCGGGGTGGGCTCCGGGGCGGTCGCCGCCTGCGGTGCGACGGCCGGCTCCGGCGTGGCGGCGGGTGCCTGGGCGTCGACCGCGCCCTCGGGCGACGGCGGCGGCGTCGGGCCGGCCGCGGAGGCCAGGACCGTGCCGCCGAACCGGCGCGCGGGGTCGGCGATGCCGGCGCGGAACGCCTCGAGGGTGTTCGCCCGGGAGTCGACCCGCCAGTCGTTCGTGGCGAGCTCGCCGTCGACGTACGTGGTCACCGCGAGGTTGAACCACGCGAAGCCGATCACGTCGTCGTTCGCGCCGGGGTCGAAGCCCTGGAAGAAGGACGTCACCCAGGCCGGCTTGGTGCCGCCGATCTCGGAGGCGCCGACCTCGGCCAGCAGGATCTTCTTGTCCGTGATCGACCGGAGCTGGTCGAGCGTGCGGCCGTAGGTGTAGTCGAAGGTCGAGGTGTTGTCGGCCTTGTACGGCGGGCGCTGGTAGCCGGAGACGCCCACCCAGTCGACGTACGCGTCGCCGGGGTAGAGGGCCTGGAGGAACGCCGGGTCCTGGAACGCGGCCGGCAGGTTGTTGACGATGTTCGGCGACCAGACCCAGATGACGTACTGGTTGGCGCCGTTGGCCTCGAAGATGTCGTGGACGTGCTGCCACATCTTCACGTAGTCGCCGACGTTGTTGCCGTTGATCGGCGCGCCGGACGACGTCTGCTCCGACCACGGGTACCAGGTGGAGTTCATCTCGTGGTCCAGGCGGATCGCGAGCGGCAGGCCGGTCGCGGCGACGTCCTGGGCGTACTTCGTCAGGTAGGCGTCGAAGTCCCCGGCGATGATCTTCGGCAGGCTGTACGCCGGCTCGTCGACCACGTCGTTCTTCGAGGCGATCGGGCGGGACTCCCACGTGAGCATCGGCAGCATGCCGCGCTCCCAGGCCCGGGTGACGGCGTTGGCGCGGAAGTTCTCGTCCCAGCCGCCGAAGTAGCCGACCATGCTCTGGCTGCGGCCGACGTCGGTCGCGGCCGCGTCGAACGTCGACCAGCTGAACGGCGCCTGCTCCGTGTACATCCCGAAGTACCGCGAGGCCGGGTCGACGAGCGCCGCCTTGGACGGCGCGGACGGCTTGGCCGGGCTGGACGGCGGGGTCGAGGGGTTCGACACGGCCGGCTTGCCCGGGTTGTTGGGCTTGCCGCCGCCGGTCGAGGCGTTCGTGGTCCGCCGCGAGGACGACGAGGACGACTTCTTCGTGCCGGAGGACGAGCCCTTCGCGTCCTCCTCCGCCTCGGCTGCCGCCGCGGCTGCCGCGTCGGCCTCGCGCTGCGCCTGGGCCGCGGCGCCGTCCGCCTCACCCTTCTTGCGGGCCGCCTGCTCGTCGGCCAGGACGTCGCGCAGGGCCTCGGCCTGGGACCGGCTGGCCTGCAGCTGGCCCTCGAGCTCGTCGTTGCGCCGCTGGAGCGCGAGCTCCGCCGCGGTGGGCTCGTCCGCCTCGGCGTTGACGATGGAGGACACGGCGGGCGTGTTCCACACGACGAGGGTCACGGCCAGCAGGGCCACGATGACGGCCGCGGTGCCCATGCGGGCTCGCGCGCTCATCCGCCCCATGGTCGGGGCCCACCAGTGCTTGCCGGTGTGCGTGGTCGGGGTCTCAGACATAGAGCAGGGCCTCCAGGGCGAACAGGACCACGGCGATCCCGTAGGGGATGGCCGCGAGCGGGTTGAGCCGTCGGCGGGTCGGGGCGGGGGCGGCGGCCCGGTTCTGGCGCCGCGAGATGTCCGCGAGGGTCGCGGTGGCCGGGGCGGGCGCGGTCTCGGTGAGGACCTGGGAGCCCGCGGCCTCGGTGCCGTCCGCGGCCAGCACGGTGTGGCCGGTGACGAGCGGGACCGGGGTGCCCGGCTCGCCGCCGTGGTCACGCTGGGACGGGAACGGGTTCACCGGGGAGGTGCCGCGGTCGACCACGTCGACCGGCGCGGCGCGGGACATGAGGTCCAGCTCGGCCTCCAGCGAGCGGGCGTCCTGCTCCTGGTCCGTGTCCGCCGACTGGCCCGGGTCGCCACCGGCGTAGGCGCCGGCGCGGGTGCCCCAGCCCGACGCGTGGGCCATCCGCAGGAAGCCGAGCAGCCGGATCGGCATCAGGAAGAACGTCGAGACGATGATGAACACCGGGAGCCGGAAGAAGTCGCCGGGGACCTCCTGCAGGTGCCGGATCTGGCGGATCGCCATGGACAGCACGGAGGAGACGACCATCAGCGCGATCACCCAGAACCAGCCGGCCTGCGCGCCGTAGGTCTCGAGCATCGCCTCGTAGAGGTTGACGCCCGTGCCGCTCACGGAGCGGTAGATCCAGCCGGCGATCGTCCCGAACAGCAGGAACGGCAGCAGGATGTCGGTCAGGAAGAAGATCGACAGGATCGGGGCGTGCCCCAGCATCCAGGGCAGCATCCGCAGGGTGTTGTACTGGCTCCCGCGGGCCCAGCGCAGCTGCTGCTTGAACAGCTTCTTCACCTGCAGCGGGGCGTCCGTGTAGACCAGGCTCGTGTGCTGGTAGACGGTCCGGTAGCCCTGCTTGAGCGTGAGGTTCGTCAGGGTGCGGTCGTCGGAGACCTCGAGGAACACGCCCATGAACCGCTGGTTCATGAAGTCGTCCATCACCTTGATGAGGATGTGCCGGCGGAACGCGATGGTGCGCCCGGGGAGGCAGCCGACCTGGCCGAGCACCGACTGGGCGGGCATCGAGTACAGGGACCGCGAGTTCTCCAGCCAGTCCGCCCAGCGGGTGATCCAGGAGCGCGAGGGCTCGAGGATGCGCTGGCGGGTGGTGACGCCGCCGACGTTCGCGTCCTTGAACGGCTTGATCAGCTCGGGGAGCGTGCCGGGGGTCCAGACCGTGTCGGAGTCGAGCAGCACCGTGATGTCGTACTTCGACATCTCCGTGCCGATCTTCACGGCGTTGCGCTTGCCGGGGATCGGGGTGTGCACCCACCGCACCAGGGGGGCGAACTCCTCGCAGACCGCCTCCAGGCCGGGGTTGCGCGCGCCGTTGATGACGACGATGACCTCGTCGGGGCGCTGCTCGGTCACGCGGGTGAGCACGTCCCGGAACAGGTCGAGGGGCTCGTCGACGACGGGGACGACCACGCTGGTGGTCTCGTGGTGCTCGGCGGTCCACGGCCGGTACCGGCGGGACAGCCCGACCTTGAGCAGCCAGAGGGCCCAGACGAGCCCGGAGAAGATCGTGAACAGGTACAGCTCGGCGTTGTCGTCGAACATGTGCCGGATCTGCAGGATGAAGATGAACATCGCTCACCTCGGCGCTGGATGGAACGGGTGGAGCCAGCGGCGACGGTGACGCGGCAAGGACGGGGGGATCGCGGGTGGGCCGGGGGCCGTGCCCGGCGGCCGGGCGGCGCGATCGCTGTGACTGAGGCGGTGGACGGGGGGCGGTGCCGTCACCCGTTGGGACGGGCGGCGACGTGGCGTCTGGGGTCGTTCGGGTGGAGCGGTCATGCCCTCGGGTCGAGTGGTCCAAGAGTGTTGGGGCGCGGTGCGGCGACGCAACTCCCTGCAGGTGAATACGTCGCTCATTGTGAGATTGATCACTCAGACATCGTCCGGAATGTCCGCATTTGCGCAGATCACAGTCGTGCAAGTCAGACATCGCGGGACGTTCCCGGCACGGGGGTCGAGCCCCTGCTCAGCGCGCCTACCAGCCCCTTGCGGGTCCCGCGCGGCGGCGAGCCGTTCCGTGAACATGGTCACAACCTGTGATGACGAGACGTCAGAGTCAGGACTGGACATGACATGGGGTCATCGGTTCAGCGGTCGACGCGGTCCACCGTTGACCTGCGGTCGACGCGCAGAGTTGAGCGGAATAGGCTCAACTTCGCGAGGGTTGCACCGGGTGTCCCGGCCATGGGACACGTGAGACTCAGCGCGCCGTGCGGTCACCCGCCGGCCCGGACCGATGCACGGAGGGGATGTTGGACGCGAAGCTCACCACCAAGTCGCAGGAGGCGATCGGCGATGCCATCCAGCAGGCGTCGGCCGCCGGGAACCCGCAGCTGGAGCCGGCGCACCTGCTGAACGCGCTGCTCGCCCAGGAGGGCGGCGTGGCGAACGGCCTGCTCGACGCGGTCGGGGCGGACCGCGGGGCGCTGGGCCGCGCCGTACGCGCCATCCTGGTGAACCTGCCCGCCGCGAGCGGGTCGAGCGTCGCCCAGCCGACGGCCTCGCGGGCCACCGCCACGGCGATCGACGCCGCCTCCGCGGAGGCGCGCACGCTCGGGGACGACTACGTGTCCACCGAGCACCTGCTGCTCGGCCTGGCCGCGGGCCAGAGCGGCGTCGCCGACGCCCTGCGTGCCCAGGGCGCCTCCCGCGACGCGCTCGCCGCCGCCCTGCCGTCCGTGCGCGGGTCCGCGCGCGTGACCAGCCCGAACCCCGAGGGCACCTACAAGGCGCTCGAGCAGTACGGCGTCGACCTGACGCAGCGGGCGCGCGACGGGAAGCTCGACCCGGTCATCGGGCGCGACTCCGAGATCCGCCGCGTCATCCAGGTCCTGTCCCGCCGGACCAAGAACAACCCGGTGCTGATCGGCGAGCCCGGCGTCGGCAAGACCGCCGTCGTCGAGGGGCTCGCGCAGCGCATCGTCGCCGGCGACGTCCCGGAGTCCCTGCGCGGCAAGCGCCTCGTGTCCCTGGACCTGGCGGCGATGGTCGCGGGCGCCAAGTACCGCGGCGAGTTCGAGGAGCGCCTCAAGGCCGTCCTGGAGGAGATCACGTCCTCCGAGGGCGAGGTCGTCACGTTCATCGACGAGCTGCACACGGTCGTCGGCGCGGGCGCCGGCGGCGAGGGCGCGATGGACGCCGGCAACATGCTCAAGCCCATGCTCGCCCGCGGCGAGCTGCGCCTGGTCGGCGCCACCACCCTGGACGAGTACCGCGAGCGCATCGAGAAGGACCCCGCCCTGGAGCGCCGGTTCCAGCAGGTGTTCGTGGGCGAGCCGTCCGTCGAGGACACCGTCGCGATCCTGCGCGGCCTCAAGGAGCGGTACGAGGCGCACCACAAGGTGACGATCGCGGACGCCGCCCTCGTCGCCGCCGCGACGCTCTCCGACCGGTACATCACCGGGCGGCAGCTCCCCGACAAGGCGATCGACCTGGTCGACGAGGCCGCGTCCCGGCTGCGCATGGAGCTCGACTCCTCGCCGGTCGAGATCGACGAGCTGCAGCGCGCGGTGACCCGCCTCGAGATGGAGGAGGTCGTGCTGTCCGAGGCCGACGACCCCGCCTCCCGCGAGCGGCTCGAGAAGCTGCGCGCCGACCTCGCGGACCGGCGCGAGGAGCTCGCCGGGCTCACCGCGCGCTGGGAGAAGGAGAAGGCCGGCCACAACCTGGTCGGTGACCTCAAGGCGCGCCTCGACGACCTGCGATCGACCGCGGACCGGCTGCTCCGCGAGGGCGACCTCGCCGCGGCCGCGCGCATCCAGTACGGCGAGATCCCGGCCGTCGAGCAGGAGATCGCCGCCGCCGAGGAGCGCGAGCGCGCCGGCTCCGGCACCGTGCCGTCGGACCAGGCGCCGATGATCGCGGACAAGGTCGGCCCCGACGAGATCGCCGAGGTCGTCGCCATGTGGACCGGCATCCCCGCCGGGCGCCTCCTGGAGGGGGAGACCGCGAAGCTGCTGCGCATGGAGGAGGTCATCGGCGCGCGCCTGATCGGCCAGAAGGCCGCGGTCGCCGCCGTGTCCGACGCCGTCCGGCGCTCCCGCGCGGGCATCTCCGACCCCGACCGGCCCACCGGCTCGTTCCTGTTCCTCGGGCCCACCGGCGTCGGCAAGACCGAGCTCGCCAAGGCGCTCGCGGACTTCCTGTTCGACGACGAGCGCGCCATGGTGCGGATCGACATGTCCGAGTACGCCGAGCGGCACTCCGTCGCGCGCCTCATCGGGGCGCCCCCGGGGTACGTCGGCTACGAGGAGGGCGGGCAGCTCACCGAGGCCGTCCGGCGCCGCCCGTACTCGGTGCTGCTGCTCGACGAGGTCGAGAAGGCGCACCCCGAGGTGTTCGACATCCTGCTGCAGGTGCTGGACGACGGCCGGCTCACCGACGGCCAGGGGCGCACGGTCGACTTCCGGAACGTCATCCTCGTGCTGACGTCGAACCTCGGCTCGCAGTTCCTGGTCGACCCGGTGCTCGACCCCGCGTCGCGCCGGGACGCCGTGATGGGGGCGGTGCGGGAGGCGTTCAAGCCGGAGTTCCTCAACCGGCTCGACGACATCGTCCTGTTCGACGCGCTGTCGCTGGACGAGCTCACCCGGATCGTCGACCTGCAGGTCGAGTCCCTGGCGGCGCGGCTCCGCGACCGGCGGCTGACCCTGGAGGTCGACCCGGCCGCCCGGGAGTGGCTGGCGATCGAGGGGTTCGACCCCGCGTACGGCGCCCGGCCGCTGCGCCGGCTGGTGCAGCGGGAGATCGGCGACCGCCTCGCGCGGCTCCTGCTCGCCGGCGAGGTCAAGGACGGGGACACCGTGCGGGTCACCCGGTCCGCCGACGACACCGCGGGGCTGGAGCTGGCCCGGGCCTGACGGGTGCCTGAGCAGGCCACCGACCGCCGGCCGTGGCAGCATCGACCGGGATGATCCGGATGCTCGCCCTGGCCGGCGGCCGTGTGCCCGCCCAGACCTCCGACCCCACCGAGCTCACCGGCCTCGCCGGCTGGGTGGTGAGCGTCGTCGACGCGCTCGGTCCCGCGGGCGTGGGCCTGCTCGTCGCGCTCGAGAACGTCTTCCCGCCCATCCCGTCCGAGGTGGTGCTGCCCGTCGCCGGGTACGTCGCCAGCCAGGGGCGGATGTCGCTGCTGTGGGCGCTGGTCGGGGCGACCGCGGGCGCGGTCGCGGGTGCCCTGCTGCTCTACGGGCTGGGCGTCTGGCTCGGCCGCGACCGGCTGCGGCGGTGGCTGGAGCGGATCCCGCTGATGGAGGTCGAGGACCTCGACCGCGCCGAGTCCTGGTTCGACCGGCACGGCGGCGCCGCGGTCCTGATCGGCCGGTGCGTGCCGGTGGTGCGGTCCCTGGTGTCCATCCCCGCGGGCCTGGAGCGGATGCCGGTGCCGAAGTTCCTGCTGTACACGCTCATCGGCAGCACCGTCTGGAACACCGGGCTCGTCGTCGCGGGGTACGTGCTGGGCTCCCAGTGGGAGGACGTCGGCCGGTACTCCGACTGGATCAACTACGCCGTGTACGCGGCGATCGCGTTCGTCGTGGTCCGGTTCGTGGTGACGCGCCTGCGCCGGCGCCGGGTCGTGGGCGGTGCCTGACCGCGGCGCGGCGCCGGAGCGCCCGGGAGCCCAGGAGTGGGTGCCGCCGGACGCCGACGTCGACGCGCTCGCGGCCGCCGCGCCCGGGTGCCGGGGCTGCGAGCTGTGGGGGCCCGCCACGCAGGTCGTGTTCTCCGCCGGGCCCTCGCGTGCCGCGCTCGTCCTGGTCGGCGAGCAGCCGGGGGACCGCGAGGACCGGGAGGGCGAGCCGTTCGTCGGCCCCGCCGGCCGGGTGCTGCACGACGCGCTGCACGACGCCGGGATCGACCCGGACCCCGTCTACGTCACCAACGCGGTCAAGCACTTCCGGTTCACGGAGCGCGGCAAGAAGCGGCTGCACAAGAGCCCCGCGGTCGCGCACGTCCGCGCCTGCCACCCGTGGCTGTCGGCCGAGCTCGCCGCCGTCCGCCCGCGGGTGGTCGTCTGCCTCGGCGCGACGGCCGCCCGGTCCGTCCTCGACCGGGACGTCACGATCGGCGAGGTCCGGGGCCGGGTGCTCGACGAGCACCCGGCGGACGCCCCGGACGCCGCCGTGCTGGTGACCGCGCACCCGTCCGCCCTGCTGCGGCTGCGCGGGCGGGACGGCTGGGACGAGGCCTACGCGGCGCTCGTCGCGGACCTGCGGACCGCGGCCGCCGCGGCGGGCTGACCGGGTCGTCCCGCGGGTCGCGGGGGCGCGGGGTCGCGGGTCAGGCGAACATCTCCGCGACCGCGCCCGCGTACAGGTCCGCGCCCTTGATCCGGCTCGTCTCCTCCGCGCCGAGGACCCGCCGCACGCCGTCCTCACCGACCACCTGCGACGCCCCGCCCGTCCGGCCTAGCGGCAGCACGATCCGCTCCGGCGCCGGGGCGTAGGTCGCCGCCGGATCCTCGCCGGCGACGAGGGCCCGGATGTTCGCCGCGACGACCTCGGCGTGCGCCCGCGCGGCGGACGCCCGCTTCGACTCCGGCACGTCCGTGATGTCCCCGACGGCGAACACGGTCGGGTGCCCGGCGAGCGCGAGCGTCGCGTCGACCCGCACCTCCCCGAGCCCGTTCCGCACCCCGGCCAGGTCGCCCGCCAGGTAGTCGCTCGCGGGGAGGTTCCCGTAGCAGCGGAACCACATCTGCGCCTCGACGCGCACGCCGGCCTCGGTCTCCACGGTGAACGGCTCGAACGTGCCGACGTCCGACGGGGGCAGGTACCCGAGCCGGGAGCCCAGGACGAAGTCGACCCGCCCGTCCAGCTGCTCGTGCACCGCCGCGCGCAGCTCCGGCAGGTAGTCCCCGGTGGTCAGCGCGTCCCGGGCCTGGTCCACCACGGTGATCGACAGGTGCGGGTACCGGTCGAGCAGCTCGCCCACGAGCTCGAGCCCCACCGCGCCGGCCCCGACGACCAGCACCCGCTCCGCCCGGTCCAGGCCCTCGCGCATCCGGGCGAGCCGCGCGCGGGCGACCGCCGTCTCCGACTCGATGAACTTGGACGGGAACGGGTACGAGGTCCCGGTCGCGAGCACGAGGAAGTCCGCGTCCAGGGCGGTGCCGTCCGCGAGCCGCACACCGGTCGACGTCGCGCGCTCCACGCGCTGCGGCACGATGCTGCCCCGCTCCAGCAGGTTCCCGTACGGGAAGAACACCCGCTCCTCCCACTCCGGGTCCACCGCGGCACGCAGCGCCGCCGAGGCGTGCACGAAGGCGTCCTTCGGCTCGACCAGCACCACGTCCGCGACGTCGTCGAGCAGCGCCGCCACCCGCGTCCCGCCGTACCCGCCCCCGACCACGACCACCCGTGCCGCTGCCATGTCGAACCCCTCTCGCCCGTGCGGACCCGCCTGCCGCGCGCCCCCGAACCAGGGTGTCACCGCGCGGGGCCGCGCCGGTGGGACGTCGGGCCCGCGCCGGGGGTGACGCCCGGCACGGCGGCAGGCCCGCCGCGCGGGTGCGCGACGGGCCTGCGGGGTGGTGCTGCGGGTGCGGGCGTCAGGCCGTGCGGGTCTGCGCCACGAGGTCGTCGAGCGTCGTGAGGTCGAAGCCCGCCATCCCGAAGCCGGCGACGACGCGCATCGGCATGTCGCCCATCATCGCGAGCATCGTGGGGTCGAGCTGCGCCGTCGCGTCGCTGAAGCCGGTGCCCAGCACCTCGCGCCCCCGCGGGTGCGCCAGCCACTCGTGGACCGTCGAGTCCGCGGACAGGTCGCCCCACAGCGGCTCGCCGGTGACGGCGACCTCGACCGTGCCGCGGATGTCGCGGGACGACGCTCCGACCTCGACGACGGTGCGGCCGCCGCCCACGACCCACCGGCGCAGCGCCGGGTGCCAGTAGGACAGGTCGCGGGCGTGGAGCGTGAAGGTCAGCGTCCGGGACTCCCCGGGCTCGAGCGCGACCTTGCCGAACGCCTTGAGCTCGCGGGTGGGTCGCAGCACGGCGGCCTCCGGGTCGCCCACGTAGACCTGGACGGTCTCGGCGCCGGCCACCGCGCCGGTGTTCGTGACGGTGACGCTGACCTCGACGGACGACGCCGCGCCCTCGCCGGACACGGTGGCCGTGACGTCGGTGTGGTCGAACGTCGTGTACGACAGGCCGTGGCCGAAGGGGTACGCGACGTCGACCAGCCGGGTGTCGTACCAGCGGTAGCCGATCAGCACGCCCTCGCCGTACCGGACGTGCCCGTTGTCGCCGGGGAAGTTCCCGAACGCGGGGGTGCCCTCGACGCGGTGCGGGATGGTCTCCGCGAGCCTGCCGGACGGGTTCCGGACCCCGAGCAGCAGGTCGGCGACGGCCGAGCCGCCGGCCTGGCCGCCGAGCCACGTCTCGAGCACCGCGGCCGCGTCGTCCTGCCACTCCACGGTGACGGCGGAGCCGTTCGCGAGGACCACGACGACCCGGGGGTTGACCGCGGCGACGGCGCGGAGCACGGCGAGCTGGTTCGCGGGCAGCCCCAGGTGCGTGCGGTCGTAGCCCTCGGACTCGTCGGGCGCGGGCAGGCCCAGGAAAAGCAGCACCGTGCCGGCACCCCGGGCGGCGTCGACCGCCTCGGCGAGCAGCGCGGCGTCGTCGGCGTCCTGCGACCCCTCGACCCCGGCCACGGAGAACCCGGCCGCGAACGGCAGCGGAGTCCCGGTGGCCTCGCGCAGCGCGGTGAGGGCGTCGTCCAGGCGGGTCGGGTTCACCTGCGAGGAGCCGGCGCCCTGGTAGCGCGGCGTCCGGGCGAACTCCCCGACGACGACCGCCGACGCGGCGGCCTCCGGCGTCAGCGGCAGCACGGGCGCGCCGTCGACCACGTCGTTCTTCAGCAGCACCGACCCGTCCGCGGCGGCCTCGCGCGCCAGGGCGTGGTGCGCGTCGACGTCGATCGTCCCGGGCTCGGCGAGCGCCGGCTGCGCCTTCGCGATGAGGGTCAGGACGCGACGCACGGCCACGTCGAGGACGCCCTCGTCCAGGGCGCCGCTGCGCACGGCCTCCACCACGAGCGCGTCGGTGCGGCCGCCGGTGGCGGGCATCTCCAGGTCCAGCCCCGCGGCGACGGCGGCGACGCGGTCGACCACGGCGCCCCAGTCGGAGACGACCAGGCCCTCGAAGCCCCACTCGTCGCGCAGCACCTCGGTGAGCAGCCAGTGGTCCTGCGACGCGTAGGTGCCGTTGACCCGGTTGTACGAGCACATGACGGTCCACGGCTGCGCCTGCGTGACGACGCGCTCGAACGCCGGGAGGTAGATCTCCCGCAGGGTGCGCTCGTCGACGTCCGCGGAGACGCGCATGCGGTCGGTCTCCTGGTTGTTCGCGGCGAAGTGCTTGAGCGACGTGCCGACGCCCTCGGCCTGGATGCCGGTGACGAGCGCGGCACCGAGGCCGCCCGCCAGCGCGGGGTCCTCGGAGAAGTACTCGAAGTTGCGCCCGCACAGCGGCGACCGCTTCATGTTCACGCCGGGGCCGAGCAGCACCGCGACCTCGTTCGCGCGGGTCTCGCGGCCCAGAGCGCGGCCGACGCGCGTCAGCAGCTCCGGGTCCCACGTCGAGGCCAGCGCGGCGGCGGGCGGGAAGCAGGTCGCGGGCACGGACCTCCCGATGCCCAGGTGGTCGGCGCTCTCGGCCTGCTTGCGCAGCCCGTGCGGGCCGTCCGTGACCATCACCCCCGGGACGCCGAGGCGCTCGACGCCCTCGGTGTGCCAGAAGTCGGATCCGGACGTCAGGGCGGCCTTCTCCTCCAGGCTCAGCGCGGCCAGGACACGCTCGACGTCGAGTGCGTCGGTCATGCGGCACCTCCTCGTGCGGTGGGTCTGAGGTGGCCCACTCTAGCGTCGATCCCTACCGCATGGTCAGGTTTTCGCGACGCCGTGACGGAGGGCTGTGAGACGCTGTCGCCCGGGCGCCGGTCGGTGCCCTCGGGCACGGTGCAGGGGGAGCGCGACGATGACGGTCGAGGTGCAGCGGGGGTACGCGAAGGGCCGCGCGAAACGGCGCGAGATCATCGACCAGGCGACGGCGATGTTCGGGGAGGTCGGCTACCGCGGCGCCTCGCTGCGCGAGATCGCCGCGCGCTGCGGCATCTCGCACCCGGGCCTGCTGCACCACTTCCCGACCAAGGAGTCGCTGCTGCTGGCGGTCCTCGACCACCGGGACGAGGCCGACATCGCGTGGCTGGAGACCGACAGTGCCGACGGTGTCACCACGCTGCGGCACCTCGTGGAGCTCACCGCGCTGAACACCACCCGGCGGGGCATCGTCGAGCTCTACGCGGTGCTGTCCGCCGAGGCGACCTCCGCCGACCACCCGGCGCACGCGTACTTCCAGCGGCGCTACCGGCGCGCCGTGGACACCGCCGTGACCGCGTACGCGCGCGCCCGGGAGGCGGGCCTGCTGCGCGAGGGCATCGACCCGGAGGCCGCCGGCCGGCAGCTCATCGCCCTGATGGACGGCCTGCAGGTGCAGTGGCTGCTCGACGACGGCGCGACCGACATGGCCGGCGTCGTGCGGGCCGTCGTGCAGGACCAGCTGACCGCCCGGCTCTGACGTCAGGGGCCGGCAGGCCCGCCCAGCAGCGAACCCGTGCCCGGCTCCGCCGCCACCGCGACGCACAGGCCCGTGCGGTCGCCCGCGGCCCAGGACCGCTCCGTCGGCGACCACGCGACCATCGTCAGGCCCTGCTCCTGCTCCGCGGCGGTGAGGTCGCACCCCGCGGCCACCCGTGCGGCCGCCTCCGCCGCGCCCGGCCAGGCGGCGTCCGCGCCGAACTCGTACGCGCTCACGACCTGCGCGGCGTGCTCGTCGGCGCAGGGCACCACGCGCACCCGGTCGACCTGCCCGTCCTCCGGGAGCTCCGCCAGGCAGTTGCCCGTGACCAGCTGGACCGCCCGCGCGTCGACGGGTGCGGCGACGTCCGGCGGCAGCGGGCGGGACGCGAGCGCGGCGCCGATCCCGGCTGCCGCGAACGCGGCCCACGCGAGCGTGCCGACCCCGCCGAGCACCAGCCCGGCGACCGCGAGGCCCCGGCCCCGCAGCGCACCGGCCCGCGTGCGGCGCACCCCGACCAGGCCGAGCACCACCGCCACCGGCCCGAGCCCGAGGACGCCCGTGACCAGGGCCGCGACGCTCACGCCGTCCGTGCGCGGCTGCGGCGCGCCCCAACCGGGGGCATAGTACGGGTCCGGGTAGGCGTACGAGCCGGTCAGGTCACACCTCCGAGCCGCTGGGGCGGGCCGTGTCGGCCGGGCCGGCGAGCGTGCCGGCGACCGCCGACCCGGTGACGGGCTCCTCCACCACGAGTACGCAGTACGCCGAGCGGCCGATCACGTCCGGCTGGTCCCACTGATCGGGGTGGGGGTAGTAGACGTCGGTGCTGAGCGACGGCACCGGCGGCACGTCCTCGAGCACCGTGGCGGCGTCCGACGAGCACCAGTCGATCAGGTTCGTCCACACCGGGTCGTCGGACGTCAGGTCCTCCTGCAGCGGCGCGGCCACGGGCAGGACGCTCAGGACCTCCGCCGCGTGGGGGGCGTCGCAGCCGATCACTGCGGCGTCGGACATGTCGTAGGTCTGCGGCGCGACGTCGAGGCAGTCACCCGCCTGCAGGCGGACGGTCAGCTCGAAGGGCGGCATCGTGCCGGACGCGTCGTCGGCGGTCGCGCTCCACGACCCGTCGCTGCTGCTCGAGCTCACCGTCGCGACGAGCACCACCAGGAGGACCACGCCCGTGAGCAGCAGCGCCGTCATGATGCCGCCGACCACGATGCCCGCGATCGCCAGCCCGCGTCCCTGCGCGCCCGTGCGGCGGATCCGGCGGAGGGAGGCGATCCCGAGCCCGACACCCACCGGGCCGGTGAGGAAGCCGACGAACAGTCCGACGCAGCTCACGACGAGCGAGGCGATCGCGAGGGCGTCTGTCGACGGCGCGGGGGGCGGTGCCCAGGAGGGGGCGGTGCCGTAGGGGGAGCCCGTGCCGTAGGGGGAGCCCGTGCCGTAGGGGGAGCCTGCGCCGTAGGGCGTGCCCGGACCGTAGGGGGTGCCCGGACCGTAGGGGGTGCTCGCGCCGTGGGGGACGACCGCACCGTAGGGCTCGCCCGCGCCGTAGGGGCCGGGGCCGCCGTCCGCTGTCATGCGCAGAACCTAGCGGAGCGCGCGGCCCGCACGCCGCCGCCCGGCACGGTTCCCCCGGACGGGCGCGTCAGGCGGCGTCGGCGATGTCCAGCACCACGGGGACGTGGTCGGACGGCGCCTTGCCCTTGCGCTCGTTGCGCTCGATGGACGCGCCGGTGACCCGGACGGCCAGCGCGGGCGACGCCCAGGTGAAGTCGATCCGCATGCCCTCGTTCCGGGGGAACCGCAGCTGCTGGTAGTCCCAGTACGTGTAGGTGTGCTCGGCCGGGACGTGCTCGCGGGACACCTCGGTGTACCCGGCGGCGCCGATCGCGGCGAACGCCTCGCGCTCCGCCGGCGTCACGTGGGTGCTGCCGGCGAACTTCGCGATGTCCCACACGTCGGTGTCGAGCGGGGCGACGTTCCAGTCGCCGACCAGGGCGACCGGCAGCGCGGGGTTCTCCTCGATCCAGCGGCCGGCCTCCTTCTGCAGGGCCTCCAGCCAGCGGAGCTTGTAGTCGAAGTGCGGGTCCCCGACCTCCCGGCCGTTCGGGACGTAGAGGCTCCACACGCGCACGCCGCCGCAGCTCGCGCCGAGCGCGCGGGCCTCGGTCACCGGGTCCTCGCCCCACCCCGGCTGGCCCGCGAAGGCGTGCTCGACGTCGGTGATCCCGACCCGGGAGGCGATCGCGACGCCGTTCCACTGGCTGAACCCGCTCGTGACGACCTCGTACCCCGCGGCCTTGAACGCCTCGCGCGGGAACTGCTCGTCCTTGCACTTCGTCTCCTGCATGGCCAGCACGTCGGTGCCGCTGCGCTCCAGGAAGGCGATGACGCGGTCGACGCGGGTGCGGACGGAGTTCACGTTCCAGGTGGCGAGGCGCATGACCGGCACGCTACCGGCCGCCCCCGACACCGGCGACGCACCTCGCGTCGCGGCGACAACCGCTCGGGACGCTCCGTAGGGTGGCGCCATGGGAACCGCACTCATCACCGGTGCCAGCGCCGGCCTCGGGCTCGAGTTCGCCTGGCAGCTCGCCACCGCCCGGCACGACGTCGTCCTGGTCGCCCGGGACACCGAGCGCCTCGAGCGGCTCGCCGCCCAGCTCCGGGCCGCCGCGGGCATCCACGCCGAGGTGCTGACGGCCGACCTCACCGACCGCGCGGACCTCGAGCGGGTGGCGGACCGCCTGCGGGCCACGGAGCGCCCCGTCGGCCTGCTCGTGAACAACGCGGGCCTCGGGCTCGGGCAGCGCTTCGTGGGTGGCGACCTGGCCCGCGAGGAGTCGGCGCTCGACCTCATGGTCAAGGCCGTCCTGGTGCTGTCGCACGCCGCCGCGGGGGCGATGACCGAGCGCGGGCGCGGGGCGATCCTCAACGTCGCGAGCGTCGCCGCCCTCATGGCGTCCGGCACGTACTCGGCGCACAAGGCCTGGGTGCGCACGTTCACCGAGGGCCTGGCGGTCGAGCTGGCGGGGACGGGCGTCACGGCGACCGCGCTCTGCCCGGGCCTCACGCACACCGAGTTCCACGAGCGCGCCGGGCTGCGCGGCTCCGACAGCTACCCCGAGCTGGCGTGGCTCGGCGCCGACCGCGTCGTCGCCACGGCGCTCGCGGACGTCCGCCGGGGCGCCGTCATCTCCACGCCGAGCCTGCGCTACCGCGTGGCGTCCGGGGTGCTGCGGGCCCTGCCCCGCACCGCGGTGCGGCGGATCGGCGAGCTCCGGGTCGACTGACCCGCGGGCGTCGCTACGCTGGCGGGCGTGATGAGCTCCCCGATGTCCCCGACTCCCCGCGAGCAGCTGCGCGACCTGATCGTCGAGCTCGCCGTGGTGCGCGGCAGGGTCACCCTGTCCTCCGGCCGCGAGGCCGACTACTACGTCGACCTGCGCCGGGTCACGCTGCACCACCGCGCCGCGCCGCTCGTCGGGCACGTGCTGCTCGACCGGCTCGAGGAGGTCGGGCTGGGCACCGCAGAGGTCGAGGCCGTGGGCGGGCTGACGCTCGGCGCCGACCCGGTCGCGACGTCGCTGCTGCACGCCGCGGCGTCGCGCGGCCAGGACCTCGACGCGTTCGTGGTCCGCAAGGAGGCCAAGGCCCACGGGATGCAGCGGCGCATCGAGGGCCCCGACATCGCCGGGCGGCCCGTCGTCGTGCTGGAGGACACCTCCACCACCGGCGCCTCCCCGATCGCCGCGGTCGAGGCCGCCCGTGAGGCCGGCGCGGACGTCCGCGGCGTGGCCGTCATCGTCGACCGCGCGACCGGCGCGCGGGAGAAGATCGAGGCGCTCGGCGTCCCGTACCACTACCTGTACGACCTGTCGGACCTCGGCCTGGCCTGAGCCGGCCGGCCCGGGCCCGCGGGCTCAGGGGGCCGACGTGGCCCACTCCGGGACGCGGTCGACCAGGTCGGCCACCGAGTCGAGCACCCGCGTCGGGCGGAACGGGTAGCGCGCGACGTCCTCGGCCCGGGTCGACCCGGTGAGCACCAGGAACGTGCGCAGCCCGGCCTCGATGCCCGCGACGACGTCGGTGTCCATCCGGTCGCCGACCATCGCGGTGGTCTCCGAGTGCGCGTCGATCCGGTTGAGGGCCGAGCGGATCATCATCGGGTTCGGCTTGCCGACGAAGTACGGCTTCCGGCCGGTCGCGGCGGTGATCATCGCGGCGACCGCGCCCGTCGCGGGGAGGTCGCCCTCCCGGCTGGGGCCGGTGACGTCCGGGTTGGTCGCGATGAACCGGGCGCCGCCCTGGATCAGCCGGATCGCCCGGGTGATCGCCTCGAACGAGTACGTGCGCGTCTCGCCGAGCACCACGAAGTCCGGGTCGGCGGCCGTCAGCGTGTACCCCGCCTCGTACAGGGCGGTCGTCAGGCCCGCCTCGCCGATCACGTACGCCGAGCCCGACGGCTCCTGGTCGGTGAGGAACTGCGCGGTCGCCAGCGCCGACGTCCACAGCGACTCCTCGGCGACGTCGATGCCGGAGGCGACCAGCCGCGCGCGCAGGTCGCGCGGCGTGAAGATCGAGTTGTTGGTCAGCACGAGGAACGGGTGCCCGCCGTCGCGCAGCGCGCGGACGAACTCGGGCGCACCGGGCAGCGCCAGGCCCTCGTGCACGAGGACGCCGTCCATGTCCGACAGCCAGGACGTGACGGGACGGGCGGTCACTGCTCGAACGCCTTGCGCTCGACCTCGGCGCGCTCGGCCGGCTCGTCGTAGCGCTCGTCGCGCCCGCCGTCCGCCCGCTTCGCCGCCCGGCGGCCCCGCCACACCTCGACGGCCACGGGGATCACCGAGATCAGCACGATGAGGACGGCCAGCGCCTCGATGTTCTCGCGGACGAACGTGATCGTGCCGAGCAGGTAGCCGAGCACCGTCACCCCGACGCCCCACAGCAGCGCGCCGACCACGTTGTACGACACGAACGTCCGGTAGCGCATCCGGCCGACGCCCGCCGCGACGGGGGCGTACGTGCGCACGATCGGCACGAACCGCGCCAGGATCACCGTCCGGCCGCCGTACTTGTCGAAGTACGCGTACGTCTGGTCGATGTACTGCTGCTTGAAGATCTTCGAGTCCGGGCGCCGGAACAGCCGCGGCCCGGCCTTGTGCCCGATGAAGTACGCCACCTGGTCCCCGAGGAACGCCGCCAGGAACAGCAGCGCGCACAGCAGCCACAGCGGGAAGTCGAGCGCGTCCTGCGCCACCAGCGCGCCCGCCGTGAACAGCAGCGAGTCGCCGGGCAGCAGCGGGAACAGCAGGCCGGTCTCGATGAAGACGACCAGCACGATGCCGATGAGGGCGTACGTGCCGAACGACGAGATCAGGTGCTCCGCGTCGAGCCAGTCGGGCAGGAGCGCGGGCTGGGGTCCGACGGCGGGGAGCATGGCCGCGAGCGCGGTCGAGGCAGACATGGGCACCAGGGTACGGGCGCGGGTGTCGGGACCTCTGGGCCCTCGTGTGCAGTTCCTGTGCGGGGTCGTCGGCGTGCGGCCTGGACGAGAAAACCCGCCCCCAGAGGGGGCGGGCGGTATGCCGTCAGTCTGTCAGCCGGCAGTCCGTGCGCACAAGCCGCGCAGCGGTCGCCGCCGACGTCACCAGGAGGCCGGCCGTGTGATCCGCCCGATGGTGGCCGGGAGCTGGGCGGCGAACAGGTCCTCTGGGGCCAGCTGGTACCACCAGTGGGAACCGGCGCCGGCGAGCGGATCACCGTTGAGCCGACCCGCGGGATACCCCCTCGTGGGGTTGACGAGCCCGACCGGGACCAGCGACCGGGCGTGCTGGACGGGGAACGCGAGGTCCGAGTCGTTGCTCACGACGACGGCGGCGTCGACGGCCCCGCTGAGGACGTCGATCAGCAGGTGCGAGGCGACGTTGACGTCGGAGCCCTTCTCCTCGCGTCGCGCGATCGACGCCATGAAGAGCGCGTCCGGCACGGGGATGCCGGTGCCGTCCCGCACCATCAGCGGCCACTGCGGACGGGTGAGCTCCGGCCGCCCGCGGCGGCCCTCCACCGCCAGCGGTGCCGTGGCGACGCGCGTGACGTAGGTGCCCATCGAGAGCTCGTCGACGGATCCGCTCGCCCGCAGGGCGCGCAGGTAGACGTCCTGGTCCCGCTGCCCACCGGGATTGTCCGCGCCGCTGATGCGGGCGGTGCAGTGGACGACGCGCGTGACGCGCGCTGCCTGCCACCCGGACCGTGCCCCCACGAGGCGCTGGCCGAGCGCGCGCAGGTCGAGCCACCGCCAGCCCGGGGTGCCGCGGCCGCACAGGCCCCGAGCGCCGTAGTAGAGGTTGAACCCGTCGATGTAGATGCCCACCCGCATCGGCCGACGCTATCGGCGGCGCCGCCCGGGTCCGCGGGCCCTTCGCCCCGCACGGTCGCGTCCCGGCCGTGCCGGTGCGCGAGGATGGCGCGCGTGACCGGCCCCGACCCCGACGACCGCCCCGCCGCCGACCGCGACCCCGCCGAAATCGGCGTCGGGCCCTGGCCCGGCGGGCCGGACGCGTGGCCCGACGACCCCCGCCTCGACCCGGAGCTGCTCGCGCACGGCGACCGGCGCAACGTCGCGGACCGGTACCGGTACTGGACGGTCGAGGCGGTCGTCGCCGACCTGGACACCCGCCGGCACCCGTTCCACGTGGCGATCGAGAACTGGGCGCACGACCTGAACATCGGCTCGGTCGTGCGGACCGCGAACGCGTTCAACGCCGCCGGGGTGCACGTGGTGGGCCGGCGCCGGTGGAACCGCCGCGGTGCGATGGTCACCGACCGGTACCTGCACGTCCACCACCACGCCGCCGTCGAGGACCTGCTCGCGTGGGCGGCGACGGCCGGGCCGGGGGGTGCGGCGCTCCCGGTGCTGGGGATCGACAACGTGCCGGGGTCCGTGCCGCTCGACGGGTACGACCTGCCGCGGGAGTGCGTGCTGCTGTTCGGGCAGGAGTCCGCGGGCCTGTCGGACGCCGCGCGGGAGGCGGCGGAGGCCGTGCTGCACATCGACCAGTACGGGTCGACCCGGTCGATCAACGCGGGCGCCGCCGCCGCGATCGCGATGCACGCGTGGGCCGTCCGGCACGCGGGCCCGCCGCCGGAGTCGTAGGGGCTAGCCGGCCGACGCCGCGAGCCGGCCCCAGAACGAGGCGAGCGTCGCGGTGCCCATCCGGAGCATGTCGATCAGCACGCTCTCGTCGCTGTCGTGCCAGTGGTCCTCGGGCAGCCCGGTCCCGAAGAACAGGACGGGCGCGTCCGTGGCGTCGTGCAGCAGCGAGGCGGGGGAGCCGCCCGCGTTGCGCATCTGCCCCACGGACCCCACGCGCCACCCGTCGGCCATCGCGTCGCGCAGCACCTGCAGCGCGGGGACGTCGTCGGGCGTGCGGTACGGCTCCTGCGTCGGCTCCATCGGGATGGTCAGGTCCCAGTCGACGTGGTCCGGCATCCGCTCCTTGACCCACGACCGGAGCTGGTCGGCCACGCGCGGGATGGTCTGGCCGGGGACGGTCCGGATGCTGAGGTCCGCGTGGGCGACCGACGGCACGGCGCCGCGGGTGGGCGCCTCGAAGTCGCCCGCGACGACGCTGAGCACCTCGACGGCCGGCCGCAGCCAGAGCCGCTCGAGGGTGGACCAGCCGCGCTCGCCGACGATCGCGTGCGTCTCGGAGCGCTCCAGCCAGTCCTCGTCGGTGTACGGCAGCGCGGCGATCGCGGCCCGCTCCTCGTCGCTCACGGGCAGGACGTCGTCGTAGAAGCCGGGGAGCGTCACCCGGCCGTCCTCGTCGAACAGGCCGGCGACCAGCTGCGCCAGCGGGACCACGGGGTTCGGGGCCGGGCCGGAGACCGCGCCGCTGTGCACGTCGCGGCCGGGGCCGACCACCTCGAGCGAGGCGTTGAGCGACCCGCGCAGCCCCACGCACACCGCGGGGGCGTCGGCGCGCCACATGACGGTGTCGCTCAGCATGACGACGTCGGCCCCGGTCGCCTCCGGGTGGTCCTCCAGGAGCTGCGCGAGGTGCTCGGACAGCGCCTCCTCCTCGCCCTCCACGAGCAGCTTGACGTTCACGGCCGGCGCGCTCCGGCCGGTCGCCGCGAGGTGCGCGCGCAGCCCCCAGACGTGGCACAGCACCTGGCCCTTGGCGTCCGACGTGCCGCGGCCGTAGAGGCGCCCGTCGCGGACCGCCGGCTCGAACGGGTCGACCTGGCCCCAGTTCTCCGGCTTCACGCTGCGGACGTCGTGGTGGCTGTAGACCAGCACGGTGGGTGCCCCCGGGGCGGCGAGCCACTCCGCGTAGACGGCCGGGGCGCCGCCCTCGACCTCCCACAGCTCGACGCGCGGGAACCCCGTGGCGCGGAGCGCGCTCGCGAGCCAGTTCGCGGAGCGCTGCAGGGTCATCTGGTTGCCGGCGACCCCCGCGACGCCCGGGATGCGGACCCAGTCGGCCAGCTGCCGGACGAGCTCGTCGAGGTGCTCCGCGGCGTACGCGTGGATCCGGTCGACGTCCTCGGGGGAGTGCGTGGCGATGGCGGTGCTCCAGCCGTGCGCGCGGCGGTGGCCGCTGCCGTGTGATCGCCGCTGCTGCAACCGTCCGCCCCAGGCTCGCACCCGACGGCCGGGCGCGCACCCGGCGGCCGGCGGGCGTCCGTGGGCAGGACGTCCCGGACGGGCTGCGCCGCGGACGTGCCAGACTTGGTGCGATAGCGAAAACCCCACTCTCTTTGGAGCCGCTGCGATGCCCATCGCCACCCCCGAGGTGTACGCCGAGATGATCGACCGGGCGAAGGCGGGCAAGTTCGCCTACCCGGCCGTGAACATCACCTCCTCCCAGACCATCACCGCTGCGCTGCAGGGCTTCGCCGAGGCGGAGTCGGACGGCATCCTGCAGGTGTCCGTCGGTGGCGCCGAGTACGCGTCGGGCTCGACGATCAAGGACCGCGTCTCGGGCACCCGCGCGCTCGCCGCCTACGCGACCGAGGTCGCCAAGGGCTACGGCATCACCGTCGCGCTGCACACCGACCACTGCGTCAAGAAGAACCTGGACTCCTGGGTCCGCCCGCTCCTGGCCCTCGAGGCCGAGGAGGTGAAGGCCGGCAAGAACCCGACCTTCCAGTCGCACATGTTCGACGGCTCGGACATCCCGCTGGACGAGAACCTCGTCATCGCGGCGGAGCTGCTGGAGCTGTCGCAGGCCGCGCGCACGATCCTCGAGATCGAGGTCGGCGTCGTCGGCGGCGAGGAGGACGGCCACGAGGCCGCCATCAACGACAAGCTGTACACGACGGCCGAGGACGGCCTCGCGACCGTCCGCGCCCTCGGCGCCGGCGAGAAGGGCCGCTACCTGACGGCCCTCACCTTCGGCAACGTGCACGGCGTGTACAAGCCGGGTGCCGTCAAGCTGCGCCCGTCGATCCTCGCCGACATCCAGAAGGCCGTCGGCGCCGAGATCGGCAAGGAGAACCCGTTCGACCTGGTCTTCCACGGTGGCTCGGGCTCCACGGCCGAGGAGATCGCCGAGGCGGTCGACAACGGCGTCATCAAGATGAACATCGACACCGACACCCAGTACGCGTTCACGCGCCCCGTGGTCGGCCACATGTTCAGCAACTACGACGGCGTCCTGAAGATCGACGGCGAGGTCGGCAACAAGAAGGCGTACGACCCGCGCGCCTGGGGCAAGCTCGCCGAGGCCGGCATGGCCCAGCGCATCGTCGAGGCCGCGCAGCAGCTGCGGTCGGCGGGCAACAAGCTCGCCTGACGCACCACGCCTGACGCACCGCGTCCGACGGCACGAGGGCCCGGTCACCACCTGGTGACCGGGCCCTCGTCCGTCGTGCAGCGGGTCAGCCGGCGGGCGGGGCGTCCTCGACGACGTCCAGCAGCTCACCGATCCGGGTGACCTCGAGCAGGAACTGCACCGTCGGCGGGACGTGCAGCAGCCGGACCCGGTGCGGCGTGCGCATCGCGAGGCGGGCGAGGAACGCCACGCCCGACGAGTCCATGAACGTGACGTGGTGGGCGTCGACCTCGATCGGCAGGCCCGCCTGCTCGGCGTCGGTCGTCGCCTGCGTCAGGTCGGGACCGAGGTCCGCGTCGACCTCGCCGGACAGGACGATCGTGGTGCGGTCCGGGGACAGGATGACGTGCACCGACCCCGGTTCTCCGGCAGTGTCCCGGGGCGCCGGCACGGTCGCCGCGGAGGCGCCTTCCGCGCTCTGGTCCCCGGCGAGCCCGCCCGGCGGTGTGCTGTTACCGTCGCGCACGATGCTCCCTTCGGTCCGGATGGTGGCGGGTCCTGCGTCCGCAGCCGCCCCCGGGTAGTCGGCTCGTCCCGGTGGGTGGCTTCGCCGGAACTTGTGGGAACGCTAGACGATCGGAGGCGGTGGTGGTCAACTCCACGCCCGATGACGGCGCCGAGGAGACCCTGGACTCCATCGGCCGCGCGGTCGGTCAGGTCGTCGGCATGCCCGTCCTGGTCGCCGCCGCCGAGGAGGGCTGGCCCGTGGTGTGGGTCAACCACGCCTTCACCGAGGCGACCGGGCTGACGCTCGCCGACGTGCGCGGACCCGCGGCGGACCTCATCGCGCTCGCGGCGGAGGACAGCTCCGGCCTGCGCCACCTCCAGGAGGCCGTGCAGGCCCTGCGCGCGACCTCCGCGCTGCTGCGGCTGCGCCGGTCCGGCGGGGACTGGTTCTGGGCGCGCACCGTCGTGACCCCCGTCGCCGGGGCGGGCGGCAGCACGCCGACGCACTGGGTGGCCGCGCTCGTCGACGTCACCGCCGAGGTCGACCGGGACGCCGCGGTCGCCGCGGAGGTCGAGGTCGTCCGGCGCGAGAGCGAGGACCTCGCCCTGATCGGCGCCGTCTCGGACCTGGTCATGGACCTCGACGACCCGTTCGGGCTCCGGGCCATCGCCGAGCTGCTGTCCCGCAACGTCGTCGCCTGGGCGCAGTTCTACGTCGACGACGACGGTCTCCAGGCCGCCGACGGCGTCGACACCAGCCGCGCCTCCCGGTCCTCCGGCCGCCGCCCGGGCGGGAACGGCGCGCTCGCGTTCGTGCCCCGCCGCGGGGGCCGGCCCGCGGGGCCGAGCGGCCCCGACGCGGTGCAGCGCCTGCTCGACGGCGAGGGCGAGGGCGCGTCCGTCCCGTTCGACCTGGACCTCGGGGCCGACCACGAGACGGGCTCCGCCTCCGCCTGGCTCGCCGCCGACCTGCGCGGCCGGGTGCCGGGCGGCGCCGAGGCCGGCCACGTCGCGGTGCTGCCGCTGCCCGGGCGGCACCGCGTGCTCGGCCTGCTGGCGGTCGTCGCGCGGCCGGCGGTGCGCCCCGACGACGCGGAGCCCGCACCGGCGCGCGGGGGGCTCGACGAGCGGACCCGCACCATCCTGTCCCTCACCGCCCGGCGCGTCGGCCTCGCGATGGAGAACGTGCGGCTGTACGCCCGCGAGCACCGCGTCGCCGAGACGCTGCAGCGCGCGATGCTGCCCGAGCAGGCCGAGGTCGACGGTCTCGACGTGTGGTCGTACTACGCCCCGAACGTCGTCTACGCGCAGGTCGGCGGCGACTGGTACGACGTCGTCCAGGTCGCCTCCGACGTCGTGGGCGTCGTCATCGGCGACGTCGTCGGCCACGACGTCGAGGCCGCCGCCGCCATGGGGCAGCTGCGGTCCGTCGTCCGCGCCTACGCGTTCGAGGTCACCGAGCCCGGGCCCGTCCTGGAGCGCGTGGACCAGCTCGTCGGCGGCATGCGCATCCCGCGGTCCGCCGGCCTGGTGCTCACGACCCTCACCCGCCGGCCGCCCCAGGACGGCGAGGGCTGCCCGACGTGGCACCTCGAGTACTCGCGGGCCGGGCACCTGCCCCCGCTCCTGGTGCGGGGCGGCGACGTCGTGCTGCTCGACGAGGCCGGGGGCGCCCTCATCGGGTTCGGCGAGGGGGCCCGGCGCACCGCGCGGCACGACCTGCGCCCCGGCGACGTGCTGGTCTTCTACACCGACGGGCTCATCGAGCGCCGCGACCGGGCGCTGCTGGACGGGCTGAACGCCCTGCGCGAGGTCGCCGCCGGCGCCACGGCCGTCGACGCCGCGGGCATCGGCGAGGAGCTGCTGTCCCGCCTCGCCGACAGCCCCGAGGACGACATCGCCGTGGTCGTCGTCCGCATCCCCGACCTCACCGACACCTCCGGGCACGGCGGCAACGTCCGCAGCCGGCGGTGGCAGCTGCCCAGCGAGCCCGCGTCCATCGCCCGGGCCCGGCACGCCGTCGTCCGGACCTCGCACGCGTGGGACCTCGGCGACGCGGCGAACGCCGAGCTCGTCGTCTCCGAGCTCGTCGCGAACGCCGTGCTGCACGGCTGGGGCCGCGTCACGCTGCGGCTGCACGACACCGGCGACGGCCTGCGCATCGAGGTCGAGGACTCCAACCCGACCCCGCCCGTCGCCACCGAGGGCCACCCGGGTCGGATCGGCGGGTTCGGGATGCGGATCGTCGAGCGGCTGGCCGACTGGGGCTGGCGCCCCTCGCGCGGCGGCAAGGTCGTGTGGGCGCGCGTGCGGCCCACGGAGGCGTCGGTCCGCTGAGGCGTCCCGGGTGTCGGCCCGGGCTCAGGCCGGGGCGTCCTGCGGCACGGTGCCGGCGCCCTCGTGCGCGCACTTGTGGTCCGCGTCGATGCGGAACAGCTCCAGCGCCCCGCAGATCTCCAGGACGAACAGGTCCCGCGGGTCCGCCCCGCGCAGCACCGTCGCCCCGCCGCGCTTGCGGCTCGCGTCGGCCAGGGAGATGAGGAACGCCGCACCCGTCGAGTCCATGAACGTCACGTCGCACATGTCGATGACGAGCAGCTGGCGCCGCAGCCCGACCACGCGGGCGGCGATCTCGGGGAACTGGTCCCGCTCCGCCAGGTCGAGGTCGCCGGCGATGACGAGCGTGGTCGTCGCGGCCGAGGTGGCGATCTCGATCATGGGGGGTTCCTCCGTGGGGGCGGGCAGACGCTGCACGACTGTAACCACGTCCCTCCGGGCGGCGCATGCCGAGCGCGCCTCCCCGCACCGGGCCGGAGAGGCGCGTGGCCTGCGAGACTGGGGCGCATGACCGGACAGAACCTGCTGGAGCCCGAGCCCACCCGGCTGCCCGACGGCGCCGACGCCGACGCCCGCGCCGTCCTGCTGCGCGGCGGGGACCCCCGCGACGCCGCCCGCGAGGTGCCCGCGTCGTCCCTCGCCTGGGCGCTGCTGGCCGAGCGCGCGCTGCGCGACGAGGGCGACCCCGTCGCCGCCTACGCCTACGCCCGCACCGGCTACCACCGCGGGCTCGACGCGCTGCGCCGGGCCGGCTGGCGCGGCCGCGGTCCGATCCCCGCCGACCACGAGCCGAACCAGGGGTTCCTGCGCGCGCTCCTCGCGCTGTCCGAGGCCGCCGAGGCCATCGAGGAGGACGACGAGGCCGCGCGCTGCGCCCAGTTCCTCGTCGACTCCGGGACGTCGCCGGAAGAGGTCTCCGCACTGCGCTGACCGGGCCTCCGGACGGTGATCGCGCGGCTCCGGTAGCCTTTCGGAGGTACCGGGGTCGCCTGCCGTCCGGTGCCCGGCACCCCCGCGACAGCGCCTCGGCGCTCGGACCCGCGCGGTGGGAGCCGCCGCCGGGCAGGGTGGGAGTGGTGATCACATGCCGGCCGTCGTGGTGCTCGGGACCCAGTGGGGCGACGAGGGCAAGGGCAAGGCGACCGACCAGCTCGGGTCGCGCATCGACTACGTCGTGAAGTTCAACGGCGGCAACAACGCCGGGCACACCGTCGTCGTGGGCGGCGAGAAGTACGCCCTGCACCTGCTGCCGTCCGGCATCCTGTCGCCCGGCGTCGTCCCGGTGATCGGCAACGGCGTCGTCATCGACATCGAGGTCCTCTTCGAGGAGATCGACGCCCTCGAGGCCCGCGGCGTCTCCGCCGAGCGGCTGCTCGTGTCGTCCGCCGCCCACGTCATCGCCCCGTACCACCGGACGGTCGACAAGGTCACCGAGCGGTTCCTCGGCAAGCGGAAGATCGGCACCACCGGCCGCGGCATCGGCCCCGCGTACGCCGACAAGATCAACCGCGTCGGCATCCGCATCCAGGACCTCTTCGACGAGAACATCCTGCGGCAGAAGGTCGAGGGCGCCCTCGACCAGAAGAACCACCTGCTGGTGAAGGTCTACAACCGGCGCGCGATCACGGTCGACGAGACCGTCGAGGACCTGCTCCGGTACGCCGAGCGCCTGCGGCCCTACGTCGCCGACACCCCGCTCGTGCTGAACCAGGCGCTCGACGCCGGCAAGACCCTGGTCTTCGAGGCCGGGCAGGCCACGATGCTCGACATCGACCACGGCACCTACCCGTTCGTCACGTCGTCGTCGGCCACCGCGGGCGGCGCGTGCACCGGCTCCGGCATCGGCCCCACCCGCATCGACCGCGTCGTCGGCGTCGCCAAGGCGTACACCACCCGCGTCGGCGAGGGCCCGTACCCGACCGAGCTGTTCGACGAGGACGGCGAGTGGCTGCGCCAGACCGGCGGCGAGTTCGGCACCACCACCGGGCGACCCCGCCGCACCGGCTGGTACGACGCCGTCGTCGCGCGGTACTCCTCGCGCATCAACGGGCTGACCGACCTCGTCGTCACCAAGCTCGACGTGCTGACAGGGCGGGACAAGATCCCCGTGGCCGTCGCGTACGACGTCGACGGGCGGCGCTTCGACGAGATGCCCGACGACCAGAGCGACTACCACCACGCCACGCCGGTCTACGAGTACCTCGACGGCTGGACCGAGGACATCAGCGAGGCCCGGGAGCTGTCCGACCTGCCGGCGAACGCGCAGAAGTACCTCGCCCACCTCGAGGAGATCTCCGGCTGCCGGATCTCGGCCGTCGGCGTCGGCCCCGGCCGTGAGGCGACCGTCGCGATCCACGACCTGCTGGGCTGACGTCTCGTCCGTCCGGCGGCCGGGGGCCCGGTCCGCCGGACGGGCCCCGGCCGGGTCCGCCGGACGGAGGACGTCGCTGCCCGCGGTTCCGTCGTCCTGACGACGCGGCGGGGCGACGGCGGGCGGGAGCGTGCGGGGGTGCGTTCACCAGCGACTCCTCCTGACCCCGCTTGCCCGGACCTCCGGCACGCGCCCGCCTCGTCGCGACGCCGGCCCCGCCGACGCCCGCTGCTGCGGGTCGCGCTGACGGGCCTGCTCGTGCTCGTGCTCGCACCGCTCGCCGGAGCGGGTCACGAGGCCTGGGCGTCCCGCGACGCCGGCACCCGCTACCCGCCTCCCGGGCGGCTCGTCGACGTCGGCGGCCACGCCCTGCACCTCGACGTCCGGGGATCGGGCTCGCCGGTCGTCGTGCTCGAGGCCGGCAGCGGCGAGACGTCCATCGGGTGGCAGGCCGTCGCCGACGCCCTCGCCCCGCACGTCACCGTCGTGTCGTACGACCGCGCCGGCTACGCGTGGAGCGAGCCGTCGCGGGAACCGCGGACCGGCGACGCCGTCGTGCGGGAGCTGCGCGCCGCGTTGCACACCGTCGGGCTCGACGGCCCGTACGTCCTCGTCGGGCACTCCATGGGAGGACTGTTCGCCCGGCTGCTCGCCGAGCGGCACCCCGAGGACGTCGCCGGGCTCGTGCTCGTCGACGCGCGCCCGGAGGACGACGCCGACCGGACCGCCGCCGTGCTCGCCGACGAGGGGCGGCCCGCCGACCCGCCGCCGTGGCTGCTCGGCACCCTGCAGCGGACCGGTGCGCTCCGGCTGCTCGGCGACCAGCTGCTCGCCGGCATGGTCGAGCCCGCCGAGCGCGGGCGGTTCCTCGACGTCGTCGCCACCCCCGCGTTCTTCGCCGCACGGCAGCAGGAGGCCGACCTCATCGGCTCCACCGAGGACGCCGTCCGCGGGCAGGACCTCGGCGACCTCCCCGTCCGCGTCATCGCCCGCGGCGACCCGCAGGACTACGCCGCCGCCGGGATCTCCGCGGGTGGCGGCGCCGAGCTGGAGCGCATCTGGCAGGCGGGGCAGCGCGGGATGCTGGACCTGTCGACGCGGGCGCGGCTCGTCGTCGCCGAGGGCAGCGGGCACCTCGTCCCGCGGGACCGGCCGGACGTCGTCGTCGCGGAGGTGCTCGGCGTGGTGGGAGAGGTGCGGGGCGGGTGAGGGGGTCGCCGGG
>NZ_CABEGA010000051.1 GCF_901521055.1 Cellulomonas hominis | reverse complement strand
CCGGGCAGGGCGGGGGCGCCAGCCCAACCGCACCGCAGCGCCGCACCCGCCCCCACGACCCGGGCCCGACCACCCCCCCGGCCGACCGCCCGCGGTGCGTCCCGGGCGCAGCGAGCGCCGGCACCCCCCCCGGGGCCCCAGCCCCGGACCCCGGCCCGCTGGCGGTCACGCCTACGGCGCGCAGCACCGACCCCGCGCGCGAGCTCGTCGACGCGCTCGCCCGGGCCCCGCGGCTCACCTCGGCCGGTATCAGGCCGTCGCCCCCACCCGATGCCGTCGCGCCATGACGAAGCCCACGCCGCCGCTGCGCGCCGTCATGCGCGACGTCACAGCACCACGGCCCCGCGCGGGTCCCCGAAGCTCCCTGGCCTGATACCTCGCGCACGCCGGTGAGGCCGGGGCAAGCCCCAGCGCTCACCGGCCAGCCCCACCACCCGACGACGGAGGACCCATGCACATCACCGACAGGCTCACCCACCACGCCACCGCGGTGTGCGCGCGCATCGCGCGACTCATCGACGGTGCGCCGAACACACCCCGGTCGGACCTCGAGGACTGGGACCCCGACGACCAGATCGACCGCGACGACCGCGCCGACGGTGCGGTGCGCGCCCACTCCTACACGGAACAGCCCGGCCTGTACGACGACCCCGACCCGAACAACGGAGAGCAGTCCGTCGTCGTCGTGCTCGACCTGTACGCCGACACCCACGAAGACGCCGCACGCCGCGTCGACCACCTCCTGCAGCCCGGCGGCCCCTGCGACGTCCTCGCACAGCCCGACGTCGACGCCTGGTGGTTCCCCGAGTCGCGCGACAAGCACATCGACCGCAACGACCGAGACGACCGCGCCGCGGTCGTCGCCGCCGCGTGGGTCGTGCAACGCTCCACCGAAGCGGAAGCCGCCGTCGCGATCAGCAAGGCCGGGATCCTCGGCGGGTGGCTCAGCCCCGACGACCGCGAACCGCTGCACCTCGACGAAGCCGAGCACGTCGTGCGCGCCCTGTCCGACGCCGGCTACCGGATCACCCGAGCCTGACCAGCACGCAGGGCCGGTGGACGCCCCTCCGGCCCACCCGCCCGGCGCCACTGGACCGTAGCGCCGGGCGGCACGCGCACCACCGACCCGTCCGCCCGTCGGGGGTTCCCGCGCCGCCCGCCGGCAGGCGGCCGTCCTCGCGTCACCGCGACGTCGTGCCGTTGCACGTCACGCACCGGTACTCGGCGCCGTCGAACTCCCTCGGGCGGTCGTCGACCACGCAGAAGCGGCGATCGCGCTGCCGACGGGCGCGGCGCATCTCACGTGCGCGGGCGGCGGCCTCAGAGGTGCTGCTGGCGGAAATCATGGCTCCTGGTGCCTCTTTCAGTAGGCAGACGCCGGGTCGCGTCCTCGACGGCCCTCGACCGTCGACGCGCAGGACACCCCACCGGCCTGCCTACCGTCGCGCCCTGCTCGGCACCGCCTCGGTGCGGGACGCGGCCGCACCGGGACGGCGCACGCAGAGGCCGCTGCCGTCGGTAGCCGCCGGGCGCTTCGAGCGCCGGCACCGACCCCGGGAGCCTCCGGCCCCGGACCCCAGCCCGCTGAACGGTCGCGCCGCCGGCGCGCAGCGCCCACCGCCGCCCGGCTCCGCGTCGAGCTCGCAGGCCATCGCGGCTCACCTCGGCCGGTATCAGACCCCGGCTCCCCACCCGATGCCTCCGCGCCATGACGTAGCCCACGCCGCCGCTGCGCGTCGTCATGCGCGACGTCACAGCTCTACGGCCCCGCGCGGGGCCCCGCCGCCGGCGCCAGATACCTCGCGCACGCCGGTGAGGCCGGGGCAAGCCCCAGCGCTCACCGCCCTGGCCCACACCGGGCACGACGACGACGGAGGCACCCGACATGGCCCGCAAGGTCACCACCCGCACCACGCCCGAGCAGCGACGTGAGCAGGCCGCTGCCCTGCAGGCAACGATCGCCGAAAAGGTCGACGTGCTGCGCGCGGACGAGCAGTGGCGCGCGTTCCTCGACGTCGCCCGCGGGTTCCACCGCTACAGCCTGAACAACCTCATCCTCATCTGGTCCCAGCGCCCCGACGCGACCCAGGTCGCCGGGTTCCGGCAGTGGCAGGCCCGCGGCCGCCAGGTCCGCAAGGGAGAGCGCGCCATCCGGATCTTCGGGTACGCGACGAAGAAGATCACCGACGACGACGCTGGTGACGACGAGCAGACCCAGACCGACGAGAACGGTCAGCGCGTGCGGGTGTGGTTCCCGCTTCTGGCAGTGTTCGACCTCGCCCAGACCGACCCCGTCGACCCCGACACCCCGGACCCGGCCGACCTGGTGAAGCACCTCACCGGCGCCGACGCGCTCGGCATCGTGGACGCCGTCACCGACTTTCTGACCTCCCGCGGATGGAGCCTCGCGCGCGAGCCGATCCGCGGCGCCGCGAACGGGTACACCGCCATCGACGGCACCAACCGGGTCGTCGTCGACGCCGACGTCGCGCCCGCCCAGGCCGCGAAGACCGCCCTGCACGAAGCGGCGCACGTGCTGCTGCACGCCGACCTGCCCGACCGGGAGTACGCCGAGCACCGCGGCGTGTGCGAGACCGAAGCCGAGTCCGTCGCCTACGTCGTGGCCGGGCTGCTCGGACTCGACACCAGCGCCTACAGCATCGGCTACGTCGCCCAGTGGGCCGACGCCGACGTCGACCTCATCCGCTCCACCGCCGCAAACGTGCTGCGCGCCGCGCACGCCCTCGCCGACGCAATCACCAGCGACGACAACGACACACAGGTCGCCGCCTGACACGCCGCGGCGCCCGGCCCGCATCCCCACGGCCGGGCACCACCGCAGGACCCGCGCGGGCCGCCCGCCGGGGCCCCGTCCGGCGGCGATGGACGCCGGGCGCATCGAGCGCCGGCACCCATCCCGGGGCCCCGGCCCCGCACCCCGGCGCCGAACGCACCAGGACGACCCGTACCCGACTGGGCCCGGCGCCCCACCTGCGGGTCCCTCGATCCGAGCCCTGATCGTTGTCGCGCCGCCGCGGGCGTCAAGGGCGAGTCACCACGCGTAGCCGGCCGGGGACGGTGCTCCGCACCAAGGTCCAAGCCTCCAGCGGTCGGGCCCTTGACCCCCACGGCTCTGCGACATGGCCTCCGGCTATCGAAGCGATGGCCAGCCGCACCGAGCACCAGCCATCACCGGCCGGGCCGGATCGGCTCGCAGACACCAGGAGGACACCATGACCACCACCGACACCACCGCCGACCGCGCGTGGATCGAGATCTCCGAGGACGGCACGCCGCGGCGCGTGTACGGCACGACCGAACACGTCACCGAGCTGCTCGTCACCCACATCGTCATCAACGGCCGTCACCTGCCCACCGCCAAACAGCGGTACGCCCGCAGCCTGGTCGCCGCCGCCGCGCGCCGAGCCCGGGAGACCAGCAACGACGGGACCGCCGCCGTCACGTGCGCAGGCGTGACCGCGCGCATCGCCCCAGCGCGACCCGCACCCACTGACCACCCGGGATCGGGCGCCGAGCAGCAGGCCACCGGCCCGCATCCCGACGAGTTCATCCACGCCGACGAGCGCCCCGCCGAACCCGCGTCGACCAGCCGCACCGTCACCCTCTACTCCCAGCCGTCGTGCGTGGAGTGCACCGCGACCTACCGGGCACTGACCAACGCCGGCGTGACGTTCGACGTCGTCGACATCACCGCCGACGAGGCCGCCCGGGCCTACGTGCTGTCCCTCGGCCACCTGCAGGCACCGGTCGTCGTGGCACCCGACGGCTCGCACTGGTCCGGGTACCGGCCCGAGCGCCTCGCAGCTCTGAGCGCCGGGGCTGACACCGAGGACCGGGCGTGAAGGCCCGCACCGGACTCGTCGTCCTCGCCGCCGGCGTGGTGCTGTTCGCGGCCACCGTGGACCGCTCCGCCTGGGTGCTGCTGTCCCTGGCACTCACGTGGGGTGGCGCTGTCGTGGTCGTCGACGCGATCACCGGCGCCGCGACCAACGGAGGTCGGCGATGACCCGCCCGCGCTGCCAGACCGCAGCCGGCGAGCGGGTCACCGTGTGGTCCAGGCACGAGGACGCGTGGCTCACCGGGACCGTGACGGAATGCCGGTGGGACTCATGGCTGCACGGCGGTGCCTGGCGGGTGTTCGTCGCCGTCGACGGCCGGACCCGCGACGGGCAGCCGATCGTCGAGACGTACTTCACCGACCAGGACCTCGACACCGCCGTCCCGGACCTGCTGCAGCTGCTCGCCGTCGACGGCGGAGTTCAGCGATGAGCGGCGACCAGCTCAGGGAGGCCGAGATCGTCGACCTGCTGACGACGCGCGCGCTGTGGTGCCGCGCCGACGCCGCGACGACCCGTGCCGCCATGCCCGCCTGGGGATTCTCAGGTGGTGTCCTGCGCCCGGCGCTCGCCGCACTGATCTGGGACTACGACCTCAACCAGCCCGACGGGCCACCCGGCGGTACCGAGCGTGTCGCGGCGATCTGCTCGTGGGTGCAGGCCCGCGCCGGCGACGTCGCGGCCGCGGCGGCCGCGCGCGCCGACTGGCAGTACGCCCGCCGTCGCGGCGGTCCCGACACCGAGGTGCTCGACCCCTACCTTGACGCCGCCACCAGCCTGCACGCCGTGCGCGACGGCCTGCCCGACCCGCTGCTGCTGCGCCACGCCGCCCAGGTCCTCAGCATCCTGCCCGCGCTCGTCGCCCCCGACGCGCACACCACCGCGACCACCGGCCAGCTGCTCGAGCAGCTGCACCGCCTCCGCGCCGCGAACCTCGCCGACGCGCCAGCATGAAGGAGCCCACGCCCATGGCAAGCGCAGACCGCCGACCGAGCAGTGCACGCCGTGCGGGATCCGGCTGGTCAGCAACGTGGAAGGATCGAGCCGTGGACCGTCTCCCTCGCGCGCACCAGGAAGTTGATGCGCGCCTGAGCGACGAGCTCCGTCGCAACGGATTCCTCGCCGTGGCTGGTCTGGGAGCGATCGCCCTGGCGTTGCTCACCGTGACGACCTGGCATCTGGTGCTCGCTGACCCTGCAGCAGTCCTCGGCAGCACGGCCACGCGGGACCCGGCGTTCTCCCTCGTGAACACCGTCGCACTGCTGATGGTCCTAGCGGGCGTTGCTTGCCTCACGACCGGTGTGTTCGGGCGCACGCTGGCGCGAGCCCGCGCGACCAGGGCGCACGACCGGCTGGAGGAGCTGGCGGCCATCGAGGCGCAGCGTCGGCGCGGACGCCCGTGGTCCTGGCTGTTCGGGCGTGGGTGTTGAGCACCGACCGCGCCGCCGCTCGCCATGCCGCGTCACGCCGGCTCGCGGTCGCGTACGGCGTCCTCGCCGCGCTGCTCGTCGGGATCGCCGTCGGGTCCGCCGTGAGCCGTGGGCTGTCTGTCCCAGCAGTCGTGTTCGCGGCCGCCGCGGTGATGGGGGCCCGACTCGCGGGGCGCACCTGGAGGTCCGCACGCCCGGGATCTGTCGCCGAGCGGCGGGGTCAGTAGTAGCGCCGGCGCACGTGCACCAGGCGGTACCCGTCGGGGACCTGCGCGTGCAGTGCTTGCAGGGCCGCGTCGTACGTGTCGCCCTTGGCCTCGAGCTGCGTCGTCTGGCGCTCCGGGTGGACGCCGGTGTGGTCCGGCGGTGTGGTCTCGGCCAGGGCGAGCAGTTCGATCACGCCGCGCACTCTAGGTCGCTGGTGCGACACGACCGCGCGCACCGCCGCGGCCGGCGGTCGTGGTGCCGCCGGCACGAAGATGCGCCCGATCCCGGAGGGGGTCGGGCGCATCTTCGTAGGACGAGTCAGGCGGCCGGCTGCTCGAGGACGGCGCCGTCCTCGGCCGCGGACGGCGTGGCCGCCGGCCGCGCTGTGCGCTGCTTGCGGCGCCGCGGTGCGGGATCGATGGCCAGGCCCTTGAACACCTTGCGCAGCTCGTCTTCGCTCCAGCCAGCGGCGATCGCGTCGGCCCAGGTGTCGGCGTAGGCGTGGGTCGCGTGCTCGAGCGCGTCGCGCGCCGCGGCTACGGCTGTCGCGCGTGCGACGAGGGGTTCGACCGCTGCCATCCGGTTGTCGATCAGTGCGCGTAGTCGCTGGGTGTAGTCCGTGGCCTGGTCGTCGCTGCTCATGCTGTCGACCGTAGCCAGCGCCGGCACGCAGCCGGCGCCGGCCTACCCACTGCGTAGGTGAGGCCGTGCACGGGTTGCGCTTGCGGGCCGCGACCCGACAGCACGTGGTGACGGCGCGGCCTGTGCACGGGTGATCGGTTGGGTCCCGTCGTCCACCTGTGTGCGCCGCGAGCCGCGCAGCGGTGGAGCTCGCGGCGTGCACAGGTGGGCGAGGGGCGACGAGTGCTCGGCCAGGCGGGTCCTGTCGGGTGCGGTTGGGTACCCGGGGGACCACCCCCGGACCCCCGGCTGCCGCACCGCTGCGCGGCTTGCCACGTGACGGCTGATGTCACCTCGCGCTAGCTGGTCACGTCGCGCAGTACGACGGTCCGACGGTTCGCCTGACGTAGGTGGCCCAGCGGTCGCCGCTTCGCGGCGCGGTTCACAGATCGCACCCCGCTCCGCTCTAGCGCGATCACCGCACGGTGTCCCAGACGGAGCAAGATATACGGATAGGGACCCCTATCCGTTCCGACGCCACTCAACGTTGGGCGTCGCAGCACTCAAATCGTGCTGGTCCCGCTCTGCGGGGCGCTGCGCTGGGCTTTCATCGATGCGTGGGCATCGACGACAGGACGAGCAGCGGGCGCGGCAAGCCGGCCCGGCGCCGGCGGCGGGCGAACGTCGACGGCGGACGTACCAAGCCGGTGAAGCTCAAGGTCAGCCCGGACGAGTACCTCGCGTTGACTGTGCGAGCAGACGTGCTCGGCTGGACGGTGCAGCGGCTCATGGTCGAGTCGGCGTTGGCAGATCGCGGCGAGACGGCAACGGACCGGCGTGAGCTGCTGACGACGCTGTTCACCGTCGCCCGGTACCTAGGTGCTGTGTCGAACAACGTCAACCAGATCGCGCGTGCGGTGAACGCGACGAGCGACGTGCACCAGGACCTGGTGGCGACGCTCGCCGCCATCCGGCGCACCACCGAGCGCGTCGACGACGCGCTGCTGCAGCTGGGCGTCGGCCGGTGATCGCGCGCTGCTTCCGGGGCGGCAAGGCGGTCGGGCTCGCGGTGTACCTCGCGGGCCCGGGCAAGCGCAACGAGCACACGTTCCCGCACGTGCTCGGCGGCCATGAAGCGGTGATCAGCCAGGTGGGGACCGGTGAGCTGTCTCGCGAAGACGCGGTGGCACTGGGTCAGGCGCTGGAGATGCCGACGAAGGTGTTCGGCACGAAGGTCCGCCAGCGGGTGAAGGTCCGCAACGAGGGCGAGCAGCGGCAGCAGCACGTCGGGTACCGGGACGCGCACGTCTACCACGTGCCGCTGTCGCTGGAGGCCGGCGAGGGGCCGCTGCCCGACGAGCAGTGGGCGGCGATCGCGACGGACTTCGTCGCCGAGATGGGGTTCGCCGGCGAGGGAGTCGACGGCCCGCAGTGCCGGTGGATGGTGGTGCGTCACGGGCTGTCCACCGAGGGCAACGACCACGTGCACGTCGTGGTGAACCTGGTCCGCGAGGACGGGTCGAAGGCGAACCTCAACAACGACTTCCACCGCATCCAGGCGGCCGCGAACCGTCTCGAGCACCGGTACGGCCTGCGCGTGCTGGAGAGCCGCGAGCAGGGCCGCGGGACGCTGTCCGCGGCGCACGCCGCCGAGCTCGGCAAGGTCGAGCGCCGGGCGCTGTCGCTGCCGCCGCGCGAGGAGCTGCGCCGGCGGATGCACGCCGTCGCGGTGACCGCGACGTCGGAGAAGGAGTACCTCGACGGGTTGAAGAACGCCCGCGTCCTGGTGCGTCCGCGCCTGGAGAAGGGGTCGACGGACCGGGTCGTCGGCTACTCCGTTGCGCTCGTCCCGACGTTCGCTGACGGCAAGCGGCAGGACCCGATCTGGTACGCGCCGTCGAAGCTGGACCGCACCTTGGGGCTCGGTCAGCTGCGGATGCGGTGGGGCACCGACGCCGCTGCTGACGGCGCGCTCGCGCCGGTGTGGCGCGGCCAGTGGAAGGACGGGGTGGTCTCGGACAAGGTCGACGTGCGGGCTGCCCCGGAGGTCGGCACCGTCGCGCTGGCCCGGCTTAACGAACGTATGTCCGCCGGCGATGAGCGGGCGGCGGCCGCGGACATCGCCGGCGTCCTGGCGCGCGCGTCGCTGCTCCAGGAGAAGGACCAGCCCGGTCCGCTCGCGCGCGCCTCCGAGGAGTTCGCGCGCATCGCCCAACCCGACCGGTACGACGCCCGCGGCGCCGGCCCGAAGGTGGACCTGCGGGCGCTGATGGGCGCGGCGTACAAGGCGCGGCTCATCGCACGCGCGACCGGCACGGACACCTCGTCAGGTTGGATGGCCGTGCTGCGCCAGGCGCAGCGCACCGGTCAGGCCGTCGCCCGCTCGCACGCCGCACGAGGTCACCTCGAGCGCGCGACGACCGCGAGCCACGCCGCCGACGCTGCGTTCGCGACGCTGCCGGCGCTGCGGCAGCCGGCTCCCGTGGCGGCGCCTACGGCGCGCCGCGCCGCGCCGACGATGCGCGTCGACCGGGGCCCTGCACCGGACGCCGGTCGAGACGCCGGCCAGGGCTACGGGGTCGGCGGCTAGAGCCCGAGGCCGGTACCAAGGTCGGGCGCCCCACGTTCGACCGGTGGCCGTGCCGCGCGCGCCGGGGCCGAAGGATTGTGGAGCCCGGGGAACGACGTGTGTGCCTCCCGGACTGCGCGCGCGGCAGCCGACTCCTGAGCCGGGTCGGCCGGCGCGCCGTCGAGCTCGCGGCCCCACTGCGCGAACCGGTCGACGACCTGCGTGCGCTGTACGGGGTCGACGCCGTACCGGGCGAACTGCCGTTCGGTGTGCGTCGCGGCCTGCTGGAACCGCGCGGCGAGCATCGCGCGGTCCATCGGCTCGACCTCCCGGGCGTCACCAAGCTCGAGGACTTTCGCACGGGTGAACCGCCCGGACTGCACGACCAGGTCGACGTCGATGTAGTCGCGCGTCTCACCGCGCGAGTACAGCGCGGTCACCTTGTTCGCGACCGCGTCTTGGACGTCGAGGACCGGCCCGATCTCCAGTCGAGCGGGAGCGTGCTCGCGGTAGTCCAACCCCAGCTGGATGCTGCTGCTGTCACCGGTGCGTGCGTCGCTGACCACGACGTCGAGGAACGTCGGCCCGTCCCGGACGACGTCGACCTGCAGCCCGTGACGGTCGTACGCCTCCTTCAGCGCGTCCACGGCCTTGGCGAAGTCGTCCGGGGACTGCCGGTTGGTGAACAGGTCGACGTCCTCGGACAGCCGATCGCCCATGCCGTTGGCTGCGACGGCGTACCCGCCGGCGAGCACGAACCCGTACTGCTCGGTGGCCTCGAGCCCGATCCGGGCCAGCCGCTCGTGGAACGGGAGCATCGCTACAGGCTCAACGCCTGCACGCCGAGCTCGCCGAGGCTCGGGAAGCGCGTCGACCACACCTCGCGGCAGCGGCGCGGCAGGACCAGCACCGGCCACACCTGCTCCAGGGTGGCGCGGTTCAGCAGACGCCGCTGGTCGTCGGCGGAGCCAGCTCGCACCACCGCGGCGTACAGCGCGACCACGTCGCCGTGGTCGTCGAGGTCGTACGTCGGATCCTGGCTGGTGTCGATGTGCGGGCGCACACGCACGATGCCGGACGTCGGTCCCTGCAGCTCTGCAAGGTCGTCGGGGGTCTCGTACGGCACGTGGTCAGCGAACCGGTACCCGCGGGGCACCGTGCCGGGCTCCCTTGTGTTCATCGTGACCTCCTGCAGTCCAGGGTAGGGGGTGGTCCCCACGTGCGTTCCAGAGGAACCGTCGTCGGGGCGATCGGGTGCTAGGGCTGCGGGGGCCATCGGCTCGCACCGCTGGCGAGTTCTCGAACAAGGGCGCGATCGGCGAGCGTATGCAAGCTGCGGTGCCACGTACCTCGCACCAGGTCCTCGACGTTCGGGTCTTCGCAGATCTGGCCAGCGACGAGCACCAAGTCGCTCGCCCCGCCGATCACCTGGTGCGCGATCGGCCCGAGGGTGGAGGGCGCGAGCTCCCGCTTCGCCCCCACAACGACCTCGATCGGGTCTAGCGCAATCCGCCGCCGCAGACGATAGCCGGAGCCCTGCACCACCTCGACGCCCCGCCACCACGCTTCGTGCAGGTCATCACGCAGTGCCAGTCCTCGACTGAGAGCACCGGTCCACCCGCGGATGCTGCCGGAGCCGGTGTGGCCGTCGTACGGCGGCAACGCGCGGAACCAGTCCCCCCGCTCGCCGAAGCCGGCGAGGTCGCTCATGGCCGGCAGTGCGCTGCGCACCAGCCAGTCGGCCATCTGTGGCCCGGTGACGCTCACCGTGACCGGGGTGGCGCAGCAGTCGTCGGTGTCGTTCGTCGCGGTCATCGCGCGCACCGTCCGACGCAGAGCACGGGCACCACGGTGCTAGTCATCGTCATTCCGGACTCCGAAATGTTGGTGTTCGCGTCGCGAGCGCGCGACACGGCGAGGGCTCGGGTGATGTCTCGGTGGGCGTTGCGGGCACGGGCGCCGCTCATCGTGATCCCGGTCCGCAGAACCGTGCCGTCGGGCAGGGTCCACAGCGCGTCACCTCCACGTCGCCGCCGGCCTGCCGCACCTGCCGCACGAGCGGCTTGAGTTCCTTGTTGACGCCGATCACTTCGCGATCACCGTCCCCGCCCCCGCGATCGCCACAGCGATCGCGCTCTCGTCGAGACGGCCGCGCGCCGTGAGCGCGGCCGTCACTGCGTCCACCGCAGCGCGGTTCTGAGCCAGGAGCTCGGCGGCTGTGCGGTGCGCGGCGGCGAGGAGCCCGTCGAGTGTGAGGGGCCCGTCGTATCCGGCTGGCGGCTGGCCGCGCCGGATGATGAACGTCGCCGTGGCGAGGGACTGGTGGGTGTCCCCGCTGGCGCCGGGCCAGGCGACCGCCCCGTCCGGGCACTCGACCTCACCGGCGGCCAACGCGCACATCGACACCCAGGCGTTCTCGACCGCCGACTCCCCGTCATTGCGGAACTGCCACTCGCACGTCCCGGCGGCGAGGCCCGTCGGAAGTGCGTTGAGCTGCAGCACTTTGAAGCCGAGGATGCTCGCGACGACGGCATGGGCGGCCTCGTGGCGAGCAACCCCCTCGTCGACGGCGACCGGGAGGAACGTCCCGGCGATCGCGGTCCCGGACGCGCTCACCGGTCGCCGCCGGACCGCCCACACCACCCACCGTGCGATCAGTAACACCGCGACGACAACGACGATCCACGCGTTCTGCACGGCCGGCTCGCTCGCGATCATCTGCTCAGTGATCCGCCGATTAGCCACCACGATGCTCGGGCCGATCAGCAACCAGAGCGCGATGGTCGCGGCCGCGCCCACGATCGCGGTCACCACCGTGCGCGCGTGAGCGCGGAGCACCGCGCGCCGGCTCACGCCGAGCGTGCTCTGCTCGTTGAGCCAACCGGCCACTGCGGCGCGCAGCGTCGACCAGCCGGCGGCCACCCGCTCCTGCAGGTGGACGTCTCGCCGGCCGCTGGCCGTCGCGCCCTTCTCCTCCATCGGAACCCCTTCGCGGTCTGCCGGTCGCACACGACCTTTTGTGGACCTCGCGCGCACGCCGATCACTTGGCCAGCTCCTGACCGCGTGTCGCGTCCGCGCCGCGGTCGACGCGCGCCTTGGTGGCCTTGCTGCGGCCGGCGGATGCGCGCAGCCCGCTGGCGGTGGAGCGCGGGAAGTTGGTCGCGGCCTGCTTGCGGGCGCCCGCGGCCACCGGGGGCACCTGGGTGAGCTCGGCGTCCGTCACCCGCTGGTAGTCCAGGGGTGCACCGGCGGTTGCTTCGGTTGCGGCGGCGGCGGCGCCGACCTGGTCAGCGCGGGCCTCGTGCGCGGCCGCCGTGTGCTCCAGGCGCTCGTCGACGTCGACCAGGTCCGCTCCGTCGTCCATCGCACCGCCGCGCGGCTCACCGAACGCTCCTTGTCCCTCGAGGTCGTGCCCCGCCCCGGCCTCTGCGATGTCTCGTGCCGCCAGGCCTCGTTCGACGCTCTCCTGCTCACGCAGGACGTGTCCGAGCGCTTCCGCGCCCGCGGGCGCGTGCTCGCTGTTCACCGGCCGGGTGCTGGAGGCGCCCGCGGTCCTTGCGAGCTCGTCGTCGCGGCCCTCACGCGTGACGGCGATCTGGTCATCCAGCGCTGCGAGGAGTGCCGCGCGACGCGCGTCGGGCGCGGCCGGCGCCGGGTTGCTCGGGTCCTGCAGGTCGATGCCGAACCGCTTGTGCAGCTGCTCGTCGACGACGCGTGCGGCCTCCCTGCCGGTCAGGTCGTGGGGCGCAATCTGGCGGGTGTACTTCACGACGTCGGCGATCTGCTGATCGGTGGCCTGGTTCCAGAACTCGGGCCGCCGGACCCGGTCGTAGACCAGGCGCGTCTCATCGCGGTTCGCGGCGACGTCGCGCGCCGTGACGGCCTTGCTGAGCTCGCCGCTTAGGGCGCCCGCGCGCGCGGCGGGATCGGCATGCGTCGCACGGATCATGTCCAGGTCGATGTCGTAGCGGCCCTTGAGCTGTTCACGCAGGACGTTGTCGGCTTCCGCTGCCCGGGCGTCGTGCGGCGCCAGGCGGGCGGTGAGCTCGGCCACCTGCGACAGCTGCTCGGGGGCGGCCTGCTCCCAGTACTCGCGGCGGCGCAGCCGGTCGTGCAGGGTGCGCGCGACGTCGGGGTTGTCCTGCGCGAACCGGGCCTCGGCGGTCCGGTCGAACGCCTCGGCGATCTGCGCGCGTCGCACTGCCGGGTCGAGCTGGGCGAGGGGCTGGTGCGCGAGGTCGAACCTCTCGTGGAGCCGTTCGGTCACCAGGTCCTTGGTGCCCATCTCGATCGCGTCGACCGGGACGAGCGTCGCGGTGTACGCGACCACGTCGTTGACCTGGTCGACGGTGGCGCTCTTCCAGAACTCGGGGCGCCGGACCCGGTCGTGGACGACCCGGGACTGCTCGCGGCGCTGCCGCTCGTTCAGCGCGTTGGTCTTCTCCTGGGCCGCGGACAGGTCCCGGACGCGGCCCTCGCGGGCGCGGGACACGCTCTCGGCGGTCATCATCACGCCCATCAGCGCCGATCGGACCATCCGGTCGAACTCGCCGCCGACTTCGTCCTCAGTGCTCGTGCTCATCGGTCCTCCTTGGTTGCTTACTGCTCTGCGGGGTGATCAGCGGTGCGGAACATGCCGCCCGGCGGGGCGTCCAACGGCCACCGCCCGGGCAGCTCGCGGGCGGTGATGTCCTGGAGCTTCCAGAACGGGCCACCGGTCGAGGTGAGCTCGCGCATCAACGGCCACAGGTAGTCGCGGAAGAAGACGGCCATGCCCGTCATGGAGTCCTGGCGCAGGAACTCCCACGCCTGCCACAGGGCCTCCAGGACCGCGATGGCCTCGGTGTACTCCCACCAGCGGGGATCCCAGAGGTGGTTCCGCGGGTCGCGCTTGAAGTGCGGGAGCAGCCACTGGTCGACCCACTCGGCCACGTTCGGGTAGAACGGGCCGGACGCCGCCGGCTCGGGCTGTACGACGTCCGCTCCCGGCGCCGGCACCGGGAGCTCCTGGGAGAAGTCGACGTAGCCGACCTCCCGGGCGCCGTCCAACGCGTCCCCGGCGCCGGTGGCGCCGCCGGGCGTGCCGGTCGCTTCGAGGTCGGTGAGCACGTCGGCGTGGCTGACGTTCGGTCCGTCCTCGGCGTGCGCGGCCGCGGCCGCCGCGACGTCGTCCGCGTCCGCGCCGATCTGGTGGGTGTCGTCGAACTCGCTCATGGGCGTGCTCCGTTGCGCTTGGCGAACCACTGCTTGGACGCGTCGACGTCCTGGGCGTAGGGGCGCGTCGAGTAGTGGTCCAGGCGCAGCAGCACCGCGCGGGTGCCGGCGATGAGCGCGATCGCCCGCCCGCGGGGCAGGGCGGTCAGGTCGGACACCTCGAAGATCCGCCGCTCACCGATCGACGCCTGACGGCTGGCCCCGCCACGGGAGCCGCCGGTGCTGCGCGAGTGCCGGCGGACGTCGCGTGAGCCGATCGCGTCGGACACGCTGCGCAGGAACGTGGACTGCGCGAGCCCGGCGCCAGCGACGCGGACGTTGGCGGCGGACCACAGCTTCTCCATGCCGTTCTGCCCGAACGCCTCCACGCCCTGCGGCCAGGACTGGAAAAACGCGGACACCACGATGCCGCGGCTGCCGTAGTGCGAGTAGACGTCCGGCAGCTCCTTCCACCTGCACACGTTCGCGACCTCGTCCAGGACCGCGGTCAGCGGGACGGGCAGGCGACCGTTCGGCTGCGCCGCGGCGTACGTCTCGGCCGCCGACAGCACGGCCACGGTCAGCGCCGCCGTCAGCGCCCGGGCGGTGCCGCCGCCTTCCATCGAGGCCAGGTAGAGGGTGTCGGAGGACCGCACGAACGCGTGCGGGTCGAAGTGCCGGCGCCGGCCCGCGGGGTCGGTGATCCAGTCACGCACCGCCCGGGAGCCGAGCACCGCGATCCAGGGGCGCAGGGTCCCGTACACGCCGTCGCGCTGGCGGGGGTTGAGGGTCTGGGTCTTCAGCAGCGCCTGGCCGAGGTCGGCTTCCCCGTGCGCGACGAGGATCCGCGCGGGGTCGTTCTCCCGGTCGGCGTGGTCCTCGGTGTTGGCCCACCGGAACACGTCGGTGATGGGCCTGTGGTCCAGCGCCGCGGCCAGCAGCAGCCGCGCCAACGTCTCCTTGCCGGTGGACGTGAAGTACGCGTCCTGCCGGTCGTTCGCCGAGGTGGAGGACGTGATGAAGACGTCAGCGAGCTTCTCGGCGCGGGCGATGTCGGTGACGAACGTCAGCGGGTTCCACCACCAGGCGGCCGGCTCCCCGACGATGCCCTGCACGTCGTGGATCCACACCCGTCCCAGGCGGGACCGCGGCCCGATCGTCTCGGGGATGCCGTCGATCTTGTTCGTGGTGAACAGCACCGGTCCGGTCGCCTCGAGCATCTGGGGCACGCACACGCACGTCGTCTTGCCGGCGCGCGGGCCCAGGATCCACAGCTGCACCCACTCCCACGTGGCGTACAGGCGCATGCTGCCCGGCACGTGCGTGCCGATCGGCACCCCGGGGCCGGCCTTGTCGGCGCCGAGCCGCGCGGCGTGCGCCGCGGAGTCCTTCTCGGTGAGCTCCCGGACGTCGCTGACGTGGTTCATGAACCGGCCGCGGTCGTCGGCCCACGTCGAGGCAGCCTTCTGTCGACGCAGGACGATCACGACCAGGCCGGTCACGCCCGCGAGGACGACCACGGCGGCGATCAGCGCGGCGCGCCCCAGGCCCGCCGCTCCGGCCCACGCCCGTACGAACGCGAAGCCGCCGACGGCGACCGTCAAGACACCGAGCAGCACGCACCACGCCACCGAGACGTCACCGGGCTCGCGGAGCCGGTTCGGTTCGCGGCTCATGCCGCCACCTGCGCGCCGGTGGCCCGGTCCGCCGCCGAGGCCCACGCCTTGTTGGTGTTGTTCACGGGCAGCTCGGCCTCGGTGAGCTGCACATGCAACGGCGTCCCCGAGGACTTCCCGAGCTTGAGCAGGAAGTTGCCCTGTCCGGGTGGTGAGGTCGCCCGGCCGGTCTCCGGGTTGACCTGGCCCTCCACGGCCCAGTCGGTGATCCGCTGCTGCTCGGCGTTCGACACCGCGAACACCTCACGCAGGTTGCCCATCTCGGCGTCCGCGAGGCCGCCGAGGAACACCATCGCGGAGCGTTCGACGAAGCCCCACGCGATCGACGTCAGATGCTCGCTCTCCAGACGGAGGTCGTTCATCGTGTGCGTGATCATGATCTGCCCAATGCCGCGCTGGCGGTTCAGGCGGGTCAGGGCGTCGATGAAGTAGACCATCAGCGCCGAGACGCGCACGATCCGCCACAGCTCGTCGAACACCAGCAGGTAGTGCGTGGGCTCACGCAGCCCTGCCTCCGCGAGGTGGGTGTCTGCCGACACCAACGCGGATCCGTACGCCCAGCAGACCGCCTGGACCGCGGCCTGGAGCTGGACGTCGCCGTCGTCGATACCCGACAGGTCGAACGCCATCGGCCGGCCCAGCTCGATGTGCTCGGTGGTGGGACGGCAGAACACCTCACCGAACGGCCCGGAGGGGCCCAGCGCCAGCAACCCGTCCAGGAGCTCCTGGGTGCGCTCGTCGTAGTGCTCGACGTCGCCGCGCGTGGAGGCGACCGCGAGAAGTCGCGGGTGCCGGGCCCGCACGAGCGCGGTCAGGTGCTCCACCAGCGGTACGCCGTCGTGATCGTCGTCCAGGATCCGCAGGGCCTCGGCGATCAGCGTCTGCTCGTACTCGCGCAGCCGCGACCCGCGCACCATGTCCAGCACCGCGATCACGGTCGTCCGGCGTCGGGCCCGCATCTCCTCCACGGCGCGGCGCCGCGCGGCGAGGTCGGGGATCGTCGCCAGGTCACCCATCGCCGGTCCGAGGTCGAGCAGGTTGATCGACCCGATGCCCGCCCCGACGGCCACGACCTGCCCGTCCATCGCCCGGATCAGGTCGACGTAGTCCGGCTTCAGGTCACCCAGGACCATCGGCACGTCGCCCCACGCCTCCAGCAGCGTGATCATGCGGCGCACCAACGAGCTCTTGCCCAGGCCAGGGCGGCCGAGCACGAACGCTGACGGCTGCAGGATCAGGTTGGCGCGGAACCAGGACAGGGGGTCGGCGCACACCGGTGCACCGTTCAGAAGGCTCCGTCCGAGCGGCACGCCCTGGAGCGGGCTGCCCGCGCCCACGCTGAACGGCCACATCCCGCAGACCTGCACCGACGTGCCCCGGAACTCCGGCGCGGGGTCGATGTAGTTGACCTTCCCGCCCCCGCGTCCGGCCCACCCGCGCCACCCGGCTCGGCCCGCGGCGTCCGCGCGGGCCTCGCCCGCGTCGGAGAGGAACCGCCAGAACACCCCACGTCGCTTCGCCCGCGAGGCACGGATCTGTCGCGCCAGCGCCGCGCGTCCCTGGCGGGACTCGCGCCGCGAGAGGGTCAACGTCAGGTCACCGACGGCCGCAGTCTGCTCACGCGACATCCGGCGGCTCACAGGAACTCCCGCAGAGCCGTCGGCATCATCGAGTGCTCAGGGAGCACCACTCCCAGAGGGAGCGCAGCCTGGAACGCGACGGCCTGGTTCCCCAGCGCCTCACGCACCCTCAGGCGTGCACGGTTCGCCTTGCCGCCGACGACCTTGTCCGCCCGTGGCAGGTCCGCTCTCGACGCGCAGCTCACCGTCACGAGCAGCCCGAAGCGCAGCAGACCGGCGCCGGCCGCCTCCTCCTGCGCGGCCTTCTCCGCGTACCTCGAGCGCTGCTGCTGACGGGCGCTGCGCCGGCGCTTCTCCGTGCCGGCGAAGTCGGCGTTGTCCAGCTCGGACTCGATCACGTCGGCGGCCTTGGACGCCGGGACCGGCCGGTAGAGCATCGTCACGCGCTTGCGGATCACGCCGCCGATCGGTTCGAGCAGCGGCGTCAGGACGTTGGAGTAGAAAATCCCCGACGGGGGCTGCCACATCTGCCACGTGCGCGACACCGCCCGGTCGTGGAAGTACGCGTCCAGCTCCGCGTCGGCGATCGACGGGCCAGCCTCGGCCCACGTCAGGCCCGTGCCCTCCGGTGTGCCGCGGGCCTCCTCGACGGCGGTCGCCACCGTCGGGTCGTACGCGACCCGGGTGAAGTCGACGATGTCCTGCGCGGTGCACGCCCGCACCGACCCGCCGGCGCCGGTGCCCTTCAACGTCGACAGCAGGCCGGGCAGCCGGTTGGCGAGGTCCTCGACCATCGAGTCCGCGCCCAGGTCGCCGGCGCCGTCGTGGCCCTTGCCGGAGAACGTGATGGCGATGCGGCAGCTCACCATCGGTGACCCGGTCTTCAAGTCACTCACCAGCTGCTCCGCGACCGCCTTGGCGAACGGCGACCCCGACGGGTCCAGGTTCGTGTTCACCATCCGGGCCAGCCGCACCCCGGGGTCGATCGACGTCTCCAAGGTCACCGAGGCTCCGACAACAGCCTCTTCGATGCCGAGGTGTGCGAGCCACGCGGCCCAGTGCTCAACCATCGAGTCGACCCGCTCCTGGTCGACCAAGCCGTCACCGTCGGGGAACGCCTCAAACACCACGGTGTAGTGAGCCGCCTTCGGCAGCCGGATCACCCCGAACCGGTTGCCGTACCCGTCGTCGTGCTCGATCAACGTCGAGGCCGCCAGGAGCCCAGGCAGCCGGAACGACCCCTCGGGGACCTTCCCGGCGGGCCCAGCGACGTAGGTGCTGGCTCCGGCACGCACGCTCGCGTTGTGCGCACGGCGCAGCGCCCACCGCTCGTACACGGTGCGGCCCTGCCGCTTGCCGATCACCATCAGCGACACCGCCACCGACCCGACCAGGACCAAGGCGAGTGCCGGGAGCCACGCCTGACGCGTGAGCATCAGCATCGCCGTGGCGATGACCGGCACCGCGCCGATCGTCACGCCCATCGGCAGCCCGAGCAACCCACGCCGGCCCTCGGACATGATGTTCCCGTACGTCACCCGCGGGGTCGGGGCACTGCTCGCGCTCATCGGTCCTCCTGGTTGCTCATGTCGTCGATCGGCCCACCGCGGGCGCCGCCGGCGACCGCACTGCCTGCCATCTGCGCCAGTGCCGCCGCGTTCCCGACGCCCGTCGCAGTCCCGCCGCCGCCGGAGGCCGGGTTGCCGGCGGTCGCGCCGGCGCCGGTCGCTGTACCGCCGGTCGGATCCGCGGCAGCTGCCGCACCGCCGGACGTACCCGCGCCCGGGGTCGTCGACGTCGACGACGTCGACGCACCGGAGGCCTGTCCCGCGCCCTCCGACGAGGACTTCGCGCCCGTGCTGGCGTTGCCCGCACCGGACGTGCTGGCGCCACCGGTGGCTATCCCGCCGGCGGTCGCTGCGCCGCCTGTGGCCGTCGTCCCTGCGCCGGTAGTCCCGCCGGCCGTTGCGGCGGCCCCACCGGCGGCCGGTGCGGCACCGCCACCGGTCGCCCCGATCGCGACGACCGCCGCTCCCGCCGCCACGACGCCGCCTGCGACCGCGCCGCCGGAGAACATCGAGGACGACGCGGCCCCGGCGACCGGGGTCACGAACCTGACAAGGGCGGGCAGCGCGAGCGCGGCCGACAAGATCACCACCACGGCGAGCGCGGAGCTGTACAGGGCTGTCCCCAGCTCGGAGGTGTCGGCGAAGGCCGGCGGGGACTTCACCAGCAAGATCCCCAGGGCGTAGATCACTGCGGCGACCGGCTTGAACAGCAGGCACGCGATCAGCCAGGCGATCATCTTGCGGAACGTCTGGTTACCGGCCTCTGTCGCGCTGGCCGCCGCGGCGGTCGGGATGAACGCGAACAAGATCGCGCTCATCGCCGAGCGGAAGACCATGAACACGACGTTCGCGAACGCCCCGAGGAACAGGCAGATCGCGATGATCAGGGCCGGCCCGAGGCCGGCGGACATCACCACCGCCGTGGTGATGAGGCCGTCCAGAGCGAGTGCGTCACCGGTGGCCCTCTGCACGATCCACGGAGCGAACGCGTCCCCGGCCTGCATCAGCGCCGTGAACCCCGCGGCGAGGGCCGCCGAGGACACGATGAGGTTGACCAGCATCTTCAACCCCGGCGCCCCGGCCTTGAAGTCACCCGCGACCGCCATCCGGCCGATCGCCCACAGCAGGCCCCCCAGGGCGAACGCGAAGGTGTACCAGCTGAGGTAGTCCTGCACGACCGCGACGCCACCGGTCTCCACCGACGGGCTGGGCATGCCCAGCCAGAGCGATGACAGCCACCCCAGGGCCTCGACCGTCGCATCCGCGAGGGACTCGACGACCCTCCCGAGAACTCCTTCACCGGCCTCCGCTGCCGCCCCGGCCACAAGGCAGAGGGGGTCGTTCCAGGCGCAGTCACTCACCGCTGGCGCTCCACGGGGTGTACGTGTCCAGGTCGACCGCGCTCCAGTCGAACGTTCCGGCCGCGAGGTCACCTCGCCACGTGGCGGTGTCCTCGTCCCACTGCAGGGCGATCTTCACCGCGGCCTCGACCGGGTCATGGCTCATGCCCAGGGACACCACCACCTGGTCTTCGGTCACGGACAAGAACTGGAAGCCGGCGATCTGACCGACCTGCCCGGCGGTCTGCGTCCGGTTGCTCGTGTCCTGCTCTTCGAGCCACGCCGTCCCGGCGGGGTTGTCGACCAGCGCCTCACCGACGACCAGTGCGTAGTCCGGCTCGCCGATTTCGGCGAACAGGTTCGCTGCCGCGAACAGGGCCCCGGTGGGGTTGTGCGCGAAGCACCCCCACTGGCGTCCGCCCTCGGTCACGGGCCCGTACACCTGGGACTGCGGGACGAAGACGTACCCGTAGGCCACCCACGTCGCCTCCGGCCCCGCCACGGGGATGTCCTGGTTGTCGGCCGGCAGAGGGCAGCTGCCGCCCTCACGCTCTGCGGGAGCGGGTGTCGCGGCCGTCGAGGAATCGGGGTCGGCCTGCGACCCGGCCCCGAACTCCGGGCGGTCCTCGGCGGGGGGCTCGCGGGTGAGCACCAGCACGGCCACCAGGGCCAGGACCACCACCACGAGGAACCCGCCGGCGGCCCACCACATCGGGGTGCCCCCGCCGGCATCACGGAAGCGTTCGGTGCGCTCGTTCATCGCCCCGGCCTCAGATGAACATGCGCATGATCGCGCCGGCCGCGGAGGCCAGGATGCCGACGATCATCCCGATCACGATGATCTTCACGCCCTTGGCTTCGCGACCGGAGAAGGCCGCCGCACCGAGGACTCCGGCGCCGCCCAAGAACACCCCGAAGCCGACGATCATCACCCCCCAGGAGAGCCAGTTCAGGAGGGTCTGGACGCCCTCGGTGCCGGGGGGCTGTTCCGGGGTCGGGTCGGGCAGGATGCTCGCGGTCCGGATGATCGCTTCGTTGAGCAGGTGGCGCATCAGTTCGTCTCCTTGGTGGTGCTGGTGATGGACGTCATGACCCGCCGCACCCGGGCGGGGGCGGTGGGGAGTTCGGGGGCGGTAACGCGCCAGGCCTCCTGCCAGGGCAGGTGCCAGCCGTGCGGGGTCATCCGGCCGAGCTGGCGGGCGGCCTTGCGTTGCGCGACGGTGAGGTTCGGGCCGTCGTCGACGAGGACCAGGCCCACGAGCCGGGAGTCGGCCAGCGCGCCGGTGGCCCACAGGCGGGCGAGCCGGGTGGCGGCTTCGATGCCCCGGTGGTGGGTGCGGGCGACCGCGACGACCGACAGCACGGGCAGCGGTCGAGCCCAACCGCTCGCGACCGGCCACGCGGTGCCGACGTCCAGCGCCGCGGCGCCGAGCAGGGAGGCGACGGTGGTGGTGCCGGCGCCGCCGTGCACGCCCATGACGCAGATCTGCGGGTTGCCCAGCACCTCGACGGTGGCCCGGCCCAGGCGACTTCGTCGTCCCACAGGGCGTCGGGTTCGACCTGGTCGAGGAGGTCCTGGTCGACCGGTGCGGCGGCCGGCGCCTGGTGGAACGGGTTGGTGGTGGTCACTGCTGCTCCTGTGCGGTGGGGACGCGCGGCAGCGCGTAGAGGTAGGTGGCGTCGACCTTGTGCGCGAGCACGTACGCCAGGTCCGCGGTGACGGCCACGAGCTCGCCGGTGTCCTGGTCGGGGGTCGCGTACTGCTCGAGCGGGACGGAGACCGTCGTCGTGTCGGCGAGCACCGCGGCGCGCTCGTGGGTGCCGTAGACCAGGTCGCCGGCCACCGCACGCGCCCGCAGCTCGCCGAGGTCGACCACCCGGGGGGTGCCGGTGAACGCGACGTACGCGCCGCCGACGACCAGGACGTCGGCGGTGGGGTCGCGGACCACGTCGTCCTGCTCGCTCACCGACCCCGACGCCAGGACGGTGGCCGTCGTGACCTGGTCGGTGGTCAGGTCGATCACGGCGACGACCTGGTCCTGCCCGGCCGGCCACACGCCGATGAGGTGGGTGTCGTCGCCGGCGATCAGCCGCTCCCACGGGCCGGTCGCGCCGGCCGGCGTCGGCAGGGTGTGGCGGACCGGCTCCCCGGCCGCGCCGATCAGCCACCAGGCGTCTTGCGAGGCAGCGACGACCCCCGCGGTGGTCGAGGCGACCGCCGTTGCCGCCACGGGCACGTCGCGACGGACCAGACCGCGCGGACCGAGGACCTCGACGGTCTGGTCGGGCAGCACGATCAGCGGCACCGACCCGGACACGTCGACCTCGCCGCGGGCACCGAACTCCAGCACGCTCGCCTCAGCGGGGGTGACGTCCAGCGGCCACAGCGACACGGCCTGCGACGTGGCGCCCATCAGCACGGGCCGGTCCTCGACCGTCCCCGCGCTGACGGTCCCGTACCAGGGGCCACCGGACCACACCCGCCGACCGGTGCTGTCCCAACCGACCAGAGACCCGCCCGTGTCGAGAGCGATGACCCCACCGTCAGGCAGGACGAGCGGGGTGCTGCGTGAGGTCACCGGCACCGACCACGCGGCCCGCTGAGCGAACCCCGCGGGTGCGTGCACCGGAAGGTTCGCGCCCGCGCCGGGCGGGGTGAACGCCTGCTCCGCCGTGGCGGCCGGCTCCCGGTCGCGGTTCTGCAGCACGAGCACGGCCCCGGCCCCGGCGCCGCTGGCCAGCAGGACACCGGTCACCACGCTCAGGGCCACCACGCGCCTGCGCCGGGTCTTGGTGCGGTCCGGCGGGGCGGTCACGTCGTAGGTGTCCCCGGCCGCGGTGACGACCATGTCGTAGGACCGCTCCGGGGTGACCGCCCGCACCCGCACGGCGTCAAGGCCCTGCGCCCTGGCCTGCTGTGCGACCAGCGCGACGCCGGTGGCGGTCACGGTCGCGTCGTCACCGGTGCTCGAGGCGACGTACTCGTCGTCGACGAGGACGGCGCCGCCGGCGGTGAGCGCAAGGCGCACCAGCGGGAACGTCGGGACCTTGGTGGGGTCGAACTTCGTGCCGTCCATCAGCTCTCGCTCCCGTTGAACTCCCAGTGCCACGCCTCGGGCTTCGCGCCGCCGGCCTGCGCCCACTCGGGCAGCACCCACCCGTAGGTGGGCGCGTTCTGGCGCATCCAGGTGTGCTGAGCCGTCCCGAACCGCTCGATGCCGCCCCCGAGGTCAAGGGCCAGGCCCCAGCCGTGGTTCGAGGTGCCGGGCGTGGCGGCGAGGTTGCCCTTGGACTTCTTGGTGCTGACCTGCTGGTCGAAGTCGCGGTAGGAGTCCGTGATCTGGATGCTGGTGCCGAACTGCGCCCGGTAGGCGTTGTTCAGCCCGGTCAGCGCCTGGCTGGCGTCGGCGCGCAGCAGCTGCCCGGGCGCCCACGGGACCGGTGCCAGCGCGCTGAGGGGAATGCGCCCGTTGGCGTGCCCACCCCAGCCGCCCGGTGCGTCGCCGCCGGCGCCCACCGGCACCTCGGGCTGGCACGTCGCCGAAGACCCGCCGGTCAACGCCTGCACGATCAGCACGGCGGAGTCCCAGTGCTTCGCGTAGTGGTTCGGGTCGGCGTTGCGCTGCACCCGGTGCGCCGCCAACGTCGGGGCCATGTCCGCCCACCCCTGCACGCCCTGCAGCCGGGTGTAGAACGTCGTGGCCGCGAACGTCGGGTCCATCACCTGCTCCCGGGTGCCGTACCCGCCCAGGCACCACTGCTGCTGGAACAGGCCGACCGAGCAGGTCGCCGACCCGTCCGGGTTCGTCACGCCGGCGGCCTCGTCGCCGTGGGCGACGTTGATCAACGAGGACTCACCGAACGCCGTCATCACGGCGATCTGCTGGGCGCGCACGTCCAGGCCGAGGGCGGCCGCCGCGTTCATCACCGCCGCGGCGTTGCTCAGCTGCGCGGACCGCACCTGCGGGTCACCGGACAGCCCGGGGGCCTCCACGTGCGCCGCGGTGCCGTCGAGGGCGATCGCTGCGGCGGTGGAGCCGGGGGCGCAGCCGTCGTCGCCGGCCACGAGGAGCAGGATCACCAGCACTGGCGCCAGCAGCACCGCCAGCAGCCCTCCGACGGCCTTCACGCGAGCTCCTGCGGGGCGGTGATCATCAGCACCAGCCAGGGGTGCTCGACGCTCTGGCGGACCATGTCCAGGCGGTAGACGCCGACGTCCGTGCCGACCGACACGACCAGGGACGTGGCGTCCGGCGCCGAGAGCACCTGCGCGTCGCCGGTCACCGCGGTGGCGGGCACCTTCCACGGGTCGGTGGTCTCGAACAGCCACTGCGCCTCGGGGGTCAGCAGCGGCGACAGGGCCGCCCACCACTGCTCGTAGGGCAGCGTCCGGGCGGTGAACGCCTGCATCGCGCGCACCGCCGCCGCGCCGCCATCGGCAGCGTCCTGCTGCACCATCACGTCCGGCCCGGGGACCGCGGCGGTGCTGGGTGCCGCGCTGCGTGCCGCGGCTGCGCTGCTGCTCGGCTCCGGCGCGGGTTCGGCGCCGGAGGCGCACGCCGCGCACAGCACGAGAGCGGCCAACGCCGCACCGCCCCATCGCACGGCACGGAGGCCGCTGCGGTCGGCGCGCATCAGCCCACCGCCACGTTCTTCGAGCCGGACGCGACCAGCTCGTCGGCGCTGACCGACCACGCGTACGTCCCGGCGGCCAGTCCGTCGACCCGGGCGGTGAACGTCCCGGATCCGGTCCCCATGTAGACGCTGCGCCCGGCGATGTTCAGGTAGACCGCCCCGGTGATGCCCTGGGTCGTGGCCGACGCCTGCGCCCACCCGGTGCCGGTCGAGATCGCGCCCGGCTTGATCTCCTTGTGCGTCGCCGCAGGCGGTGCGCCGCTCCCGGCCGTGCCACCGCTCTGCCCGGACGGGGCGGGCGTCGACGAGCCCTCCTGCGGGCCGGCGGCCCGCCCGCCGGCGGGCGCCTGCTGCGCTGCTGCAGCCCGCTCGGCAGCGGCGGCCTGCTCCGCTGCGGCCTGCTCCGCGGCGACGCGAGCGTCCTCCGCTGCCTGCCACTGCGTCTGGGAGTCGGCCACGGCCTGCATCGCGGCGGGGAGCTGACGGACCAGCGCCTCCCACGACGCCGGCGCCGCACCAGCCGCCAGCTGCGCCCCGGCCTGCTCAACCAGCACCGACAACGCCTCGCGCAGACCGACGTCGGCCTGCGCGGAGGCGGTCAGGACACCGCGGGCGGCTTCGACCGCCGCTTGGGCGCCGGCCACCTCTGCGGCCCGCTGCTGTGCGACGCGAGCGTTCGCGACGACGGTGCGCCGCTCGTCGAGCCACCGCCGCTCGTTGAGGTCCGCGGCCCACTGGGCCCGGGATGCGGCGTTCACGGCGAGCGGTGCGGGCGCGTCCCTGCTCAGCCACGCGGCACCTGAACCCGCAGCGACCACCGCCACGACAACGCCCGCGGCCGCGAAGCGCGGCCACCGTCGACGCGCGGCCACAGGCGCCGCGGCCACCGGGCCGAAGGCGGGCTCGTCCTCGTCGACGCCGGTCGTGCTGTCGGCGTCGTCAGGCACGGGTGCGACCGGGACCTCAGCGTCCCGGGCGGGGATCTCGGCGGCCGGCGCCTCCGCGGCGGGCTCCACCGGAAGACTCATGGCCGGTGCGGCGGGTTCGATGCGTGCCGGCGCAGGGGGCGCGGGAGGCGCAACTGCTGTGGCGGGTGTCTGCGGCGCGCGGCCGCTGGCATGAAGCACCCTCGGTGACGGGACGGCGGCGGTGATGGCGGACCCGACGTGCTCGACGCCGCCTTCCGGGCTCACCCGCAGCTGGAACGACCTGCTCGGTTCGTCGACAGTCGCGTACAGCGCACCGGTGCCGGCCTGCGCGACCAGGAGCGTCACAGCGTGCTTGCGCGCGGCGGCCAGGTCGCGGCTGTTCCACCGGTGGACGTCGCCCCCCGCGTGCAGCGCACCGGAACCGTGAGCGTCGAGCTCGACGGACACCGTGCTGGCGGGCGGCGGCTGCGTGCTCATCGCCTCGGTCCTCACGGGGTCCTCCAGAAGTTCGGGTCGGTCGGTGCGAGGGGCCGGCGGCGGGCCGCGCGAGGGGGGCGCGTGACCCGCCGCCGGCGGTCTGTCAGCCCACGCTCGGGTCGGTGGGGACACCGGTGTCGGCGGTCGCGCGGCGCCGCTTGATCGCGACGGCGGCGACGCCGCCCGCCACGAGGGCGCTGGCGGCGGCGAACGCGACCCCGACGGTCACGCCCGTGGTGGCGAGCTGCGACGGGCCGTTGTCGGCGGCGACCGGCTCCACAGCGACGGGAGTGCCGGCACCCTGGGCGGGACCGGCGACCGGGATCGTGCCCGGGGCGACCGGCGCGTCCTGCGCGAGGACGGTCCAGGTGACGGCGTGGGTCGTCGTGCGGCCCTCACCGTTGGTGGCCAGCGCCACCAGCGTGTGCTCACCGACGGACAGGTCGGCCATCTGCAGCGTCGTCCCGGTGAACGGCAGGTCGACCCCGTCCAGGGCGTAGGACCAGGTCACGTCCTGGTCCGTGGAGAACTCGAACGCGGCGCTGCGGTCCGTGGTCGACGCGGCCGGCCCGGACACCTGAGTGACCACCGGGGCGGTCACCGCCGGGTCGGTGGGCTCCGGGTCGGGGTTCGTCGGCTCGGTCGGCTCCGGGTCGGGGTCGACGGGGCCGGGGTTCGGGGTGATCGTCGCGCCCGACGGGCCGACCGGGACCATCAGCGACGTGCCGGTGGCCGGGACCGTGAGGATCCCGGTCAGGGCGGTGGGGTCGATCCCGCCGCCGAGCGGGACGAGGTCCTGGCTGCCGTACGCGTAGGGCTTGAACGTCACGTCGTACGTGCCGGGCACGACCCAGTAGGTCCGCACACCGGGGTCCATCGGCCCGAACGCGGACAGGGGCACCAGGCCGTCGCTGGGGCGGTCCTGGTTGCGCAGCTCGAGGGTGACGGCGTCCTCGGGCGAGCCCTCGCCGGCGTCGACGGCGCCATTGAGGTTCGTGTCGAGCCAGGCGTACATCTGCACCGGCGCCAGCGGCGTGGCCTCGGACGTGATCCGTGCGCTGATCGTGCGGGAGACGATCGAGCCGCCGGCCTTGGTCAGGTCGAACTCGACGACCGCGGTGCCGCCCGGCTCGGCGAGCACCCCGCGGGAGGTGTCCAGGGAGTAGACCCCGGTCTGCTTGAACCCGGCGGGGGCGGTCAGCTCGACCCGGTAGTGCCCGGCGGTCGCACCAGTCAGGTACATCTTCCCGCCGGCTTTGGCGTACGGGACGCTCAGGTCGCCGGTGGCGACCTGAGCCCCGTCCTTGGTGACGGTGAAGGTGATCGCGTCGTGCACGGCGTCCGGGACGCCGGCGAGCAGGAAGTCGGTGCTGGACAGCTCGAGCCACGTGCAGTCGTCCGAGGACGTGTCGAACTTCGCGGTCGGGCAGTTCGGGTCGAGGCTGATCGTGTCGGCGGCGATCTGGGTCTGCGCGGACGCCGCGGGCGCCAGCGCCAGGGCGCCCGTTCCGGCCATCATCAGACCCGCCACTGCGGCGCCGGTCGTCTTCATCGAAGGTCGCATCAGGTGTCGTGCTTTCTGTCGGTACTCGGCCCCGCACCAGCTGGTGCGGGGGTCGTGCGGGCGGGTCACAGCAGCGACTCGCCGATCGCGGTGGCCGGCTCGCGGCCACGGCGAACGTCTCGCTCCTCGGCCGCCGCCAGGACGAGCAGCGGGGCGAAGAACGCGAGCAGCAGGGGCATCACGAGCACCGCGCGGGTCCGGGCCGCGGTCGTCTCGGCTGCGTCGCGCAGCCGCCGTGAGATGGGCATGAGGGGCTTCTTCCTGGGAGGTCTGGGGACGCTGGTTCAGGCGTCGATCTGCGGCTGACCCGCGAGGGCCTGCCGGCGCCGACGGACGGCATGCACGACGACCGCACCGGCGGTCAGCAGCACGAGGACCGCGGCGACCACGGCCGTGATCCCGGCCGGGCCGGTGACGGCCAAGGGCGCCGGGTCGGCGGCTGCGGCGGGCAGCGCCGGCGTCGGGTCGGCGTCGACGACCTGCACGGGCTCCGGTGGGGCCGGGAGAGCGGGCGCGGGTGGGGTGGTGATGTCCTGGGTGACCGTCGCGGTGGCGTCCCAGCCGGTGACCTCGACGGTGTCGCGGATCGTCGGGACCGGTGCCGTGGCGTTCGTGTGCACCTGGTACTCGACCGTGGCCGCCCGCCCGGCGGGCAGGTCGCCCGTCCAGGTCAGGGTCTGGGCGTCGACGTCCAGGGCGGCCTGGCCGGTGGTGGTCGTGATGGTGTCGGGGTCGAAGTCGCCTGCCGGCAGGACTGCGGCCAGGTCGTCGACGACCTCGAGGCCGAGCAGGTCGACGCTGCCGGTGTTCTCCACCGTCCACGTGTGCGTGGTGGTGTCGCCGGCGGTCAGCGTCTCGACGTCAGCGGCCTTGGTGATGGCCACCGCCCCGTGCAGCTGCAGCACCGCGGAGACGGCGCGGTCGGTCGTGTGCGTCCAGTCCTGGATGTGCTTGCCGTCGCCCCAGGTCGTTGCGGCCTCGGTGATGACCGCGCCCTGCCCCCAGCCGTGCACGCCCCCGGTGGAGTCGATGCCGTCGCCGGCCAGGGCGGTGGGCTGCCCGCCGATGCACGGGGTCACGGTCCGGCCGGACCCGTCGCTGTAGAAGCAGCCCTCCATCGGGCGGTCGTCCCACCACAGCGCCCGCGACCCGGCCTGCGGGCCGTTCACGGCCTCGACCTCGATGCCGCCGTCGCGGTACTCCACGTCGTCGTGCACGAAGTAGATGTCCCCGGAGGTCACCAGCTCGGCCTGGAACCGCACCGCCTGGGACAGCGGCACCGGGACGCCCGTGGCGTCGGTGCCGTCCCACTCGATCCCGGTCACGCCGAGCGGGACCGCGCGGGTGAGCGTCACGTCGCGGGCGCCGGTGAACGCGCCGTCGTCGTCGACGTCGACGCGCACCTCGACCGTGCCGGCCTGACCTTCGAGGGTCACGGCCAGCTCCCCGCCCCAGGCGTTCCCGGGGGTGGTCTGCGACCAGGTCAGCGCGGGGATGCTCGGGCTGGTGTAGGTCGGCATGACCCAGGACTGCTGCCCGGTGAAGAACGCGGCGGTCGCCGGCATGGTGGTGTCCGGGGTCTCGAAGAACAGCCGGTAGCGGGTCACGTCGGGGCAGGTGGATCCGAACCGGACCAGCGGGTCCCCGGCGGTGGTGGAGTGCTGGATCGGCTGGCACGACAGGTCGGTCAGGCCGAGGCTGTCGGCGTGGCTGCGTGAGTGGATGCCGTTGAACCCGAACTGCGTGGCCCGGTAGGTCACCCCGGACGCGGACAGCAGGTAGTGCGTCTGGTCCCAGCGGGACACGCCCTTGGCGCGCATCCCGGCGTCGGACTGCAGGTACTCGTCGACCCACACCCGCCCGGTGTGCGCGGTGCCGTCGCTGTCGCGCGGGACGATCTGCCAAGCCTCGCTCGTCAGGTACTGGCCCCACGCCCACGGGGCGCCGGCCTCGTTCGTGGCGGTCAGCCGCACCCGCCATACCCCGGCGTCCTGCGCGGGGTCTTGGAACGAGTCAGCCACGATCGCGCCGGCCTCGGGGTCCCACTGCACGTCGCTGGCCTGCTCCTGGCCGGACGGGGAGGTCGCGACCAGGCCGACCGTCCCGGGCTGCTCGGTCACGATCGCGTGCGGCTCGCCGTTCGTCGCGGCGTTCGGCGAGATCTCGACCCGTACGTCGACGCGGCCGCCGGCCTCGACGTACACCGACCACTCCTGGCCCACGTGAGTGGGGCCCGCGGTCGCGCCGCTGGACTCCTCGGCGCCCGGTTCGGCGGCGACCGCGGACGCGCCGGTCGCGGCCATCGCCACGAGCGCGGCTGCCAGGACCGTTGCTGCTGTGCGGGTCCGCACGGCGGTACTGCTGGTTCCGCGACCCTCGCGGGGGGTACGTCGCTGCGCGTCCATGACGCTCCTTCGAAGATGAGGGAAGAGCTGGCGCCGGTGGGTGGTGGGTGTAGGGCTCAGCCACCGGCGAGGTCCGTTGACGGGCCGGCCCCTACCTGCCGGGGCCCGTCGGACCGTGGGAGCCGCGGCGGGGGTGCCGGTTCCGGCCTGGCCGCACCCCCGCCACCGCCGCTCAGGGCAGGTCGGTGCCTGCCTGCGCTGCCACGGCCTGCGCGAGGCGCCGTCGGTACAGCACGACGCCGACGCCTGCGGCGACCAGCGCCGCGGCCGCGGCCGCCATCGCGGTGGCCTGCGAACCGGTCACGGCAAGGGCGCCGTCGGTGTCGGCCAGAGCGGCGGCCGCGTCCTCGTCGCCGGCCAGTGGTGCGGCCGGCTCCGGCGCCGGGGTGACGTGCAGGGTCTCCTCGGCCTCGCCGCACTCCCCGCGGTCGATGACCTGACCGTCGACGTTCCGGACGGTCTCGACGTACCCGTAGCTGCCCGCGTTCACGGGGTCCAGAACCGTGGGGGTCGACTCGTACTCACCGGGTCCGTCCAGCGGGATCGCCTCGGAGTGGTCCACCAGGTTCTCCGGCGTGCAGACGGGGTCCTCACCGGTCCAGTGGTGCAGGTCGTACTCGATGGTCGAGTCCTCGGGCACCGTGCCCGTCACGATGCCGGTGTCGCCCAGGGTGGCCGTGCCGCCCTCGACGAGCTCGACGTCGGAGTGCGCCTTCGTGGTCACGCCCAGCGGCACGGGCAGGGTGGCGTACTGCTCGGCCGGGTCCGTCACCGAGGACGTGAACGGCGCGACCCGGTCGTCGCCGGCCCACACGACCCGGGCCGCGTACGTGCCCACGACGTCGTTGCCGGCCTCGTCCTTCTTCACCACGTACTTCGTGGACCCGACGGTCGGCTCGAACCCGTTCTCGGCGTCGAGCTTGACCGTGCCGACGAGCTCGGCCTGGTCGATGTTCTCGTCGAGAACCTCGACGTCCTGCGGGAAGAACCACAGCTCGTGCGCCATGTCCTTGACGTCGGCGGCGAAGCCCGCGGCTCCGTCGAACTCGGTGTGGTCCTCGGGGAACCCGTCGGTCCACACGTCGTCGACCAGGTACGTGCCCGACTTCGTCTCCCGCACCGTCAGCGTGGAGTCGAAGTCGACGGTGTCGTGACGCACCGACGTGGTCTCCTCGGCGATTCCGTACGCGTCGGACCAGTCACCGCGGATGTACGGCTGGAGGTTCGCAGGCTGGTTCGCCTTCACCTCACGCCACACCCACGTGACGAACTGCCCCTGCGGCAGCGCCGGGGCCGTCACCGTGTACTCGCCCGGGCCGTCCGCGATGAACGACGCCGTGCCGACCACGGGCGCGTCCGCCGGGACGTCAGCGGCCTGCGCGGCCGGCTGCAGGCCCGTGGCGTACGCCGTGCCCTCGAACAGCACGTCCACCGGGTCCCCGCCCAGCACGACCCACGGGTCGTCCTTGGCCGACACCGTCAGGGTGTCCGACAGCTCCTCGCCCGCCTCGACGACCTTCGCGTCACCGACGTTCGACGTCGCCACCGGCTGGAAGTCGAAGACCACGTCGAACGCCGGGCCCGGTGCGGTGATCTCCTCGGGGTCCGACGGGCTGCGGTACCCGTAGGACAGCGTGTCCTGCACCTGTCCGGCGGCGGAGAACTTCGTCAGTGTGGTCCGGGCGGGCGCCTTGATGGTGCGCGTCCAGTTCACCGTGCCGTTGCCGTTTGCGGCCCAGCGCAGCGAGATCGGGCCACCCTCGGTCTGTCCCGTCCAGACGTTCGTCTCGCCAGGGTCGGGGCGGCCGTTGCCGTTCGTGTCGAACACCGCAGGGCCGTCCAGGGTGACGGTCATCTCCTTGCCGGGGATCCAGGCGCCGGCATCCGACTGCATGCCTAGGTTGTTCACCTGACCAGTCCGCTCGCCGGCCCCGACCGCGGCCGCGTTGCCCGCTCCGTAGGGACCGGCCTGGCTGGCGGCTTCCCCGAGATAGGCCGCGGCCTTGTCCTTGATCGACTGCGGGGTGTTCGCCTCGAGCGCGGCCCTGCGTGCTGTGTCCGACACCGTGGCGGTGCCGGTGTCGTGGCGGGAGTGCATCAGGTACGCGATCGCCGCCGCGGACAGCCCCGATCCGTCGGACCTGGCCTCGCCCTCCTTGGCCTGCACGATCCACGCGAGCTGAGGGTCGGACACGTAGTCGATCGCGACTGCAGGGGCGCCGTCGGGCGCGTCGGGGCCGATGGTGATGCACCAGGACAGCCACCCGGTGACCTCGGCGTCTGCGGTCCCGACCACCGGTCCCAGCCACGTCGTGCCGTAGGACGTGACACCGCTGATCTCGATGCCGTGACCGGTGCGGCCCATCGCCGCGAACGCCGGACCTGCGGCTCCCGCAGCCAGCGCGCACACCACCGCGGTCGTCGTCGCCACAGTCAGCGTCGCGCGCCGCCCCTGAGCATGGAAAACTCTTACTGCTCGCATGACAAAACCTCTCCGGGGCCTTGGCCCCGACTGGTGATCTGGAGTGATCTCGTGCGAGAAGAGGGCCCGGCGTTCCCGCGCCGGGTCCTCGCCTTATGGCGAGGGGTCCCTCGTCCCGCGGACCTCATCTGCTTTCCATCAGCACTCCCAAGAACCGCCCGACGTGTCGCCGGAGTGGCAGAGGTCAGGGCCGGAACTGGTGTCCGACCAGTGCGACCCGTCGCCTCCCGCCGGTGCGGCCGGGCTCGGGCTGCCGGCCCCGGTGCCTGCGCCAGAGCTGCCGGCACCACCGCCGCCTCGCGGTGCAGAACTGCCACCGCTCGTCGCAGTGGGCGTCTTCTTCCGGCCGGAGCTCGCTGCCGCCGCGGCAGCGGCGTGCTCGGCGGCAACCCGGTCCTGCTCGGCCTGCCACGCGGCCTGCGCGTCGACGACGGCCTGCTGAGCGGCGGCTAGCGCGGCGACGTGTTCGCGAGTCGTGACGGCAGCGGCGGTGAGGGCTGCCGTGTCCTCGGCGTCCGCGGCGGTGTCCCGAACGGGGCCGGCAGCGTCGATCGCTGCGCTCAGCGCCAAGCGCGAGGCGTCGTCGAGCACGTGACCCTCGGACGCGGTCAGGAGCGCCGCTGCGGCGTCGACCGCCGCTACCAGCTCGCCGTGCGCGGCGTCGTGGTCGGTGCGGGCTTGATCAAGGAGCCACGCGTCGTGCGACGCGAGCACCGCAGCGGCTGCCGCCTGCCGGTCGGCGGTCTGGCTGCGCGTCGTAACGGTGATGCGACGTAGGTCCCGGGCGCCTCCGTCCAGGTCCTCCGTGGACCAGGAACGCCACGGCGCGTCCGCGCCCGACTCGGGCACGCGCGGGAGGTCAGAGACGGCGCCGACCGCCGTGGCGAGGGCCGTGAACGTCTCGGGGTCCGTGACCTGGTCCGCGGGCACCAGCGCGGCGGCGTTCACGTCGGCGACCCCGTCCGCATCTTCGAGCGCGTCACGCAGATCGGCCACCGCCGCGGCGTAGGCGTCCACTGCGTGCGCATGAGCACGCGCGCGTGTCGAAGCAGTCACCGCCACGGCGCAGACTGCGAGAGCGACGATGAGACCGCTGCTGATCCATAGCCTGCGACGGCGAGCATGGATACTGACGCGCTGGTCGCGCGGTGGGTGATTCTCGTCGAGGCTCATCAGCCCTCCAGGTCTGACGTTGCGCGGGCGTTGCTGGGGTCGAGCAGGGCGGGGATCCCACCGGGAGGACCAGGCAGCGACTCGACCGCCGCTCGCCGCCGGTGCGGGCTGACCTGTGTGTAGATCGCGGTCGTGGCAAGGGAGCGGTGGCGCATCAGCTCCTGCACGACCCGGACGTCATGGCCCTCCTCCAGGAGCGTGCTCGCGAACCAATGCCGGAGCTGGTGTGCGGTGGCGACGGCGCCTGCGCGCGCGAACGCCGCCGAGATCACCGTCGAGACCGAGTTCGGGTGCACCGGGCGACCCTGGCGGACGGGAGAGGGAAACCACACCCCCCGAGCCGGCCGCAGTGCGGCGGCGGCGGCCACCCAGGGGTGCACGGGCAAGTAGTCCTCCCTGGCGCCCTTGCCCACCACGCGGAGCTGGCCCGGCACAATCCGGAAGTCCTCTCCGCGAACCTTGGCGATCTCGTGCACGCGGAACCCCTCGAACGCACCAAGCAGGACCTTGTCGCGCGTGTCCGGGTGCTGCCCGGGCGCCGTCAGCACGGCGTAGAGCGCCGTGGTGTCAGCCGGCCGCGGCAGGCCCGGCACCGTGCGAGGTCGCGGGACCCGCAACATGGGGTCGTCGTCCCGCACTCCGGCGCGCACGAGATGGCGCGACCAAGCCACGAGAGCCTGGTAGTACGAGGCGCGAGACGTAGGCAGTTCGACGGCCTGCAGCCAGACCCTGATCAGGTCGGAGGTCAAGCGCGTCGGGGACGCGTCCATGTCCCGGGAGATCGCGCGCACGATCCTCGTGCGTTCGGTGATCGTCCGGGACGAGAGGGCAGCGACTTCCATGTGCTGCACCCAGTCGGCAAGGATCTCGGCGGCGTTGTCGCGCGGCGAGACGGAGGTGTCGAGGCAGTTCACTGGCACCTACGCGACGATTGCATCGCACTGGCACTCAGCGAGGCGACGCCGTGGGAAATGGGTGCTCACAGACCGGCAGCCTCGGCGAAATCGGGTGCTGGTGAGTGGTGGCCGACGCCCAGCGTGAGGATCCGTGCATCCCCAGACTTCGGATCAGAAGGTTGGGGGTTCGAGTCCCTCCGGGCGCACAGCGCACAACCCCCGTCCGGGTCACCCTGGGCGGGGGTTTCTGCATGCCCCGTCTGGACGCAGGTGACCGAGCCGGAGCTCGCCCGGGCTAGCACCCGTCTGATCGTCAGCGATCGCCGGAGAAGATGTCCTCGATGGACTGCTCGAACAGCGCGGCGATGCGGAACGCGAGGGGCAGGCTGGGGTCGAAACGGCCCGTCTCGATCGACACGATCGTCTGCCGGGACACTCCGAGTTCTTGAGCCAGTCGCGCCTGTGACCACTGCCTCTCGGCGCGCAGGGCGGGCAGGATGTTGTCCATCAGGATCAGGATGCCCGGCGTCGCACCACGACCAGCCGCACGAGCGCGTCGACGATCGCCAGGACGACCACACCGAACAGCACCGTGCGTCCATCCAGGTCGGTGCCGCCGATCGACGTGACGGTCAGCCCGAGACCGGTGGCGGCGAGCACGTCGTGGAATGCGCCACTCGTTGCCTCGCGGTACCACCGCGTCTCGATGTTGTCCTCCGGGTGCCGGTCATGCTGAACAGTGTGGCCGGCGACGAACAGCGTCCACGCCAAGGAGAACACCACCGGTGCGCACAACAGCGCGAACACGAAGGCGGCCCGCCAGAAGCCGTCCTCGTCGGCTCGCACCCAGCCAGCAACCGCCCCGATCGCCGCCGTGAGAGCCGTCGCGGTCGCTGCCATCAGCACGTACGCCCGAGCAGGCGCCCGAGTCTGCCCTGTGTCAAGCGTGCTTGTCATGCGCTCAGACTTCCTCGCGCCCGCACCGGATGTCAAGCGTACTTGTCATCGCGTGGTCCGGCCTGGCTCGACCAGGAGGAACCGACAACGGCGCACGCTTGACACAAGCGTTCTCGGACGCCTGATCGCGGTCGAGCACGCGTCAGCCACGGGGGCCCAGGCGACAGGTGTGATTCGTTGAGCCGGGTCAACCCCGTGCCAGTCGTGGTCCGGCCCCCGCGCAGACCGGCGCTACCGCCGGCGCGTCCGGCGGCGCCTGACCGGGACGACCAACACCGCCCCGGCCGCCAGGGCCACGACGACGGCCACTGCGACGATGGCGGGTATGGCGTGCGCCTGGCGAGTACGCCGCTGGTCGCGGTCACCTGAGCCCACGCCGAGCGGGTCGGGACGGCGACGGATACCCCGGAGGGACCCCCAAAAAAGGAGACGTCAGCGCCGCTGCGACCCGGTCGCCGGCAGCGAGCCGTCGTACGCGTCGTCCGTGGCGGACCAGCTGGCGAGCAGGTCGAGCGCCTGCTGGGACGGCGAGCCGGGCTCCGCGCCGAAGACGAACATGGCGAGACCAGGGTCGGCGGGCAGCTCGAGGCCCTCGAAGAACAGGTCGAGGTCGCCGACGACCGGGTGGTGCAGACGCTTGGTGCCGGTGCGGTGCAGCCGGACGTCGTGCGTGGCCCACCGCTCGCGGAACTCCTCGCTGCGGGTGCTGAGGTCGCCGATCAGGTCGGTCAGCGCCTTGTCGTAGGGGTCGCGGCCGGCGGCGGCGCGCAGCACCGCGACGATCTCGCGTCCGGTGCCCTCCCAGTCCCGGTAGAAGTCGGCGGCGCGGGGGTTCAGGAACCGGAACCGGGCGGCGTTCACGGGACGGACGGGGTCGTCGAACAGCGGCGCGTTCAGCGCCCGCCCGAGCCGGTTGGTCGCCAGGATGTCGCCCCGACCGTTGCTGACCCAAGCGGGCGCGAGCTGGCTGTCGAGGACGTGCTGGAGCGCCGACCGCACACGCTGCGGGGGCGTGGCGCGGCGTCGCAGCGTCGCGCCGTCGCCGGCCACGCGCGCCAGGTCGAGCAGGTGGGCGCGCTCGGACGGGTCCATCTGCAACGCGCGGGCGAGCCCGTGCAGCACGCTCTCGGAGACCCCGCGCAGGCTCCCGCGCTCGATCTGCGTGTAGTACTCCACGGAGACCCCGGCCAGCATGGCAACCTCGTCGCGGCGCAGGCCCGGGACGCGACGGGCGCGTCCGTACTGCGGCAGACCGACGTCGTCGGGCGTGATGCGCCCACGACGGGAGACGAGGAAGTCGCGCACCTCGCTGCGGTTGTCCATGCCGCCACGCTACGAGTCGCCCGCCGACGCAGGCAGTGGCTACGAGAACCCCCTTCGGTCGGCGACTGGTGGTCGTGCGAGGGACTGCCGTGTCCGGTACTGGCAGACACTCCCTCGGACGTCACCCGCCTGGTTCGCTGACGCGGCCAGGTCGTCGACAGCCAGGAGCACGTGCGTGAGCAAGCAGGACCGGTCCGTCATTCGTCGACTGGAGGGCACACCGGCGTTCGGGGCGGCGACCGCGGCCCTGGCGATGGTGTTCCTCGCCTCGGGCACGCCCGTCCCGCTGTACAACACCTACCGCGTCGCTGACGGCATCACCGACGGCGGCCTCGCGATCACCACCGTGTGCTATCTCGCGGTCACGGCGCTGTCGCTGCTGCTGCTGGGGCGACTCTCCGACCACGTGGGTCGACGTCCGGTCGCCGCGGCCGCTGTCGTCCTGGCCGCGGCGGGCTGCCTCGTTCTGATGCACGTCGACCGGCTGGAAATCCTGCTGGGCGGGCGGATGCTGCAGGGGCTGGCCTGCGGGGTCGCGTCCAGCGCGCTCGGGTCTTTCGTCGTGGACACCGCTCCCGCCCGGCCTGGAGGGCTGGCGGCGATCGTCACCAGCAACACCCCGCCGTTCGCCATCTCGGTCGGCGCGCTGCTGTCCGGCGCCCTGGTCCAGGTGGCTCCTGCTCCGCGCGTCCTGACGTACGCGGTCGTGTGCGTCGGCCTGGCGGTGTGCCTGGTGCTCGTGCTGCTGTCCCGGGAGCCGGGTACGCGGGCGCCCGGCGCGCTCGCCTCGCTCGTGCCGCACGTCTCCGTCCCGGCCGGTGCCGGTGCGCGCTGTTCACGGCCGGCGCGGCCCTGGTCGCGACGTGGTCGCTGAGCGGCTTCTACCAGGCGTTCTCGCCGGCGGTCACGGCGGACCACCTCGGCACGACGAACACCGTCGTCATCGCGGTCGTGTTCTCCTCCGTGGTGATCCTGGGCCCGGTCGGTGGGACGCTGACGCGCCGCCTGCCCGAGCGCACCGCGATGACCGTGGGGCTCGTGCTGTTCTGCGTGGCGGCGGCCGGTGCCGTGCTCTCGCTGCACGCCGGGGCGATCCTGCCGTTCCTGCTCGCCTCGTACCTCGCGGGCCTCGCGCAGGGCGCCGCCAACTCGGCGGGGATGCGGGCGGTCCTCGGCCGGACCGGTGCGGGCGACCACGCCGGGGTCCTGGCGACGGTCTTCCTCGTCTCCTACGCCGGCGCGGCCGGCCCGGGTCTGGCCGCCGGCCGGCTGACGTCCGTGCTCAGCGTCGATCAGATCGCCGACGGCTACCTGCTGCTCGTGCTCGTCGCCTCGGTGGTCGCGCTCACCACCGCACGCCGGTCGCTGCCACTGCGAGGGCTGCGATGAGCTCGGCAGGACGGGCCGGCACCGCGGTGGTCGTGGGCGGCTCGCGCTCGGGCCTGATGGCCGCGCTCGGGCTGGCGAGGCTGGGGCAGGACGCCGACAGCGCCTAGGCCAGGGCGACGACGGGCACGACGTCCCGGGCCGCCTACGAGCGCGAGCGCGTCAGCGCGCCGCCTGCTCCCGGATCTGCTCCAGGGCGTCGTTGAACCCGAGCGTCGTCCCGCTCGACCCGGCCAGGTAGTCCAGCTCGATCTCGTCCAGGGGGCGGCCCACGACGACGTCGACGACCGCCTCCGCGAACCGCTCCTGCAGGTCGAGCGACGTCTCGTTCGTGGCTGTCGGAGTGACCTCGACGTCGGTGACCACGTCGTCGCGCAGGGTCACGTCCACGACGATGTGCGAAGGCAGACCGCCGTACCACCCCGTCGCCGTGTACTCACCGTCGCGGTACCGGTCCTGGTCGGGCACCGGTGCGGCCGCCCCCTGCTGCGCGGCGGTCGTAGCGGTCGTCGGCGCGTCGGCCCGGTCCCGGTCGGCCGGCCCGCACCCGCCGAGACCCACGACGCCGACCACGCCTGCGGCGGTCAGCCCGGTCGCCTGCCACGGGGATCGTCTCGTCGTCTGTCGCATCCTCCGACGCTACGGACGCGACGTGCGGCGAGGCAGGGCCTGGCAGTACCCGGCTGGGAGACCGGTACTGCCAGCCCCTGCCTGCCGTCCGCATCGCGACGTAGCGTGCCGGTCATGGACACCAGGGAGCAGGTGCGCGAGTTCCTCACCACCCGCCGCGCACGGCTGACGCCCGAGCAGGCAGGACTCCCGGCGTGGGGCGGGCACCGCCGCGTCACCGGGTTGCGCCGCGAGGAGGTCGCGATGCTCGCGGGGGTCAGCGTGGACTACTACACCCGCCTCGAGCGCGGGAACCTCACGGGTACGTCCGAGCAGGTGCTGTCAGCGCTCGCCGACGCCCTGCAGCTCGACGAGGCCGAGCGGCTGCACCTGACAGACCTCGCGCGTGCGGCCAACGCCGGACCGTCGCGGCGCGCGGCACGGGGTGCGCGGCCGCCGCGTGGCACCGTCCGCCGGGAGGTGCAGTGGATGCTCGACTCGATGCAGGGCGTCCCGGCCATGGTGCGCAACGACCGCCGTGACATCGTGGCGACGAACTCCCTGGGCCGGGCGCTCTACAGCGAGCTCTACCGCGACCCCGCGCGCCCGGTGAACCTGGCCCGCTTCACGTTCCTCGACCCGCGCGCGCGGGACTTCTTCGTGGACTGGGACCGCGCCGCGACCGACCTGGCCGCCAGCCTGCGGACCGCCGCGGGCCGCACGCCGGACGACCGCGTCCTGAGCAGCCTGATCGGTGAGCTGACGACCCGCAGCCCCGAGTTCTCCCGCATGTGGGCGGCGCACGACGTCCGGCTGCACCGCAGCGGCGCCAAGCGCATGCGGCACCCCGTGGTCGGTGACCTGACCCTGACGTACGAGTCCATGGACCTCCCCGGTGACCCCGGGCACTCGCTGATCGTCTACACCGCCGAACCCGCGAGCCCCTCGGCGGCCCACCTCCTCCTGCTGGCGACCTGGGCCGAGCAGACCGCCGCCGCCGCGCAGCAGGACCGCGCCGCCGCGCGGTCCTGACGGCCGCGCACGCACCTGACGAAAGGGCACCTCACCATGACGCAGTCCGCCACCCACGACCGCGTCGCCGTCATCACCGGAGGCTCCTCCGGCATCGGCGCTGCTACCGCCCGCGCCTTGGCCGCCGCCGGCTACCGGGTCGCGCTCCTGGCCCGCCGCGTCGACCGCATCGAGGCGCTGGCCGCCGAGATCGGCGACCGGGCACTGCCGATCCAGGCCGACGTCACCGACCGCGACGCCCTCGTCACGGCGGCCGAGCGCGTGCGCACGGAGCTCGGCGGCGCGGACGTGCTCGTCAACAACGCCGGCACGATGCTTCTGGGCCCGTTCGGCCCCGACCAGCGCGACGACTACCGCGCCATGGTCGAGGTGAACCTGCTGGGCGCGATCACCGCGACCGAGGTCTTCCTCGACCAGCTCACCGACGGCGCCGGCGACCTGATCAACATCTCGTCCGTCGCCGGGCGCACCGCCCGCTCCGGCAACGCCGTGTACGCCGCGACCAAGTGGGGCATGAACGGCTGGTCGGAGTCCCTGCGCCAGCAGCTGCTCCCGGACGTGCGGGTCACCCTGATCGAACCCGGTGTCGTGGACACCGAGCTGCCGACGCACATCACGCACGAGGCGACACGCGAGGCCGTGCAGCAGGGGTACGACATCGCCACGGTGACCCCCGAGGACATCGCCGAGGTCATCGCGTTCGTCCTCGCGCGGCCCCGCCACCTCGCGATCAACGAGGTGGTGCTGCGTCCCGCCGACCAGCTCGGCTGACGTCTACGGCCGATCGGCACCCAGGTCGCGCGCGCCGGCGTAGAACCGCACGGTCGGCGGGCGGTCAGTCGGCGTCCGTGCTCAGGGTCAGCTCCTCGAACCGGTCGACGTCCTCGGCCTCCGCCAGCGCCCGCGCCCGGAAGCCCTCGAGCGCGTCGCTGCCCAGCAGCAGCAGCTGCGGCGGCTGCGGGGACTGCACCGCCTCGAGGATCGCGTGGGCGGCCTTCAGCGGTTCCCCGCGCTGGGGTGACAGCCCGCCACCCCCGTCGCGGCCGAGCACGGCGTCGTAGGCGTCGATCACGACGTGGGAGCGCTGTGCCGAGCGGCCTCGGAAGTCGGTCCGGAACGACCCGGGCTCGACGACGACCACGCGGATGCCGAACGGCTCGACCTCGCGCCGCAGCGACCCGGACAGGCCCTCGAGAGCGGCCTTCGCGGCCGAGTAGTACCCGCCCCCGGGGATCGTGGTGCGGGCGCCGACCGAGGAGACGTTGACGATCGTCCCGGCGCCGGCGGCACGCATCGACGGCAGGACGGCGCGGATCAGTGCGGCGGGCCCGAAGACGTTCGTCGCGAACAGCCGGTCGACCGCCTCGGGCTCGCCCTCCTCGACGGCCGCGACGTAGCCGTACCCGGCGTTGTTCACGAGCACGTCCATGCCACCGAACGTCTCGTGCGCCTGCCGGACCGCCCGCTGGACGGACTCTTCGTCGGTCACGTCCAGCCGGACGGCGACCGCGGTCCGCGGGTACCGGTCGACGAGCTCGTGCACGTGGGCGGTGTCACGGGCGGTGACGACGACGCGGTGCCCCGCGGCGAGGACCGCCTCCGCGAGGGCTCGACCGAGCCCGCTCGAGGTGCCGGTGATCAGCCACGTCGACATGCTGCGTGCTCCTTCTGGTGCGGGTTCAGTCGGTCGGGAAGTCGGTGGCGGCGCTGGTGTCCTGCCAGGCGTCGATCTCCGCGAGACGCCCGGTGAGCTCCTCGCGCACGACGGCCAGGGCGTCGCTGCCCAGCAGCAGCCGGAACGGTGGGTCACCGGCGGCGACGACGTCGACCACCGTCTCCGCCGCCCGCGCCGGGTCGCCCGGCTGCGTGCCGTGGGTGCGGTCGTTCTCCTTGCGGCGCAGGCCGGCGGTGCCGGCGTAGTCGTCGATCACCCTGCGCGACTGCAGCAAGGAGCCGCCGGAGAACTCGGTGCGGAGCGCGCCCGGCTCCAGGACGAGGACGTGGATGCCGAGGGGTCGGACCTCCCGCGCGAGCGCGTCGGAGACGGACTCCAGCGCGGACTTGGTCGCCGAGTAGTAGCCGGAGGCCGGGTTGGACCGCGGCGCACCGATGGACGAGACGTTGACGATGGTCCCCGAGCGGCGCTCGCGCATCTGCGGCAGGACCGCCTTGACCAGGTCGACCGGTCCGAAGAAGTTGGTCGCGAAGAGCTCGGCGACCTCGTCGTCCTCGGCCTCCTCGACGGCGGCCCGGAACCCGTGACCGGCGTTGTTGACCACGACGTCGATCGCGCCGAACCGCTCGGTCGCGGCAGCGACCGCGGACACGACCTGCGCGTGGTCGCCGACCTCCAGGGGCAGGGCGAGGGCGGTGTCCGGGAACTGCGCGACGACGTCGGCGACGCGCTGCGGGTCGCGGGCGGTGACGACGGCGTTCCAGCCGCGACGCAGGACGGCGAGGGCGAGCTCGCGGCCGAGGCCGGTCGAGCAGCCCGTGATGAACCAGGTAGGCATGGGTGGCTCCTCTCGCCGGCCATCGTCGCCCGTGACTGCGACGGGAGGCAGGGGCTGCTGTTACCCCGCTCGCGGAGTCGCCGGGCGCGCTGCACCCGGCCGCGGCCTTCAAGGGGGTACTGACGACCTCTCCCTCGCATCGGTGTCGGCTCGTAGCGTGGACGGCATGACGCAGACACTGACGCTCAACAACGGAATCGAGATCCCCGTGATCGGGTTCGGGGTGTTCCAGACGCCGCCGGAGGAGACCGTCTCTGCGGTGTCCGAGGCGCTGCGCGTGGGCTACCGGCACATCGACACCGCCGCGGCCTACGGCAACGAGCGCGAGGTCGGGCAGGCGATCGCCACCTCCGGCGTCGACCGCTCCGAGGTGTTCATCGAGACCAAGATCTGGATCAGCGACTACGGCTACGACGCCACGCTGCACGCGTTCGACAAGAGCGCCGGCAAGCTCGGCGTCGAGCAGATCGACCTGCTGATCCTGCACCAGGCCCTGCCGTCCGACTTCGAGCTGACCATCGGCGCCTACAAGGCCCTGGAGACGTTGCTCGCCGACGGCAAGGTCCGCGCGATCGGCGTCTCGAACTTCATGCCCGAGCACCTGAGCAGCCTGCTCGAGCGCACCGACGTCGTCCCGGCCGTGAACCAGGTCGAGGTCCACCCGTACTTCACGCAGCCCGATGTCCAGGCCGCGGACGCCGCCCACGGCATCCTCACCCAGGCGTGGTCGCCGATCGGCGGCATCACGGCCTACCGCGGCGGCGACAGCAAGCGGACGTTCGACGACCCGGTGATCCTGGGCATCGCCGAGCAGTACGGCAAGTCCGCCGCGCAGGTCATGCTGCGCTGGCACCTGCAGCAGGGCCGCTCCGCCATCCCGAAGTCCGTGAAGCCGGCGCGGATCGCGGAGAACCTCGACGTCTTCGACTTCGAGCTGACCGGCGAGCAGCTGGCGGCGATCGACGCGCTCGACACCGGCGTCCGCGGCGGGCCGGAGCCGGCCGACGTCCGGCTGGACAACTTCGGCCGCGAGATCCCCGAGGCCTGAGGGCCGGCGCTGGTCCGCGCGTGAGCGAGCTCCGGGTCGCGGTCGTCGAGGACGACCCAGACGACCGGCAGCGTCTGGTCGAGCTGCTGGACCGCTTCCAGGCCGAGAACGGTGTGCGGTTCGAGATCCACCACTTCTCCGACGGACGGGACATCGTCCGCCGCTACCGCGCCGCCTACGACGTGATCCTCCTCGACGTGCAGATGCAGCACCTGGACGGGCTGGAGACCGCGCGCCGCATCCGCAACCTGGACCCTCGGGTGGTGATCGTGTTCGTCACCCACCTGGTGTCGTCCGCCCCGCGCGGCTACGAGGTGGACGCCATGGACTTCCTCGTCAAGCCGGTCTCGTACTTCTCGCTGGCGCGGAGCCTGACCCGGAGCGCGGGCCGGCTCCGGCGTCACAGCGGCGCGGCGGTGCTGCTGCCGACGTCGAGCGGCACGGCCCGCGTGCCGGTCGCGGACATCGTGTACGCGGCCAGCTCCTCGAGGCACCGCATCGACGTGCACACGGTCGACGGGTCCTACGGGTTCTCGGGGACGCTCCGTGCCCTCGAGGACGATCTCGTCCCGCAGGCCGGCTTCTTCCGCTCGAACAGCTGCTTCCTCGTGAACCTGCGGCACGTCGCCGAGGTGCGCCAGGCCAGCTGCGTCATGACCACCGGCGCCGAGCTCGTCATCAGCCGGTCCCGGCGGCGCGCGTTCCTCGAGGCGCTCACGGACGACGTCGCCCACTCCGGCTGAACCGGGGTGGTCGCGACCGCGCCGGTTGCGCGGGGACGACGACGGGTGCCCTCCCCGCCCGCAGGCGGAGAGTGCACCCGTCGTGTCCGTCCCGGTGATCGCCGCGGTGGCGGCGCAGTGACCTGGGCGGGACCGGGCGAGCACTCAGCCGGTGATCGGCCCGTCGTGATCGAGTCCGAAGCCGAACTCGTAGGTGTTGCCAGCCGAGTCCACGTACGGCTCGGTGTCCTCCGGCACGTCCTCGAGCTGCGCCTCCACCGCGTCCATCGACTCCGGGAAGCCGATCGGCAGGCGACCCCGGGGCTCCGACAGTCCGAGGGCCGTCTCGATGAGCGCCTGGTCGCTCGTCCCGAACCCGACGACGATCGCGTCCGACTCCGCCTCGAACTCGGTCGGGACCGTCGGGTTGTTGGCCTTGAGGACCGTGATCACCGGGACGTCCCGGCCCGACGCCTCGACCGCTGCCACGGCGCGCTCGAACGCGTCCAGGTCCGCTTCGTTCGAGATGCGCGAGGTGCTGCCGGCGTACGAGCGGTTCTCGCGGCTGCCGTCCGGGAGGACGTCGCCGCCGATCGAGGTCTGGCGGACGTCCGGGCCGTCCGCGGTGTACGGGCGGTACTGCAGCGAGAGGGGGTACCACTCACCGGTCTCGCCGTCCTGCCCTGCACCCGACGACAGGCTGCCGTTGGTCGGGCTGTCCATGCCGACGAGCACCAGGTCCACGTCGGAGAGGTCCGGGGGCGGTGTAACCCGTGACCCTGCCGTCCGCGTCCTCGACGGCCTCGTCCGTCACGACCTCCGCGAAGTACTGCTCGGCGACCTCCACCGTCAGGCCGGGGCCCTCCGTGTACTCGGCGGGCGTCCGCGTCGTGGCGAAGCCCGTGTCGAACGAGCGCGGGATGTACACGGTCTTGTCCGCCCAGTCGTCCGCCTCGGCGGCGGCGATCGTGCCGGCGTCGTTCTTGAGCATCACGACCGAGTCCAGTTGGGCCTGGTAGCCCGCCTCGAGCTTGTCGGAGGAGGCGACGACCGCCTGCGACTGCTCGAGGTCGAGGTACGGGTTCTCGTACAGGCCGGGCTGGAAGATCAGGGTGAGCACACGCGCCCCCGTCTCCCGGAACCGGGTGTCGGCGTCGACCTCGTTCTCGCCGGCCTCGAAGTCCGCCTGCCACATGGCGTGAGCGGCGAGCACCGGCGCCACGTCGTTGTTGCCGCCGAACATGTCGACGCCCGTCCTGAGGATGGCGTAGTGCCGCTCGTCGACGGTCAGGTCCTCGCCGCCCCAGGACGTGGTGATGGTGCCCGGGTCGAAGTCGCGGGTGACGCCCCAGTCGGTGACCACGACACCCTGGTAGCCGTTGTCCTCCCGCAGCAGGGCCATCCGCCCCGGGTCGTACGCGGTGCCGGCCCGGTTGCCGAGAAGCGGCTCGCCGGCACCGTCGACCGCGATGGAGTACGACGTCATGATCGCGGCGGAGTCGAGCGCCGCGATGAACGGCTGCGTGTGCAGGTCGAAGGCACCGCCGGGATACACCCCGTACTTGCCCGAGCTCTTGTGCGACTCCCGGCCGCCCTCGCCGGGGCCGTCGCCCGCCCAGTGCTTGATCATCGCGTTGACCGACTCGTCGCCCCAGCCCTCGGTACCCGGCGACGTCTGGAACCCGTCGACGTAGGCGGCCGCGAGCCGGCTGCTCAGCTCGACGTTCTCGCCGAACGTGCCCTCGACCCGCAACCAGCGCGGCTCGGAGGCCAGGTCGATCTGCGGGCTCAGAGCGGTCGCGATGCCGAGTGCCCGGTACTCCGCCGACGTCATCGACGCGAACGCGTCCATCGTCTCGGTGTCGAACGTCGCCGCCAGCCCGAGATTGGACGGCCAGCGTGAGATGTCCGCCCCCTCGGCGTTGTACGCCGCCGAGCTCGAGGCTGTGGTGCGCGGGTCTGTGCTGAAGTTGACCGGGACGTACGGCTCGTCGTCGGTCGAGAGCGACTCGACGTACGCCTGCATCTCGTTCGCCCACCGCACGTTCACGTCGACCTCGTTCGGGCCCGCGTTCAGCACGTTCCGGAGCCGCGACTGCGACAGGTACTCCTCCTGCCCGTCCGTGAGACCGTCGGCGGGCGAGCGCTCGTGGGAGCTGAACAGCATGAGGCCGGCGATCTGCTCGATCGACAGGTCCTCCGCCAGGTCGGCGGCGCGGTCCTCGGCGGTCTCCCGCCAGTCCTCCCACGTGTCCAGCTCGCCGTCGGCGTTCATGTCCTTGAACGCGTACTCCTGGCCGTCGATCTCCTCGGACAGGAGCTCCACCCCGCTGTCCTTCCCGTAGGACAGGACCGGTCCGTCGCCCGGGTTCGTCACGACGACGAAGTCCGTCTCGCCGTCCGACACCTCCCGCGACGTGAACGAGTCGTTCGCCGCGTCCTCGTCCGACGAGGAGGGGGAGCATGCCGTGATCGCGAACAGGGCGAGGCCCGCCGCTGCCGCTGCGCTCCTGACGTACCTGCTGCTGCGCCGTCGTGCCGTGGTGGTTGTCCTCATCGACCTTCCCTTGTCATCGAGCGGCTCTGCTCGTGCGCCACCGGCCGCACCGGAACGCTATGGGCGGTGCCGACCCGCCGGCGGGTGGCTCTCTCGGACGGTCGGCCGGGGCGCCTGAACGGTCGTGATGGCGACGACGCCGCTGACGTCGTCGCGCACGGGCCCGGAGTCAACGGTCCCTGGTGCGCCGCTCGCCGGCGTCGTCCCCGGGCGCTCTGCCCACGCTGGCGCGGATCCCCGCGACGGTGATCACGACGCCCGGCACGAGGACGCAGAGCATCGCCCAGCGCGGCGCATGGGTCGCGTTCAGCATCATCGCGACGCCGATGAGGACGACGCCGAGCGGTAGCCACGTCCGGTGCCTGTTCGCCGGGCCGTGATCGTCGCGCGCGCCGGCGCCGGGGTTCTCCTCGTTCACGGCAGACGCCCGTCGGTCCGGGTCCGACGCGCGCGCAGCACCAGGGCGACGCCGCCGCCCGTGAGCACCGCCCCGAGCAGCCACAGCGCACCGAGACCGGCGACGCCGGTCGCAGCGAGCGGGCCGATGCGCAGGGCGGGACGGTCCGTGTCGGCGTCGCTCGACGTCTGGTCGACCCCCGCACCCGGTCCCTGCCCCTCCGGCCCTGGGGTCGGTTCGGGGACCGCCGGGGGCAGCACGTCGATCGTGGACGCTCCCGTGGACGCGAGGTGGTTCACGTCGCCGGCGTACCGGGCTTCGAGCGCGAGGGCGGGCGCGGTGACCGACTCGGCGGGCACTTCGGCCCGGAAGCCGCCGTCCGCGCCGATCTGCGCCGCGGCGACGACCTGCCCGCCGGACACGAGGTCGATCGAGCCGGTCGGCACGGTGCCGTGCTCGGCGGTCACCGCGCCGGTGACCGAGACGGGCTGTCCCGCCTCGGCGTCGGCGGCCGCACCCAGGATGGTGACGGTCGCCGCCGGGGAGACCCGGAGCGTTCCGTGACCGGTGGCGAGCTCGACCCCGTCGACCGCGGAGAGGACCGTGACCGTGACGGCGTGCTCACCGGCGGGGAACGCGGAGGGGGCGAGCCCGACGGAGACGGTGCCGGCGGTCACGGACGCGCCGGGGACCTCGACGCCGCCGACGGTGACGACGGCTGCCGCGGCGGACGCGCCGGTGACGGCGGCCGTCACGGTCGCGGGCCGGCCGTACTCGACGCCGACGTCCGGGACGGTGACCGAGGTGGTCTCGCCGCTGACGCCCTCGAACACGTAGACCTTGCCGCTGACCGCGGTGCTGGCGGGGAACCCGGCGATCGCGGCGCGGTCGCCGGAGACCGCCAGGCCGTGCCCGAGCGCGCTGCTGCCGAACCGGGCGCCGGGCCCCATGTCGGACCCGCGCAGGGTCTGCGCCGGCTCGACGACCTGGCGCAGCAGTCCGGCGTCGTCGGGGACGGCGGGGTCCACGGCGCTCGGGTCCAGGGCGTAGACCTGGCCGAGTCGCCCGTCGGCGGAGTGGTAGCCGGAGGCCAGCAGGACGTCCCCGGTGACGGCGACGGAGTGGCCGAAGGCCCAGGTGTGCGGAGGGGGCACGATCTTGCCGCCGACCTGCCCCGGCGCGCTGGGGTCGCTCACGTCGTAGACGTAGACGGCGCCCTGCGTGGTGGTGCCCTCGTCGACCGAGGTGGCGTTGTACCCACCGGTGGGGTCGGCGGCGTCGTCGGCGGTGTAGTTCACCTCGAGCGGGGAGCCGACGTAGAGCCGGTCGTCGACGATCGCGAGGCTGTACCCGAACGCGGGCCCGCCGCCGGTGCCCGGGGGGATCGACTTCATCTCCTCACCGACGGGCTGGCTGGTGAGCGACGGGCTCGACTCGAGGTTCGCGGCCTCCCACACGTACACGCCGCCGACGCGGAACGTGCTGCCGTAGAAGTCCAGGGTGCGGCGCACCTGCGGCGCGCCGACCGCGATCACGCCGCCCGCGACGGCCACGTCCTGCCCCGCGATGGCGTCGCCGATCACCTGATCCGCGCCGGGCACCAGGGTGGACCCTGCGCCGGTGCTGAGGTCGAAGGAGTACGCGACGCCGGCGTTCGCGCGGTCGTCGACGGTGCTGTTCGGGGCGCCGACCACGAGGGTGTCGCCGTCGAGCGCGACGCTCTCCCCGAATCCCCGCACCGTGCCGACCCGCGGGTGCGCCGGTGCGGTCAGGACCCTCTCGACCTGCCAGTCGCCCGGCTCCGCCTGCGTGTAGACGACGACCTGCTGCGTGGTGAGCGCGCCGACCACGACCCGGCCGGTCGCCTCGTCGGCGGCGACGGAGGCGCCGAAACCGCGGGCATCCGCCGGAACCGGAAGATCAGTGACGCCCCAGCCGGCCTGACCCCCGCTGTCCGTCCAGCTGGCCACCTGGACGAGGCCGGTGCCGGCGGCGGACGTGGACTGGTAGCGGCCCGTGTAGACGGCGAGGTCACCGTCGAGGTCGACGTCGTAGCCGGTCGCTCGCGGGTCGGGGACCGTGAAGATGTGGTCCTCCTCCAGCTCGTGGGAGGCGGCTGCGGCCGGTGGGGCGAGCAGCACGCCGCCGATCGCTGCGAGGCAGGCGGCTGCGGTGGACGTGAGGGCACGTGACATGGGGACATCCAGCGACGCCACGCCGGTCCGCTCGACGGGCGCCAGCGGCTCGTCGGACGAGAGACGCGGCGGACACCGACCACTGTGGACGCGCACCTCCCACCGAAATCCCTGCGTAGGTGGTGCCCCGCGCTCGGACTGAGTGGTACGTGTCGGTGGCTGGTTCCGGGTGGTGTCCGACCGCGTAGGTGGCCATGCAGCGTCGCACGAGGGGTGCGTCGCCTGGAACCCTGAAGAACGTCGGAGGTCGACCCCCACCGCCTGTGACCGGGGGCGGTGCAGCCGCGCCGAACGAGTCCACGAGGAGGCGCCTGCCCATGTCTGACGGGGATGTCATCGAGCGACCGAAGCCGGGTGGGCGAGAGCTGCGGGTGCGGCAAGCGACCGCCGCGGCGCGTGCTCACCTGCGCATCGCTCTGGCCGCCCAGAACGGAGACGGACCACAGGACGTGCGGGAGGGGCACACCCGTACGGAGGCGTTGAACGCCGCGCTGAACCTCCTGTCGGCGATCGGGCAGCCGGTCCGTGCACCGCGCGGGCCGCACCGTTTCACCGCCCCCGTCCCTGCCGTCGGCCCGGCGAGGACCGCAGTCGAGCTGTCCGAGGTGAAGCTGACCGCCCGCGAGGCCGCGAACGTACGGATCGCGCTCGGAGCTCGACAAGTGGAGCTGGGCCGCTCTGAGGAGCCGGGAGCAGAGCTGGACATCGCAGCGATGGACCGCGTGGAGTCCAAGGTCAGGGCTGCAGGCTCGCGGAGGCCGGTGACCGTGACACCGCTGCCCGTCCGACGCCAGGACTCGTCGCCGAACCGCGACGCGGTCGGGCTGATCGACCTGCTCGGCACCGTCGCCGCCGGCACGCCAGACGGCCCCGACCCCGACGCCGTGCCGTGGGGCGACGTCGCCCACCAGCTCGCCTCGATCGAGGACGTCGAGGTCCTGCGCCGGCTGCTCGCGCACGTGACTGCCCGCGTCGCTGCCGCCGACGGGGACGCCTCATGAGCGGGCCCCTCGACCGGGCGCTCCTCAGGCTGGTGGAACAGCCGTGGACGGAGGATCGGATGCTGCGGATGCTGCGCCAGCGCTACACCGCTCTGCGACCCGGCACCGCCACGGACCGTTACGTGCGCGCCGCACACGTGCCGACCTCGTCGACGTACCGCAGGGACGTCGACCGGATCGCGGACTACCTCGTCCTGGACACCTACGGGCGGGCCGAGCTGCACGGGTTCGACGTCAGGGTGTCCCACGCAGACGTGCTCGCCGAGCTGCGTGAGCCCGCGAAGGCTCAGATGTGGTCGCAGTACTGCGACCGGTGGTGGCTCGTCGTCCCGGACGCAGCGATGGTCGTCGACGGCCTCCCAGGCGGGTGGGGACTTCTCACCGTCGACCCCCGCGGCAAACCGGCGGCCCCACGACTGCGAGCAGTTCGCGCTGCGCCACGACAGACCCGGCGGGCCATGCCTCGCGCCGTGCTGGGGCAGTGGGCGCGATGCGTCGCCAAGACGGCACGGCTCGAGGTCCACCTCGACGGAACCCCGTGGTGACGGAACGTATCTCGCCGGCCCCGCTCGCCGACGACATCCGCGCAGCGCGGGCATGACTGCACCGGACAGGACCGTGATCCTGTTCAGGTGGACGCCAACGCGCGTCTGAGCCGGACCACCTCGGCGTGGAGATGGTTGACCGGTGTGACGTGCCGCGCGGCGATCAAGGCTGCGGCCCGCGGCGTCTGCGCCGACGCTTCACCGCGACCACCAGTGCCGCTCCAAGGCCGGCCTCGAACGGTGGTGGTGTGCAGAACCGGCATCAGGGAGGGGTCCGACCCGCGTTCGGTCAGGGCATCCGGCCAACCTTGAAAGCGCTCTCGGACGACGCCTTCCGGTGCGGTGTCGGGGCCAAGGCACGCATGGTCGCGATGCCCGAGGTCTGCCAGGTGCGCACCGGCGAGGTGGCCTCCCAGTCGATCGTCGACACCCATGCTCGCTGGTCTCGGACTGACACCCGCCGCCTGCGCGCGGGCCGTTCCCACCGCGCGTCGCCGGTCACCTGCCGCTGCTCGCCCGCCGGAGCAGGACCTCGAGCTGCTCGCGCTCGGCGTCGCTCATCGCACCGAGTGACGTGCGGGCCTCGAAACGGTCGATCATCGCCGTCCGGACCGCCCGGCCTTCGTCCGTCAGGTGCAGGACCTTCGAGCGCCGGTCGGTCGGGTGTGGTCGCCGCTCGACCAGGCCGCGGGTCTCCAGCTTGTCGACGACGAACGTGACGTTCGAGGGCTCGCAGCAGAGAGCTCCTGCGAGCTGCTTCTGGGTCATCGGCGCACCTAGGTCGCGGATGACGTTCGCCTGGGTGGTCGTGAGGTTGAGGTCCGTGACTGCTTCGCGGACCTCCTCGGCAAGCTCGCGCGAGAGCGCGAACACCAGCTCGCGGATGGTCCTCGTGCGGTCGCTGCGCTCCTCGCTCCGTTCACCCATTGGACCAGTGTAGACCGGGCGCCCTGTGAAACCTCTTTGTCTAGTACGGTTCAAGCAAGGCGCCCAACTCGAATAGTTGCGGGAGGTCTCCATGGGGGCATGGGTAGATGGTCAGACGATCGACGCGCATCTGGGTCCGGCGTCGACGAGGTTCTTCGGTGAGGGCTTCCAGAAGGTCCGTCACCGCCTGAGCGCGACTGAGGTCGTGGTGACGCCCGACGGACGACTGCAGGTCTCGTCCCGAGGCGCTCTGATGTACCCGCAGGACTGGTCGGTGAAGGCGACCAGCTCGCTGGCCCCGCACCTGTCGACGATCGATGCGTTCGTGATGGCGGTGGAGGCGTCCGAGCTCCTGCTCATGCGTCTGTATGCCCTCAGCCCGCTCGGTCGGTCGCAGGCGTGGGTCCGGTCTGCCGACTTCCGTGCGGGCGCCGCGCCACAAGAGGACCTGGGTGACTTCCCGGTGTCTGCGACGGTCGCGTCGACCCAGCCCAACAACGGCCCGCTGGCGCTGGGCTTCGTGTCCGACCTGGACTGCCGTATCGGGTCGGTGAAGGTGCGCCTGCGCATCGAGCATGACGTGCTCGGCGTCCGGCACGAGGCCGGTGTCATCGGCGACGCAGACGACGTGCTGGGAGAGAACGCAGGCCGCTTCTACGGCGCCGGCTACACCGCCCGGAGCCACCTCATCGACGACGTCCGCCGCGACGACGCATCCACCGTCAGCGCGCGCGTCCGCATCGACGGCTGGGACGGCGACGGGAGCATGCGCGACGACCTCGGGGGCGCCTACCGGCCGGCGGTGTCGATGCTCGATGCGATGACCGCGCATCCGCAGATCGCTCAGGCACTGCTGTATGACCTCGACGGCTTCGATCGCAGCGAGTCCAACACGCTGTGGATGCGTAAGGCCGCCGTGGCCGCGTCGACCCCGCACCGGGCCATCGACGCGCCGTTCACCATGGTCGCCACCATCGCGCGCACCCGGCTCACGCCGATCGGGGACGCCACGTTCCGCACCTCCGACTTCGTCGGATCCTTCCAGGGCCTCGCCTGCTCCTACTCGCTCGCTCACCAGCTCCCGGCGCGAGTCGCCGACGAGCTCTCCCTCACCGCGTCTCAGAAGGGCTGACCCATGCGCATCGCCATCTCCGGCACCTACTCCTCCGGCAAGACCACCACCTCCCTGGCCCTGGCGCACCTCACCGGCATCCCGCAGACCCGCGCGAAGACGATGCGCGAGATCCTGCCCGACGCTCTGCCAGGCAAGCGGCTCGAGGAGGCCACCGCCGCCGACCTCGTACAGCTGGGCATGATCCGCTACGCGGAGCGCGCCGTTCACGAGAGCCACCTGCCGGACGGCTACGTCTCCGACGGCTCCTCGCTCCACGAGTGGGTCTACGGCAAGATCCGGACTTTCACCGGCATCCACCCCACTGACGACGTCCAGGAGCACCGCGAGCTCACCGAGACCGAGCGCGTCTTCGACGACGTCATGGACGCCGTCGGACAGGTCGCGAAGCGGCACGCCAAGAGCAGCTATGACGTCTTCATCCACCTGCCGATCGAGTTCCCCCTGGCCGCCGACGGACACCGGCCCGTCTCCGAGCGGTTCCGCGGCCTGTGTGACGAGCTGCTGCTGACGACGCTCCGAGAGCTGGACATCCCGCACCACGTCATCGGAGGTTCGCTCGCGGACCGACTGACCCGGATCACTGACGCCCTGGACCTGCGCAAGGTCATCCCCGTTGACATCGCGATCGAAGCCGCGAAGCACGACATGGCATCGATGGACGTCACCGACGAGGTCGACCGGGCAGAGGCCGCTCGATGAGCAACGCGCAGAGCGACGTCGGCACTCGGGACGCGACGACACTGCCCGGCGGCCGCGACGCGCGATTCGTGGTCGTGGCCCTTGGCCTGAGCTTCGTGCTGGCCAACCTCGACGTCACCGTGGTGAACGTCGCCACCGCGACGATCCAGAGCGACCTGTCCAGCACCGTCTCCCAGCTCGGCTGGGTCATCAACGGCTACGTCCTCACCTACGCCGCGCTCCTGCTGCTCGCGGGTGACCTCGCCGCACGGTTCGGCGCACGTCGGGTGTACGTCGCGGGCGTGGCCGTCTTCACGCTCGCCTCAGCCGCCGCCGGGTTCGCCCCGAGCATCGAGGCACTGATCGGCGCGCGTGTCGTCCAGGGGGTCGGCGCCGCACTGTTCCAGCCGGCTTCCCTGATCCTGCTCGCCGCGGCGTTCCCCGACCCCAAGGTCCGCAGCAAGATGATCGGCCTGTGGGCCGCCATGGGCGCGGCTGCGGCAGGCCTGGGTCCGGTCATCGGGGGGCTGCTGGTCGGGGCCGGCGGATGGCGCGTGATCTTCTGGATCAACCTGCCGGTCGGCCTGCTCACCGTCCTCCTCGCGCGTCGGATCCTGCCCGAGGCGGTGACCGACCCCGGCCGCGTGATCCGGGCCGTGGGTCACACGCTCGTCGTCGCGCTCCTCGCCGGCGCGGCGTACGCACTCATGCAGGGACCCGAGCAGGGGTGGAGCTCGGTGGGGGTCATCGCGGGCGCCGCGGTCGCCGTCGTCTCCGCGATCGGGTTCGCGGCGTGGCAGTCCCGAGGAGGCCACGCGATCTACCCGGCGCGGTTGTTCACCAACCGCACCTTCAGCATCGCGAACACGGTCGGCACGATGCTCAACCTGGGGCTGTTCGGGATCGCGTTCATCCTCGCCCTGCTGCTGCAGGTGCAACGAGGAGCCACCGCCGCCCAGGCCGGCCTCCAGATGCTCCCGATGATGCTGATGTTCGTGATCGGGAACGTCGCGTTCTCCCGGCTCGCGGGCCGAACCGGGAACAAGGCGCTGATGGTCGCGGGCATGGCGGCCGCAGCCCTGGCCACCATCGGGCTCGCGGTCGTGCTCGACGCCAGCACCCCGTACTGGGTTCTCGCCGTGCTCATGTCCGTCGCGAACCTGGGCCTGGGGCTCGCCTCGCCCGCCATGACCGACACGATGATGAGCTCGGTCGGCCCCGCCGACACCGGCACCGCCGGCGCGATGCTCAACGTCAACCGTCAAGTCGGATCCCTCATCGGCGTTGCGATCTTCTCCGGTCTGCTGGCCAACACCACGAACTGGTACGCCAGCGCCACGCTGGCGCTCATCATCGCCGCGCTCGCCTATCTGGTCGCCGGCATGGCCGCGGCCGTCATCCGCATCGCACCGACACACACACCGCAGGGAGCAGGACGATGACGGGCACCGGACTTGCCAAGGAGGCGCCCGCGGTCACCGCCGATCCTCTGTTCCAGCCCATCACGATCGGCGATGTACGTCTGCCGAACCGCATCGTCATGGCACCCATGGGCGTCGGCCGCTCACGCGGTGGCGTCCCGACCCCCGCCAAACGGGACTACCTGCGCCGTCGAGCAGCCGGCGGTGTCGGGCTGATCATCACGGGAGGCACCTTCGTCGACGACCCGGCAGCCAGCAACCACCCTCTCCTGCCGAACATGTACGGCGAAGACGCCATCGCTGCCTGGGGAGAGGTCGTCGACGCAGTTCACGACGCCGGCGGCCGGATCATGGTCCAGCTGATGCACGCCGGCGCCGAGCGAGTGCCCGTCGAGTCGCCAGACCCACACATCGGGGCCCTCTCGCCATCGGGGACGGACGGGCTCGGCGATCACAGCAGCGTCGCGATGACGCGCGCAGAAGTGCACGCGGCGATCGATGCGTTCGCCCGCTCCGCCGCTACCGCCGCGCACCTCGGATTCGACGGAGTCGAGATCCACGGCGCGCACGGGTTCCTGATCGACCAGTTCCTCTGGGACCGCAGCAACACGCGCACCGACGAGTACGGGGTCGATCGAACACGCTTCGCGACCGACGTCATCCAGGCGGTGCGCCAGGAAGTCGGCCGTGCCATGCCGATCAGCTTCCGCCTGTCCCAGTGGAAGACCCGTGACTACGGCGCGCGCGTCGCCCACGACCCCGAGCAGCTGCGGTCCGTCGTCGAACCGATCGCCGCCGGCGTAGACATCATGCACGTCTCGACGCGTCGCTACTGGCAGCCGGCGTTCAACGGCAGTCCCGCGACGCTCGCCGAGCTCGTCAAGCTCTACAGCGGGTTGCCGACCATCACCGTCGGGTCCGTGGGGCTCAGCGGCCAGGACTTCGAGTCGGTCTTCGCCGGCGTCGGCGCCAAGAGCGCACCGCTCGACGACATCCGCGCACGGCTGCGAGCGAACCAGTTCGATCTCGTCGCGGTCGGGCGAGCGCTGCTCGGCGATGCGGACTGGGTGTCCAAGGTCCGCGACGGCGACACCGACTCGATCACGGAGTTCCGCGCCAACAGCCTGTTCGACGGCTTCCGGTGATCGCTCGACCGGGCCAGTGCAAGGGCGTGCCCGGGCAACTCCGTGCGGGGGGCGAACATCGCCCGGTTCCTCAGGGCCGACGCGTTGCAGGCGCTCAGGGTGATCTAGGCCGCGGCCGCCGGCGGGCGCAGGGCCGCCGCGGTGCCGGCGGCGACCGCCAGCGGGTCGGCGGTCGGCCGCTGGAGCAGGTCCCGCAGGTCCGGGCCGGTGCCGTCCAGGAAGCCGTGCCGCACGCTGGTCGCGATCGAGGCGAGCATGGCGGGCTGGAACGGCAGCAGCTCCGGGGCGGCGTGCAGCCGGGCACGGAACTCGCCGAGCCCGATGCTGCGGTGGGGGACGTCCAGCCGCGCCGCCACGTCGTCGGCCGTGATCGGGTCACCCACGAGGTCGTACGTCCGGCCCTGGTGGGCGGTGGGGTCCGAGGCGACGACCGCGGCCGCCTCCGCGAGGTCGTCCCGTGCGACCGACGACAGGGCCCCGCCCCCGAACGGCGACACCAGGCCCGCGGGCGTCCAGGTCAGCAGGGCGCCGAACAGCTCCGCGTACAGGCCGTTGCGCAGGACGGTCCACCCGAGGCCGCTCTCCGCCAGGAGCCGCTCGGTGGCGCGGTGGGCGGGGGCGAACGTCAGGTGGTCGCCGGCGCCGGTGACGCTCGTGTAGACGACGTGGGTCACCCCATCGCGGCGCGCCGCGTGGATCACCGCCGCGTGCCGAGCGATCACCGCGTCGTCCTCGGCGTACCCCGCGGAGATCAGCACGAGAGTCGACACCCCCGAGAGGTCGAGCGTCGACGGCACGTCGAAGTCCAGCCGAGGTCCACCGTCGCGGGGGGTGCGGGACGCGCCGACCGCGTCGACCCCGCGGGAGCGGAGCGCGGCGAGCGTGCGGGAACCGAGCTGTCCGCCGGTACCGGTCACCAGGAGCATGAGAGGAACGACCCTTCGTGGTTCTGATCAGTAACTACGCTGGGATCGTGTCCCGGCGCCCGGGACCGCCACAAGGAGGCAGTTCGATGTCACTGACGCACACCGAGGTAACCGTGCCGGTGGCGGAGCTGTACCCGTGCGGGCTCCCGCACCACGCGGACTGCGGCATCCGCGACGTCCTCGACCGGGTGGGCGACAAGTGGTCCGTGCTCGTCGTCGTCGAGCTCGCGAGCGGGCCCCGGCGGTTCCGGGAGCTCCAGCGCGCGGTCGACGGCATCTCGCAGCGGATGCTGACCCTCACGGTCCGGCGGCTCGAGCGGGACGGTCTCGTCCTGCGGACCGTCTACCCGACGGTCCCCGCGCAGGTCGACTACCGGCTCACGGACGTCGGCGCCTCGCTCACCCACCTCGTCCGGGCGCTCGCCGACTGGTCCCTCGCCCACCGCGACACCATCGCCGAGGCCCGCGACCGCTACGACGCGGAGCACCCCGACCACGACATCCGGTGACCGGTCAGCGCACGCGGCCGGCCGTGTCGATACACCGACCGACGGTGTGGGGTAGGTGAGTCGGGGTCCGGCACCTCGTCGACCAGCTCGGTAACGAGGTCCGGCCGGGCCGTTGACCGCGACGGCGGCGACGATGATGCCGGCCACCGTCGCGGCGATCGAGAGGATGAACGCCAAGAACGACCCCCGTCTGGCCGGCTGCGACTCGGGGACGTCGCGGTGGTCAGACCCCCGCGAACAGCTCGTCCAGCACGTGCCGCGCCAGCTCTGCCTGCCCCGGCGGCTTGTTCGTCAGCATGATCAGCCCCTTCCAGAGCGCCCAGCCGCGGCCCCGGGCCCAGGTGGCGTCGTCCACGTCCAGGTCGCGGCGGAACACCTCGCGCGCCGGGCCCGACAGCCGCGTCCACACGATGACGGTGTCGCACGCCGGGTCCCCGACGCCCGAGCAGCCGAAGTCGATGACCGCGGCGAGCGCGCCGTCGCGGACCAGCAGGTTGTTCGTGGAGACGTCGCCGTGGAACCACACAGGCGGACCGGTGTGCTCGGCGGCGAGCGCGTCCCGCCAGATGCCCGCCGCAAGGTCCCGCTCCCGCCCGTGCACGCGTGCCAGCAGGTCGTGCACCTCGGCGTCCCAGTGGGCGACCGGGCCGCCGCGGAAGGCGCTGTGCGGTCCCGGCGGGGGAGCGCCCGCCGTCCCGGCCGACCGCAGCGCCACCAGGAACGCCGCGAGGTCGGCGGCGAACCGGACGGGGTCCTGCGGGGGATCGACCGTCGCGGGCACGCCGTCGAGCCACCCGTACACGGACCACGGCGCCGGGAACAGGGCGGACGGCACGCCGACCCCGCGCACCTCCGGGACCGGGAGCGGCACCACGGGGGCCAGCCGGGGCAGCCACTCCTGCTCCTTCCTGACCTGCGGCACGTACCCGGACGCGCTCGGGAGCCGCACGCTCAGGTCGTCGCCGAGGCGGAAGATGCGGTGGTCGTTCCCGCCGTCCAGGACGGGGCGGATCGGCAGGTCCTGCCACTGCGGGTGCTGCTCGTGCAGCAGGGCGCGGACGAGGTCCTCGTCGACCTGCACCGCGTCGACGCCGTCGGAGGTCACCGGACGACGCTAACCCGGCGGACAGCCCGCGGGCCCGGTCGTACGCTCGAGGTGGTGGCCGACCTGACGGGAAGGCCAGACATGGGTCGGGCTCCTCCTTCGGGTCGGGGCCCGAGAAGGTCAGGAAGTAGACCCCGGTCTGGCGCCACCCTCCGCGCGATCCGTCGGATGGTCCGCGGGCGCGAGGCCGACCGTCCAGGCGACGGCCGGCACGACGTCCGGCCGCTATCGCGCGTCCGGTGCGGACCCCCGGACCGCCAGCCCGCTCAGGTCCGGGACGGCCCAGCCCCCGGCGTCCCGCTGGAGCGGCAGCGTCGCCACGACGGTCCGCCGGTCCATCGGCACGGCGCCGCGGGTCCGCGGGACGGCTCCGCCGGGCCGCGGCTCCCAGTCGACGGCGGCACCGGCCTCGGCGAGCGCGTCCTCGTCCAGGACCGCGAGCAGCAGGGGTTCGGAGACGTCGCCGTAGACGTCGCGGAGCACGGCGGCGACCCCGGTCGACGTCGTGGCGTGGATGAAGCCCTCCGTCTCGTACAGGGTGCGGCGCGTCGCGACGTCGTACTCGCCGAACCGCTCGCAGCCCTCCCAGTCGTCGTGGAACGCCACGTGCAGCACCCGCATCCCGCCCATCGGACCCTCCTCGTTGGTAATGAAACGGCAACGTATCATTACGGCATGCGCCCGTCAGACCCGCCGTCCGCACCCGCCGGACCCGCCGCACCCGCGCGCCGGCTCGGACGCCCCACGCGCGGCGAGCGCGAGGCGCGACGGACCGCCGTCCTCGACGCGGCGGTCCGGCTGTTCCGGACGCGCGGGTTCGCCGCCACGACGATCGAGGCGGTGGCCGCCGAGGCGGGGGTCACCAAGCGCACGGTCTACGCCTACTTCACGGACAAGACCGGCCTGTTCGTCGCGGCCGTCGACCGGCTGCACGAGCACGAGCACGCGGACGACGTGCCGGGCGCGGACCTGCTCACGGTGGCGGCGCGGATCGTCCTCACCCTGCACGGCGACGACGCCGTGACGCTGCACCGGCTGGTCATCGCCGAGGCGGCGCGCCTCCCGGAGCTCGCTGCCGCGTTCTACCGCCGTGGTCCGGCCGCCTCGATCCGGGTGCTGGCCGACCGCCTCGCGACACGACCCGGTCACGACGCGGATCACGCGGAGGCGCTGTACACGCTGCTGCTGGGAGAGGCGCACCGGCAGCGCCTGCTCGGCCTGACCCCCGCGCCGACACCGGCCGAGGCGCGCGACCACGCCCGGCGCGCCATCCGCACGGTGCTCGGCGCGGGGTGACGCCCGGGCGGGCTCCGGCACCGCCGGCAGGAGCCTTCACCGGGCGACCGCCCGCCACTCCTGCGAGGATCGCCCGATGCGCCGCGCGCCCTGGTACCGGCAGCCCGTCGACAGCGCCACGCGGACGCTGCAGACGCTCTGGGCCCGACGCGGCGAGCTGCGCGACCCGACGTCGAGGGCCGCGGTCGTCCTCGGGATCCTGCTCGTCGTGCTGGGGACGGTGACCCTGCTCGTCGTGCACGACGCGGTCGACGAGGGGGACGACCTGGCCGAGGCCGACCTCCCCGTGCTGGACTGGCTGGTCGCGGCGCGGGGCCCGGCGCTGACGACGTTCCTCACCGTCGTCTCGGCGGTGACGGGACCGAGCGTCCTGCCCGTGATCGTCGTCGCCGCCTGCGTCCTGTGGGGGCTGAGGACGCACTCCTGGTGGCAGCCCGCGCTGCTGGCCGGTGCGATGGTGCTCTCGACCCTCGTCTCCGTGACGATCAAGTCCGTCGTGGCCCGTCCGCGGCCGCCGCTGTCCACCATGTCGGTCCCCGGCTCCGAGACGACGTACTCGTTCCCGTCGGGGCACACCGTCGGGACAGCGACGTTCCTGCTGACCGTCGGGTACCTGATCTGGATCCGCAACCCGCACGTGCGCTCGCTCGTGCTGTGGGCGCTGGCCACCGGCGCGGGCATCGCGCTGGTCGCCGGCAGCCGCCTGTACCTGGGCTACCACTTCCTCACCGACGTGACGGCGGGGTTCGCGCTCGCCGTGGCGGTGCTGGGAGTGGTGGTCGTCGTGGACCGGCGTCGTGCCGTGCGCGCCGCGCGGATGACGGCGGGTGCCAGAGGCGACGACGCCGGCGCCACGCCCGCCGGCTGACACAGCGCGGCAGGACACGCACCGCTCGCTCGATGCCAGCGTCGGTCGAGTCATCCGTGGCCGCACGTCCGGAACGAGACGCCCGCCGTCGGTGGCCACCATGGTGGTGCGAGAGCCGGACGCGACGGGTCGCACCTACGCACGCGCTCCTGTGAACGCCCGCACTGACCGTTCAGTGCTGCGCGCGTGCAACGGTGAGTCGACGACATCCTCGTGAGGCATTTCCGTGTGGCCTGTGAGGTCCCGAAAGCCCGCCGTCGACGGAAGGTGTGGAGCGTGAGGCCGATCGCATTCCTCGCGGCCGCGATCGTGTTCGAAGTCATCGCGACAGCGTCGCTGAGGGCGTCCAACGGATTCCGAAACGTCCTGCCGTCGGTTGTCGTGGTCATCGGTTATGGCGCCGCGTTCTACTTCCTCAGCCTGTGCCTGCAGCAGATTCCGCTGGGAGTGGCTTACGCCGTGTGGTCGGGGGTCGGCACCGTCCTCATCACGCTCGTCGGTGTGGTCCTGTACCGGCAGGCGCTCTCCCCAGCGGTCATCGCGGGTATGGCACTGGTGGTCCTCGGTGTGGTGCTCATCAACCTGGGCAGTCCCGCGGTCGACGAGTGACGACGAGAACGGACGACAAGATGAGGCTTCCTCCCGCCGTGGCGGTGGCGGTATATGCCGCCAGAGACGTCACGTTCCGCCTCCGAGGGCAGCACGCGGACATCGCAACGGACTACGACGAGGTGTCTGCGGACTACGAGAGCCAGTACTCCCGCAACCTGAGTCGAGCCACAGCGCAGTTCGTCGCCCAGCTCCCTGAAGAGAGAATGCGCCCTAGAATGCGCGTGCTGGAGCTGGCCGCAGGCACCGGTGCTCTCACGCGGGCGCTCGTCACCGGACTGCACACCACGTCGGAGCTCGACGCCGTGGACATCTCGGGGGGCATGCTCGAGCAGAACGCGTTAGGGCTGGCGGACTCGACAGCGGACGTCCGGCTTCACCGGCAGGACGCGGTGACATACCTGAGTGCCCGGCCACGGGACACCGCGGACCTGATCGCGTGTGCGTGGGGCGTCTGCTACATGGATCCACGGCGCCTTCGCCGTGAGATCACACGTGTGCTCGCCCCGGGCGGATGGTTGTGCCTGGTCGAGAATCGTCACGATTCGTTGCGCGAGGTGGAGCGCCTGTTCCGGGACGCGGTTCTGAACGACCCCACCGCACTGGCCTCCGCGGTTCCGATCCGCCTGCCCCGTGACTCCCGCGCGCTGAAGCGGCGCTTCATGCCGCGCTCGGTGGTGCCGGTGCTCACGATGGACGCGGAGAGCGCCACGGTGTTCCCTGACGCCGCCTCCCTGATGGACTACATCTCGAAGTCCGGGATCTCGGCGGGCTACCTCAACGCTCTCAAGCCGACGAGGCGTGCTCCGTTCATGGAGCAGGTGCGCAGGACGGTGGAGCGCCGGGGCGCTGCATCCGTGCCGGTGGTGCACCGCTACTCCGTGGCCATCGGCAGGCGCCCGGATGATGCCCTGCCGTGACGTCGGCGCGAGACACTGGCCACGACGCGCCTCCACAGCCGGAGCTGCGCCTCGACTGGGACGCGTTGACGGCTCTGCGGGGACTGTGCGCGCTCTTCGTCGTCGTGAGCCACGTCTGGTTCCAGATCTGGCCGGCAGCCGTGCCACCGCTCGGATACGGTCGGGCACCTTCGGGAGCTCTGGGTGCTTTCACGGGGTGGCTGTACAACGGGCATCTTGCCGTCGTCGTGTTCATCGTTGTCAGCGGGTTCTCACTCGAGGCAGCGCGTCTTCGACGGGCCGCGCCGCTCAAGATCGCCCCGTTCCTCCGTCGGCGAGCACGAAGGATCCTCCCCGCGTACTACGCGGCCCTCGCCTTGTCGCTGCTCGTCGCCCTCACACTCGGTTCCGCCCGGACGGGCAGTCAGTGGGACATCAGCCTGCCTGTGACCGTGCGCGGAGTCGTCGCTCACGTCCTCCTGCTCCAGGACGTGATCGACTCGACCCAGGTGAACTACGCGCTGTGGTCCATCGCGGCGGAGGTGCACCTCTACCTGATCTTCCCGGTCGTCGCCGCGCTGCTGTCCGGCTGGGGAGTCACGCGGACGGCCGTCTCTGCGGCTGTCCTCGTCGGCGGGCTGATGATCGTGCTCGCCGTCACGACCACCTTTCCCGTCAGCTACCTCGGGCTCGTGCTCCATTTCGTGATCGGGGCCGGCGCGGCCGACGTCATCCTGCGACTCGAGCCGCGTGCCTCTCGCAGCCGGTTCTGGTGGGGAACGGTCGGCATCCTCCTGGTGCTCACCACGTGCGCCCTGATCGGTCCTCGGAACACGGATCGCGTCCAGCCGATCGCCGACGTGCTGGTCGCCGTGGCGACCGTGCTCCTGATCTCCGGTGTCGTGCTCCGGGTGGAGACGCCGCCCCACAGGTACCGGCGTCTCCGCCGGGTTCTCGTCGCGCTCGGCGCCTTCTCCTACAGCACGTACCTGATCCACCCGCCGGTGGTGCATCTGTCCTGGTTGGTGACCAGGGAGCTGTCCGACGCGCCTGGCAACCAGTTCCTCGTGCTGCTCGGCGTCGCGGTGCCGCTGTCGCTGATCGCCGGGCGCCTCCTGTTCATGCTCGTCGAGCGACGAACCCTGACCATCCGCCCGCGTGCTGTGCCGGTCACGTCCGCACCTCGCGCGGAGGTGACCGCACCACATCGAGAAGAGGCGACCCCAGATGGGCTGGAAAGATGAGCGGTACCGCCGCTACCGGGACCTCCGGGACACGATCGAGCAGGACAGCGGGGGATTCCCGTACGGGAAGAGCCGCCCGACCGCCAACACGCACGAGTACACGCTGTCCGGCGACAGGGTGCTCAACTTCTCGAGCTACGACTACCTCGGACTGGGCCAGGACGAGCGTGTTCGTGCGTTCGCCCGGGAGTGCATCACGCGGTACGGCATCTCCACCGGCGCGAGCCGCCTCGTCTCCGGCGAGCTCGACATCCATGGTCAGCTCGAACGCGAGCTTGCTTCCTTCCTCGGGCGTGAGGCGGCGTTGCTGTTCGTGAGCGGCCACGCGACCAACGTGTCCGTCCTGGGCTTCCTGTTCGGACCGGCCGACTACATCGTGCACGACCAGTACATCCACAACAGCGTGCTCGAAGGGATCCGGCTCTCCCGCGCCCAGCGCGCAAGCTTCAAGCACAACTCCGTCAGTGACCTCGAGCGCATCCTGCTCGCCGCCCCGAGCAGCGCTCGACGACTGGTCGTGTGCATCGAAGGTCTCTACAGCATGGATGGCGACCACGCCCCGCTCCAGGAGATCCTCGAGCTGAAGCGGCGCTTCCGGTTCCTGCTGGTCATGGACGAGGCTCACTCGGTCGGCACGACCGGCCGGACAGGACGCGGTCTCACCGAGCTGAGCGAGGCGGCGCCCGGAGAGGTCGACGTCCTCATCGGAACGCTCAGCAAGTCGCTGGGCAGCTGCGGCGGATTCGTCGCAGCGAGTGCGGAGCTCGTCGAGTACCTCCGGAACGGGTGCCCGGGCTTCGTCTTCAGCACCGGCATCCCGGCTCCCGTCACCGGTGCCGCCTACCAAGCCCTGCGTTGCCTGGTGGAACAGCCCGCCCTCGTGGAGGAGCTCGGCGCCAAGGCCGAGCAGTTCCGCGCGTCGCTGCGTGAAGTGGGACTCGACCCGCTCGGCGTCGAGTCCGCGCCGATCGTCCCGGTGAGGGTCCCCGCGCGTGCCGTCTACGGCTGCGCCCAGAACCTCCGTTCCCGGGGGGTCGACGTGTATCCGATCTCCTATCCGGCGGTCTCACCGTCAGCGGCCCGCCTCCGGTTCTTCCTGAGCCGACGGCACCGTGACGAGGATCTGATCACGACGGCCCGCGCAGTGGCCGACGCGGTCGCGGAGAGCGGGCGTGCCTCGTGAGGCGTGACCGCCGGACTCGCCCGTCGGCGATGCCGCGAGGGCTGAAGCCCGCACTCGTCGTGACCGATGTCGGCCTGCTCGTCTACTGGCTCGCCGTCGCACTGGGCCTCATCCCAGCCGAGTACGCCTTCAACGGGTACGAGTCGCCGGTCATGCGCGACTGGAACTGGTCCTTCTTCCCGCTGGACGTGCTCGCCGCCGGTGCGGGCCTCGCCGGCGCGTACCTGCTGGCGCGCGGGCGTCCCGAGGGTCCGGCTGTCACCGTCGTGAGCCTCGCTCTGACGTTCTGCGCCGGCCTCATGGCCATCTCGTTCTGGTGGCTGTCCGGCGACGTCACGCTCTCGTGGTGGCTCCCCAACCTGTACCTGATGGGCATGCCCGTGTACTTCGCGCTGGTGTCGATGGTCGCGCGTCGAGCGGCGGCACGGGGGGCCTCTCCGGTCGAGTGACATCCGCGCGGGGGTCGTGTCTGTCGCAGCGACGCTGCACGCGTCCCCCGCGCCTGAGGCACCCCCGGAGTCGTCGGCCTCGCGCCGAGCCGTGGGTGCCAGGGGCGACGACGCCGGCGCCACGCCCGCCGGCTGACGGTCAGCGCGCCGGTGTCCCCGCCGCGTCGATCAGCGCGTCGCCCGTGAGGCGGTAGCCCGTCCAGTCGTCCATCGCGACCGCACCCAGGGACCGGTAGAAGGCGATCGAGGGGGCGTTCCAGTCCAGCACCGCCCAGTCCACGCGGGCGTAGCCCCTCTCGACGGCGACCGCCGCGAGGGTGCGCAGCAGCGCCCCGCCGTAGCCGTGCCCCCGGTGGTCGGCCCGGACGTACAGGTCCTCGAGGTAGATGCCGTGGCGCCCGGTCCACGTGGAGTAGCTGAGGAACCACACGGCGATGCCGACGACGGCGCCCTCGCGCTCGACCACGTGCGCGAACACGGCCGGCGAGGCGCCGAAGAGCGCCGTCGCAAGGTCCCGCTCCGTCGTCTCGACGGCGTCGGGCTCGCGCTCGTACGCGGCCAGCTCCCGGATGCACGCGAGGATGCCGGGCTCGTCACCGGGCCGGGCCGGACGGAGCACCGCACCGCCGGCGAGGGTCGTGGTCGTCACGGCCAGCGACCCTACCGGGGGCTGCCTCGGAGACCGAGCGATGTCCGCACGCGGTCGGCGACGGCGCGGGAGCGGCTGCGCGGGGGCACGCGATCACGGTGCTGACCCGCGGCGCGTCGCACGACGCGCCCGCTGCTAGCCTGACGCCCGTGACCTCGACGCCCGCCCCTGCCCGACGGAGCCCCGTCGCGCCCGGGTCGTGTTGTTGTCGCCCGCGACGCTGACCGCGTCCCCCCGCGCCTGAGGCGCCCCCGGAGCCGTCGGCCTCGCGCCGACCACCGCTCCCCGCCGCACCACCCGCGGCTCCCGCGTGCCGTCGTGCGCCGCACCGCGCAGACTTTTCCTCACCTCGTCGACCGGAGAACCCACTCATGCCTGCTCGCCTCACCGTCCAGCGCCGCGCCCGTACCGGTGCCCTCGCCGCTGTCGCCGCCGCCGTCACCACGCTCGGCCTCGCCGCGTGCGGCTCGGGCTCCGGGTCGGACGACGGCTCCGGCAGCTCGGCCGCGGCGGGCGACGGGTCCGCGCTCGCGGCGGTCCAGGAGGCCGGCGTGCTGCGGGTCGGCACCGAGGGGACGTACGCGCCGTTCAGCTTCCACGACTCGTCCACGGACGAGCTGACGGGTTACGACGTCGACGTGATCACCGCGGTCGCGGAGCAGCTGGGCGTCGAGCCCGAGTTCTCGGAGACCACGTGGGACTCGATCTTCGCGGGCCTGGAGGCCGGCCGGTACGACGTGATCGCGAATCAGGTGAGCATCACCGACGAGCGCACCGCGAAGTACGACTTCAGCGAGCCGTACACCGTGTCGACCGGGGTGGTCGTGGTCCCGGCGGACGACACGGAGATCACCTCGCTGGACGACGTCGCCGGGAAGACGACCGCCCAGTCCGCGACGTCGAACTGGTCGAAGGTCGCGACGGACGCCGGCGCGACGGTCGAGTCGGTCGAGGGCTTCACGCAGGCCATCGCGCTGCTGAAGCAGGGCCGGATCGACCTGACGTTCAACGACAACCTGGCGGTCCTGGACTACCTGAAGTCGACGGGCGACGAGGACGTGAAGATCGCGTTCGAGACGGACGACGTCGTCGAGCAGGGCTTCCCCGTGCTGAAGGGCTCGGACCTGGCGCCGGCCATCGACGACGCCCTGGAGGCGCTGCGGGCCGACGGCACGCTCGCGGAGATCTCGACGAAGTGGTTCGGGCAGGACGTCTCCCAGTGACGTCGGCGTCGGTGCGCGGCGGCTCGGTGCCCGGCGGGCCCGGGCGCGGTGAGGGGGGCCGGTGAACGACACGACGTGGGAGCTGGTGCGCACGTCGATCGGCCCGCTGCTCGAGGGCGCGATCCGCGGCACCATCCCGCTGACGATCATCTCGTTCGCCATCGGGCTGGTCATCGCGCTGCTGGTCGCCCTCGCGCGCCTGTCGCGGGTGCCGGTCGTGTCGTGGCTGGCGCGCGCGTACATCTCGGTGATCCGCGGGACGCCGCTGCTGGTGCAGCTGTTCCTGATCTTCTACGCGCTGCCGTCGATGGGCGTCGTCATCGACCCGTTCCCGTCGGCGATCATCGCGTTCTCGCTGAACGTCGGCGGGTACGCGGCCGAGACGATCCGGGCGGCGATCCTGTCCGTGCCGCGGGCGCAGTGGGAGGCGGCGTCGACGATCGGCCTCGGCCCGACGCTCACGCTGCGCCGCGTGGTGCTGCCGCAGGCGCTGCGGGTGTCGGTGCCGCCCCTGTCGAACACGTTCATCTCGCTCGTGAAGGACACGTCGCTGGCCTCGACGATCATGGTCACCGAGCTGCTCCGCAAGGCGCAGGAGATCGCGGCGCCGACGTACGAGTTCATGACCCTGTACTCGCTCGCCGCGGTGATCTACTGGCTGATCTGCCTGGTGCTGTCCGCCCTGCAGAGCCGCGTCGAACGGCGCCTCGACCGGTACGTGGCGACATGACGGAGGACGACGTGACCGACACCCACCCCCGCGGCCAGGCCCCGGCGCTGGTGCGGGTGCACGCGCTGGCGAAGTCCTTCGGGGACAACCACGTGCTGCGCGACATCGACCTCGAGGTCGCGCAGGGCAGCGTCACCGTGATCATCGGCCCGTCCGGGTCGGGCAAGACGACCCTGCTGCGCTGCCTCAACGCCCTGGAGATCCCCGACGCGGGCACCGTGGAGGTCGCCGGCGTCACCCTGGACTTCGCGGCGCGGCACTCGCAGGCCGAGCTCCGCCGGCTGCGGGCGCAGTCGGGCATGGTGTTCCAGTCGCACGCGCTGTTCCCGCACCGCACGGCGCTGGAGAACCTCGTCGAGGGCCCGGTGCACGCCCAGCGCCGACCCGTCGCCGAGGCCACGGCGGAGGCGAACGCCCTCCTGGAGAAGGTCGGGTTGGCGTCCAAGGCCGACGCGTACCCGCACGAGCTGTCCGGCGGCCAGCAGCAGCGCGTCGGCATCGCCCGGGCGCTCGCGCTGCGGCCGAAGCTGATCCTGTTCGACGAGCCGACCTCCGCGCTGGACCCGGAGACCGTCGGCGAGGTGCTGACGGTCATGCGGGACCTGGCCGCCGAGGGCTGGACGATGATCGTCGTCACCCACGAGATCCGGTTCGCGCAGCAGGTGGCCGACCACGTCGTGTTCATCGACAACGGCGTGGTCGTCGAGGAGGGCCCGCCGGCGGACGTGCTCGGCAGGCCGTCGCATGAGCGCACGCAGCAGTTCCTCCGCCGGATCCTGGACCCGATCTAGGCCCACCACTCAGCCCGCACCCACGCCCTGGACACCGCCGACCAGGCCCCGCACGACCCTCTAGGTTGGCGGGGGTCCGACGACGCGAGACGAAGTGGCGGTGCAAGGGTGCAGGGACAGCTCGACGCGGTGCTCGACCAGGTGCTGGCGCGCAACCCCGGGGAGCCGGAGTTCCACCAGGCGGTGCGCGAGGTGTTCGGCAGCCTCGGGCCGGTGCTGCGCCGGCACCCGCAGTACGTGGACGCCGCCGTGCTGGAGCGGCTGTGCGAGCCCGAGCGGCAGATCGTGTTCCGGGTCCCGTGGGTCGACGACGCCGGCCGGGTCCGGATCAACCGCGGGTTCCGGGTGCAGTTCAGCACCACGCTCGGGCCGTCGAAGGGCGGGCTGCGGTTCCACCCGTCGGTGAACCTCGGCATCGTGAAGTTCCTCGGCTTCGAGCAGATCTTCAAGAACTCGCTGACCGGCATGCCGATCGGCGGCGGCAAGGGCGGCTCGGACTTCGACCCGCGGGGCCGGTCCGACGCCGAGGTGATGCGGTTCTGCCAGTCGTTCATGACCGAGCTCGCCCGGCACATCGGTGAGTACGTGGACGTGCCCGCCGGTGACATCGGCGTCGGCGGCCGGGAGATCGGCTACCTGTTCGGGCAGTACAAGCGCATGACGGGCCGGTACGAGTCGGGCGTGCTCACCGGCAAGGGCGTCACCTGGGGCGGGTCCCTGGTCCGCACGGAGGCGACCGGGTACGGCGCGGTGCTGTTCGCGCAGGAGATGCTGCGCACCGCCGGGCGGTCGTTCGACGGGCAGCGCGTCGTCGTCTCCGGGTCGGGCAACGTCGCGCTCTACGCGATCGAGAAGGCGCAGCAGCTCGGCGCGCACGTCGTGGCGTGCTCGGACTCGCGGGGCTACGTGGTCGACGAGCAGGGCCTCGACCTCGCGCTGGTGCAGCAGGTGAAGACGGTGGAGCGCGGCTCGCTCGCCGCCTACGCGGAGCGGCGCGGGGGCAGCGCGCGCTACGTCGCCGGCCGGCGGGTGTGGGAGGTCGGCGGCACCGTCGCGCTGCCCTGCGCGACGCAGAACGAGCTCGACGCCGACGACGCCCGCTCCCTGATCGCCTCCGGCCTGGTCGCGGTGGCCGAGGGCGCGAACATGCCGACGACCCCCGGGGCCGTGACCCTGCTGCAGGAGGCCGGCGTGCTGTTCGGCCCCGGCAAGGCCGCGAACGCCGGCGGGGTCGCGACGTCCGCGCTGGAGATGCAGCAGAACGCGAGCCGCGACTCCTGGTCGTTCGACTACACCGAGGACCGGCTCGCCACGATCATGCGGGACATCCACGACCGGTGCGCCGCCACCGCGGACGAGTACGGGTCGCCGGGCGACTACGTGGTGGGCGCGAACATCGCTGGGTTCCTCAAGGTCGCCGACGCGATGCTGGCCCTGGGCGTCATCTAGCGGGCGCGCGGTCCGCCCGCGCGCGGCGCCACGACGAGCAGGTCGCCGACCTCGCAGCCGAGCACGTCGCACACGGCGGTCAGGGTGGAGAACCGGATGGCCCGCGCCCGGTCGTTCTTCAGCACGGACAGGTTCACCACGGTCACGCCGACGAGCTCGGCCAGCCGAGTGAGCGTCATCCCGCGCTCCGCCAGCAGCTCGTCCAGCCGGCAGTGGATCCGTCCCGCGTCCTCCTCGGGCGGCACTAGACGAGGCCCTCGGTGTCGCGCTGCATCCGCTCGCCCGCCCGGAACACCGCGGCGAGCGCGCCGACCGCCATGGACGCCAGGATCGGGGTCCACGAGAACGTGATGCGGGTGGCGTCGAGCACGTCCGGGTCCGCGACCAGCGCGAGCGCCCCGTTCGACGCCATCACCGAGAAGCCGAACCACGCGAGCCAGCCGACCGCGATCAGCAGCGAGATCGCCGTGATCAGCCGCGTCGTCGTGGGGGAGAAGAACCGGCCGGCCAGGACGTGGCGGCAGAGCAGCAGCACGCAGGCGGTGACCGCGATCGTGGCCAGCGGCGGGACGACGGCCGCCCCGAGGGCCGAGGCGTACGTCGCCACCGGCATGTCGGACACCGTGACGGACGCGACGTCGACGGTCGCCGGGACGGGGGCGCCGCCCGGTCCGACCGGCAGGGCCAGCGTCGCGCCCGTGAGGCGGACGTCGACGGGCACGTCCCGGTTCGGCAGCAGCCGGACGACGTCCGTCACCAGCGTCACGAGGTTCCACACGATGACGCCGGCGCCGACCAGGAGGACGGACCAGAGGTCCGTGGTGGTCGCGAACCGCGGCGGCGTGGTCTGCATGGTGCTCCGATCATATCGACGGTCGATGGTATCGACTGACGATATGCCCGGCGGACGACGGCTGTCGACCCACGCGGGACGTCGGCCGCGTCAGGACGCCCGGTGACTGGTCAGCGCACGCGGAACCGCTCCACGAGCGCGTCCATCACGCCGTCCAGCCGGGCGTCGACCTGCCGGCGCGCGGGGTCGGCGTCGTGCCACGCGACGATCTCCCGGGCGCCCTGCTCGAACGGGATGGTCGCCTCGAAGCCCGGGACGACGCGGCGCAGCTTCGTGGTGTCGAAGACCATCGAGTGCGCCTTGTCGCCGAGCAGCCCGGCACCCCACTCGGGGTCGGCGGCGGCGATGGCGTCCGACGGGACGTGCACGATGCGGGGCTCGACGCCGGCGGCGGTCGCGAGCGCCCGGACGATCTGGTCCCACGTGAGGACGTCGTCCGAGGTGATGTGGAAAGCCTCGCCGAGCGTGCGCGGGTGGCCGAGCAGCGGCACGAAGCCGCGCGCGAAGTCCTCGTGGTGCGTGAGCGTCCACAGCGAGGTGCCGTCGCCGTGCACGACGACCTCCTTGCCGCGGCGCATCCGCTCGATCGCGGTCCAGCCGCCGTCGAGGGGGATGAGCGTGCGGTCGTAGGTGTGGGACGGGCGCACGACGGTCGCGGGGAACCCGGAGTCGCGGTACGCGCGGACCAGCAGGTCCTCGCACGCGATCTTGTCCCGGGAGTACTGCCAGTGCGGGTTGCGCAGCGGCGTCGACTCGGTGACGGGCAGCCGCTCCGGCGGGGTCTGGTACGCCGACGCCGAGCTGATGAACACGTACTGCCCGGTGCGGCCGGTGAACAGGTCGACGTCGGTCGCGACGTGCTCGGGCGTGAACGCCACCCAGTCCACGACGGCGTCGAACTCCCGGTCGCCGAGCGCCGCGCGGACCGACCCGGGGTCGCGCACGTCGGCCTGCACGAGCTCCGCGCCGTCGGGGAGCGGTCGCGTGCTGCTCGACCCGCGGTTCAGCACGGTGACGTCGAGGCCGCGCTCGACGGCCAGCCGGGTCGAGGCGGAGCTGATGACGCCGGTGCCGCCGATGAACAGGACGCGAAGGCTCATCCCCGCACGCTAGCCGCGGTCGCAGACGCGTGCCCGGTTCGTCGGGCCCCGCGTTGGCGGCCTGGTCGTCAGCCGGGTGACGGCTTGAGGCAACACCTCGGCCATCATCACCGAGGTGAAATGCCGATTCGATACGAGATGCCACATCTACGTCGCATTGTGACCAGAAATCCAGTGACATCAGAACGAAGAAGGGACCTTGGGCCCACACGCCGCCACTCTGTGCTGGCCAGGGTAGAACAGAAGAGCGCGTTCGTCGGTCCCAGCAGGGGGTTGTTCCATGTCTTCGCGTAGTTCTCGCGCCGCGGTCGTGGCGCTGTTGATCGGGACGTCGTCGGCGGTGCTCGCAGGGTGGCTGTTGCAGTCGACCTGGTCGGTCCTGTTCTTCATCACGGCACTGGTGATGTCGGCCGGTGCGACATTTCTCGCTTGGCGAAATGCGATCCCGCATCGGCGGACGAACGCCGCGGCGAGAACAGGCGTGATGGCGCTCGTGCTCGCGGTCGCCGTCACGTCCGTCGGTATTGCGGGCGCGGGAGGGGAATCGACGCGGTTCGAGGCGGCGACCGCAGGGCAACTCTCCTTTCCCGAGCAGAGCAACGTCACGGCGGTCTCCACAGAGGTCGTCGAGTCGGACGCCGCGACGAGCGACGCCGTGATGGAGAAGGTCGGTGATACGGCGCGTGAAGTCCGGCCCGTCTCGGGCGCGGAGGAGCGTGACCGTGCCGCCCTGGCACGGCGCATCGACTACACCGCGCGCAGTGGCCTCGACCTCGACTGGGCGCATGCGACAGCCCAGAACTATGAGGGGACGGAGAGTCTTGTCGTCCCGGTCCTCGGCACCGACATCCCCGAGTTGTCGAAGGTCGTCTACCTGGCGACGGATCAGGGCATCACGGTGGTCGAGATGGTCGCTGGCATGGTCGACACCGATCGCGCCGGCATGCGTGTCTGGGAGGACGGCACCCTCACGAAGGACATCGTCGTCGTCAACTCCGACGCCGCGAGCGACGGAACCGTCGTTCAGGCGGGCTGGAGCTTCAACAAGTTCAAGAACTGCCTGAACAATGCTGGAATCATGTGGGCGACAGTCGCTCTGGTGGGGTCGATCTGCGGTGTCGCGTGCGCTGTGACCGCCGGGGTGGCTTGCATCTACTGCGCTGCCGGCGTCTTGGGAGGCAACGCGGGTGTGATCGGTACGTGTGCGGCAGCGGCGTCGCGCTAGTACGTCGTTCACGGACGCCGCCATCGCCGAGATCTGGGGGTGGCGGCGTCCTGCTGCGGCGGTGTCCGGGCCGATCGCTACACGAGCCCGAGCTGCGCGAACGCCGGGACCAGCCCGTGCGCCCCGGGCCCGGCGGCCACGTGGTCGGCGACGGCGAGCAGCCGCGGGTCGGCGCCCTCGATGGCCACGGCGGTGCCGGCGTGCTCCAGCATCTCCAGGTCGTTGAGCCCGTCCCCGAAGGCCACGACGTCGTCGCGCGTCAGCCCCAGGTGCGCGGTGACGACCTCGATGCCGACGGCCTTGTGCACCTCGGCGAGCTGGATCTCCCCGGCGACGTCGCCCATCGCGGAGATCGAGCTGGGCAGGATCGTGATGGCGTCCCCGATCTCGGCGGCGATCACCGTCGTCGGCACGCGGGCGTCGAAGTAGGTGACCTTGGCGAACGAGTCGGCGGCCGGGTCGTCGGACATGGTGAGCGCCTGCAGGATGTCCAGCGGGCCGCGCTCGTGCGGGTCGCGCAGGTGCGGCGCGAGCAGCTCGTGCAGGCGGACGTCGACCCCACGGCGCCCGTACAGGGCCTCCGGGGCCTCGAGCAGGTACGCCGCGTCGTGCCGGTCCAGCACCTCCACCACCCGTGCGGCGAGGTCGGCCGGGAACCGCACGTCGGCGAGCACCCGGCCGTCGAGCTCGACGTAGCCGCCGGCGGAGGCGACGATGCCGTCGAACCCGGCCTCCAGGATCCGCGGGGGGAGCATCGCCCGGGGGCGGCCGGTGCACAGCAGCACCCGGTTCCCGGCGGCCCGGGCGGCCCGGACGACCGCGACGTGCGCCTCCGGGACGATGCCGTGGTCGGCGTAGGTGCCGTCCACGTCGAGGAAGATGACCTTGCCCTGCGGTGCGCGCGCCGTGTCCACGGCCACGATCCTCCCCGACGTGGGCACCGGACACCTCCTCGTGCCGGGCGGTGCTCGCAGTCCGAGGACCGAAGTCCCATCAGACCGGCCGCCGGCTGCCGATCGGAGGACCGGGTGGCATGCGCTTCCCCGAGACACCCGACCTGCTCCGAGAGGGACACCTGTGCTCCGACCGACCCGGATCCTGCTGCGCGACGGCGAGTCCCGCGCCCTCCTGCGGGCCGTCGACCTGCGTGGCCACACCGTCCGGATCGAGGGGACGGCGGCGAGCCTGCGGGTGGAGGACGCGACGACCGACTCGCTGCTGGTCGACGCCCCGATGGCCCAGCTGGAGCTGATCGACGGCGAGGCGATCCACTACACGGGTGCCGGGCGCATCCTCGACTCGCGCGAGCTCCGCTACCTGCGCATCACGCTGGAGTTCTCGGAGGCGACGGCCCGGCCGCTGCCCCGCGCGACCCGCTGAGCGCGCTCGTGGCGCCGGGTGACGGCGGGCGCCAGCACCGCGAACGCACCGGCGAGCGCCGCGACGCCGACCATCGCGCCGCGCAGCCCCACGACGTCCGCGAGGGCGCCGACGTACACGGGCCCGAGCACGAACCCCAGGTAGGCGGTGGTCGCGACCGCGGACGTCGCCCGCCCGCGCCGGTCCGCCGGCACGTCGCGGGCGGCCCGGCTGAGCAGCGTCGGGAACAGCACCGACGTGCCGACGGCCGCGAGGGCGAGCCCGCCGAGGGCCACGGGCAGGTCCCGGGCGGCGGCGACCGCGAGCGTCCCGGCCGCGGCGACCACGGCGCCGCCGACCAGCAGCGCCCCGGTCGGCACGCGGGTGGACGCCCCGGCGGCGAACCGGGTCAGCGCAGCGAACACGGCGAACGTCGCCGGCGCGACCGCCGTCAGCCCCGGCGCGGCGCCGAGCTCGTCCGCCAGGAAGATCGCGCTCCAGCTCTGGTGCGCGTTCTCGGCGGCGAACCCGAGCGCGCCGACGAGGCCGATCACCACGAAGGGGAGCAGGAGCCGGGCGCCGTCGCGGCGGCGTCCTCCCGGCGGCGCCGACGGTGCGTGCGGGCCGTCCCCGGTGGCGAGCACGACGACACCCGCCACGACCATGAGCGCGCCGGCCGCGGCGAACACCGGCACCACGTCCGCCCCCGCGGCCCGCAGCGCGCCGGTGCCGAGGCTGCCGATCACGACGAAGGACGAGAACACGGCGTGCGAGAGCGTGATGACCCGGCCGCCCGAGCGCTGCTCCGCGAGGCCCGCGAGCGCGTTCCCCGCGACGTCCGCGGCGCCCGAGGTCGCGCCGACCAGCGCCATCCCGGTCGCGAGGGTCGGCAGGTCCCGCGCGAACCAGGCGGTGAGCACGCCCGCGACCGCGAGGGCGCACAGCAGCGGCCCGGCGGTGCGGGCGCCGAACCGGTCGACCGCCCGGCCGGTCAGCAGCATCGCGGGCAGCGCACCGAGGCCGACGAACAGCAGCGCGGTGCCCAGCGCGGCGTCGTCGACCCCGGCGGCGTCCCGCAGCCCCGGGAGGGCGGCGCCCCACGTCCCCCAGAACAGGCCGAAGGCGGCGAAGGCGGTGTGCGAGGCGGTCGTCGTACGCATCTGTGTAACGGTACACAGGTAGGCTGCTCCCGTGAACCCCGGACGCGTGACGATGCGGCAGGTCGCCGCGGAGGCCGGCGTCGCCGTGATGACCGTGAGCTACACGTACACGCGCCCGCAGCGCGTCGCGGCGCCGACCCGGGCCCGCGTGCTGGAGGCCGCCGAGCGCCTCGGCTACCGGGGACCGGACCCGGTGGCCCGCTCGCTGCGGAGCGGCTCGACCGGGAACCTCGGCGTCGTGCTCGGTGAGCACCTGACCTACGCGTTCGAGGACCCGCAGGCCGCCCGGTTCCTCGCCGGGGTGTCGAAGGTGTGCGTCGAGCACCGGCTCGGGCTCGTGCTGATCCCGAGCACCGGCGAGCCCGGCGACGTCGACCGGGTGCGCGAGGCGGCGGTCGACGGGTTCGTGCTGTGGACCACGGCCGACGACGACCCGGTCCTCGACGCCGTCGCCGCGACCGGCCGGCCCGCCGCGATCCAGGGCGGGCCGCCCTCGCCGGGCGTGCAGGTCGTGACCGCCGACGACCGGGCGGCCGCGCGGGCGATGGCGCGGCACATGCTGACGGGCGCGCGGTCCCCGCTCGTGCTCTCGCAGCCGCTGGACCGGGACCGCTGGTCGGGCCTGCTGCGCGGGCCCGAGACCGACGTGCCGTTCCCGGTCACCCGCGCGCGGCTCACCGGCTACCGGGAGGCCGCCGAGGAGTCCGGCCGGGACTGGGGCGGCCTCCCGGTCGCTGTCGTGGCGCGGCACTCCCGCGAGGACGGGCGCGCGGCGGTGGCGGCGGTGCGCGACGAGCTGCGGCCGGACGTGGTGATCGCGATGAGCGACCAGCTCGCGGCGGGGGCGCTCGACGTCCTCGGACCGTCCGCCCGGGTGAGCGGGTGGGACGACAGCGACCTCGCGGCCGCGCTCGGGTTCCCGAGCGTGCGGCAGTCGCTGTTCGACCAGGGCGTCGCGTGCGCGCGGGTCGCGGCCGGGCTGGACGCCGAGGTCGCGCCCGTGGCCTGGGAGCTGGCGCTGCGGGGGCCGGCGCGCTGAGCGGGTCGGATCAGGACGGCGTCGCCACGGCGTCCAGCCGGAACCCGTGCGCCCGCAGCCGGTCGGCGAGCACGTCCCCGAGCGCCGTCGCCGGGGTCAGCGAGCCCGCGCGGTCCGGGAGGGCGTCGCCGTCGAGGGCCAGTGCCAGCGCCGCCTCGCCCAGCATCACGGACGTCGCCGCGTACCCGGGGTCGCCGGACGCCTGCACCCGCGCGGCGTAGGTCCGCCCGCTGGTCGTCGTGGCGAGGAACCGGTGCCGGAACCAGCCGGCGCGCCGCGTCTGCTCGTCGGGCCCGTCGCCGGCCGCGGGCAGCACCCGCCCGGCCAGTGCCCGCGTCGGCGGCAGCGCGAGGGCGGCGCCGCCCAGCGCGGTCGCGGCGGTGACGGCCAGCGCGGTGGCCAGCCCGGCGGGCCCGCGTCCCGCGTCGACGTGCTCCGCGTACCGCAGGTCCCGCCCGTACGCCCAGCCGGTCAGGGCGTTCGAGCGGCGGACGACCTTCGTGTTGAACGGCGCCATCACGAACGGCGCGACCCAGCGCCCGCGGAGCCGGCGCGGCGGCGCGAACGGCGACGGCTGCGCGCCGCCGGGCTCGGCGTCCCGGTCGGGGGACAGCGCGTAGGGGTCGGCGTGCAGCCGGCGCACCCGCGGGTCGGTGCGGGCGGCGTCGACCTCCCCGAGCAGGGACGCGATCGTCCCGCCGGACACCCCGCCGCGGGCGACGGCCAGCGCGTGCACGTCCACGAGGCCGCCGGCGTCGTCGGCCGTCGCGGCGCGGTGCAGCAGGTGCACGCCCAGGTCGGACGGCACGGAGTCGTACCCGCACGCGTGCACCAGGCGGGCACCCGTCGCGCGGGCGCGCGCGTCGGCGGCGTCGATCGCCGCCCGCACGAAGCCGAGCTCGCCGGTGAGGTCGGCGTAGTGCGTCCCGGCGGCCGCGCACGCCTCGACGACCGGCAGGCCGTGCCGGGCGTACGGGCCGACCGTCGTGGCCAGCGCCGTGGTGGCGGCGACGACCCGGTCGAGCGCCGGGCGGTCCTCGACGTCGACGGCCAGCAGCGGCCACCCCGCCGCGCGCTCCGGCAGGCCCGCCCGCACCGCGGCGAGGCGCTCGCGGTCCCGCCCCGCCAGGGCGATCCGGGCCGCCGGGGGCGCCGACGCCGCGAGGTGCGCTGCGGTCAGCGCCCCGACGAAGCTCGTGGCGCCCAGCAGGACCAGGTCGTGCTCGCGGTCGGTCATGCGGGCACGGTAGGCACGCGCGGCCGGTCCTGCCCGGCGGGCCGGGGGCCGGGCGGGACCCGAGCGGCCCGGTCCTCGACCGGCGGCACCCCGGCGCGGGACACTGCCCGGACCCGACCGGGAGGTGGCCAGGTGGACGAGCCCAGCCCCGACGCCGTGCCCGCGACCGTGCCCGACGCCTCGTCCGATGCCCTGCCCGGCGCCGTGCCCGACGACGTCCGCGGCGAGCGGTCGGCCCTGGCCGGCTCGGCGGTCGCCGCGGGGGTCGTCGGCACCGGCGCGGTCGTCTGGGGGCTGGTCGCGGGGTCGGGCGTCATCCTGTTCGACGGCGTGTACGCGCTCGCGGGCATCGCCCTGGTCGCGGTGTCGTTCCTGGCCTCGCGCGCCGCGGGGTCGACGCCCAGCAGCCGCTACCCGTTCGGGCGGCACGCGGCGACGCCGCTCGCGGTCGCGATGCAGGGGGCCGCACTGCTCGCGACCCTGGTGTACGGGCTGGCCGACGCCGTGGGCACGCTGCTCGCCGGCGGTTCCGAGGGCGACCCGGCGAGCCTGCTCGCGTACGGCGCCGCCTCCGCCGTGCTGAGCGTGCTGGCCGCGGTGGCGCTGCGGCGGCGGGCGCCCGCCTCGGAGCTGGTGCACGCCGAGGTCGTGTCCTGGCGCGCGGGCGCGTGGCTCAGCGTGGTGGTCGCGGTCGGCGGCGTCGCCGGCCTGGCCCTGGAGCGCGCGGACCGGCCGGTGGCCGCGGGGTACGTGGACCCGGTGCTGCTGCTCGTGGCGGTCGTGCTGATCGCCCCGCTGCCGGTCCGCCTGGTCCGGGACGGGATGCACGAGCTGCTGGAGGGCGTGCCGCCGGAGCCGGTCGCGGCCGAGATCGCCCGGGTCGTGGCGCTGGCGCGGGACGAGCACGGCCTGCCGCAGCCGGTGGTCCGGGCCACGAAGCTCGGTCGGCGCCTGTACGTCGAGGTGGACTTCGTCGTGCAGCCGGGGTCCGGCTGGGACGTCGACGGGGAGGACGCGGTGCGGCACGCGGTGGTCGACCGGCTGCAGGGGCTGCCGTACGACGTGTGGGCCACCGTCGAGCTCACGGCGGACCCGGGCCTGGCTCTCTGAGCGGCGCGGCGGTCAGGGCCCGGCGGTCAGGGCCGGGCGGTCAGGGCCGGGCTGTCAGGGCCCGGCGCGGCGGGTCCGTCGCCGGCGCACCGCGCGGACGACCAGCGTGACGGCTGCGGCGCCGAGCAGGACGCCGATGAGCTGGAGGCCGGGTGAGTCGTCGGCCTCGCCGGCGACGACTGCTGCCGCCCCGGTGGCGAGCGCGAGCACGGCGAGCACGTACGGCACGGGGGTTCCTCCTGTCGGGCCGTCCGCGGGCGCGGCCGGCCGCTATCGACTGTCGCGCGTGATCTATCGTTTGTCAATAGGTGCCGACATCCGGCGTGATGACGGGCCGTGCCGGACCCGTACCCCCGGCCGCGCCCGTCGGCGCCCGGGCTCAGACCAGCGTGCGGCCGCGCCCGACGCCCGGCAGCGCGCGCGTCCCCGCGAGCCCGACCAGCACCCCCAGAGCGATCACCACCATCGTGGCGGCGGTCGTCACGAGCGTCGGCACCCCGCCGGAGTCGCCGTCGAGCAGGGACGTGACCCCGACCAGCCCGAGCGCACCGGGGACCAGCATCCAGAACGCCGGCAGGAATGAGACGAGCGGCGACGGGCCGGACGGGAACCGGGCGACGGCCAGGGCGACCGGCGTCATCGCGAGCGCCCCGACGAACGCGGACAGCACCCCGCCGAACAGGGCGTCGCCGACCACCTGCGCGCCGTACGCGACGGCCAGCACGAGCACGACCCAGCCGATCGTCCGGGGGCGCCCGCACCGGAACACGACGGTCCCGACCCCGAACAGCGCGACGCCGGCCCACGGTGCGAGCGGCCCCAGAGGCTGCCCCGAGGCGGTGAGGTCGAGCACCGGCACGCCCACGAGCGCCGCGCCCGCCACGATCCCGCCGGCGAGCAGGACCAGCTGCATGGTCCCCGCGGCGACCCGCCCCGCGCCGGACAGCATCTGCCCGGTCGCGAGCTCGATCACGCCGGTCGTCAGCAGCCCGCCCGGCAGGAACAGCACGAGCGGCGCGACGATCGCCGGCAGCACACCGAGGTCCGGCACCGCCCGCGCGAGCAGCAGGACGACGGTCGCGACGGCGAACGACGCGGCGACCGTGAGGACGACCTCGGCCGTGGTGGAGACCGCCCGCGACGCCAGCTGGGCGGACCCCACCGCGAGACCGAGGGCCGCCACGACCAGCAGGTCGACCCACGAGGCCCCGAGCAGGGCCGCGATGCCGACGGACAGCAGCAGGTACCCGCCGAGCCGGGCGAGCGTCCCGAACGGCGGCGAGACCGCGCGCAGCAGCGCGATCCGCCCGGTCACCCCGCGGGGGTCGGCGGCGGGGGTCGTCGCCTCGTCGAGCAGGTCCGCCAGCGCGTCCAGCTGGTGCAGGAGCAGCGGCCGGCGCCCGGTCCCCGTCACCGCGGTCTGCACGGTCTCGGCGTGCGGCACGGACACGATCAGGGCGGTCGGCAGCACGACCGTCTCCGCGCCGCGCACCCCGTGGGCGGCGGCGACCTGCGCGAGGGTCTCCTCCACGGACGACACGGTGTGGCCGGCGTCGATCATCGCCTCCCCGGCGGTGACCATGAGGCGGAGCACGTCCTCGGGGGCGGCGCCCGGCGGGCCGTCGGCGGCGGCCTGGGCCCCGGCCGGCACGACGGCGGCGGCGGCGTGGGCCCGGCGCCCGCCCACCGCGCCCGCCCTCGCGACCAGCTCCACGCCCTGGGCCCAGCTGCTCGCCGCGCTCGGCGCGGGGGCAGGGGCCGTGGCGGTCGGGGCCGGCCGCTCGGGCGACGCGCTGGGCGCGGGGGTCGGCGTGGCGCCGGGCCGCGCGGGGCTCGGGGACGCCGAGGGCGCGGCAGCGGCGGCCCCACCCGGGTCGACCGGGGAGGTGCCGGCCGTGGCCCCGAGCGTCCCGAGCACCCCGGTCATCCCGATCAGCAGGGTGGCGAGGGCCGCCGCAGGCCCGTGTCGTCGCATGCGTCCGGCTCCCCGAGGTGGTCGTCCCGCGCCCGGGTGGACGGGCGCGACCGCCTCCACGGTAGCCGGGGCGCAGCAGCGTCGTCGGTGCCGCCCGGTGCCGCCCGGTGCCGCTCAGTGCCGCTCAGTCGTCCGCGGGCGAGGGGTCCGGGATCTCGTGCGGGCGGTACGCGGGCAGCCGGGAGGCCGGCAGGATCGCCAGCGCGCTCAGCCCGGCGAGCACCAGCAGGCCGAGCTTGAGGCTGCTCAGGCGGGCGTCGACGTTGATCTGCACCGCCGCGTCGACCTGCTCGGGCGTGGCGTCGGTGTCCTCGAGGACCTCGCGGAGCCGGTCGTTGCTGACGAAGTTCACCTCGTCCAGGTCCACCTGCGCGACGACCTCCGCGGGGAGCTCGACGCTGCGCGCGACGGCCTGGCCGACGTTGAGGCCGAGGATCGTCACGAGCAGCGCGCCGGCGAACGCGGTGCCGACGGCGGACGCGAGGTTCTGGGTGGTCCCGCGCACCGAGCCGACGTCGCCGGCGAGCTCCTTGGGCGCCGCGGTGACGAGGACGTTGAACACCAGCGTGACGAGCGCCCCCTGCCCGATGCCGAACACGATGAGCCCGGCGATCGTCGGCAGCGTCTCCCAGTTGTTCGTCACGACGAACGCCAGCCACACCAGGGCGACGGTCGTGAGCACGAACGAGAACACGCCGATCGTGCGGGGCGGGAACCGCCGGTAGAACCGCACGACCAGCGTCGCGGTGACGAACACGGTGAGGTTGAACGGCATCATCGCGAGCGAGGTGTCGAACGGGGAGCGGCCCTGCACGATCTGGATGTACAGCGGCACGGTGAAGTTCAGCGCGGCCTCCAGCGCCACGACGACGAACATGGCGTAGACCGCCGCGCGCTCCCGCGACGAGCCCAGCACGGAGAGGCTCACCAGCGGGACGCCGCCCGCCCGGGTCCGGCGGCGGGTCCACACGAAGAACCCCTGCCCCAGCACGATCCCCAGCAGCACGAGCACCGGCGCGGGCGACAGCCCCAGCACGTCGAACGGCGCCCCCGCCCCGGCGAGCACCACGCCCCAGGAGTTCAGGTTGTTGAACCCGAGCGTCAGCAGCACGACCGCCGTGCCGATGAGCACCGCCCCGACGACGTCGATGGTGACCTGGCGGTCGCCGCGGTCGGACCGCAGCCGGAAACTCAGGGCGAAGACCACCACGGCGAGGCCCAGCACGATCGCGAACACGGGCCGCCAGCCGACGAGGGTGCCGAGCGCCCCGCCGATGAAGAACGCGCTCATGCCGGACACGGCGCGCGCCGACCCGAGGGACCCGATCGCGGTGGCCTGCTGCGGGCCGTGGTAGTTCTCGGCGATGAGGGCGACGAGCGACGGCACGATGATCGCCGCGCACGCCCCGGCGAGCGCCTGGGCGACGATCACCCAGGTCACCGACTGCGAGGTGATCATCAGGAGCGCCGACACCGCGAACAGCGCGACGACGACGCGGAACGCCGTGATCCAGCCGACCCGCTGGCCGATCTTGGCGCCGACCATGACCAGCGCGGCCACCGCGAGGCCGTACATCACGATCGCAGTGCTGACGGCGGTCGGCGGGACGCCGAAGTCCTCCACCATGCCGCCCAGCGAGACGGGCAGCGCCGCCACGTTGAACGACATGAGGACCTGGGCCAGGAACAGCCCGACCATCGGGACCCAGGACGCCTTCGCCGCCCCGGCCTGCGGGCCGGCGGGGTGCTGCGCGGTGGTGGTCATCGGGGCGAGCCTCCTGCTCGGGGGTGGACCGCTGAGGCGAAGACGTTCAGGCCGAGCACCCGGGACAGGTGGGCGGTCGCACGCTGCCCCCGGACGCTGTTGCCGGCGCGGTCGAGCCGCGGCGCGTACGTCCCGATCCCGGCCTTGCCCGGCGCGACGGTGACGATGCCGCCGGCCACCCCCGATTTGCCGGGCAGGCCGATCTCGAAGAGCCACTCGCCGGACCGCTCGTACAGGCCGGTCGCGGCGAGCACCGCCAGGGTGTCCCGGCACACCTGGGCGGAGACGACGCGCTCGCCGGTGACCGGGTTGACGCCGCCGTCGGCGAGCGTGGCGCCCATGACGGCGAGGTCGCGCGCCGTGACGCGCAGGCTGCACTGGCGCGTGTAGGTGTCGACCACCGCGAGCGGGTCCACCGCGATGCGGCCGTAGCTCTCGAGCAGCTGGGCCAGCGCGCGGTTGCGGCCGTTCGTGCGGGACTCCGAGGCGTACACCTCGTCGTCGAGCTCCAGCGTCCGGCCGGCGAACCGGGAGAGCCCGTCGTGGACCGCCGCCCACTGGTCCGCGGGCGTGCCGCCGTCGACCAGCGCGGTCGTGGCGAGCGCACCGGCGTTCACCATCGGGTTCATGGGGTGGCCGGCGTTCAGCTCCACCGCGATGACCGAGTTGAACGACAGGCCCGTGTTGTTCACGCCGACCCGCTCCCGGACGGCGACGTGCCCGAGGCGCTCGCAGACCAGGGCGTACACGAAGGCCTTCGAGATCGACTGGATCGAGAACTCGACCTCGGCGTCCCCCGCGGTGTGCAGCCCGCCGTCGACCTCCGCGACGCACACGCCGAACAGCTCCGGGTCCGCTGCCGCGAGCGCCGGGATGTAGTCCGCGACGGTCCCGTCCGGGTCGGCGAGGCCGCGGGCGTGCGCCTCCAGCACGAGCTCGTCCACCCGCGCCCAGCCGGGCAGCGACCCGGTGGAGACCGCCTGCGCCACCGCGTCCGGGGACGGGTCCATACGCGCCCTCCCCCCGGAGCCGGTGAACCTCGGCGCCACGCTAGCGCGCCCGGGGGGTCATGGGGAGGGGTGCGGGGCCGTCACCTGCGGGGTCGGTCGTCCGCGGTCAGTCGGCGGTGGGTGCCGCGCCGCGGGCGTCGACGTAGGCCCGCAGCACGTCCGACGGGATCCGGCCGCGCTCGCTGACCTGCATGCCGTTGTCGAGCGCCCACGCGCGGATGGCGGAGGGCGGCCGCGGGCGGTCGGGGTTCCGGCGCCGTGCGGGCGTGCGTCCGACGGCCAGGAACGGCTCGACCGCGTCCCGCAGGCGGCGGGCGTTCTCGGCCGACAGGTCCACCACGACGGCCCGGTCGTCGAGGGCCAGCACGTGGGTGACGACGGCGGGCGTGCCGTCGAGGTCGTCGACGAGCGCGATGCTGGTGCTGCGTGCCATGCCCGGGCCCCCGTCCGTCGTCCGCAGCAGGGCGACGCCCCGCTGGTCCTGCTCGTGTGACCACGACGCTAGGGCGGTCGGCACCACTCACCCGGGGCCCGCAAGCACCTACGCAGCAGGGACCGGCGAGGATGCGCGGGCCGGTGGGTGGCAGGGGACGGGGTTGAGTGGTGCACGTCTGGTGTGCCGTAGGTGGACCCTCACTGAACTATTGACTTTCGATAGATCAGCATCGACGATCGATTGATGGGCATGCCGGACGTCGCTGAGTGGGTGGTGCTGCTCGGTGGCGCCCCGTGGGCCCTGCTCGTCCTCTTCGCGCTCGCGGCCGTGGACGGCTTCTTCCCGCCGGTGCCGAGCGAGGGGGCCGTGATCGCGCTCGCGGCGCTCGGTGCGTCCGGGGGTGCGCCGGAGCTGTGGCTCGTCGGGACGGTCGCCGCGGCGGGGGCGCTCACCGGCGACCTGGTCGCCTACGGCATGGGCCGCCGGGTCCCGGCCGGGCGGCTCCGGGCACTGCGGTGGCGGGGGGCGCGGCGGGCGGTCGCCTGGGCGGAGGGTGCGCTGGCCGAGCGCGGCGCGGCGGTGGTGCTGGGTGCGCGGTTCCTGCCCGGGGTCCGGGTGGCGGTGAACCTCACCGCCGGTGCCGTCGGGTTCCCGCGGGCCCGGTTCGCGGGGCTCGCCGCCGTCGCCGCCGTGGCGTGGGCGGTGTGCTCCGTGCTGCTAGGGGCGGGCGCCGGCCGGCTGCTCGCGGGGCAGCACCCGGTGCTGCGCGTGGCGGCGGGGGTGGTCGTCGGCGCCGTGCTGGGGGTGGCGCTGGACCGGGTGCTCCGGTGGCGCGGCGCGCGTCGGGCCTCGTCCGGCCGGGCGGCGGGCGGGGCGCCGGATGGCGCGACGGGCGGCTGAGCACCCGCAGCCGTCGGCCCGCGCCCGGGCAGTCGCAGCTCCGGGCGCGGGCGCGGCTGGGGAGGTGCGGTCAGCCGCCGATCTTGTCGTCGGCGGTCTTCTCGGCCTTGTCGATCTTGTCGCCGCCCTTGCCGCCCGTCTTGGAGTCGGCGGCGTCGCCGGCCTTCTCGATGCCGGCGTCGCTGGCCTTCTCCTTCATGTCGTCCAGGCCCATGTCGGTCCTCCTCGTCGCGCGGGTCCGGGACAGGCGACCCTGCCCCGATCCCCAGTGTCGGCGCGGACCGGCGGACGTGCGACCGGGGCGGGCGGCGCCGCCGGCGGGCTCAGTCGAGCAGGCCGACGATGTACCCGACGAACAGCAGCAGCACGACGACGACCACCGCGCCGAGCAGCGCGTACACCAGCCAGTTGGTCCGGCGGCTGGGCAGGTCGGGCTCCTGGAAGGCGGCGCCGGACGTGCTCGACTCGCCGGGCGGGGTGTCGCCGGGGGCGACGCCGCCGCCGGGCTCGAGGCCGGGGGTGTTCGAGGGGTCCGGGTCCGGGGAGGTGGTCATGCGGCCACGGTAGGCACGCGGGCGCGGGGCGGCGACCGGTGCGCTCCGCGCCGACCGGGCCTACGGTGGGGAGCACGCAAACCGCGTCGTGACGAGGGGGTCATCATGTCGGACAGCGAGACCGGTGCGGTCACCGGGACGGCGGACAAGGACTACAACCTGATCTGGTTCGCGGAGGCGTGCCTGAGCAACGTCCTGCGCCTGGAGCAGTACGTGCAGGACGCGGACCGGGAGGGCGACTCCGAGCTCGCGGACTTTTTCCGCCGGGCGCAGGCGGAGAGCCGCAAGGGGGCGGAGCAGTCGAAGGCGATGCTGGCCCGCCGCCTGCAGGGCTGACGGGGCTGACGGACCCGGCCAGGGCCGCACCAGCGGGTCACGCGCGGTACCACTCCTCGTCGACGGAGGCCAGGCGCGAGGGGTGGACCCGCGGGCCGAGGCCGTAGAACTGCTGGAAGCTCATGATCAGCGGCCGCCAGCGGTCAGGGTCGACGCGGTGCTCGTAGCCGGGCAGCCGCAGGTCGTCGTGCACGTGCACCCGGGTCACCGCGACCTCGAACGCCAGCGTCCGCCCCGCGGAGGTGGGGTCGTCGCCGCCCAGCGCGTGCGTCGCCGTCAGCCGGCACTCCAGGTGCACCGGGCACTCCAGGGCCCGGGGCGGGTCGACCGTGTCCGACGCGACGGGGGTCATCCCCGCGAGCCGGAACTTGTCGGCGACGTGGCGGTAGCCGGCCGCGGCCTTGCGCGGGGAGACCGGGTCGCGGCCGGTCGTCAGGGCCAGCCGGTCCACGACGTCGACCTGGTCCGCCGACGGCAGGTTGATCACGCACGCGCCCGTCGCGATCAGGTTGCGCGCCGTCTGCGACCGAGCGCCCAGCCCGAGCACGGCGGTGTGGCCGAGCCAGAAGACCGACGACATCGGTGCCAGGTTCGGGCGCCCTGCCCCGTCGACGGTGCTGAGCAGGGCGACGGGCGTCCCGAAGTACAGGATCGCGGGGTCGACGACGGTGTGCGCGGGGGCGGCGGCGGTGCTGGTCACGGACCGAGCGTCGCGGGATCCGGGCGGTCCTGTCTGGCGGTCGTCGGACCTGGCACCGACCGCCCGCCGCCTGCAGGGGGTGAGCGGCCGCCTTCGCCGGCGGCGCGCTAGAGGGCGCTGCTCAGCTCGTACCGGTCACCGCGGTAGACCGACACCGTGTACTCCACGAGCCGGCCGCGCCACGTCGACGTGCGCACGAGGTGCAGCACGGCGGCGCCGGCGGCCAGGTCGAGGTGCCCGGCGTCGCCGGGGTCGACCAGCCGGGCGGTGATGGTCTGGCGCCCGCCGTCGAACACGACCCCGTACCGGTCGGACAGCACCGAGTAGAGCGACCGGTTCGTCAGGTCGACGTCGACCAGGCCCGGCACGACGTCGGCGTTGAGGTGGACCCGCTCGATCGCGACGGGCTGGTCGTCCGCGGTGCGCAGCCGCACGATCTGCAGGACCTGGTGCCCGCGCGGGACGTCCAGGTTGCTGCTGAGCCAGTCGTCGGCCGGGACCAGGCCGCCGTCGAGCGTCCGCGCGCCCGACGTGTACCCGCGCTGCTGCATGTCGTTCGTGAACGACGTGAGCTGGATGGGCAGGCGGATGGTCGGCTCGTTCACGAACGAGCCGCGCCCGGGCACCCGCTTGATCCGTCCCTCGACGACCAGCTCGCCGAGGGCGCGGCGCGCCGTCATCCGGGACACGTCGAGCCCGTCCGCGAGCTCGCGCTCCGACGGCACCGGGTCCCCGGGGGAGAGCCGGTCGATGTGGTCGACCAGGACGGCCTTGAGCCACGCGTACTTCGCCACCGACGGCGGCGGGGAGCCCACGAGGTCGCGGGTCAGAGCGGTCACGGCTGTCCTTCCAGGTGCGCCCGGCGGACGCGTGTCCGCCGGTCCGGCCATTGTGCAGGGCCGGCGCGGCTCAGATGACGGGCACGAGGGCCCGGTAGAGCTCCTGCAGCCGGGCGTTGTGGTCCTCCGGCCCGGTGGTGTTCGCGCTGCGCCACGTCGGCAGGTCCGGTGCGGCGTCGAGCGCCGCGACGAGCACGAGGTTCCAGCAGAGCGTGTTCGCCAGGGACGACAGGGGGGCCGTGCGCGGGCCGTCCTCCGGCCACGTCACGTCCCCCGGCGGCACGCAGGTGTCGAGCACGACGTCGGCCAGGTCGGCGAGCCGCCGGCCCTCGCGCAGCGGCGCGGCCGCCGACGCGGGGCGGGAGGTCACCGCGATGACGCGGGCCCCGACCGACCGCGCGTGGGCGGCGATCTCCACCGGGTAGAAGTTGACGCCCGAGGTGGAGAGCACGACCACCGCGTCGCCGGCCTGCATCCCGGAGTCCCGCGCGACCTGCGTGCCGAGCCCCGGCCGGCGCTCCGCGGCGGTGGACCGGGCGGCGCCGTTCAGCGGCAGGACGTCCGGGTGCCACAGCGGGTTGACGAAGGGCAGGCCCCCGGCGCGGAAGAACATCTCCAGCACGCCGGCCAGCGAGTGCCCGGCGCCGGCGCCGTGCAGGACCCGGCCGGCGCGGGCGACGTCGACGACGACGTCGGCCGCCTGCCGCGCGGCCTCCACGTTCGCGTCGACGACCGTGCGGACGTGGCGCGCGACGTCGGCGCCGTGGTGCGTGATCGCGTCAGACACCGGCCACCGCCTCGGTGAGCAGCTCGCCCAGCCGGTCGACCGGCTCGGCCTCGCGGAGCCGCGCCGCGAGGCCGCCGCCCAGCGCGCCGGCCAGCGACCGCAGCATGTCGAGGTGCGCGCCGGGGCCCACGGTCGCGAACGCGAACACCAGGTCGACCGGGTCGTTGGCGGGGTGCCCGAACGCGACCGGCTCGCCGAGGCGCACCACTGACACCCCCACCCCGGTCGCGCCCTGCTCGGGTCGCGCGTGGGCCAGGGCCAGCCCGGGAGCGAGCACGATGTACGGGCCGCGCTCCCGGACGGAGTCGACGCACGCGGTGACGTACTCGTCGGTCGCGACGCCCAGGTCGACCAGCAGCCCGCCGGCGGTCCGGACACCCGCGGCCCAGTCGTCGACCGCGTCGACGTGCACCGCGCGGGTGGGGACGGTGCTCACAGCCACCCCGCCTCCTCCAGCGCCGGACGCAGCCTCGCCTCGAGCGCGGCGTCGTCCACGAAGTCGTCGACCACCACGTTGACCGGCGCAAGACCCTCGAGGTCGCCCATGTGCATGCCCTGGCCGACCAGGACGTCGGGGGACATGCTCTTGGCGGCGGACAGGTCGGTGTTCTCGACGCGGGCGTCGATGCCCAGCCGGCTGAAGACGGTCTCGCAGGTCATGCGCAGGATGAGGCTCGTGCCCATGCCGAGGCCGCAGACGGCCAGGACGGCGAGCGGTTCGGGACGCTGGCTCATGTCGGTGCTCCTTCGGGGACGTGCGGGGGGTTCAGGGGGTCCACGGTGTCAGGGGACGGCGACGTCGCTGCGGTCGGCCTCGGCGGCGGCGGTCCGGTCGGCTCGCGCGGCACGGCGCCCGAGGACCACCAGGGCCACCACGGAGACCGCGAGCACGGCGCCGGCCACGACCCACACGCCGGCCGCGCCGAGCGGCTCCAGCACCGACCCGACGGAGGTGAGCACGCCGGCGACGACGTACCAGTCCGGGTCGGCGAGGGTCGCGAGCTCGGGGGCGGTGCCGGAGAACACGCCCCAGAAGATCCACTGCCCGAACGCGAGGACGACGCCGTTGAGCACGCCGCCGAACACCGCGCCCCGCCATCCGGCCACCGCGTTGCCGAACACGCCGCCGGCGCCACCGCCGAAGAACAGCATGATCATCGGCGGCACCAGCACGAACCACCCGGCGCCGGCGAACACGGCCAGCAGGACCAGGAACGTCGCGGTCGAGGCGAGGAAGCCCACCATCACGGCGGTCGTGCCCTTGGGGAAGATGACCGGGATGTCGAGCGCGGGCTTCGAGCCCGGCAGCAGCTTGTCGGAGATGCCCTTGAACGACGGGACGATCTCGGCCAGGAACATCCGCACGCCGAACAGCAGGATGGCGATGCCGCCGGCGAACCGGAGCGCCTGCATCAGGCCCCAGGCGAACGGCGCCAGGTCCTCGCCGGCGACGGCCCGGACGGTCTCCGGGTCGGCGAACGCGAGCGCGATCATCATGATGACGCCGACGATCAGCGCGGTGGCGACGTTCATGTCCTTGAGGAACGCGATGCTGCGGGGCAGCGTGAGCTTCTCGGTGTCGTGCTTGACCGGGTCGCCCAGGCGCAGCGCCTTCGCGCCGTAGCCGGTGGCCAGCGCCAGCGACGAGGTGGTGTGCGCCAGCCCGAACTGGTCGTGGCCCATCACGCGGCGCATCAGCGGCGCGATCCACATCGGCTGCAGCGTGAAGTAGCAGGCGAGGATCACGGAGCCCGCCCCGACGAGGGTCCAGCGCTCGACCTCGCCGAACGCCTCGACCAGCGCGGCCGCGACGACGATGCTCATCCAGAGCATGAGGTGCCCGGTGAGGTAGACGTACCGCGCGGACCGGAACACCCGGACCATGACGAGGTGCAGGGCGAACCCGCCGGCGATGATCAGCGGCGCGGCGGCGCCGGGGCCGGCGAGGAAGTCGTCGAGCGTCGTGGTCGCGGTCGGGGGCTCGACGCCCACCGCGCTGGACACGATCGCCTGGAAGCTCGCGAGCCCGCCGACGAACACGTCGATGCCGATGGTGAGGATGACGACGCCGATCGCGGCGCGGAACGTCCCGCCGATCACGTCGGAGACCGGCTTGCGCTGCAGCAGCAGGCCGAGCAGCGCGATCAGGCCGATGAGGATGGGGACCTGGCTCAGCAGGTTGTCGGCAATGCCTTGGAGGATGTCCTGCACCATCGCACGTGATCCTTCCCGGGGAGGGCGGTAGGAGGTGGTATAGACCGGACCATACCGATCTGTACCGGAGCGTGGCAAGAGGTCGGTCCCCGCGGTGCGCGGGCGGCGGTGCTGGGGGAGCCTGGCCCCGGACGGCGCGCCGGGCGGCGCCCGGGGATGCGGAGGCGGGCGCGGTGGGTGGCTGGGTCGAGGCGGGCCTGTGGGGCCTCGTGGGCGGGCTGGCGCTCGTGGCGGGCGCGGCCGTGGCGTGGTGGGTCCGCGTTCCGCCGCGTGTGACCGCCGGGGTCATGGCGTTCGGCTCCGGGGTGCTGATCTCGGCTCTGGCGTTCGACCTCGCCGACGAGGCCGCGGACACCGGCGGGCTCGGGCCCGCGGTGGCGGGCCTGGCCCTCGGCGCGGTGCTGTACGTCGCGGCGAACGTGCTGCTGGCCCGGCACGGCGCCCGGCACCGCAAGCGCTCGGGCGGGCTGCAGCCGTCGGAGGCCGACCAGGCCGGCAGCGGGACGGCCATCGCCGTGGGGTCGCTGCTCGACGGGATCCCCGAGTCGGTCGTGCTCGGGCTGAGCCTGCTCGGGGGGAACGGCGTCAGCGCCTCGGTGGCGGCCGCGGTCGTGATCTCGAACGTGCCGGAGGGGCTGTCGAGCGCGGCCGGGATGAAGCGCGCGGGGCGGTCCGCGCGGTTCGTGTTCGGCCTGTGGGGCGCCGTCGCCGTGACGGTCGCGCTCGCGGCGGCCGGCGGCTACGCGCTGCTGGGCAGCGCCTCGCCGGAGCTGGTCGCGGTCATCACCGCCGTCGCGGCGGGCGCGATCCTCACCATGGTGGCCGACACGATGATCCCGGAGGCGTTCGAGCGCGCGCACCTGTTCACCGGCCTCATCACGACGGCCGGGTTCATCGTCGCGTTCGCCCTCAGCCGCGCCGGCGGCTGAGGGCGGCCAGGGTCAGATGCCGCGGGTGCGGATGGTCTCCGCGACCTCCTGGACCAGGCGGTCCATGCCGACGAGCGTGTCCGGGTCCCACGGGTCGACCTCGGTGGAGTACAGGTTGAGCGCCACGGTGGTGTCCGCGTCGACGATCCCCGGCAGGGCCGCCGCCGACCGGAAGCCCTGCTCGGTGGCCGCCGCGCGCCAGTCGGGCCACAGCGTCTCGGCGAGGACGTCCGGCACGACCTCCCCGCGCAGCTGCTGGATCGCGACGACGCACGGGCCCTCGCCCGTCGCGACCTCGACCTGGTCGCAGTACGCCGACCGGGGGGCGCTGCTCGCGACGTACTGCAGCACGTGGTGCCGGCGCAGGATGATGCTGCACTCGGTCGGCGCGCCGATGCGGTCGGCGGCCTCCTGGGCGTAGGTGTCGAGGAACGCGTACATGTCGTCGCGCTCGGTCGTCTGCTGCGTCACGGCGTGCACCTCTCCGGTCCGGGGAGAGGAACTGTCTCATGACCACCCCGGACCGGGGGAATCACGCGTGCCGCGGCGCCGTGGAGCCGCGCGGCACCAGCCGGCACGGCACGACCTCGGTGCCCGACGACGGCCGCCCCTCGATGGCGTCGAACAGCAGCGCGGCGGCCCGGCGGCCCACCTCCTCGAGGTTCATGTCGACCGAGGTGAGGTGCGGGCGGGCGTTCAGCGCGAGGATCTCCCAGTTGTCGTGGCCGGTGACGGCGACGTCGTCCGGGACCGCGCGGCCCGCCTCGCGGAGGGTGTCCAGGACTCCCCGGGCGATGTGGTCGCTCCCCGCGACGATGGCGTCGACGTCGGGGTGCTGCGCGAGGACGACGGCCGCCGCCGTCCGGCCCCACTCCTCGGTCCAGGCGCCGTACAGCGGCTCGCCCGTCATGGCGAGGCCGGCGGCGTCCAGCACCTCGCGGACGCCGGCGACGCGGTCGTGCGCGGCCCCGTAGGTGGCGTCGCCCGTGACGACCGCGATGCGCCGGCGCCCGCAGGCCAGCAGGTGCTCGGCCACCAGCCGCCCGCCGAGCACGTTGTCGGAGACGACCGACATGTCGTCCGGGTCCTGCGACGGCGCGTAGGCGTAGACGACGGGGACGGGCAGCGGGCCGAGCGAGTGGCGCGGGTCGGGCCGGGCGCCGACGACCATCAGCCCGTCCACGCGCCGGCCGAGCAGCGCCTGCACGTGGTACTGCTCGCGCAGGGCGTCGCCGCGGGCGTCGCACAGCAGCACGGACGTCTTGCCGGTGCCGGCGGCGTCCTCCGCGCCCATGAGCGTCGGGATGGAGAACCGGCCCTCGAGGTCGTGGGTGACCAGGCCGATCGTGCCCGAGCGCCCGCTCAGCAGGTTCCGGGCGAGCACGTTGGGCGAGAAGCTCAGCTGCTCGGCCGCGGACAGGACCCGCTCGCGGGTCTCGGCGCGCACCTGCTGCCGGCCGTTCAGGGACTTCGAGGCGGTCGCGACGGAGACCCCGGCCAGCCGCGCGACGTCGGACAGCGTGGGCCGGCGCGGGGTGCCCGACGTGGTCGTCATGCTGCCTCCTGCGCCCCTGCCAGCGGCGCCGGAGCGGCGCCGTCATGGCCGAGATCGTACACACATCACGTTTTCGCGTAACCCCTTGACCGGCCCTCGGCCTGGGGTCTACGTTCCCCGAAAAGGGTTTCGGCAGAACCTCCGCGCGGTGTCCACCCGGGTGCCCCGCACAACTTCGACGGCGAAGTTCCGAGGAGAGCACGATGAGCAACCGCATGTTCCGATCGCGCGGGCTGCGTCCCGTGGCGACGCTGGCCGTCGCCGGCCTCGCGCTGACCGGGCTGGCCGCCTGCGGCTCCGGGTCCGACGGCGGCGACGCCGGGGAGGCCCTCGAGTCCGCCGGCCCCGACGGCGTGGACGACGGCACGACGCTGACGATGTGGACCCGCGCCCCGCTGGAGCGGCAGGCCACCACCCTCGTGGAGGCGTACAACGCGTCGCACGAGAACCAGGTCGAGCTCGAGATCATCCCGAACGACGACATGGAGGGGAAGGTCGGCGGTGCGGCGACGAACGACGAGCTGCCCGACCTGCTCGCGGGCGACGTCGTCCGGCTGCCCTACTGGGTCGCGAACGGGTTGTTCACCGACCTGACGGAGCAGATCGACGCCCTGGACTTCAAGGACGACATCACGGGCGGCCACCTGGACGCCGGCACGGACCCCGACGGCGCGCTGCACACGCTGCCGTTCGTCGAGGACATCTCGGTGCTGGTCTGGAACAAGGACCTCTACCGCGAGGCCGGGCTCGACCCCGAGAAGGGCCCCACGAACCTGGCGGAGTTCCAGGAGCAGGCCATGGCCGTGCAGGCGCTCGGCAAGCCCGGCGTCTCCGGCACCTACTACGGCGGCAACTGCGGCGGCTGCGGGGTGTTCACCTGGTTCCCGACCATGTGGGCGTCCGGCGACGAGGTGCTGTCGGAGGACGGCACGACCGCGCAGGTGAACTCGGACTCGGCCAAGGCGCTCTACCAGATGTACTACGAGCTCAACCAGGCCGGAGCGGTCGGGGCGGGCTCGAAGGAGGAGACCGGAGCCACCTGGACCGCCCCGTTCTCCAACGGCCAGGTCGGGGTGCAGCAGTACCCGAACACCGCGGTGTACGCGGCGCAGGAGGCCGGCATCGACGTCGGCGTCACCGCGATCCCCGGGGTCGACGGCGGGCAGTCGACGTTCCTCGGCGGCGACGCCCTGGGCATCTCCAAGGACTCCGAGAACGTCGCGCAGGCCTGGAACTTCCTCGCCTGGATGATGTCGGAGGAGACGCAGCTCGAGGTCATCGCGAAGAACGGCGAGGTCCCCGGCCGCAACTCCCTGCTCGACAACGAGTACGCGCAGGAGAACCCGCTCGCGCTGACGATGAACAAGATCGCCGAGTCCGGTCGCACGCCGGTGGCGGAGTTCTTCTCGGAGGCGTTCAACGCGTCCGGCAGCCCGTGGGTGACGCTGATGCGCAACGCCACGTTCGAGGGCACGGACACCGTCGACGAGGACAACGACGCGATCACCGAGGTGCTGTCGCAGTGACCGTCGCGACTCACGGCCACGCGAGGCGGGTGCCGGCCCGGCAGGCACCCGCCCGCGCGGGCGCGGCCCGGGGCCGGACCCGCACGCGCTCCCGCGGCGCCCTGCAGGGCTGGCTGTACGCGAGCCCGACGGCGGTGCTGGTGCTGGTGCTCTTCGTCGTGCCGCTCGTGCTGGTCGTCGTCATGTCCGGCTCGGACTGGTCGCTGCTGGGCGGCAACCAGGGCACGAACTTCCCGGAGAACTTCTCCGAGGTCGTCGCGCACCGGCTGTTCTGGCCGTCGGTGTGGTTCACCGTCAAGTACACGGTGATCGCGACCGTGCTGCTCATCCTGCTCGGGCTGGGCCTCGCGCTGCTCGTGCAGGAGAGCAGCCGGTGGCGCGGGTTCCTGCGCACGGCGTTCCTGCTGCCGACGGCGCTCGGCCTGGCGTCGGCGTCGCTGCTGTTCTACGCGCTGTACTCCCCGCAGGTCGGCCCGGTCTCCGGGTGGATGGAGCGGCTGGGGCTCGGCAGCGGGCAGGTGAACGTGCTCGGGTCGGCCGACGGGGCCCTGTGGGGCACGGTGCTGCTGATCGTGTGGCGGTTCGCGGGGTTCTACATGCTCCTGCTGCTCGTCGGCCTGCAGGGCATCCCGCACGACGTGTACGAGGCCGCACGGCTGGACGGCGCGCGGACGTGGCAGGTGTTCCGCCGGATCACGCTGCCGCTGCTCAAGCCGTCGCTCGCCCTGTCCACGATCATGTGCGTCACCGGGTCGATCCTCGCGTTCGACCAGTTCTACATCCTCACCAAGGGCGGGCCGGACTCGTCGACGACGACCGTCGTCCAGCTCATCTACAACCTGGCGTTCGAGTCCAAGCGGGACCTCGGCATGGCCGCCGCCCTGTCGGTGATCGTGCTGCTCGCCCTCATCGTCGTCAACGTCGTCCAGCTCAAGGCGCTGCGGCGCTCGCCCGAGGAGTGAGGCTCCGATGACCGGCTTCTCCCGCGTCCTGGGACGCACCCCGTTCTACGTCGTGACCGGCGGCCTCGCGATCCTGTTCCTCTACCCGATGATCTGGACCACCGTGTCGTCGGTGTCCCCGCAGCCCGGGTCCGCGCAGGTCGACGGTGTCGGGTTCGGCAACTACGCGACCCTCGCGTCGTACCAGGCCGGCGTCGCCACCTACCTGGGCAACTCGCTCGGCATCACCGCCACCGCGGTCCTCGTGACGCTGGTGGTCGCGACGCTCGGCGGCTACGCGTTCGCGCGGTTCCGGTTCCCCGGCAAGGACGCCCTGTTCCTGCTCGTGCTGTCGATCCTCATGGTCCCGTACGCAACGCTGCTGATCCCGCTGGTGATCTGGCTCAAGGACATCGGGCTGTCCAACACCCTCGTCGGGGTCGGGCTGGTGCTCGCCGTGTTCCAGCTGCCGTTCGCGATGTTCATGATGCGCATCTCGTTCGAGGCCGTGCCCCGGGAGCTGGAGGAGGCGGCGCTCGTCGACGGCTGCGGCTCGTTCGGGGCGCTGCGCCGGGTCATGCTGCCCGCCGTGAAGCCCGGCCTCATCACCATCGGGCTGTTCGCGTTCCTCGCCGCGTGGAACGACTTCATGGTCCCCCTGTACCTGGTGGGCGGCGACAACCAGCCGCTCCCGCTGGCGCTGGTCAACATGCGCCAGCAGGTCATGGGGGTCATCGACTACGGCGCCACGCAGGCCGGCGTCGTCGTGCTCACCGTCCCGTGCGTCGTGCTGTTCCTGATCCTGCAGCGGCACTACGTCAACGGGTTCATGTCCGGAGCCCTGAAGGGATGACCACCCCCGTGCACGCACTCACCACCGCACCACCCGTCGCCCCCGTCGTGCCGTCCCGCGGCGCGCTGCGCCCGCTCGGCCTCGACGAGGTGACCCTGACGGGCGGCTTCTGGGCGGACCGCCAGCAGGTCAACGGCGCCGCCACCATCCCGCACTGCGACAGCTGGGAGACCCGGGTCGGCTGGATCGGCAACTTCGCGCGGGCCGTCGACGGCACCGTCGCGGAGCACCGCACCGGGCGCGAGTTCTCCGACTCCGACGTCTACAAGATGATCGAGGCGATGGCGTGGGAGGTCGGCCGCACCGGCGACCCGGCGCTCGAGGCCCGGATCGCCGAGCTCACCGCGCAGATCGGCGCCGTGCAGGAGCCCGACGGGTACCTCAACACGAAGTTCGGGCGCCCCGGGCAGCGGCCGCGGTACTCCGACCTGGCGTGGGGGCACGAGCTGTACTGCTTCGGGCACCTGATCCAGGCGGCGGTCGCCCGGCTGCGGACCGGGCACGACGACGAGCTCGTCGCGATCGCCCGCCGCGCCGCCGACCACGTGTGCGCGGAGTTCGGGCCCGACGGCCGCGACGCCGTGTGCGGTCACCCCGAGATCGAGGTCGCGCTCGCGGAGCTCGGCCGGGCCACCGGGGAGCAGCGGTACCTCGACCAGGCGGCGCTGTTCGTCGAGCGCCGGGGGCGCGGCCTGCTGCCCGACATCGAGTTCGGCCGGGAGTACTACCAGGACGACGTGCCGGTCCGGAAGGCGGAGGTGCTGCGCGGGCACGCGGTCCGCGCCCTGTACCTGACCGCCGCCGCGGTGGACGTCGCCGTCGACACCGCGGACGACGAGCTGCTCGAGGCCGCCCGCGGGGCCTACGAGCGCACGCTCGCCCGGCGCACGTACCTGACCGGCGGCATGGGGGCGCACCACCAGGACGAGGCGTTCGGCGACGACTTCGAGCTGCCGCCCGACCGCGCGTACTGCGAGACCTGCGCGGGCGTCGCGTCCGTCATGGTCGCCTGGCGGCTGCTGCTCGCCACCGGGGACGCCGCGTGGGGGGACGTCGTCGAGCGCACCCTGTTCAACGTGGTCGCGACCTCGCCCGCCGAGGACGGCCGGGCGTTCTTCTACACCAACCCGCTGCAGAAGCGGGTGCCGGGGGAGGCGGCCGCGGAGGACGAGGTGAGCGCCCGCGCGCTGTCCCGGCTGCGGGCCCCGTGGTTCGAGGTGTCCTGCTGCCCGACCAACGTCGCGCGCACGCTCGCCACGCTCGGCGGGTACGTGGCCGCCGTGTCCGACGACGCCCTGCACCTGCAGCAGTACGCGCCGGCGCGGATCACGACGCGCCTCGGCGACGGCCGGGCGGTCGGCCTGGAGGTCGCCACCGGGTACCCCGTCGACGGCGAGGTCGTCGTGCGCGTGACCGACGCGCCGGCGGGCGAGTGGACGCTGGCGCTGCGGGTGCCCGCGTGGGCGGCCGGTGCGGCGACGCTCGACGGGGCGCCCGCGGAGGTGTCCGGCGGCGAGGTCCGCGTGCGGCGCGCGTTCGCCGCCGGGGACGAGGTGCGGCTGGTGCTGCCGGTCGAGCCGCGGGTCACCGCGCCGGACGGCCGGATCGACGCGGTGCGCGGGTGCGTGGCGGTCGAGCGCGGTCCCGTGGTGCTCTGCGCCGAGTCGGTGGACCTGCCCGGCGGCGCGGACGCCGGTGCGGTCCGGGTGGACGTCGGCACCGCCGGGGCCCTGGTCGCCGACGGCGACGGCGCCCGGGTGCGGGGCCGCGTCGTGCGGGCGGCGGACGAGGGCTGGCCGTACGGGGGCACGGACGCCGGTGACGCCGGTGACGCCGCGGGCGAGGCGGTGGAGCTGCGCCTCGTCCCGTACCACTCCTGGGCGAACCGCGGCCCGAGCACCATGCGGGTCTGGCTGCCCACCGCCTGACCCGCCCACCGAGCCGGACACCGCTCCCCGGCCGCTGCCGACGGGCGGGGAGCGGTGTCCTCCTGCCCGGGGCTGTGCGCAGGCCGGTCGCGCCGATAGCGTGGCGGCGTGCCCGCACCGGGGTCGACGACGACCGCCGCCGTGCCGACGAGGGACTTGGCCCGGCTGACGCTGCTGGGCGCGCTGGTGGGCCTGCCGGCCGGGGTCGTGGCCTTCGCGTTCGTCGGCGCGGTGCACGTGCTGCAGCAGCTGTTCTGGGACCGGCTGCCCGACGCGCTGGGCGCCGCGAGCCCGCCCTGGTACCTCGTCCTCGCGCTGCCGGTGGCGGGTGCGGCGCTCGTGGCGGCCGCCCGCCGGCTGCCCGGCGACGGCGGGCACCCGCCCGCCGGCGGGATCCACGCGGGCCCGGTGCCCGTCGCGCACGGCCCGGGCATCGCGCTCGCCGCGCTGGCCGGCCTGGCGACGGGGATCGTCCTCGGCCCCGAGGCGCCGCTGATGGCCCTGGGCTCGGTCGTCGCCGTCGAGGTCACCCGGCGGACCGGGGTCACCGGGAAGGCGCGGGAGCTGGTGGGCGTCTCCGGGTCGGCCGGCGCGATCTCGACGCTGTTCGGCGGCCCGCTCGTCGCGGGGATCATGCTGGTGGAGGCCGGGGCCGGCGCGCTCGGGGCCGCCACGCTGCTCCCGCCCCTGGCGGCCGCGGCCGTCGCGTACGTCCTGGTCACCGGGTTCGGTGCGTGGACGGGGGTCCCGGTCGGCGGCCTGAGCGTCCCCGGCCTGCCCGCCTACGACGGCATCCGGCCGGGCGACCTGGTGCTCGCGGTCGTCGTCGGGGTGCTCGCGGCGGTCGTCCTGGCCGGGGTGCGGCGGGTCGCGGCTCTGCTGGCCGCCACCGAGCCGCGCGTGGGGAGGCTGCCGCTGCTGCTCGGCTCGGGCCTGGCCGTCGGGGGGCTCGCGCTGCTGGCCGGGGCGCTCGGGGCCGACCCGCAGGACGTGCTGTTCTCCGGGCAGGCGTCGGTGCCGGTGCTCGTGGGCGGGGCACCGGTCGGGGTGCTGCTGGTGCTGCTCGTCGCCAAGGCGCTCGCCTACGCGGTGAGCATGGGCGGCGGGTTCCGCGGCGGCCCGATCTTCCCGGCGATCTTCCTGGGCGTGGCGCTCGCGGGCCTCGCCGTCACGGTGCTGGACGTGTCGCCCACGCTCGCCGTCGCCGCCGGGACCGCCGCCGCGATGGCCTCGACCAGCCGGCTGCTGGTGTCGGCGGTGCTGTTCGCGGGGCTGCTGGTGGGTCCCGCCGGGTTCGACGCCGCGCCGGCGGCGGTGCTCGCCGCGGTGGCCGCGTGGCTGACCTCCCGCGCGCTGGACCCGCGCCGCTGACGACCCGTCCGACCGGGCGCGCCCGGGCGGGCGAAGTGGAGAGCTCTGCCCGACACGCGCGGGCGTGTCGGGCAGAGCTCTCCACCCGGTGCGGGGTGGTGCCGTGACGACCCGGGGGTCAGGCCCGGTGGGTCGCCTCGTGCGGGGCCTCGCCCGGGTCCGTCGCGTCGGCCGGGGCGTCTGCGCGGTGCGACGGGTGAGTCGGGTGCGTCGGCTGCCCGTCGTACGACGTCGGGTGCGGGTGGGTGCGCTCGAGCGAGGCGCCCTCCACGTCGACGTCCGGCAGGATCCGGTCGAGCCACTTCGGGATCCACCACGCCGCCCGGCCGGCCAGGTGCATGACGGCCGGGATCAGCAGCATCCGCACCACGAACGCGTCGAGCAGCACGCCGAACGCGAGGCCGAACCCGAGCGGCCGGATGATCGACGACTCCGAGAACACGAAGCCGGAGAACACCGACGCCATGATGATCGCCGCCGCGGTGACGACCACCCGCCCGGCGTGCAGGCCGCGGCGGACCGCCACGCGGGCGTCGACCCCGTGCGCGTAGGCCTCGCGCATGCCGGACACCAGGAACAGCTGGTAGTCCATGGCCAGACCGAACAGCACGCCGGTCACGATGATCGGCAGGAAGCTCAGCACCGGGCCCGGGTCGTGCACCCCGAAGACCTCGCCGAGCCAGCCCCACTGGTAGATCGCGACCACGCCGCCGAACGCCGCGAACAGCGACATGACGAACCCGAGCGTCGCGGTGACCGGCACGAAGATCGACCGGAACACGATGATGAGGATGATCAGCGACAGGCCCACGACGATCGCCAGGTAGCCCGGCAGCACGTTCGCGAGCTTCTCGGAGACGTCGATGTTCGCGCTGGTCGTGCCGGCGACGCCGAGCTCGACGTCCCCGTCCGTGCCGGCGATCGGCGAGGAGTCGCGCAGGTCGCGCACGAGCTGCTCGGTGTCCTCGCTGTCCGGCCCGCTCTTCGGGACCACCTGGAACGCCAGCACCGTGCTGTCCTCGTTCGCACCGATCGGCGCGACGGCGGCGACGTCGTCGTGCGAGGCGAGCTCCTGCCCGATCCGCACCTGCTCGGCGACCAGGTCCTCCTCGGCGACCGCCTGGGGCAGGTCCGCGACCACGAGCAGCGGGCCGTTGACGCCGGCGCCGAACTTCTCGGCGGTGATCGTGTACGCCTGGTACTGGGTGGACGTCGGCTCCTCCGACGCGCCGCCCGGCAGGCCCAGCCGCATCGACAGCGCCGGGATCGCGACGACCAGCAGGGCCGCGACGCCCGCGACGACGGTGAGCACCGCGCGCCACGTCCCCATGGGGGTGGTCGGGACGGCCTCGGGCTCCTCGTGGCCGAGGGTCGCCCGCTGCTTCTTCGGCAGGACCTTCAGGCCGATGCGCGACAGCAGGGCCGGCGTCAGGGTGATGGCCAGCGCCACGGCGATCGCGATGCACGCCGAGCCGACGCTGCCCATGAGGCCCAGGAACGGGATCCCCGTGACGTTGAGGGCCAGCAGCGCGACCAGGACCGTCGCGCCGGCGAACACCACGGCGTTCCCCGCGGTGCCGTTCGCCAGCCCGATGGACTCGTGCAGCTCGACCCCCTCGCGCAGCTGCCGGCGGTGCCGGTTGAGGATGAACAGCGAGTAGTCGATGCCGACCGCCAGCCCGAGCATGATGCCCAGCACCGGGGTGACGGACAGCATGTCGACCGACCCGGACAGGGCCAGGGCGGAGATCGCGCCGATGCCGACGCCTACCAGGGCGGACAGGATCGGCAGCCCCGCGGCCACGACCGAGCCCAGCATGATGAGCAGCACGACGCCCGCGACGACGACGCCGATGATCTCGCCGGCACCCAGCACGCTCGGGACGCCCTGCGTCATGTCGCTGGACACCTCGACCGAGACGCCCTCGATGTCCGCGCCGGTGAGCGCGTCGACGACCGACTCCTTGGTCTCCGGCGTCACCTCGAACTGCGCGTCCTCGAAGGAGATCGACGCGACCGCGGCGGACTCGTCGGAGGAGACGAACCGGATCTCGCGGGACAGGTCGAGCAGCGCGGCGCCCTGCTCGAGCTGCTCGCTCTGCGCCTCGAGCTGCGCGCGCCCCTCGTCGGCGGCCTGCTGCTGCGCGTCGAGCTCCGCGAGGACGGCCGCCGGGGCGCCGGCCTGCTCGGCCTGCTGCCGGGCGGCGTCGAGCTGCGCCTGGCCCGCGTCGAGCTGCGCCTGGCCGGCCGCGATCTGCTCGCGGCCCGACTCCACCTGGGCCTGCGACTCCTCGAGCTGCGCCGTCGTCTGGAACGGGTCGGTGACGCCCGCGACGCCCTCGAGCTCGGCGGCGTCGGCGAGCGCGGCGCTGATCGCGGCCGCCTGCTCGTCGGTGAAGGCGCTGTCGTCGTCGGTGTGGAACACCACGGTGCCGCTGCCGCCGCTGGCGGACGGGAACTCCTCCTGGAGGTGCTCCGTCACCTTCTCGGTGGCGGTCCCGGGGATGGTGACGGCGGAGGTCAGCGTCCCGCCGAACGCGAGGTAGGCCCCGACGGCGAGGGCGAGCACGACGACCCAGGCCGTGACGACGGCCCAGGCCCGGCGGGCGGCGAAGCGCCCGAGTCGGTAGAGGAGTCCTGCCATGATCCCTGTCTCTCGCGGTGGTGGTGTGGGAGTGCGGGGCGTCAGTGCTCCGGCATGTACCCGGCTCGCACGCTGGTGAGGAGCCGGTCGAGGAGGCCGTCCCAGGCGGCGAGCGCCGCCGGGCCGGTCATGTCGGTGGTGGTGATCCAGTGCTGCGCGATGACGCCGACGCCGTGCACCAGGGAGGTGACCAGCAGCTCGATGTCGAGCCGGTCCGCCTCGGGGTTGCGGCGGGAGAGCTCGCCCGCGAGGTGGTCGGCGGCCCGGGAGAACGCCTCGACGACGAACTGCTTCTGCCGCGGGTCGGTGCCGTCGTCCATGCCACCGAGCGCGCGGCAGAGCACGGCGACGGCGGTGGACAGGTCGGCCGCGCGCAGCATCTGGGCGATCTCGTCGAACATCTCGGCGCGCGTGCCGCCGCCCACCGGGGTCGCGGCCGTGGCGGCGTAGAACCCGTCGATGACCGTCTCGAGCGTCTCCGTCGCGGCCGTGACGACCACGTCGTTGATCGACGCGAAGTGGTTGAACACGGTGCGGCGCGAGACGTCGGCGCGCTCCGCGAGCTCGTCGACGCTGAACTGCGGTCCGCCGCGCTCGGCGATGAGGGCGTTCGCGGCGTCGAGGATGGCCCGGCGGTAGCGCGCCTTGAGCGTCGCCCGCCGGTCCGGGGCCCCCGCCTCGACCGTCACGGGGAGGACGGTAGGCAGATGCGTGCACTCAGTGCAACCGTGCACGGGGTGCATCTCGCGGAGCGGTCCTCCTACGGCACCAGGCCCGCCCGGTGCGCGACGGCGGCGGCCTCCAGCCGGGTCCGGCAGCCGAGCTTCGCGAGCACCCGGCTGACGTGGGTCTTGGCCGTCGTCTCCGACACGGTCAGCGCCGCGGCGACCTGGGCGTTCGACCGGCCCTCGCCGAGCAGCACGAGCACCTCGCGCTCGCGCGCCGTGAGCTGCTCGAGCCCGGGCGGTGCCGCGGCGCTGCCCGGGCCGGGGTCCGGCGGCGGTGCCGTGACGCTCGCGAGCACCCGGCGGGTCACCTCGGGGGCGAGGATGCCGTCGCCGGCCGCGACCCGCCGCACCGCGTCGACCAGCTCGGCGGCGCCGACGGACTTCAGCAGGAACCCGACCGCGCCGGCGCGCAGCACCCCGAACAGGTACTCGTCCAGGTCGAACGTCGTCAGGGCGACCACCTGCGCGAGCCCCTCCGCGGTGATCCGCCGGGTCGCCTCGATGCCGTCGGTGCCGGGCATCCGGATGTCCATGAGCACCACGTCCGGCCGCAGCGCCCGGGCGTTCGCGACCGCCGCCGCGCCGTCCGCGGCCTCGCCCACCACCGTGACGCCGGGCGCCTGCTCGAGCATGAGCCGCAGGCCGGCGCGGATCGCCCCGTGGTCGTCGGCGAGCAGCACCCGGACCGGGTCCGTCGGGTCAGTCATCGGGCGGCCTCCGGGTCGAGCGGCAGGACGGCGTGCACGCGCCAGCGGCCGTCCTGCGGCCCGGCGGAGAGGTCCCCGCCGAGGGAGCGGGCGCGCTCAGCCATGGTCACGAGCCCCGTCGCCGACCCCAGCGACGGCGGGTGCGCGGCGGCGGGCCGGTCCGCGGTCGGCAGGAGGCTGAGCACCTCGACCTCCAGCCCGCCCGGGCCGGGGGCCACCCGCACGTCGACCCGCCCGCCCGCCGGGCCGTGCGCCGCGGCGTTGGTGAGGGCCTCGCGCGCGATCCGGTAGGCGGCGTGGTCGACGACGGCGGGCAGGGCGCCGGTCGCCCCGATGTCCGTGCGCACGTCGAGGCCCCGGTCCCGGGCCGTCGCGAGCAGGTCGCCGAGGCGCTCCAGCCCGGCCGCCGCGGTCGACGCCGGGTCCCCGCCGGCCCCGCGCAGGACGAGGATCATCGACCGCATCTCCGCGAGCGACGCGACCGACTCCGCCCGCACGGCGGTCAGCGCCGCCCGGTCCCGGGCCTCGTCGGGAGCGCCGGACAGCGCCGCCTCGGCGTGGATCGCGATGGCCGACAGCCGGCTCGCCACCACGTCGTGCAGGTCGCGGGCCATCGCGTTGCGCTCGTCCCGCACGGCGGCGTCGCGGTCCAGGTCGGCGATCCGCGCGGCGTCGGCGGCGTGCGCGCGCGCCAGGTCGGCCTGCTCCCGCTCGAGCTCCGCGCGCCGGGCCTCCGACGCGGCCAGCTCGGTCCGGCTCCGCACGTCGGATCCCCACCACAGGGGCGTGACCAGCAGCGCCACGGCCTGCAGCAGGGCCGCCAGGGCGTCCCGCAGCCCGCCGCCGAGTGCCCACGCGGCGACCGGTGCGGCGGCGCTGACCACCACCACGCAGCCCACCAGCACCCGCCGGCCGCGCGCGGAGAGGTGCACCGCGGCGGTGTACAGCGCGTCGACGAGCACCAGCAGGATCCCGATGCTGCCGCCCAGCGGCACGGACGCGAGCGCCGCCGCCGCCGCGACGGCCAGCACGGCGACGGGGTGCCGGTGCTTCACGACGAGCGCCCCGCACGCCACGACCAGCAGCCCGGCGTGCAGCCACCATGCGGACGCCGTCAGCCCGGGCGCGCTGGTCCCGGTCACGCCCGCGCCGAGCAGCAGCAGGCCGGCGGCCAGGTAGGCGAGCGCGACGCCGCGGTCGTCGAGGTGCGGCAGGCGCCGGGGTGGTCGGACGCGCGGCATGCCGCCCATCCCAGCACGACCCGTGGACGGGCGGGTCCTCCGGACGGAGGACCCGCCCGCGCAGGATCGTGCGGACGGCCGACGCCGCACCGTGCCCGGTGCGGCGAGGCTGCCGCGCATGGACGCCATCCGTGAGAACCCGGTCGCCGCGCTCGTCGTCGCCTGCGAGGTCGGCTTCTGGGTGTTCCTCGCCGCCGCCGTCGTCGCCCGCTATGCGCTGCGGATGCGCCGGACCTCCACGGTGCTGCTGCTGTGCGAGCCCCTGCTCGAGGTGGTGCTGCTGGTCGCGACCGTCGGGGACCTGCTCCGCGGCAGCGAGGCCACCTGGACCCACGGGCTCGCGGCGCTGTACCTCGGGTTCACCGTCGCGTTCGGCCGGCGCACCGTGCACGCGGTGGACGCCTGGGTCGCGCACCGGTTCTTCGGCGGCCCGGCGCCGGTCAAGCCGCCGAAGCACGGCCCGGTGCGGGTCCGCTACGAGTGGGCGCTGTGGCTGCGGGCGCTGCTCGCCTGGGCGGTGGCGTGCGCGGTCCTCGGCGTGCTGCTGCTCCTCGCGCAGGGCGCCGGGGAGGCGGCGGCGCAGCAGCAGGAGGTGCTGCTCGGCTGGGGCGCCCGGGCGACGGTGGTGCTCGTCGGGTGGTTGGTGTTCGGGCCGGTGTGGGAGATGCTCACGCCGGCGGACACGTCGGCGTCGTCACGAGCCGCGGTGCCCGCGGGGAGGAGCGACGGACCTCCTCCGGGACCGTGACCGCCGCGTATGCGGTGTACGCAGCGGTCACGGTCGCGGGCGCCCGTCGGGGCGGCGGTGTCAGCCCGCGAAGATGCGGCGGAACGTCTCCAGCGGGAGCTTCGGGTTCCGGTGCTCGTCGCACAGGCCGTTGGTCTCGAGCCCGGTGTCGGTGATCTGGGTGTAGCAGAACCCCCGCAGCAGGCCCGACGCCCGGACGGCGTCGAGCAGGTCGGTGAGCCGTGCCTCCAGGTCCTCCGGGGAGCGGGCCTCGGAGTAGCCCCACGACCCCGCGGGCGCGCCGGGGGCGTACGCCACCCCGCCGAACTCCGACAGCAGCACGGGGATCGTCCCGGCCGCGGGTGCCGGCCCGCCGACCCACATCCGCCGGCCGGCCGGCCCGACCCCGGCGAGCGTCTCCGCCAGCGCGGCGGCGCTGCCGTACCGCTCCCGCAGGACGGCGCCCGTGTCGGCGTAGTCGTGCACCGTCAGCAGGTCGGACGACGTGTGCTCCCAGCCGTCGTTCGAGATGACGGGCCGGGTCGGGTCCAGGGCCCGGGTCAGGTCCGTCAGCGCGCGGCTGTAGGCCTGCTGCGCCGGGTCGTGCGCGAGGTGCTGCACGCCCCACGACTCGTTGAACGGCACCCACGCGATGATGCAGGGGTGCGAGACGTCGCGGCGCACGATGTCCAGCCACTCCCGCGTCAGCTGCGCGACCGCCTCGTCGCTGAACCGGTACGCACCCGCCGTCTCGGACCAGACGCACAGGCCCAGCACGTCGCACCAGTACAGGTAGCGGGGGTCCTCGATCTTCTGGTGGATCCGGACCGTGTTGAAGCCGAGTGCCAGCGCCAGCTCGACCTCCGCGCGCAGGGCCTCGGGGCTCGGCGGGGTCAGGTGCGACTCCGGCCAGTAGCCCTGCTCGAGCACCGCGCGGACGTAGAAGGGCCGGTCGTTGAGCAGCAGGGCGTCGCCGTCGGCCTGCACCGACCGCAGGCCGCAGTAGGCGTCGACCCGGTCGAGCACCGCGTCGTCCCCGCCCAGCAGCGTCACGTCGGCGTCCAGCAGCGTGGGGCGCTCCGGGGACCACAGCAGGCCCTCGTAGGCCTGGCCGTTCTCCTGGCCGGGGATGGGCACGGTGACCAGGGCGGTCTCGCCGTCGACCGGCACCTCAGCGGCGCCCACCGGGGTGCCGTCGTGCGTGAGCCGCACGCGGACGCGGGTGCCCGCCGGGGCGGCGGCGTGCAGCCGGACGCGCACCTCCATGCGGCCGCCCGGGACGTCCGGCCGCCACGACAGCGTGTCGACCGCGACGGCCGGGACCTGCTCCAGCCACACGGTGCGCCAGATCCCGGAGGTCCGGTGGTACCAGATGGCGTGCTGGTCGGGCTGCCAGTCCTGCTTGCCGCGCGGCTGCTCGACGTCGGTGCGGGAGTCGGTCGCCCGGACCACGACGACGTGCGCGTCCGCGGCCACGGCCGGGTCCAGCAGGTCGGTGACGTCGACGCTGAAGGTCGTCTGCCCGCCCTCGTGCCGGACGGCGTGCTGCCCGTCGACCCACACGTCGGCCTCGTGGTCGACCGCGCCGAGGTGCAGCAGCAGCCGGTCCGCGCCGAGCCCGGCCGGGACGGTGACCGTGCGGCGGTACCAGAGCGCCGCGTGGTCCCCGTGGTCGGCGATGCCGGACGCGGTGGACTCCGGCGGGAACGGGACGACGATCTCGCGGTCGAAGGGTCCGGTGCCCGGGGCGTACCAGCGCTCGCGCAGCCCGGCGTCCGCGTCGTCGAACGTGAACTGCCAGGGGCCGTCGAGGGACCACCAGCGGTCGGGGCGGATGAGCTGGGGGCGCGGGTGCAGGCCCCGGTCGGGTGCAGACGTCGTCGTCATGGCGGTCCTTCGTTCGTCGCGGTGGGCGGGCGTCTTCGGCAGGCCGACATCATGTTGCCACGTGGCAAACGTCCGCGTCACGCGGACCGGCGCCCCCGGTGGACTCGCGCGCGACGACGGCGTGCGCGACGGTCACGTCCCGGGCGGTCCGGGGTGCGCGCGGGGTGTCGTCCCGCTCGTCGTCCCGGCCGTCGTCCTCCGCCGGGTCGAGCCGCGCGACCAGCAGGCCCACCGCCACCCGCGCGATGGCGTCGCGGTCCGGGCGCACCGAGCTGAGCGACGGCGTGAGGTACCGGACCTCCTCGACGTCGTCGAAGCCCAGCAGAGCGACGTCCTCGGGCACCCGCACGCCCCGGGTGAGGCACGCGCGCAGGGCCCCCACCGCCAGCATGTCGTTGAAGCAGAGCACCGCGTCCGGCGGCTCCGGGGCGTCGAGCAGGGCCGTCATCGCGGCGAAGCCCTCCGCCCGGTCGTAGGACCGGACGTGCCGCAGGTGCGCGGGGTCGGCGGGCAGCCCGGCGTCGGCGAGCGCGCGCAGGAACCCGTCGGCCCGCTGGTGGCCGGTCTGCAGGAGGGGGTCGTCCTCGAGCCCGATCGCCGCGATCCGCCGGCGCCCCAGCCCGATCAGGTGCGCCGTGCCCTCGCGGGCCGCCGCGACGTCGTCGATGTGCACGTGGTCGAGCGACGTGTCGACGGTCCGCTCGCCGAGCAGCACCACCGGGCGGTCGGGGTCGACGCCCCGCAGGTCGTCGGCGGTCAGCGCGAGGGGGCTGAGCACCAGGCCGTCGAACATCGCCCCCCGCGGGCCCCGGAGCAGCAGCTCCCGCTCGCGGGCCGGGTCGCCGTCGGTCTGGTCGACGACCACCGTGAACCCGGCCGCGGTGGCCTCGCGGACGACGGCGCGCGCGAGCTCCGCGAAGTAGGGCTGGTCGAGCGCGGGGACGACGAGCCCCAGCAGCCCCGTCCGGCCCGTGCGCAGGGACCGCGCCGCGGCGTTGGTGCGGTAGCCGAGGGCGTCGACGACCGCCTGCACCCGGTCCCGGGTGTGCGGGGCGACGTGCCGGTACCCGTTGACGACGTTCGACACGGTGCGGGGCGACACCCCGGCGGCGCGCGCGACCTCGGCGAGCGTCACCGCGGCCCTGCGTGCCATGCGCGGCACCCTAGCGGTTCGGGAGCGAGCGGGGTCCGTCGGACCCGGCCCGCTCCCGGACGGGTCAGCGCTGCGGTGCGGACTCCGCTGCGGCCGCGGCAACCGGGGCGGCGACGGGCGGGGCCGCGTCGCGGCGCGGCGGGACGAAGAACGCCACGATCACCGCTCCGACGACCGCGATGCCCGCGGGGAGCAGCAGCGACTGCGCCATCGCGTCGGAGAACCCACCGGCGAGGGCGTCGGGCAGGGTGCCCGCGGCCTCGGCGGCGCCGGTCGACTCCCCGGCGCCGGGACCGAGCTGGGCGACCAGCCGCGCCTGGATCAGCGCCGCGATGGCCGCCGACCCGAGCACGGAGCCGATCTGCCGGGTCGTGTTGAACACGCCCGACCCGGCGCCGGCCTGCGCGCGCGGCAGGTTGCGGGTCGCGGTGGAGGAGATCGGCGACCAGAGGCAGGCGTTGGCGATGCCGAGCAGCGCGCTCGGGAGCAGCAGGCGCGCCCACTGGTCGGGGTCCGGGGTCAGCCAGAGCGTGAACCACACGAGGGCGATCGCCTGCAGCACCATGCCGGTGAGCGCGATCGTGCGCGGGTTCGCGGTGTCGACGCGGGGCCCGATGACCGGGGACAGCACCAGGGTCATGACGGCCATCGGCGCGAGCATCAGCGCGGACCGGGTGGGGGAGAACCCGAGGACCAGCTGGTAGTAGAAGACCAGCGGCAGCGACATCGCGGTCACCGTGAAGCCGAGCGCGCTGATCGCGCCGTTCGCGAGCGCGAAGTTGCGGTCCTTGAACAGGCCGAGCGGCAGCAGCGGCTCGACCTTCGTGCGGGCCTGGTGCACCACGAACGCGACGAGCACCAGCACCCCGGCCCCGACGACGCCCCACACCGGCAGCCAGCCGCCGATCAGGCCCCAGTCGTAGGACTGGCCCTCCTGGATGCCGAACACCAGCAGGAACATGCCGAGCGCGCTGAGCAGCACGCCCACGACGTCGAACCGGTGCGGGTGCGTGTCGAGGCGCGGGACCAGCCGCCAGGCGAGCACGAACGCCACCACGCCGACGGGCACGTTGACGAAGAAGATCCACTCCCAGCCGAGGCCGTCGACGAGCACGCCGCCGAGGATCGGCCCGACGAGGGTGGCGACGCCGGCGACGGCACCCCACAGGCTCATGGCCTTGCCGCGGCTGTCCGGCGGGAACAGCCGGGTGATGACGGCCATCGTCTGCGGCGTCATCAGGGCGGCGCCGAGGCCCTGGAACGCGCGGGCGACGATCAGGGCGCTGATCGAGCCGGCGAGGCCGCAGGCGGCGGACGCGAGCGTGAACACGGTCAGGCCGATCAGGTACACGGGCTTGGGCCCGAACCTGTCGCCGAGCCGCCCGGTGACGAGCAGCGGCGCGGCGTAGGTCAGCAGGTAGGCGCTGGTCACCCAGATCACCGCGTCGATGTCGGTCCCGAGCCCGGCCATGATGGCGGGGTTCGCGACCGAGACGATCGTGGTGTCGACCAGGATCATGAAGAAGCCCACGACCAGCGCCCAGAGGGCGGGCCAGGGTCGGACGGTGGTGGACATGCGTGCCTCGTTCAGGGGGTGCGGAGGAGTCAGGGCAGGTCCGCGCGCCGGGGGGCGCGCGGCGGGGGTCACCAGGGGATGTCGCCGGACTCGATGTCGTCGATGAACGTCGCGATCCAGCGCGACTCGGTCTCGAACACGGCGATCTGGTAGGTCAGGTCGACCCAGTAGCGGGCCGGCAGCTGCTTCGCGGTGACGCGGGCGACCCCGTCGCGCAGCTGGTCGAGCTCCTCGGACAGGCGCGACACGCGGTCCCGCAGCAGGGCGAGGACGGTGTCCCGGGGCAGGTGGTGCGCCTCGGCGAGGGCCAGCGGCAGGCGCGGGTACTCGTTGACGGGGGCGGAGAGCATGGCGGCGAGCTGCTCGGCGAGGGCCTCGCTCCCCGCCGGGGTGAGGGCGTACGTGGTGCGCTCCGGCCGGTTCCCGGCGCGCTCGGTGCCGACGGCCTGCACCAGCCCGTCGCGGTGCAGCCGGTCCACCGCGTGGTAGAGCGAGCCGGGGCGGACCTTCACGAGCCGGTCCGTCGCCCGCTGGAGCAGCACCTGGTGGATCTCGTAGGGGTGCATCTCGCGCTCCGCCAGCAGCGCGAGGATCGCGACCGCGAGCGGGGTGAGCGTGCTGCTGGGGGTGTCGGGCACGATGCTCCTCTCCGAATAGTCCGCGTGGAGCATACGACGTCTGTGCCATGCAGGGAAGTGGGCGGAGAGTGACGTGCGCCGCTCGCGGTCCGGGCTCAGGGGGCGTCGAGGTCCGCGGTGACCTTGACGAGCACGGTGCCGAGGAACATGTCCTCGACGCGGGTCGCGTCGGGGTCGACCTCCCGGGCGGCGACCGCCCAGACCTGACGGCCGGCGACGACCCCCTGCACCATCGCGAGGTCACCGCCCTCCGGGGGTGCCGCGACCGCGACCCCGGTGACCCCCGCCTCGGCGAGCGCCCCGACCAGCGCCTCGGCCGAGTCCTCGGGCGTCCCGGCCGTCCGCCAGCACCGGTCGACGTCGGTCCGGGCCGCGTCCGCGCACGGCACCGGCGCGAAGCCGTCGGGGAGCGCGACGGCGGCGACGGCGGCCTCGATCCGGCCGCGCTCGTCCGGCCAGCGCTGCTCGGCGACGGCGTGCCGCGCCACGTCGAGCCAGTACGGGGCCGCCCACAGGGTGACGGCGACGGCCGCCGCCGCGAGGGGCACGGCGACGACGAGGGCGGTGCGGACTCGGGCCACACCCCGGTCATCGGCGCCCGTGCCGCCGGGCATGAGGCGCCGCGCAGGTCAGGCGCAGCTCGGGCGCAGGTCGGGCGCAGGTCAGGCGCGCGCGAGCAGCTCCGCGACCAGTGCGGGCAGGGCGTCCTCGATCGGCTCGCGGACCACGCGGTCGGCCACCCGGTCGTACGGGGTGGGCTCCGCGTTGACGATGACCACCTCGGCGCCGCTGTCGGCCGCCAGCCCGGTGAGGCTCGCGACCGGCTGCACGCTCAGGGTCGTGCCGACCGCGAGGAACACGTCGCCGTCCTGGGCCGCCGCGATCGCCCGCTCCAGCGCCCGGTCGGGCAGCATCTCGCCGAAGTAGACGACGTCCGGCTTGAGGATCCCGCCGCACACGGTGCAGGGCGGGTCGGGCTCCGCGTCGAGCCGGGCCAGCACGTCCGCGGTCGCCTGCCGCGCGCCGCACGCCAGGCACGACGTGGTCCGCATGGTCCCGTGCAGCTCGACCACCTGCCCCGGGTCCGAGCCGGCCGCCTGGTGCAGCCCGTCGAAGTTCTGGGTGAGCACCGCCTGCAGCCGTCCGGCGCGCTCCAGCTCGGTGATCGCCCGGTGCCCGGCGGACGGCCGCGCGCCCCACGCCGGGTTCGCGCGCCACCACCGCCAGCCGGTGCGGCGCGCCTCGGGGTCGGCGACGTAGCGGCCGATCTCCAGCAGGTCCACCTGCTCGGGGTGCCGCGTCCACGCGCCCTCGGGACCGCGGAAGTCCGGGATGCCCGACGCGGTGGAGATCCCCGCGCCGGTGAGCACGGTCACGCGGAGCCCGGGGGCGGGCATGTGCACGGCCTACCGCCCCCGCCGGCCGCGCCCGCTCGTCCTGCCGGAGGGGCGACCGCCGCGGCCGCGGTCGGAGGTCCGGGGGCCGCGGCCACGGGCGCCCCCGCGCTGGGGTCGCTGCTCCTTCGCGGCGGGCTGCACGGGCGCCGGCGGGGTCGACCCGCGCCCGCGGGAGCTGTTCACCGTGCGTCCCCGGACGATGCCGATGAGCTCCTCGACCAGCGGGTCGCCGTCCCGGGCCGCCGGCCACGCGAGGGCGGTCTGCGACGCGGGCGCGTCGGCCAGGGGGCGGTAGGTGAGGTCCTTGCGGTGGTGCAGCCGCGCGAGCGACTGCGGCAGCACCAGCAGCCCGACCCCGGACGCGACCAGGGCGACCGCGTCCTCGGTGGTCTCGGGGGTGGGCAGCGCGGACGGCTCCCCGGGCGGGTCCGTCCAGCGCACGACGTCGTCCGCGGGGGTCAGCAGCGTCTCCTCGGCGAGGTCGGCCGGCGTCAGCTCGTCCAGTGCGGTGAGCAGGTGGTCCTTCGGCAGGACGACCACGGTCTGCTCGACGTACAGCGGGATCGCGGACAGCACGTCGCGGTCCACCGGCAGCCGGAGCAGCGCGGCGTCCGCGCCCCCCTCCGCCAGGACCCGCCCCGCGTCGGCGGCGGTGGCGTGCACCAGCTCCAGCGGGACGTCGGTCACCCGCTCCCGCCACGTCCGCACCCAGGACGCCGGGACGACGCCGGGCACCAGCAGCAGGCGGAACCGCGGGCCGTCGGCGGGTGCGCCGGGAGCGGCGAGCTCGTCGGCACGGGCGTCGGGCTCGGGCGGCACCGGGGTCTCGGACATCGCGGCCAGCGTAGTCGCGCGACCCTCGCCGGGCCGCCGCCGGGCCCTCGCCTGGCCCTCGCCGGGCCGCCGCCGGTGCCCTCGGCGGCCCGGCGTCCGTATCCTGGTGCGGTGACCTCCGACTCCCCGGTGACCCCGGACGCCCCGGCCGGCAGCGACAGCGACCCGGCCGACGCCCCGGCGGCCCCCGCGCGCCGCGCCCGCACGCCGCAGACGATGAAGCCCGCCACCGCGGCGGCGAAGCTCGGCGTGTACCTGCCCGCGACGCCGGAGGAGTTCCAGGCGGGCCCCGTGTCCCGCGAGGAGCTCGACGCCCTGCAGCGCACGCCCCCGCAGTGGCTGGTGGACCTGCGCCGCACCGGGCCGCACCCCCGCGCGGTCGTCGCCGCGCGGCTGCGGATCTCGACCTCCGGCCTCGCCCGCGCCGGCCTCACGGACCCGCTGACCACCGAGCAGATCGACGCGATCATCGCCGAGAGCCCCGAGTGGCTGCACCGGGAGCGCGCCACCCACGCCGAGGTGAAGCGCGAGGAGCAGCGGCTGCGCGAGCGCGACGCCGCCCGGGCCGCCGAGCGCGCCGGGCAGCAGGGCGACCGCCCCCGCGGCTGACGCCCCCGTCCGGCGGGCCGGCCCCCGTGCCGGCGCGGGTCAGCCGTGGGCGAGGAGCTCGAGCCCGACGACGGCCGTCCCCACCGCGACCACGCCGACGAGCACCGCGAGGCGCTGCCACCCCGGCAGGGGGATGCGGCGCACCGCGATCCAGCCGACGACCCCGAGGCTGGCCAGGAGGGCGATCGTCGACGCCCGCAGCGCCGCGTCGACGTGCCACCCGCCGGCGCCGGCCACCCCCAGGAACACCATCGGCAGCACCAGGACGCCCAGCGCGCCGGTGCAGACGGCCACCATGTGCCGCGCCTCCGCCGGGGTGGGGACGGCGCCGTGCACGGCGAGGTGCGACACGACGTCCGCGAGCAGCACGGCCAGCAGCGTGCCGCCGACCGTGATGAGCAGCGTCGTCGCCGCCACGCGCGCGGAGACGTCCTCCCCGCGGCGGTGGGCTGGTCGCGTGCTGCCGTCTCCATCGCCCCAGGCTATGGATGCGTCCGCCGGCAGGGTGTCGTGCGAAGTGGAGCGTTCTGCCGGAAACGCCGGGGTGTGTCGGGCGGAACGCTCCACTTGGTCACGGAGCGGTGTCCTGAATGTCGCGGATGTCCGGACGGTGCTTGTCTTCTGAGGTTGTCCTAACTTAGGGTCGGCTCACCTAAGAACACAGGAGCCGTGCGTCATGTCCCAGCACCACCCGTCCGGTCCGGCCGCGCGCCGTCGCACCACCCGCCGGACGGTCCCGGTGCTGGTCGCGGCGCTGCTCGTCGCCCTGCTCGCCGGCTGCACCGCCGCCGCGGGCTCGGCCGGCGGCACCGCCGCGGCGGCGGGGGACCGGCCGCCGCTGAGCGAGCTGACGCCGCTCGACGACCCGCGGGCGTGGGTCGGGGAGTCCACCGCGCTGTCCGCCGTGACCCCCGTGGAGCCGGTCAGCGCCGACCCGGAGCCGGCGCTCCCGGTCACGGTGACCGACGCGCAGGGGACGTCCGTGACCGTCACCGACGTGAGCCGGATCCTCGCGCTCGACCTGTACGGCTCCACCTCGCGGGTGGTGCACGAGCTGGGGCTCGGGGACGACGTGGTCGGGCGGGACGTGTCGTCGGACTTCCCGGAGATCGCGGACCAGCCGCTGGTGACGACGAACGGCCACGAGCTGAGCGGCGAGGCGATCCTCGAGCTCGCCCCGACGCTGATCATCACGGACACCTCGCTCGGGCCGTGGGACACCGTGCTGCAGATGCGGGACGCCGGGATCCCGGTGGTCGTCGTGGACGCGCACCGCAGCCTCGACACGGTCGACGACCTCATCACGGCGGTCGCCGCCGCGGTCGGCCTCCCGGAGGAGGGCGCGGCCCTGGCCGCCCGCACCCAGGCCGAGATCGACGCGGTCACCTCCGACATCGCCGCGCTCGCCCCCCAGGACCCCGCCGACCGGTTGCGGGTGGTGTTCCTCTACCTGCGCGGGCAGTCCGGCGTCTACTACATGTTCGGCGCGGGGTCCGGCGCGGACTCGCTGATCAGCGCGCTCGGCGGGGTGGACGTCGCGACCGAGATCGGCTGGGAGGGCATGCGCCCGGTCACCGACGAGGGCCTGATCGCCGCCCAGCCCGACCTGGTCCTGGTGATGACGAAGGGCCTGGAGTCGGTCGGCGGCGTCGACGGGCTGCTCGAGCAGCTGCCGGCCGTCGCGCAGACACCGGCGGGCGAGCACCGCCGGGTGGTCGACATGGCCGACAGCCAGATCCTGTCGTTCGGGCCGACGTCCGCGCAGACGCTCGACGCCCTGGCGCGCGCGTTCTACGCGCCCGACGCGTCGTGACCGCCCTGCGCCCGGAGGTGGTCGCCGAGGCCCCCGCCCCGCCGGCCCCGCCGCTGCTGCCCCGCGCTCGGTCCCGCCGGGTCGTGCCGCTCGCCGTCGCGCTCGCCCTCGGGCTGCTCGTGCTGGCGGTCGTGTCCGCCGGGAGCGGCCAGCTGCGGGTGCCGCCCGCGGAGGTCCTCGGCTCCGTGCTGCACCGGCTCGGCATCGACGCCGGCCCCGTGCCGACGCACCCGAACGGCGACGCCGCCCTGTGGACGATCCGGTTCCCGCGCGTCGTGATGGCCGTCCTGGTGGGGGCAGCGCTCGCCACCGCCGGCGCCGTCATGCAGGGCGTGTTCGGCAACCCGCTCGCCGAGCCGGGCGTGGTCGGGGTGTCCTCCGGCGCGGCGCTCGCGGCGTGCACGGGCATCGTCTTCGGGCTGGGCTTCCTCGGGCCGTTCACCTCGGCGGCGCTGGCGTTCGGTGGCGGGCTCGTGACGACGCTCGCGGTCTACCTGCTGGCGCGCTCCGGCGGCCGGACGGAGGTCGTGACGCTGGTGCTGACCGGCGTCGCGGTCAACGCGGTGTGCGGTGCGGGCATCGCCTTCCTCACGTTCCTCGGCGACACGCAGGCCCGGGAGCAGATCGTGTTCTGGCAGCTGGGCAGCCTCAACGGCACCCGGTGGCAGTACGTCGCGGTCGTGGCGCCGTTCGTCGCGGCCGGGCTGGTGGTCGCGGTGCTGGTCGCGCGCCGGCTGGACCTGCTGTCCCTCGGGGAGCGCGCCGCCCGGCACGTGGGCGTCGACGTCGAGCGCCTGCGGCTCGTCAGCATCGTCGCGGTCGCGCTGCTCACCGCGGCGGCGGTCGCGTTCTGCGGGATCGTGTCGTTCGTCGGGCTCGTGGTCCCGCACCTGGTGCGGATGGCCGTCGGGCCGGGGCACCGGGTGCTCGTGCCGCTGAGCGCGCTCGGCGGCGGGGTGCTGCTGCTGGCCGCCGACCTGGTCGCCCGCACCGCCGTGGCCTACGCCGACCTGCCGATCGGGATGCTGACCGCGCTCGTGGGCGGGCCGTTCTTCTTCTGGCTCATCCGGCGCACCCGGCGCCAGGCGGGGGGCTGGGCGTGACCGGCGGGGCGCGTGTGCCGGCGGCCGCGCCCGGCGCCGTGCCGGTCGTGGCGCGCGACGTGGCGTACGCCGTCGACGGGGCGGTGCTGCTGGACGGCGTCGACCTCGACGTGCGCGCCGGGGAGGTGCTCGCGGTCGTCGGGCCGAACGGCGCGGGCAAGTCGACGCTGCTCGGCGTGCTCGCGGGCGACCTCGAGCCCACGCGCGGCGAGGTCCGGTACGACGACGCGGACGTCCGCCGGCTGCGCGCCGGGGACCTCGCGCGCCGCCGGGCGGTGCTGCTGCAGGAGCACCGGCTGAGCTTCCCGTTCGCCGTCGCCGACGTGGTGCGGATGGGCCGGGCGCCCTGGCGGGGGACCGCCCAGGAGGACGACGACGACCGGGCGGTCGCCGGGGCGCTGGCCGAGGCCGAGGCGGGGCAGCTGGCCGAGCGCCGGTTCCCGTCGCTGTCCGGCGGCGAGAAGGCGCGCGTCGCCTTCGCGCGGGTCCGGGCGCAGGCGACGCCGGTGCTGCTGCTCGACGAGCCGACCGCCGCGCTCGACGTCCGGCACCAGGAGCTGCTGCTCGACCGCGCCGGCGACCGCGCCCACGCCGGGGACGCCGTCGTGGCCGTCCTGCACGACCTCACGCTCGCCGCCGCGCACGCCGACCGGGTGGCGGTGCTCGCCGGCGGCCGGCTGCGCGCGCTCGGGGCCCCCGAGGACGTGCTCACCGCGTCGCTGCTCACGGACGTCTACCGGTACCCGGTGGAGGTCGTGCCGCACCCGCGCACCGGCGCCCTGCTGGTCCTGCCCGACCGGACCGCCGTCGCCCCGCTCCCGCCACCGAGCAGCGACCCGGACGCGGGCGCCGCGGTCGCCGCGGGCCGCTCGTCGACCCGGGTCAGCGGCCGGTCCGCGTCGTAGGACACGTACATCGCGGTCGCGGGCTTGCGCGCGTCCGC